>JBBAVV010000001.1:0-11367 GCA_040397545.1 Pirellulales bacterium
TCGGATTTCGTCTCGCAAGTCCCTCCGGCGTCCCCGAGATCGACCCGAACGGTATGAGTGCCGTGTTGGGTTTGATCGTCGGTGGACTGGGACTCCTGGAACGACGGCGGCACGGCCGCTGACGGTTCCCTTTGGGCTTTGCCCCCTCTGGGAAAGACGCTCGAGGACATGCACAGATGCCGCCACCGAGGCCCGAAGGGTCATGGCCATGACTGCCAGCCGGCCACGGCTGACTGCGGGCTGCGGTGGCGGTTCTTTTGCAGCTCTAAGCAGGACTTCTCGCGGGCGGGCTTGCGCCCACGGATTCTGCGGAGGAGGCCCAGAAAAACGAGCGCCGAAAACGAACGCGGCCCGCCGGTTGCATCCGGCGGGCCGCTCGCTTGAATCCCTAACGTGCGTGCTTGACGTGATCGCCTGACGTGATCGCCTGACGCTCTGGCCTGCCGGGCCCTGCGTCAGGGGGTGGGGAGGAGGATCGTGCCGTTCTCGTCGATCTTGGCCGTGCCCGCCTTGCCGTCGATCGTGTAGTCGATCGAAAGATGCTTCTCGGCACCGGGGGCCGGGTCGCCGCCGAAGACTTTGTTGAAGTTGTCGCCCGGGATGAAGATCAGCGCCAGGCTGCCGGCGTTCTTGCGGACGACGTCGGTGACGTCCTTCTGCCGATCGCCCGCACCAAACGTCGCCTTGACGATCTCGAGTTTCACCTTCTCCAGGCCCAGCCCCTTGGCAAGCGAATAGGCCTCGGCCGATTCCTCAGGGAGCTTCTTGACGATCGCCGCGGCCGCGATCCGGGCTTCGGGCTTCAGTTCCTCCTCGGCGCCGGCCTTGGCGGCGAGCTTGAGCATCTCCATGTCGGGGTAGCGGCGGGCCACCTCGAGGACGAGCTTCCGCTCAGCCGGAGTCTTCGTGGCCGCATAGGCTGCGACGGCCATCTTCGCCCGCTCCGCCTGCTCGAGCTTGAACTGCCGCGCGATGCGGATGAAGCCGCGGATCGCCCGGCCGCGGTACTTGTCTTCGGCAAGCGACTTGGAAAGGTCGAGGAGCACAGGCGCCGCATCGGCTGTCATCCATTCCCCGAGCAGCCGGCTGGCGACGTCCTTTTGGGCGTCGTCGCCGTTCTTGGCGGCAGCGGCCACGGCGGCAAGAGCCTTCGTTCCGCCGACTTGGCCGAGGGTTTCGAGGAGCACCTGCTTGGCCGGGGCCGGAGCAGTGGCCAGCGGCCCGGTGACGGCGGCGGCACAGGCTTCGCGGTCGGGCATGCGGATCGCCGCCGTGAGGAGCGCCTTCCGGGCGTTGGCAGCGTCGGCGTCGTCGCGCGGCTTCACGACCTGAGCGACGAGCACCGAGAGCCGTTCGACGTCGACGATGTTGCCAAGGGCGGCCAGAGCCGCGGCCCGCGTGGCCGGATCCTTGGAGTCGACGGCGGCCAGGGCGGGCGGGATGGCGTCGATGCGACGCTGGCCGACGAGCTCGAGGAGCATCGGCAGGAGCTTGCCCGATGCGGCCGGGAGGCGCTTCTTGATCTCAGCATCAACCTCGGCCCCTGACAGACTCGAGATCGAGCCAGTGGCCGCCTTGGCGAGATCGGCATCGGCATCAACCGCCCCTTCGAGGAGGACGGCCAGCGCCGAGGCATTGCCGGCGGCGCCGAGCGATTCGAGTGCTGCCAGCCTTGTCTCCTTGCTCCCCTTCGCCGCGGCGGCGACGAGGGCTTCGACGGCCGCCGGGCTCTTCCGGTCAGCCAGCGCCCGGAGAAGGAGGGCGGCCCGGTTGGCGGGGAGCTTGGAGAGCTCGGCCACGAGGGCCGTGTCGCACTTCCCCGGCTTGACCTCGCGGGCGGTGGAGAGCCCGAGGCGGAAGACCGACTGCTCCGGCGACTGGAGCTGCTCGACGAGGAGTGCGGCGCCATCGTCGCCACGGGCGAGGATCGCGCCACGGGTCGCGTCGAGCTTCCGCTGCGCCGGCACGGGGGCCTTGCGGACCTCATCAAACAGGGCGATGGCGTCGGTCGTCTTGCCGGCGGCGAGGAGCCCCTCGGCGGCGAGGATGCAGCCCTCGGCAACGGCCGACTGGAGCGCCCCGTTGGCCCGCGGCAGGGCCGCCTTCAGCGCCGAGATCGCCGGGAGCGTGCCGACATGCCCGAGGGCGACGGCCGCCGCGGAGGCGACCTCCGGATCGCGGTCGCCGAGACGCTGGGTGAGGATCTGGAGGGCGCCGGCATCCTTGCGGACACCGATCGTGTTGAGCGTGCCGACCAAGAGGTTGCCGGAAAGCGTCGCGGCAGCGGCCCGCAGGGCGGCGTCGGCCTCCGGTCCGGGGATCGCCTCCAGGCCCGTGCGGGCCCAGGAGTGGAGCCGCTCGTTGGCGAGGAGCTTGGCGAGCTCGGGGACGGCGTCGGCCGAGCCGTAGATCGCCAGCTGCTTGCAGGCGAGGGCCTTGTCGGCCTCGGCGGCATCACTGCGGAGGACGGCGATCGCCCCCTTCGCCTTGTCACCGGCGTCAGGGCTCTGGGCATGAATGGAGCGGGTGGGCACCGAGACGAGGAGGGCCGTCACCGTGGCGGCTAGGGCCAGGCGGCGAAAGAGGGAGACCTTCAGCATGGGAGAGTTGTCCTGATCGGGGGATTGGGTGGGAGGGGGACGCGAGGGGCGAGCGCGGGCTGGATTCAGATCCGCCACGGCTCGCGGAGCGCCTCCGAACGGAGCCGGTTGGCCTCGATGTCGTCGACGAACGCATTGGTGGCGTTGTCGAACTTCACCGGCCGGCCGAGGAACAGGGCGACGTTGGCGGCGTGGCAGGCAATGTGGGCATTGCAGGCCGCATCGGCGTTCCCCTTCGGCTTGCCCCGGGTCTTCACGCAGTCGAGGAAATCACGGACATGGAACGTCGCCGGATAGCCGCCGATCTCTTCGACGGTCCGCCCGGCAAGAAGCTCTGGGGAGGAGAGGACGAGCTTGCCCGAGTCGCCGGCCTCCACCCAGCCATCTTCCCCCTCGAAGCGGACGGGGCAGGAGCCGAGCGGGATCCAGTCTTTCTCGCGGAAGATCAGCTCCACGCCGTCGTCATACGTGCAGACGATCTGGCCATCGACCGGCGGGGAATAGGCCACCGGCGGTGGGCAATCGTTGACGGCCCACTGGCAGAGATCGACGCAGTGCGAGCCCCATTCGAGGACACCGCCGCCGACGAGCCCGCCCCCCTTCTCGAAGTTGAAGCCGTCGAGGAGCTTGGCATTGAACGGCCGCCAGGCCGCCGGGCCGAGGTACATGTTCCAGTCGACGACTTCCTTCGGCGGCTCGTTCTCCGCCGGCAGCCAGCCGCTCGAGCTGGCCGTCATCCCGGCCGGATGGGCGTAAACACGCTTCATCTTGCCGAGGCGGCCGGTGCGGGCCAGTTCGCACGCGAAGGCGAAATGAGGGAGGTTGCGGCGCTGCGTGCCGGCCTGGAAGACGCGACCGGTGCGGCGGATGGTGTCGCGGAGGAGGAGGCTCTGGGCGATGTTCTTCGAGCAGGGCTTCTCGCAGTAGATGTCCTTGCCGGCCTTCGCCGCGTAGACGCTCGCGGTGGTGTGCCAGTTGGGGCCGGTGGCGATCAGCACGGCGTCGATGTCGCTGCGGTCGAGGAGCTCACGGAAGTCCTGGTACATCGCGCACGACTCGTTGCCGTACTTCTCGTCGGCCATCTTCTTGATGCCGACGCGCCGGTTCTCCTTGACGTCGCAGATCGCCGTGAACTGGACGTCGTTCTGCTCGAGGAAGCAGCCGAGGTCGTAGGTGCCGCGGTTGCCGATGCCGATGCCGCCGAGGACGACGCGCTCGCTCGGCGGGATCGTGCCGTCGAGGCCGAGGGCCGAGCCGGGGATCACGGTGGGGGCGATCGCCGCGGCCGACAGCGAGAGGCCGGTCTTGAGGAAGCGGCGGCGCGAGGCGCCGGGGCGGGAGACGGACCTGGCCATACGGATGACTCCTGGTGATGTCGTGGTGGTGAGCCGGCGCTGGAGACGCGCCGACCGGAAGACCCCCTGGCGGTCGAGGGAAGGCCCCGGCCGCGGCCAAATACTATAGCAGGAGACGGGGGTGGTCAGCAGATGTCGAGGACAGTGCCGTCGGAGAGCTGGATCGGCCGGTTGAGGCGATCGCGGAAATCGGTGTTCGGCGCGATGCCGAGCCGGTGGTAGACGGTGGCGAGGACGTCGGCCGGCGTCACCGGCCGGTCGGCGGGCTCGCCCCCCTTCGAGTCGCTCGCCCCATACACCACCCCGCCGCGGACGCCGCCGCCGGCGAGGACGGTGGAATAGACATTCGGCCAGTGGTCGCGGCCGGCGTCTTTATTGATGCCCGGCGTGCGGCCGAACTCGCCGGTATTGACGACGAGCGTCCGCTCGAGGAGGCCGCGGTCGGCCAGATCGGCGACGAGGGCTGCGAAGGCCCGGTCCATCGGGGGAACGATCTGCTGGTAGCGGCCGAGGAGCCCGCCGTGGGTGTCCCACTCCTGGTTGAAGGCGTTGTGGGCGACGAACTGCACGCCGACTTCGATGAGCCTCCGGGCGAGGAGGAGCGACTGGCCGAACTTCGTCCGGCCGTAGGCGTCGCGGACCCGCGCCGGCTCCTCCGAGAGATCGAGCGCCCGGCGGAAGCGGCCGTCGGTGACGAGGTCGTAGGCGCTCTGCTGGAGCCGGTCGTACTGCTCGCGCGTGTCCTTTTCGAGGAGCCTGGCGACGCCGTCGAGGCGGCGGTTGAGCTCGAGGCGGTTGCCGAGCCGGTCGTTGGTCATCCCCTCCGGCGGCGTGAGGGCGAGCGGCTTGTAGCCACTCGCATTCGGATCCCCCTCGATGATGAAGGGATCGTGGACCGCCCCGAGGAATCCGCCGTACTGCCCCGGCATCCGGTTGGAGGGGCCGGGGATGCTCAGCCAGTTGGGGAGCGAGACGCTCCGCGGCACGCCCGGCGGCGAGGTCTGCAGCGCGTTGAGGACGGCGCCGGGGCCGGGGAAGTCGTCGGAGTGGGCTTCGCGATCCTGGTCGCGCTGGTTGTTGGACCCGGTCAGCGTGATGTAGGTGCCGGCGATGTGGTTGGAGAACCTGTGCGTCATCGAGCGGATGATGCAGAGCTTGTCGGCCACCGTCGCCGAGCGCTCCATGAGCTCGCCGAGCTCGATCCCGGGGACGGTCGTAGCGATCGGCCGGAAGGGGCCGCGGATCTCGGCGACTGCCCTTGGCTTCGGGTCCCACAGATCGATGTGGCTGGCGCCCCCTTGGAGGAGGATGAAGATGCATTGCCGCTGCCAGCCATCGGCCGGAGGGGCGGCGGTGGCCGCGGTGGCGACGCGCCGGCCGAAGGCATCGCCGCCAGCGCAGCCGAGAATCGAGAGCGCCCCGACCCGGAGGAGCTCACGGCGACTGACGGCAGCGGTGGGCTGAAGGGGGAGCATGGGGGCGTCTCGGGGGAGTGGCGTCCTTCCATCGTATCGTACGTCGCGACTCAAACGTGGGTCGAGGGCACCGGGCCGGAGGGCTCGCTCCGAACGAATGGACGACCGCGGGGCGGCCGGTTTAGGCTCTCCCCTCGTGCGGAGGGCCTGTCCGGAGCGTCGTGGCAACCCCGGCCTGTTCATGGAGTCACCTTCATGTCCGACTTCAATCCCTACGCCCCTCCCGCCGTCGACACGCTCGACAGCGGCCGCCAGTGGGGCGAATCTGACGACCGAGGCGGGCTGTGGAGGGAACGCTTCCTCCTGGTGATGGACAGGACGGCCACGCTGCCGGTCGATCGGTGCATCGTCTGCGATGCCCCGGCCACAGGGCGACCGCTCCGCCGCAAGCTCTCCTGGCATTCGCCGTGGTGGTATCTCATCGTGCTCTTCAACCTCCTCTTCTATGTCATCGCGGCGATGATCGTCCGGAAGACCGTCGCCGTGCGCGTCGGCCTGTGTGATCTCCACCGGACCCGACGGCGGCGGTGGATCGCCCTCGCCTGGAGCCTCGTCCTCGTGGCGATCGGGGTGCTGTTCTTCGTGGCGTCGAACCCCGTCACCGACGCGACGATGGCAACGCTCATCGCACTGGCCCTTCTGTCACTCCTCGCTGGCGGTATTGTCGGGATCTATGGCCCCCGCGTCGTGACTGCCAAGCAGATCAACGACCGCTACGCCTGGATCGGCGGCGTCTCGTCGAAGCTGCTCGACACGCTCCCTGATTGGACCGGCCCGAAGTACCACGGCTGATCTGGGGGGAGCGGGATGATCGCAGCCAGGGGCACAACGCCCCCTCCTCACGCGGCCCGGAGGAGCGGCGAGCCGGTGTCGTCGCCGGGCATGCTGCACTGGCGGTGCTCGATCTCGTCCATGATCGCCAGGAGGATCTCCTCGCGGATCGTCTGCATCTCGCCGTCGTCGGCCGTCAGGGCGAGCGCCGAGATCTCGATCGTGTAGGCCGCCGACGATTGCCCCGTGAGCCGGACCCGCGGCGAGCCGGGATCGAGTCGGGCGTGGTCGCCGAGGAGATCGCGGAAACGCGAGAGCAGATCGCGGACCTGGCCGGGGCTGGCGTCGGGCCGGATCTCCACCGGGAGCTTGATCGGGATCCGGTCGCGGCGGGTGTAGTTGACGAGCTGAACTTTCGCGAACTCGGCGTTGGGAATCGTGATCAGTGAGCGATCGAGCCCGCGGATCCGCGTCGACCGCAGCCCGATCTGCTCGACGCGCCCGCGGATCTCGCCATACTGGCATTCATCGCCGATCCGCACCGGCTTGTCGGTGAAGAGAACGACGCCGGCGATCAGATTCTCGATCGAATACTGCGCGGCCAGCGCCACTGCCAGGCCGCCCGCCCCGAGCCCGGCCAGGAGCGGCGCCACCGGGATGCCGAGGGAATCGGCGGCCTGGATCCCGATCCAGGCAACGATCACGAACGTGCACACTCTGGCCGCGAGGCGGACGAGTTGGACGTCGACCCCGTCGCCGCGCCGTGCCCGGGCTCGGACGAGGAGCTCGGTGACCCACGCCATGAACGCGATCACCGCGGCGATGGCGCCGGCGTAGAGCGTGAGCCGCAGTGTGAGCTTGGCGGCGATGAGCGTGTCGCCGGTGAGCCGCACCTGGAACGTCAGCAGCCAGTCGGCGAGGAGGCTGCCGCCGGCGAGGACGACTGGGAGGAGAAAGCTCGTGATCGACCGCGCCCAGCCAGGATGGAAGATCCGCGGGAGCGACGAGGCGAGGAACGCCACCAGGCCAAAGGCGGCCGCGAGGAGGACGGCGGCGCACCACTGCCAGACCGTCTCGCCGAGGATGATGGTGTGGGCCCAGGGAGGGAGGCTGCGGATGAACGACTCGGGGAAGAGCGTGCCGCCGATCGTCACAAAGGCCTCGTAGAGGCCGGGGCTGCCGGCATCGGGCTTGTACGGTCTGCTGCGGACCCTGGCGAAGTAACTCTCGGCCCGCTCCACCGATTCGGGGGTGAAGATGAAATCCCCCTGGCGCGGGCCGGCGTCGATCCGCACGAGCATGATCTCGGTGCCGGGGATCCGCCAGCGCGTGATCGAGTCGGCCTTCACGGCGGCGGCATCGGGGATCGCCGAATCTGCCGGCAGCGGGATCCGGTCAAACACCTCCTTGAGGCAGGTGGCGGCCTCGCGCCCCTTCGCCGCGGCGAGCGTCGGGGCGAACTCGGAGAGATCGAGGCACTTCAGCGCCTGGCCGATGAGATGGGCGTTCTCGACGCGCGTGTCGACCGTCAGCCCGTCACGCGTGTTGCGGTAAACACGGTCGATCGTGTCGCGGAAGCTGCGGAGCGTGGCCCGCGGGCTCGAGGTGTCGAGGGGGGCCAGGGGCGACGTGGCCGCGGTGAGCGTCGCGTGGGCATCGTCGGGAGGGGGCATGTTGAGCGCCACGGGCGTGACGTCGCTGGCCTCGTGGACGGGCGTTGCAACGGGCACCGGCGTCGACATGACGGCAGCGATCTCGGCCGGTTCATTCGCGGCAGCCCGCGCCGGCAGCGGGGCTGGCGGCGGCGCTGGCGGTGCCGCTGGCGGCGGGGTCTGCGCTGGCGCTGACACGACCGCCACGGAGGGGGTGCCCGCGGGCTTGGGACCCGCGGAGACGGGGGCCGGATCGAGCGCGGCCTCGGCATGGTGATCGCCGACCCCCTCTTCCATGAGCACCGACGGCGGCAGCGAGAGGATGTCGGCGACGCAGGCGGCGATGGGAGTGAGGAAGGAGAGCGTGTGATGGGTGAGCCGGTGCCAGACGTGGGCATCCTGGCAGGCGGAGAGCGCCCCCCATGTCAGGCCGCCAACGGCGATGGCGACGAACAACGGCACGACGGCCGAGGGGCGGCGGCGGGGTGCTGGGCGTCTGGCCATGCGGCGGGCTTCGATGGGGATTGGTGGCGGCTGCAGCGGCGCGCGGTCCGACCTGAATCGCCGCCGCGTCGGTGGGGAAGTACCAAAGCTCCCCTGCTGCAAACAAGGCCGCTCGTCGCGCTCGGGGTGCCCGAATTGCCAGGGCTGCCCAGTCTTCCGGGGGCGTTGTCATTCCGTCGGGTTTGTTCGACGCTACGCTCTCGCTGGCCCCATTCAGCGGCGCCCGTCGCAGCGCCGGTTCGCTCCGATACGTCGGTTCCCTGGTCTCGCCGAGGCATGCCATGACGCCGCCGCTCACCTTCCGCCGGGGATCGGTTGACGATGCCGAGGCTCTCGCCCTTCTTGCCGCCCAAACGTTCCTCGAGACCTACCGCGACTTCGAGGAGGTGCAGGACAACACCGACTACGTCGCCAAGCATTTTCGGGTGCCGGCCGTCGCCGCGCTCCTTGCCGATCCGCAGGCCACGACGCTCCTGGCGGCGTCAGGCGCGGAGCTGGCCGGCTACGCCGTCCTCCGGGCCGGATCACCGCCCTCCTGTGTGACCGGCGAGAAGCCGCTCCAACTGGAGCGATTCTATCTCGCCGAGGCCGCGATCGGCCGGGGAGAGGGAACCCGGTTGCTCCGTGCCGTCCAGGCCGAGGCCCGCCGGCTCGGCGCCCTGACGCTGTGGCTCGGCGTCTATCACAGGAACGCCCGCGCTATCCGCTTCTACGAAGCCCGTGGTTTTTGCCAGATTGGCGAGCGTGACTTCCCCTTCGGCGGCAGGATCTTCGTCGATCCGGTCTACGCCATCGAGGTAGAGCAGATCCGCTTTCCAGCGAGCGACGGGGGGTCGCGCGAATCGTAAGCCGACGGGGGTGGCCAGCTTCGATCTCCCGCGTCAGCGGATGGAAGGCGTCACGGCTTCGGCTTACCGGAGCTCGCCGCGGGCGAGTGCGACGCCAATCCTGACGGGACGTCAGCCGGCTTGGTCGAGCATCTGCTGGATGAGTTTGCGGGACACGGCGTCGGAGCCGTACATCCGCATCGCCGTCTCCCATTTGAGCCTTTCTGGAGAGAGGGGCCCACGGTCGGCGATGATCTCCCGGCCGATCAGGTCGCGGGCCCAGAAGAACATCGCAGCGGCTCGGGCAACGCGGACATGCGGCGGAAGGGCATCCTGCGCCGCGCGGAATCTGGCTTCGAGCTCGCTGTGCTGCATCTCCATGCCCGGCATCCTAATAGGCCGTCGACGGAGGGCCCCGCCTCCGCATCGGGAAGGAATTTTTCGCCGGCAGCCAACCGGCCGGGGGAGGCCCTGGCTCGCGCCCAAGCTCACGCCCCTGGGCGGGGAAAGGAGAAGTGCTCGATCGCCGCGTCGGTGAAGCGGACGCCGTAGCCTGGCATCTCCGGCGGCATGTACGAGCCGGCCCGCATCACGACCGGATCGTGAAGGTGCTCGTGGAGGTGATCGGAATACTCGGCGACGCGGCCTTCGAGTGAGCCCGAGACACACACATAGTCGATCATGCTCAGATGCTGGACATATTCACACAGGCCGACGCCGCCGGCATGGGGGCAGACGGGGATCGAAAAACGCTCGGCGAGTAACAGCACCGCCAGCACCTCGTTGACCCCGCCGAGCCGGCAGCTGTCGAGCTGGCAGACCTGCATCGCGCCCGACTGCATGAACTGCTTGAACATGATCCGGTTGTGACACATCTCTCCGGTGGCAACGCGGAGCGGATGAATCGCGCGGGCGATCGCCAGGTGCCCGAGGATGTCGTCGGGGTGGGTCGGCTCCTCGACAAACCAGGGGTCAAACTCGGCAAGCTTCCCGATCCACTCAATCGCCTCCGGCACATCCCACACCTGATTGGCGTCGATCATCATCCGGGCTTCCGGACCCATCTCGTCACGGAGGACGCGGCAGCGGCGCAGATCGTCCTCGAGATCGCGGCCGACCTTGATCTTGAAGTGCGACCAGCCGCGGCGTTTGAGATCGCGGCACTTCTCCCGGAGGGCCTCGTCGCTGTAGCCGAGCCAGCCGGCGGAGGTCGTGTAGCTGGGGTAGCCCGAGTCGACCAGGTGCGCGATCCGCTCCGGCTTGCCCGGCTCCCGAGCGCGGAGCAGCTCAAGGGCCGCTCCTGGAGTCAGCGCGTCGGCGAGGTAGCGGAAGTCGACCGAGGCGACAAACTCCTCCGGCGACATCTCACCCACCAGCCGCCACAGCGGCTTGCCGTGAACGCGGGCCCACAGATCCCAGACGGCGTTCATGACCGCGGCAGCGGCGAGATGGATCACCCCCTTCTCCGGGCCGACCCAGCGGAGCTGTGAATCGGCCGTCAGCCGGCGGTAGAGGTCGACCGGCCGCCGCATGAGGGCCTCGAGCGGCTGGCCGACGAGGAGACTTGCCAGCGAGATGATCGCCTCCACGCACAGCTCATTGCCCCGGCCGATCGTGAACGTCATCCCGTGGCCGCACAGCCCCGCGGCGTTGGTTCGAAGGACGACGTACGCCGCCGAGTAATCCGGATCGGGGTTCATCGCGTCTGACCCGTCGAGGTGCTGCGACGTGGGGAAGCGCAGGTCGTAGGTGTCGAACTCGGTGATCGTGAGCGGGGCGGGCATGGTGGTCTCAGAGGCAGGGATTGCGAACACGAAGCTTTGGGAAGCGGCTGATGCCGCCGTCGGGCCATGGGGGCGGGATGAATCACTTCCCGAACGCCGTTCATGAATATTCCGCCACGAGTCGACCCTTTTTCTCGACGCTCGTACACTGCACTACCGAACTAGTTCACCAGTTAAGCGGACCACGCTGTCCGAGGATTCGCGCGTGCAGATCGACCCCCGCCGCCACCTGCCGATCTATCTCCAGATCGCCGAAGCGATCCGGGGGGGCGTGGCGGCCGGCACCTACCGGCCGGGGGAGGCGCTGCCGTCGCTCCGCGAACTGGCGATCACCCTCCGAGTGAATCCGAATACCGTCCAGCGGGCCTACGACGAGCTCTCCCGCGAGGGGATCGTCGA
>JBBAVV010000001.1:11467-18186 GCA_040397545.1 Pirellulales bacterium
AAGACGACGCTCGTCCGCCTCCTTCTCGGCCTCGAGCGGCCGGCCGCGGGCACGATCGGCGTTCTCGGGCTTGATCCGCTCCGCGACGCCCTCGCGCTCCGCGAGCGTGTCGGCTACGTCCCCGACACCCTCCACGCCGACCGATGGATGACCGCGGCTGAGGTGCTCCGGTTCTGCCGCGGCCTCCGCCGCCGCTGGAACGCCCCCCTCGCCGCGAGTCTTGTCGACCGGCTCGGCATCCCCCTGAAGACGCGCGTCGGCAACCTGTCGCGCGGCACGCTTGTGAAGCTCGGCCTCGTGGCGGCGGTGGCCCCCGAGCCCGAGTTGCTTCTCCTCGACGAGCCGATGGCCGGCCTCGATCCGATCGCCCGCGAGGAGGTGGTGGAGACGGTGATCGCCGCCGCCCCGGATCGCCCCTGGACGGTCCTCTTCTCCTCCCATTCCCTCGACGATGTCCAACGCCTCGCCGATTCCATCGCCGTCGTCGTCGCCGGTCGGCTTGTTCACCATGGCGCGACCGACGACCTCCTCGCCGCGGTGCGCCGCGTGCGGATGCGCGTCGACGACGCCCTTCCCCGCCCTCTGCCGGCAGGGATCGAAGTCTATGGCTCACAGCGCTCCGGCCGCGAGTGGACGCTCGTCATCCGTGATGGCTCAGGCGGCGCGATCGAGCGCCTCCGCGGCCTTCCCGGCGTCGAGGTGCTGGGCGTCGATCCCCTCTCCCTCGAAGAGATCTTCAAGCACATGGCCCGCGCCCCGTCGGGACGGAATGAAGAAAGGAGCCAGTCATGAACGGTTTCGATCAGCTCGTGTGGCGGGAATGGCGGCGCAGCCGCACGATCCTCTTCGTGGCGCTGGGCATCATCGTCGCACTCCTCCTCTTGGTCTTCAGCCAGCCACAAACGCCCCCCGAGACGGCCGGCGGAAAGATCAGCGTCGTTGATAGGATGGCGGTTGTCGGCTCCTTCGCCACATGGATCGCCGTCCACGTCAGCGTCTTCCTCCTCCCGCTGATCGCCGCCAACAGCCTTGCCGGGGAGCGGGCCGACCGGTCGGCAGAGTTCATCGCACCGCTCCCGGTGTCGCGCTCGGTCCGTCTGATGGCGAAGGTCGTGCTCCTCGCAGCCGTGGCGATCGCGCTGTGGGCCCCGGTGCTCTTGGTCGCTCCGCTTCTCGAAAATTTACAACTCGTCAAAGCCGACGACTATCGATCCGGACTGGGGCTGCTCGGCATGGTCGCCGCGTTCACGCTCCTGGCGACGGCGCTGGCCTGGCTGCTGGCCGCTTGGGTCGAGAGCCCCGTGATCGCGGCGGTAGGGGCGATTGCCATTCCTGTCGCCGTCCCCTGGGTCATGTTCAGTCTGCAGGTCCCCTTCCTCGCCCCAGCAAGCTTCTTCGGCTTGTGGATCGATTCCGAGGGAATCCCACAGTCCCTCACGCTCCTCGTCGCTGCCGCGTTCTTCGCGGCCGGAAGCGCGCTCTACGTGCGTCGGCTCGAATGAGCCGCGCTCGCCGACTGCAGCGAGGCGAATCTTCCGGAGGCCCTCACGGTCCTCCGCGTCCCTGCTGGCCATCGGCGACGCCTCCGCACGACCAACGGCCTCGAGCGACTCAACAAGGAAATCAAGCGACGCACTCGTGTCGCGACGATCTTCCCAAACGAGGCCTCGCTCCTCCGCCTCGCCTCCGCAGTCCTGTCCAAGATCAGCGATGACTTGCAAACTGAGCATGCCTATCTTACCATGGAAGCCAGATGACCCACCTCTGAAAAACGCGATTTACAGAAAAAGCATTGCTTTATCTTCGCAAAGGATAAAAGTAACGATGTCAAGCGATGAAATGAATAACGAGGAACCGATCGCTGCGGATGTACTGGAGGGGCCCATCGTGAACACGAGTCCTTCCCTGACCATGAATCCATCAGTACCCAGTGTTGAAATCCCATCGTCGATGTTGGAGTCCAAGCCGAGATTGTGGACTGTTTTTGTGACGATGCTCTCCGCGGTGCTTTTATACCTAGGAGTATCGCTGGCGAGCGGCGTCATTATAGCGATCGATTTTTTCACAAGGTCGGGGGAAGCCCTGAGCAAGCTATCCCAGGACGAAGTGGTGAAGCTCGTTTCAGCGTATGTATTCGCACATCCGGCGTTGCTCTTTTTTCTTTTAATCCCTGGCCCAATCGCCCTGCTCGGGATCACGGTCTTCGCTGCTATCCGTTCACCGGTTCCGTTCGTATCGCGACTGTCACTGACACGGCCTTCATGGCCATGGTGGGTTACCGTCGCAGCGGTGCTCGCCGCACCGTTCGTTACGCATCTATGGTCGATTCTCCTGTCTGGTTTCGTTGACTCAAACCCACTCATGGAAATGCTTGTGAAGATGTCTCGGTCGATGACAGACGGTTTTGGGATTGGAGTTTCGTTGCTGTGCTTCGCTGCGTTGCCCGCGTTGTCCGAGGAATGGCTTTTCCGGGGCTACGTTCAAACACGACTCGCCCAGCGATGGAGTCCTTGGCTGGCGATTCTGGTGAGCAGTCTGCTTTTTGCGGTTTTCCATGGTGATCCGGTCCATGTGATTTCCGTGTTTCCGATTGGGCTCTGGCTTGGCTATATTTCGTGGCGCAGTGGTTCGATCATCCCTGCAATGCTCGCTCATGCTTACAACAATTCACTCTCGCTGATAGGCGCGGTCTATGATCAAACTGATGCGCTCGATACAGGGATGGCTGCGTTCTCCGATCAATTGGTTGTCTTCCTCGGTTTGCCTGGCTTGCTCGTCTTCATCGGCTACCGGATCGCAAGTCGCAAAGGATTATGGAAAACAGGACATGCGTAGCATCGATTGCGTCCCGCAATCGATGGCGATTGCGCGATGAGACGCATCGCTTGTCCGAGCTTTCACACTGTTTCGACACCTTCAGATACGGACATTGACGGACCCTCAATCGACTTCCAGTCCCTAGTGGAGACTGTCGACGGACTGGGAAGTCGGTCGTACGGGTACGGCGTTGGGTACAGCGTTGGGTACAGCGTTGGGTCACGATCCCTGCCGCGACGCACGTGTGTACTTGTCTTGAAGGGTCTGCCCAGAGAAGATAGCGCGGTGCAAAAAACCCAAATCCGAACCGGCATCGACCAGTTGGCAAGCGATTCAGCGCACTGAAGGGCAAGCGGGTCGGTCTGCTGGTGCCAGTGCTAGTGTGCGCAGTCCAATCGGCGGCGTGAAAGATCCACGAAGCCGGACGTGGAAAAGCCTTAACGGCTCTGTGAAGTCAGAACCGAGTTGTCGCCGGCTCGAATGAGCCACGCTCGATGACCCCGAACGAGTCAGCCCGCGGCCCAGGCGGCGTCGACCGCGGCGGTGACCTTCGCCATGGCCTCGTCAAACGGCCCGGGGAGGATCGCGCCGGCGGCTGCTTTGTGGCCGCCGCCGTTGAACGTGGCGGCGAGGAGATTGCAGTCGACCTTGCCCCGGCTGCGGAAGCTCACCTTTACGCGCGCGTCGGGCTGCTCGATGAGGATCACGGCGACCTCCGTCCCCTTGACCGCGAGCGTGAGATTGACAAGATCCTCGGTGTCACTCGGCAGGGCGTTGACTTCCTTGATGTCGGACTGGCGGACGGTGGAGTAGATCACCTTGCCGTCGTGGGCCGGCTTCGCCCCGGCGATCGTCCGCCCGACGAGGTGGAGGCGGGCGAGCGAATCCTGCTCGAAGAGCTCCCGGTAGACCGCCGGGGGACTGGCGCCCGCGTCGACGAGCCGGCCCGCCACGCGAAAGGTCTCGGCCGAAGTCGAGGGAAACCGGAAGCCGCCGGTGTCGGTCGAGAGGCCAGCGTAGAGCGGCGTGGCGATCCGCTCGGTGAGCGGCACTTTGAGCCGCAGTGCCACCTCGCTGATGATCCTCGCCGTTGCCTCGGCGGTCGTGTCTTTGAACCAGCGGTCGGAGAGATCGTCTTCGCTGACATGATGGTCGATAACGAGGACCTTGGCGCGCATCTCCTTGGCGACATCGGCCATTGCCCCGAGCTGCGCCCAGGCGCTGGTGTCGACGATGAGGAACAGATCGCGGTCGGCGAGGTCGGCCTTCTTGACGCCGGTCTGGAGCGACTCGATGCGGCGATCGGGGTCGATCCAGGCGAGCGTCGGCGGGGTCGCTTGGGCGTTGACGATGCGGACATCCTTGCCGATCGCCTCGAGGATCCCGAGCATGCCAAGCTCGCTGCCGAGCGCGTCGCAGTCGGGCCGGACATGGCTGGTCAGCACCACCTTCTGGCAGTTTCGCAACACCTCCACGAGGGCTGCCCAGTCGAGACGCGTCGAGGCCATGGAAGCTCCGTGGAGGAGAAGGAAGGAACTGGAAAGTCGGCCGGTCAGCCACTCGAAGCGGAGGGGAAGCCAGCGGTCACGGCGCTGGCCCGGGCGACGTCGGTCGCCAGTTGGGCCTTGAGATCGTTGAGCGATTCGAAGCGGCGAGTGTCACGGAGCCGCGCGAGGAAGTCAACGTCGAGACGCTGGCCGTAGAGGTCGCCGTCGAAGCCGATGAGATGGACCTCGACGGTCACCCCTGTGGCGCCGAATGAGACATTCGGGCCGATGTGGATCGCGGCCGGGTACGGTGATCGCGGCTCCCCCCCTGCCCCGGCTGGCGGCGCGGGGGGATGAGCGAGGCCGGCATAGACCCCGGCGGCCGGGAGGAGCGTGGCGATCCCCTCGAGATTGGCGGTGGGGAAGCCGAGGGTCCGCCCCCGGGCCTGGCCGTGAACGACGAGCCCCTCGATCCGGTATGGAGCGGTGAGCAGCCCGCGGGCGGCCTCGATCGCCCCGGCGCTCATCAGCTGGCGGATCCGCGAGCTCGATACTGCCTCGCCGCCGCGCTCGAGGGGATCGACGGTGATCACCTCGACGTCGTCGGCAGCGGCGAGCGTTTCCAGCAACGCGAGGTCGCCCTGACGATTGGCTCCGAAGCGGAAATCGGGCCCCTCGACGATCGCCGCGGCCGCAACAGCCCCCCGGAGGACCTCCCGGTAGAAGACCGCCGCCGGCTGGGCGAGGAATCCCTTGTCAACCGGCTGGACCAGCACCGCGTCGACCCCGAGAGCGAGAAGGAGCTCGGCACGGCGATCAGGGGTCGAGAGCGCCGCCGGGGCGGCGTCGGGGCGGAGGATCCGGGCGGGGTGGGGATCGAACGTCAACACCGCCGTCGGCAGGCCGAGGCGACGACCGGTGTCGAGCAGACGCGCGACGATCGCGGCGTGGCCGAGGTGAACACCATCGAAGTTGCCGACGGTCACCGCGCAGGAAGCGTGGCCCGGTTGCCAGCAGGGGCCGGCGGCAAGTAGACGCGGGGCGGCAAAGTGCGGCAAGGGAGGGAGGAATATCGTGGGAACGAGGACTGTCGGGACGACGGCGGCCCCGCGGAGACAGGACTCCCCCGAGTCTAGCCTACGCGCGCCTTTCCCGCGGGAAGGTCCTTCCTTGGCGACGGTATCATGTGTCGTGCCGATGAATCCCAGCCCATGAATCCATCAATCCCCCGGATCCCTGCTTCGGATTGCGCCCCGCTGCGGCGGACACCACGGATCCTCACCACCGATGACGGACGACAAGCAGATCTACCTCTCGCCCGATCTGACCAGCCGCCTGGCGGCGATCGACATCGGGTCGAACAGCGTGCGGATGCTCGTCGCCGAGGCCCTCCGCGGCGGCACCTACCGGATCCTCGACGAGGAGCGGGAGCCAACGCGCTTGGGCCGCAGCGTCGCCTCGGGGGTGCTCGACGATGAGTCGATGGCGCGGACGCTCCAGGCGCTGCGGAGCTTCCGGGAGATCGCCGCCGGGTATCAGGTGACCAACCTGCGGACGATCGCCACCTGCGCCGTCCGCGAGGCCCGCAACGGGCCCGACTTCTGCCGCCGCGTCCGCGACGAGGTGGGGATCGAGATCGAGGTCATCAGCTCCGAGCGGGAAGCGCGGCTGGCGTTTTCGAGCGTTCAGCACGCCATCGATCTCACCGGAAGGAACGTCGTCGTCGCTGACATCGGCGGCGGCAGCACCGAGATCGTCTTCGCCACCGGCAACCTCATCGAGGCGATCTATCCGACGACGCTCGGCGCCGTGCGCCTCACCGAGCGCTTCGGCAGCGGCGATCCCCCCGATCCGGCCAAGTTTCTCGCCCTCGAGGAGGAGGTGGCGACGACCCTCAAGAAGAAGACGTCGCGGCCGATGTTTGCCCCCCACTTCCTCGTCGGCTCCGGCGGCACGTTCACGACCGTCGCCGAATTGGTGATGGCTTCGAAGGGGGAGAGTGATCTCCCCGTCCCCGGCTATCGCGTGTCGCACGCCGAGATCCGCCATCTCATCGACCGGCTGCGGAAGCTACCGGTACGGGCGCGGCGGGCCCTGCCCGGCATGACCCCGGACCGGGCCGACATCATCATCGCCGGCCTGACGATCATCGACGGGCTTTTGAAGCGCTTCCGGGTCAACACCCTCGTCGTCCACACACGCGGCGTCCGCGACGGGCTTGTTCGCGAGATGCTCGAGGACGTGCTCGGGGCCAACGAGGCGCCTGTCGACCATGCCGCGCTCCGCGACGCGGCCATCGAACGGCTGGCGTCGGCCTGCTCCGGTGAGGTCGAGCATGGCCGGGCCGTGGCCTCGCTGGCCGGTCGGATCTGGGAACAGCTCGCCGAGCCGCTCGGCCTCGATCCGGCCGACCGG
>JBBAVV010000001.1:18286-32717 GCA_040397545.1 Pirellulales bacterium
CAGCAGGTCCGCGATGCGATCGTGAGAGTCGATGACGGGAGTCTGACACTCGAAGTGGTGGCCGATCAGGATCCGCAGGTCGACCTGTGGGGGGCGGAACGGCGCACCGATCTGTTCGAGAAGGTGTTTGAGATGCCGGTCAAGGTCCGCTGGGCGGGGAGCGGTTCGAAGTAAGGGCATTTCAGTGCGCGAGTGCGGAAGGGCGTCGAGGCCGCTGCGGCAGGCTTCGGGATTGCCCGCACCCCGTCGCCGGACGCTCGCTACGGCCCTCCGTGGCCTTTCGCGCGCTGCATGCCGCCTGCGCTTCGCCATCCATGGCTCCGCTTGCCGTCAAGCCCGGCTCCCGGGGTACGGGCAACCCCTCGCCGAGTCATCGGTTCTGAGCTCGCAGCCGGAACCGCGAAGACTGCCAGCCGGCCTCGCCTGAGGCTCTGCCGAACCTACAACACTCCTCTCCGCACCATTCCGACAAACCGGTATCTCCGGTGCGCCGGAGGTTTCCCCGCAGCGAAGCGTGCGGGCCGGTCGATGCCACCAACAGCCAACGCGTCGTGTCCCGGAGTCGCCGATGTCCACCGCCCCTGTCCGTCAACTCGTCAGCCTGTGGGCCGATCCCAGCGACAATGCCAGGGCGCTGCGGATCCTGATCGGATCGCTGCTGTGGTTCGTCGCTTCGATCGTCGTCGTCCGGGCCGATGACGGGGCGATGATGCCGCGGACCGGCTGGGGCGAGCCGCGCGGTGTCGGCCGGGCCAAGCCGATGGGGCATGGCGAGCCGCAGCGGCAGGCACCCTTCCTCCCCGGCCGCTCCCCCTACGCCACCGGTCTGCGGCAGCGGCCGAAGTACTTCGTCCCGCCGACACTCCCCCGCACCCCCACCTGGCCCGTCTACGGCACTCAACCGGGCGTCCGCCCCGGTGACTGGCCGACGTACGCCCCGCTCGGCATGGGGGGCTACCGCTTCCCCGCCGTCGGCAACCAGGCCTATCGCTGATCTCCACAGACTGATCGTTGCCCGACGCTGTCAGTCGACCCGCGACAGCAACGCCCCCCCGCGCTGTTAGGCTTCTGTCACTCGAGCGGTTTCGCTCGCAGTCGCGGGAGGCGGGAGTGGATGACGGACCTTCTCGAGGTGACCGACGCCGGGCTCTATTGCCCGGCCGGGGGCTTCTGGGTCGACCCCTGGCGGTCGGTGCCCCGCGCGGTCATCACCCATGCCCATGCCGATCATGCCCGGTCGGGGTGTGATCGCTATCTGTGTGCCGCCCCCGGCAAACTCGTGATGCGGAGCCGGCTCGGTGGCCGCGTGCCGATCGACACGCTCCGCTACGGCGAATCGACGACGTTCAACGGGGTGAAGGTCTCGCTTCATCCGGCCGGCCATGTTCTCGGGTCGGCACAGGTGCGCGTCGAGCACGGGGGCATCGTGTGGGTCGTCAGTGGCGATTACAAGACCGCCCCCGACCCGACCTGCGCCCCCTTCGAGCCGGTGCGCTGCGATGTGTTCGTCACCGAGTCGACGTTCGGCCTGCCGATCTACCGCTGGCCGGCGCCTGAAACGATCGCCGCCGAGATCAACGCCTGGTGGCGGGCGAATCAGGCGGAGGGGAAGACGAGCGTCCTCCTCGCCTACGCCCTCGGCAAGGCGCAGCGCCTCGCGGCGATGGTCGATCCGTCGATCGGCCCGATCCACGGCCACGGCGCCGTCATGAAGCTTGTCCGCGCCTATCGAGACAGCGGCGTCCGTCTGCCGCCGATCGATGCCGTGCCTGCGCGGGCCAAACGCGTCGGGCAGGGGCGGGCGCTGGTGATCGCGCCGCCGTCGGTGGCCGGAAGCGGTTGGCTGCGCGTCTTCGGCGAGGTGGCGGTGGCCCAGGCCTCGGGATGGATGACCGTCCGGGGCATCCGCCGCCGGCGCGGCTTCGAGAAGGGTTTTGTCGTCTCCGATCATGCCGATTTTCCCGGGCTCGTCGCCGCCGTTGCGGCGACCGGCGCCCGCCGCGTCCTCGTCACCCATGGCTCGAGCGAAGCATTTGCCCGCTTTCTGCGGGGCCGGGGGCTCGAGGCCGACGTCCTCGCGACCCGGTTCACCGGCGAGCAGCCCGACCGGGATGATGCCGGTGACGCCGGCGACGACGACGGTGTTGGGTCCGAGGCGGAGCCCGACGTGCCCGGGCCCGACATGAGCAGGCCCGACGACGGGGCAGCGGTCGACCCTGCCGACCGGGGCGAGCTGTCGTGAAGCGGTTCACCGACCTCTACGGGCGTCTCGACGCGACGACGAAGACCTCCGAAAAGGAGGCGCTGCTGGTCGACTACTTCCGCGCCGTCCCCCCTGGGGATGGCGCCGTGGCCGTCCGGATCCTCTCCGGGGGCCGCCAGTCGCGGGCGGTGTCGACGGCGCTGTTGCGGACCTGGGCGGCCGAGGCGGCGGGGATCCCCGACTGGCTCGTCGAGGAGTGCTATGCCCACGTCGGCGATCTCGCCGAGACGCTGGCGCTGGTCCTCCCGGAGCCGGTGGCGAGCCCGCCGACTGCAGCCGCCATGGAGTGGGGAGGGCTCGCCGACTGCCTGCGGGGCACGGTCGATTCTATCCGCGCCGAGGGAGACGAGGGGCAGAAGCGGGCGATGGTCGAGGAGATCTGGCGCGGCCTTGGCCCCGCGGAGCGGATCGTGTGGCACAAGTTCCTCACCGGGGGGCTGCGCGTCGGGGTGTCGCGGACGCTCGTGGCCCGGGCGCTGGCCGTCGTGGCAGGTGTCGAGCCGGCAGAGATGCTCGAGCGCCTCATCGCCGCGCGGCTGGAGAGGGCGGAGGATTATCTCGAGCTCCTCGATCCCACTGCCAACACGACGTCGCGCCGCCCCTATCCGTTCTTCCTTGCCGCGCCGCTCGATGAGCCCCCGGCAGGGCTCGGCGACGTGGCGGGCTGGCAGGTCGAGTGGAAATGGGATGGCGTGCGGGCGCAGCTTGTGTGCCGCGGAGGGGAGACGGCGCTGTGGACGCGCGGTGAGGAGATCGTGGGAGAACGGTTTCCCGAGGTGATCGCCGCGGCGGAGCGCCTCCCCGACGGCACCGTCCTCGACGGCGAACTGCTCGTCGTCCGTGGGGGGCGCCAGCTCGGCTTCGATCAGCTCTCGAAACGGCTTCATCGCAAGGCCCCCACGCGCCGCGACACCGCCGAGCTTCCTGTCGCCTTCCTCGCCTACGATCTCCTCGAGGCCGGCGGCGTCGACCTTCGCGCCGAGCCACTCGGCCAACGGCGCCGGCAGCTGGAAACGCTGGCCGCAGCGCTGGGCTGGCCGGTGTTCGAGCCGCCGCTGGTGGGCGATCCCCTGCCTTCCCCCGCCCGCGACAGCGTACCTTTTCTCCTCTCCCCCCTCCTCGCCCCTGCCGACTGGGACGCGGTCGTGACGGCCCGTACGACAGCGCGAGATCGCGGCGTCGAGGGGGTGATGCTCAAGCGCCGCGACGGCGCGTATGGCGTCGGGCGGACGCGCGGTGAATGGTGGAAATGGAAGATCGAACCGCTCGAGATCGACGCGGTGCTGATCGGCGCCGTGGCCGGCCATGGCCGCCGCGCCGGGCTCCACACCGACTACACCTTCGGCGTCTGGCACGACGGGCGGCTCGTGAAGATCGCCAACGCCTACTCCGGCCTTAACGACGAGGAGCTGACCGAGATCGATCGGATCATCCGGGCAACGACGCTCGAGAAGAAGGGGCCGTGGCGAGGGGTGACGGCCACGCTTGTCATGGAGTTGGCGTTCGAACGGGTGGCGGAGTCGACCCGGCATGCGTCGGGGGTGGCGGTCCGCTTCCCACGGATCGTACGCTGGCGGAAAGACAAGTCGCCGGCCGAGGCCGGCACGCTCGCCGACCTGCGGGCCCTCGTCGCGCCCGTCGATCCCGTTTCGCTCTTGCCCCCAAGCACGCACCTTCCGCCAACTCCGCGCCCGATCTCCCGCCCCAGCGAACGCCAGACCAGGCTCTGGGAGGAGGGCGAATGACCCCCAGGGGCGTGGGCCGGTTTCCTGCTGATCTGCAGGCGCTTCGGCGCTGGTTCGGGGACCGGGGTTGGAAGCCTTTTCCTTTCCAGGAGCGGGTGTGGCGGGCGGCGGCGGCGGGCGGGAGCGGGTTGGTGCATGCCCCCACCGGCACGGGAAAAACGCTCGCCGCCTGGCTCGGGGCCCTGGCCCACAGCCGCCGCCGCGCGATAACGCGACAGGAGGCGGGCGCGGTCGGCGAGTTGCCGGTCGGCAGCGGGCCACGCGTCGTCTGGATCACACCGCTGCGGGCGCTCGCCGCCGACACCCTCCGGGGGCTTGCCGATCCGCTCCCCGACCTCGCCGAATGGTTGGCCGGACCACGCCGCCGGGCGCCGCGCTGGCAGGTGGCGCTGCGGACCGGCGACTCGACCGCCGCCGAGCGTAGCCGGCTGCGGAAACGTTGGCCCGAAGGGCTCGTCACGACGCCCGAGTCGCTCTCGGTGCTCCTCTCGCTCGAGAACGCGCACGACCTTTTTGCCTCTCTGGAGACGGTGATCGTCGACGAGTGGCATGAGCTTCTGGCGACGAAGCGCGGCGTCCAGACCGAGCTGGCGCTGGCCCGCCTGCGCACGCTCGCTCCGGGCTTGGCCACCTGGGGCCTCTCCGCGACGCTTGCCAATCTCGACGAGGCGCTTGCGGCGCTCGTCGGCCCGAGTGCCGTCACCGCGGCGAGCGTCGTCAGCGCCCGGATCCCGCGCCGCCTCGAGATCGAGACGCTCGTGCCAGAGCCGATGGAGCGCTTTCCCTGGGCCGGGCACATGGGGATGCGGCTCCTGCCGCAGGTGCTCGGCGTCCTCGACCGGGCGTCAACCTCGCTCGTGTTCACCAACACCCGCGCCCAGGCGGAGCGCTGGCACGACGCGATCCGTGGGGCCCGCCCCGAATGGAAGGGGACGCTCGCGCTCCACCATGGCTCGGTCGATCGGGAGCTGCGGGCCAGCACCGAGGCGGCGCTGCGGCGCGGGGGGATGAAGTGTGTCGTGGCCACGTCGAGCCTCGATCTGGGGGTCGATTTCGGGCCGGTGGAGCAGGTCCTCCAGGTGGGGAGCCCGAAGGGGATCGGCCGGCTCCTCCAGCGGGCCGGGCGGAGCGGCCATGCTCCCGGCGCCACGGGGCGCTTGATCTGTGTGCCGACGCATGCGCTCGAGCTGATCGAATGCGCCGCGGCGCGCAGCGCCGTGGCCGAGGGGGTCGTCGAGCCGCGCGTGCCGCTCGAGCAGCCGCTCGACGTCCTCGCCCAGCATCTGGTCACCGTCGCCTGCAGCGCGGGCTTCCGGGCGGCCGACCTGCTCGCCGAGGTTCGCTCGACCCATGCCTATGCCCGCCTCGACGACCGCGCCTGGCGCTGGGCCCTCGACTTCGCCGCTCGAGGCGGGCCGGCCCTCGGCGCCTACCCCGATTTCGCCCGCATCAAGGAGCGCTTCGGACGCTGGTATGTCGCCTCGCCGGCGATCGCCCGCCGCCATCGGATGTCGATCGGCACGATCACCAGTGATGCCACGGTGGAGGTGAAGTGGGTCCGTGGCGGTCGGCTGGGAACGGTAGAGGAATCGTTCATCTCCCGGCTCGCCCCGGGCGATCGGTTTTTGTTTGCCGGCCGCCCGCTTGTTCTCTTCCGCTTCGACGGTCTCGTCGCCTGGGTGAAGCGCGGCCGCGGCGCCGGCCAGGGGCTCGAGGTGCCGCGCTGGAACGGCGGCCGGATGCCCCTCTCCACGCTCCTGGCCCGGGCGGTACTCGGGCTGGTGCAATCGGCCGCCACCCCCGGCCGGAAGATCCTCCCGGAAGTCAGGGCGGTACTGCCGCTCCTGGCCACGCAGGCGCGAACAAGCCGGCTCCCCACGGCCGACACGCTGCTGATCGAGCGCACGGCCACGGGGCGCGGGGGCCGCGGTGACCCGACGATCCATCACGCCTTCCTCTTTCCCTTCGAGGGGCGGCTGGTCCATGATGGCCTGGCGACGCTCTTCGCCTGGCGGATCGCCCGCCGCACGCCGGCCACGCTTCACCTGGCCGCCACCGACTGGGGTCTCGAGCTCGCCGGCCGACAGCCCTTTCCCGCCGACGAGCGAAGCTGGCGCGAGCTTCTCTCCCCGGCGAATCTTCTCGACGATCTCCTCGGCTGTCTCAATGGCACGGAGATGGCCAGGCGTCACTTCCGCGAGGTGGCCCGCGTGGCGGGATTGGTGGCCGGGGGGCAGCGGACACAGCGGCAGACGCAGGCCTCGGCGGGGCTCCTCTTCGACGTCCTCTCCGAGCACGACGCCGACAACATGCTCCTCGGGCAAGCGCGCCAGGAGGTCCTCGAGCGGCAGTTCGATTTTCAGCGCCTGCGCGGGGCGCTCGACCGGCTCGCCACGCTCGAGCTTGTGATCGTCGACACGCCGCGGATCTCGCCGCTCGCCTTCCCGCTGTGGGCGGAGCAGATCCAATCGCAGCTGACAACCCAGGGCTGGCTCGAACGGATCATGGAGATGGCCCGCGAGCTCGAGGCGGAGGCGTAGGAGCCTGTGGATGAAGCGCCCCGCGGCTGGCCGGGTTGGTCGGCAACGGCTACCGTGGGACGCAAGCCTTCTCGCGCCGTTGCTTCCCTGGGACCGAATAGCGTGCCGCCTCCGCTCCCCGTCATCGCCGCGGCCGGGAGCCTTGCCTCCGGGGGCCTGCGTGCTGTGGCGGCAGCCGCGGCGGCCAAGGCCGACATCCTCCTTCTCCCGGGCCGGGGGGCGTTGCTCCCGGCGTCGCGGACGCTCCTTGTCGCCGATCTCCATCTCGGCAAGGCGGCCACGTTCCGCCGGGCCGGGATTCCGATCCCCGAAGGCTCGTCGCAGGCCGATCTCGCCCGCCTCGAGGCCCTCATCCGCGACCATGAAGTGGCCCGGCTCCTCATCCTCGGCGATCTCCTCCACGCCGCCAGCGGCTGCACGGCCGATGTCGTGGCGGAGTTTCGGGCCTTCCGCGACCGGGTGCCGGCGACGGCGGTGGTCCTCGTCCTTGGCAATCACGACGTCGCCGCCCGGCGCCTCGCCGGCGACCTCGGCCTCGATGCCTGCCTCTCCATCCTCGATGAGCCCCCGCTGCGGTTTGTCCACATCGCCGCCGCGGCGACGGCCGAGGAGGACGATGAGGCGACGACGTCAGGGATCGGCCTTGTCGTCGCCGGCCACGTCCATCCGCGCGTCAAGCTCCGGGGCCCGTCGGGGGATCGCTTCGCCGATCGCTGCTTCCACCTCGATCAGCGCGTCCTCACGCTCCCTGCATTTGGATCGTTCACCGGCGGACATGCCGTCGAGATGACCGACAGGGCTAGGGTCTGGCTGGCCCGCGATGACGCGGTCCTCGAGGTGACGCGGATGGCCCGCCCCGCCTCCCGGCGCTAGCTGTCCGCGAAGAAGCCAGCGGGATCAGCCCGCCGGTGCCACGATCGCCGGAAACGCCCGCGGCAGCCAGGTGATCAGGTCGCGGGCGGTCAGCGACAGCTCGCCGAGCTCGGCGGCGGCCAGATCTCCCGCCCGGCCATGAACCCAAGCCGCCACGCGGGCGGCATCAAACGGATCGAAGCGGCGGACCGCACCGGGGCCCGCCTGCGGCTGGCAGAAGAGGGCCGCGAGGATGCCGGTGAGGACGTCCCCGGTGCCACCAGTGGCCATGCCGGGATTGCCGGTGGTGTTGCGGGCCTGCCGCGAGCCATCGGTGATCAGGGTGTCGGGGCCCTTGAGGAGGATCACGAGCCCACACTCGGCGGCGAGGCGGGCGGCGGCCTCTTCGAGCACCGCGGCCGACGGCGGGGCGCCGGCCGACGGCGGGGTGCCGGCCGCCGAGCCGGCGGCGAGGAAGCGGCGCATCTCGCCGGCATGCGGGGTGAGGACGCGGGGGCCGGCGTGCGCGGCGAGGGCCTCTGGATCGAGCCGGGCGAGCCACCACAGGGCGTCGGCGTCAAATACAGCCGGTCCGGGGAACTCGCGCCACAGCCGGCCGACGATAGCGGCGGTGGCCTCGGAGCGGCCGAGCCCCGGGCCGACGGCCAGGGCATCGGCCCGACTGGCCAGGGCGACGATCGGCTCGAGGGCGTCGTGGGCGAAGGTCCCCCCGTCGCGGGCGGGGAGGGGGTGGGTCATGACGCAGGGATCGAAGCTGGCGGCGATCGTTGCTACCCCTTCCGGCGCGGCCAGATCGACCAGCCCGGCGCCACTGCGGAGGGCCGCCATGGCCGCCAGGGCCGGGGCTCCCGCCATCCCGGCAGCCCCGCCCACGACGAGCACGCGGCCGTAATCCCGCTTGCTCGAATCCCGCTTTCTGACGGCGATCCTGGGGAGGTCGACGGGGGGGGAAACGGCCGGGAGCGCAGATGGGGAGAGCATCGGGATCGGCGGGGTGGAGGCGGCGGAAGGGCCAAAGCCCTGGAGGGAGGGACGCAAACCGGCCGCGATCTTGTTACCTTGACTGAAATCCCCGGCTCGGGCTACCCTCGCCGCGAAATTCCCCGCGGATTCCGGAGTCCTCCGGCACCGCGGCGGGTTCCCGGGCGGATGCCAACCGGGGCACCGAACCGTTGCCAGCCACCAGACAGGCGAGCCTCATGAGCGCGGCACCCAAGCCCGACGACTTTTTCAACACCAAGCAGATCCGTCGGCTCATCGCGCTGATGGAGAAGCACGACCTTGCCGAGGTCGATCTCAAGAACGCCGACCAGCGCGTTCGCATCAAACGTGGCGGGGAGGTCGTGGTGGCGCCGACGGCCCAGGCCGCCCGCACGGCTGGGCCGGCCCCGGCCGCCGCGGCCCCGCCGCCGGCCGATTCCAAGATGGTGATCATCACCAGTCCGATGGTGGGGACGTTTTACCGGGCCAGCGGTCCCGATTCCGCCGCATTCATCAAAGTCGGCGACCGGATCGGGCCGGAGAAGACGGTCTGCATCATCGAGGCGATGAAGGTCTTCAACGAGATCCCCGCCGGGGTTTCGGGGCAGGTGGTGGCGGTGCTCGTCGAGAACGGCCATCCGGTCGAGTTCGGCCAGCCGCTGATCAAGGTCGATCCCGAGAAATGAGCCCGGTCCGTACGGCCGGTTCCCCCGCCTGCCGCCGGCCGGCGGGGTGCGAGCCTGCCGGTGAGTGGTCCGGTGTCCCCCGATCCGGGCGGAGCGTATGTTCAAACGGGTTCTGATTGCCAATCGCGGAGAGATCGCCCTGCGGGTGATCCGCGCCTGCCGCGAGATGGGTATCGAGACGGTCGCGATCTACAGCGAGGCCGACCGCGATGCCACCTACCTCCAGCTCGCCGACGAGGCGATCTGCGTCGGCCCGGCGAAGGCCTCCGAGAGCTATCTGCGGATCGATCGCGTGATCAGTGCCGCCGAGATCGGCAATGTTCAGGCGATCCACCCCGGCTACGGATTTCTCTCGGAGAACTCCCACTTCGCGGAGGTCTGCCGGTCGTGCGACATCGGGTTCATCGGCCCAACCCCGGAGGCGATGGCAAGGCTCGGCGACAAGAACTCCGCCCGGGCGCTGGCCCGCGAGGCGGGGGTGCCGTGCGTGCCGGGGAGCGACGGGATCATCGCCAACGAAACGGATGCCGTGCGGATCGCCCGGCAGATCGGCTTTCCGGTCCTCCTCAAGGCGACGGCCGGCGGTGGCGGCAAAGGGATGCGGGTCGCGGCCGACGACCAGGCCCTCGCCCCGGCCTGGCAGCAGGCCTCCGCCGAGGCGCTGGCGGCCTTCGGCAATGCCGGCATCTACATGGAGCGCTACATCGATCGGCCGCGGCATGTCGAGGTGCAGGTTTTGGGCGACACCCACGGCACGATGCTCCACCTCTGGGAGCGCGACTGCTCGACGCAGCGGCGCCACCAGAAGCTCATCGAGGAGAGCCCCTCTCCGCGGCTCGCCCCGGAAACCCGCAAGGCGATGTGTGAGGCGGCGGTGCGGCTGTGCACGACCGCCGGCTACCACTCCGCCGGCACGGTCGAGTTCATCGTCGATCAGGAGGGCAACTTCTACTTCATCGAGGTCAACGCCCGGATCCAGGTCGAGCACCCGGTGAGCGAAATGGTGACCGGGATCGACCTCGTCAAAGCCCAGATCCGCGTTGCCGCCGGCGAAAAACTCTGGATCGAGCAGAAGGACATCGTCCCCCGCGGCCATGCCCTCGAGTGCCGCATCAATGCCGAGGATCCGGCCGCCAACTTCCGCCCCTGCCCCGGCCGGATCGAGCAGATCCACGCCCCCGGTGGCTTTGGGGTCCGGTGGGATTCGCATGCCGCGGCCGGCTACGTCGTCCCTCCCCATTACGACTCGCTCGTAGGGAAGCTCATCGTCCACCAACCGACCCGGAAGGAAGCGATCGAGACGATGGTCCGGGCGCTCAAGGAACTGCGCGTCGCCGGGATCAAGACGACCGTGCCGCTCCACCTCGACATCCTCGGGTTGCCCGAATTCCACCGCGCCGAGATCGACACGAAGTTCGTCGAGCGGTGGCTGGCGGGGTGATTCAGGCGGCGGGCGGTCGAGCCCGTCCGCGTCGCTCGAGCGAATCACCAGTCTGGCCCGGCCCTCCCCCGCCCCGCTGATCCCCGCTTTCCCACCGCCTCCCCCCTGCCCCGGAGCTCTCCATGAGCGAATCGCTCTCCCGCCCGCCGAAGGCCTCCCACCATTTTCGCCGGGTCGCGATCCTCTTCGCCGGCGGGCCGGCGCCCGGCGCCAATGCCGTCATCTCCACCGCCGCGATCTCGTTTCTGCGGAATGACGTCGAGGTGATCGGCATGAAGCACGGCTATTCGTCGCTGGCCGATTTCTCCCCCGATACTCCGCTCGTCGAGGGAAAGGATTACGTCCGCATCACGCCCCAGTTCATCAAGCGCAGCCGCTCCAGCCAGGGGATCCTCCTCGGCACCGCCCGCACCAATCCCGGCCGTGCGGTGTCGTCGCCGGCCCATCTCGACGATCCGGCGCGCGTCAAGCCGCTCTCAAATGTCGATGCCGGTCTGCGGTCGCTCGGGGTCGAGGCGCTGATCTCGATCGGTGGTGACGACACACTCAAGACCGCCAACAAGTTCAAGCTCTACCAGGATCGGCTCCCCGCCGGCACCAAGAAGATCCCGGTCGTCCATCTCCCCAAGACGATCGACAACGACTACATGGGAATCGACTTCACCTTCGGCTATTTCACCGCCGTCGACACCCTCGCTGCCGAGATCCGCAATCTCCTCTACGACGCCGAGGCGGGGCGGGCCTACTACCTCTGCGAGACGATGGGCCGTAGTGCCGGCTGGCTCTCCTACGGCGCGGCGATCTCCGGCGAGGCGAGCCTCGTGATCAGCGTCGAGGACATCCACGGGAAGTTCCGTGGGGAGGAGACGGTCACCGCTGCCGACGGCACGACGAGCATCAAGGCGGTGATGAACGTGGCGGAGGTGGTGAATCGGATCGTGAAGACGATGCGTGTCCGCGAGGAGCACGAGGAGAAGCCCTACGGCGTGATCGTCCTCGCCGAGGGGCTCGCCGAGTATCTTCCCCAGAGCCAGCTGGCAGGCATTCCCCGTGACGACCATGGCCACATCTCGATCACCCACGTCCAGCTGGGGCGGATGTTCTCCAAGCTCGTGGCCGACGAATACAAGAAGCAGACCGGCAAGTCGCGGAAGGTGGTCGGGCTGCAGCTCGGCTACGAGGCCCGCTGCGCCGCGCCGCACGCCTTCGACATCATGCTCGGGAGCCAGCTCGGCGTCGGTGCCTATCGGGCGCTGGCCGAGCGCGGGCTCAATGGCGTGATGGTGAGCGTGTCGGGGCAGCTCGACCTCAACTACGTCCCCTTCGAGGAGCTCGTCGACCCCAACACCCTCGTGACGGTCGTCCGCTACGTCGAACGCAACAGCGACTTCCACCGCCTCGCCCGGTTCCTCGAGACGTTCGTCAACGATTGACCGGGGGGAATACCGGGCGTCATTCCGGGCTCACACCGTCAGCGAGCCTTTCGTACTCGGGATCCCCGGCTGCCGGGGATCGCTCTCGACCGCCATCCGGATCGCCCGGGCGGCGGCCTTGAAGACCGCCTCGGCGATGTGGTGGGCGTTGTGGCCGTGGTGGAGAACGGCATGGACGTTGGCTCCGGCCGCGGACGCGAAGCCCTCCCAGAACACCTCGACGAGCTGGGTGTCGAAGGTGCCGATCGTCGGCACCGGAAAGGGGACGTGGAACACCGTCGCCGCCCGGCCGCCGAGGTCGACGGCGACCGTGGCGAGGGTTTCGTCCATCGGCAGCGTGAAGTGGCCATAGCGGCGGATCCCGCGGCGTTCGCCGAGGGCCTCGCGCACCGCCTGGCCGAGGGCCCGCCCCACATCCTCGACGGTGTGGTGGCCGTCGACATGGAGATCTCCCGCGCAGCGGAGCGTGAGGTCGAGAAGCGAGTGCCCGGCGAGGAGCGTGAGCATGTGGTCGAAGAACCCCAGGCCGGTGGCGATGTCGGCCTTGCCCGTGCCGTCGAGGGTAACCGTGAGGACGATCGAGGTTTCGCTGGTCTTGCGGGTGACGGTGGCGGTGCGGTGCATGGCTCGGGTCGGTCGGGGAAGGGCGTGACGGGGGCGATCAGGAGCTGGCGAGGATGCGCCCAAGGGCGGTGAGGAAGGCGTCGATCTCGGCGTCGGTGCCGACGGTGATCCGCAGGCCGTCACCCCAGCCGGCGTACTGCATGAACCGGACGAGGATCCGGTCGGCCTTGAGGGCTTCGTAGATTGGGCGGTGCGGTCGCGTCGGGTGGGTGCACCAGACGAAGTTCGTCTGGCTCTCCTGGACTCGGAAGCCGAGGTCGGCAAGCGCCCGGGTGAGCCGGGCCCGGGTGGCGAGGATCGTGGCCCGGTTGGTGCGGAGCCAGTCGAGGTCGCCAATCGCGGCGGTGGCCGCCGCGATCGAGAGCGCGTCACAGTTGTAGGAATCCTTGACCTTCTCGAGTTGGCGGATCACGGCAGGCTGGGCCACCGCAAACCCGAACCGCAGCCCGGCCAGCGCGTACGACTTACTGAAGCTGCGGGTCACGATCACCCGGTCGCTGCCCCGGACGAGGTCGAGGCAGTTGGCGTCGGCAAAATCGCCGTAGGCCTCGTCGACGACGAGCGCACAGGGGAGGCGGGCGGCGAGCGCCGCGACCGCGTCGGGGGGAATGAGCGTGCCGGAGGGGCTGTTGGGATTGGCGATGATCGCCAGACGCACCGGCTCCCCGGCGGCGGTGGCGGGGGTGCAGAACGCCGGCCCGAGCGACCAATCGGGCTCGTAGGGGATCTCCTCGCAGGCGACCCCCTGGATGCCGGCGAGCGTGCGGTAGAGGATGTAACTCGGGGTCGGCACCCGCAGAGCTTCGCCCGTCCCGACGAAGGTGCGGACGAGGATCGTGAGGAGATCGTCGCTGCCGTTGCCGGACAGGATCCAGTCGGGTTCGACGCCGAGGATCTCGGCCGCCGTCTCGCGAAACCGGGTGGCGACCGGGTCGGGATACTTGGCGAGGGTTCTTCCGGCGAGCAGCGCCGTCACGGCCGTGGCCACCTCCGGCGAGGGAGCGTAGGGATTTTCGTTCGTGTTGAGCTTGATCCACTCTCCCCCCTGCGGCTGCTCCCCCGGCACGTAGCCGGCAAGGGCGGCGATCTCGGGGCGGACGAGGGCCGCAGCGCGGTCGGGGGCAGCGGATTTGTGTGACGGTGTCATGACGGAAGTCTACCTCACCCCACGGGGCGCCCTCACGGGTGACCCGCCCCGCAGAATCGCCACGATCGGCACCGCCGGCGGCACGGCCAAGAGCCTCCGCAGCCTCCGCCGTCCGGTGCGGGATACGACTTGGAAAAGGGGTCGATGACCGTTCCCCGGGAGGGCCGGTCGACAGCCGAGCGGCCGTCGCCATACTGGCGGCGATGAGGGGCCCGTCGATGGCCCCGGACGGACTTGAAGGAGGGACCGATGGGTGTCGTGTGGATCGTGCTGGCCGCCGGTGCCGGGGCCTGCTTCGCGGTGCAGGCCTCGGCGAATGCGTCGCTGCGGGCGCATCTCCACAGCCCGCTGTGGGCGGCCTTCTTCTCGATCTGTGGGACGATCCTCACCGCCGCGACCGTGATGCTCATCCTCCGCCCGACGGCCCCGGAGGCGGCGGCGGCCCGGGGGGCTCCGTGGTGGAACTGGATCGGCGGGCCGATGGGAGCGCTCATCGTCCTCTCCGGAGCCGCACTGGCGCCCCGGCTCGGTGCCGCGGCCTTCATCGCGGCGGTCGTCGGGGGGCAGTTGGCCTGTTCGCTCGTCCTCGATCACTTCGGGCTGATGGATCTGCCCCGGCAGGTGGTGACTCCGGGGAGGCTTCTGGGGGTTCTGCTGGTGTTTGCCGGTGTCGTCCTCGTGAAGTTCCACTGAAATCC
>JBBAVV010000001.1:32817-293012 GCA_040397545.1 Pirellulales bacterium
CCGGCGCTGCTCCCGGCGGCTAGCGCGCGGCCGCGTCGATCTGGACGTCGAGCTGCTGACCAACAAACAGATAGCGGCCCGGCGTGCCGTCTGTGGGGGGCACGGCTGCGGTGTCGTCGACGATCTCGAAGAGCACCTGGAGGACGCGGGTGTCGACGCGCTCGGCGCTGTCGCCATTGAGATTCTGCTTCGGTGCGACCGTCGGCACGGCCCGGAGGAAACTCAAGCGCACCGGATGCTCGCCGTCGCCGCGGGGATACCCAAGCGCCGGAGCCCCGGGGATGAAGCGGGGGAGATCGTGCTCGTCGATACTGACGCGGACATGGAGCCGGGTGGTGTCACCGAACACGACCAGCGGTTTGCCCGGCGGCGTGCCGACGAACTCGCCGGGGCGGACGTCGACCCGCAGCACCGTGCCTGCGACGGGGGCCCGGACGACGAACCGCTCGACCTCCACCCGGGCCAGATCGACACTCGCCCGGGCCTGCTCGACGGCGGCCACGGCGATCGCCACATCGCGCTCCCACGCCCCCGACCGCAGCCGGGCATCCTCGGCTTGGGCCTCCTCGAGCGCGGCCTGCGCGGTGTCGAAGGCTTTCCTTCGCTGGATCACCTCCTGCTCGGTGACAACCTTCTGGCGGTGGAGATCCTCGGCTCGGGCGAGCTGATCGCGCTGCGTCTCGGCGGCAGCCTGCGCTCCCCGGACGCGCGCGGCGCTCGGCGGCAGGTCCTCGGGCCGGGGAAGGCCGCGGAGCTTGGCGAGATCCTGCCCGGAGGCCGTGAGGGCGGCCTGGCAAACCTCGAGTTCTGCCCGCTTCCAGCGGTCCTCGAGCCGGAGCACGACATCGCCGGCCGCGATGAATTGCCCCTCGCGCACGGCCACCTCGGCGACGACCCCCGGCACCTCGGTCGAGAGATGGATGCTCTCCGATCGCGGCTCGACGACACCGGCCCCGGCCACCGTGCCGGAAAACTGCCGGCGCACGGGGGCGACCGGCGGGAATTGCTCCGGGGGCACCTCATGCGTGTGGGCGAGGTGCCAGAGGAGCGTGCCGAAGCCGAGCACACCGAGCAGCGGAAGGAAGAGGGTGCGGATCATGGCGGGGGTCAGGGTGGGTGTTCAGGGATGGGGATGGGGAATGGTGTCGAGGACGATCTGGCCGTCGGCCATCTCGAGGAGGCGGTCGCCGAACTGGAGAACGCGGGAATCGTGGGTGACGACGATCACGGTCCGCTCCGGATGGACGGCGACCGACTTGAGCAACTCCATCACGGTCTGGCCAGACTGGGAATCGAGGGCGGCGGTCGGCTCGTCGCAGACGAGGAGCCGGGGCTCGTGGACGAGGGCCCGGGCGATCGCCACCCGCTGCTGCTGGCCCCCCGAGAGCTGGTTCGGAAAGGCCTTCAATCGACTCCCCAGGCCGACGGCGTCGAGCACCCCCGCGGCCCGTTCGATGGCCCGCTTCCGCGGCTGCCGCGCCACGAGGAGCGGCACGGCGACATTCTCGGCGGCCGTGAGGGAGGGGAGGAGGTTGTACTGCTGAAACACGAATCCGACGTTGCGGGCCCGGAAGTCGACGCGCCGGTTGCCGCGGAGCTGCGACTGTGGCGTGCCGAACAGGCTGACGTCTCCCGCGGTGGGATCGAGAAGGCCGGCGATGATCGAGATCAGCGTCGTCTTGCCGCAGCCACTCGGCCCGACCAGGAGCGTCAGGGCCCCGCACCCGAAGTCGACGTCGATGCCGTGGAGCACGCGCGTCCGTGTCTCGCCGCTACCGAACTCCTTCTCGATCCCACGGCAGGCCACCCCCACGGCCGGCCGTGGGGCCGGGGGATCGGGCACAGGGGTGAAAAGCGCAGTGGGCATGGCAATCATCCACGGAAGACGACGGCAGGCTCGAGGAGGAGGACGCGCCGCAGGCTCATCAGGCTGGCGAAGGTGATGATGGCGACGACGACCCCGGCGGTGCCGAGGGCGACCTGCCAGGGAATGTTGATGCCACGGAGATCGGGGAGGGCCCGGCCGGAGATTTCGAAGAAAGCCACCGCCATCCCGACGCCGAGCGAATAACCGATGGCGCCGATGACGGCCGCCTGGAGCAGCACCATGCCGATGAGGCGGCGGTTGTTGACCCCCATCGCCTTGAGGGCCCCGAAATGGCGGAGGTTTTCGAGCGTAAACAGGTAGAACGTCTGCCCGGCGATGGCGGCGCCGACGATGAATCCGAGCACGATCGTGATCCCGAAGTTGACCGGGATGCCGGTGTTGGCCATGTAGTAATTGATCGTCTGCCAGACAAACTGGTCGTACGTGAGGGCCTCAAAGCCGGTGGCGGCCTTGATCCGGCGGCAGGCCTCGGCCGGCGTCACCCCCGCCACCGGAGCGCCGACGACGAACGAGAGTTGCTTTCGCTCCCGGGCGATGAACCGGGTCGCTCCGGTGTAGGTGGCGACGACGACCGGAAAGGATTGGAACGGCGCCGAGGTCTCGCAGATGCCGACGATCACCGCCCGGCGCTCGTTCATCTCGATCTCCCGGCCGAGTCGCAGCGGCTCGCCCGGCCAGAGCGACTCGTGCCCCGCCTTGTCGATGAACACCGCCGAGGGCCTGCGGAGATCGGCGAGGTCGCCCATGAGGATCGTCCGCGGCGCCCCGACGAAGGTGTGGTCGTCGATCCCGAGGAGGATCACCTGCCGGAAGATGCCGTCGGGGCGCCGGGCCCGGGCCACCCCCTTGTAGAGGCGCACCGCCCAGTCCATCCCTTCCACCCCGCGGATCCGGTGGACGGCGCCGTCGGAGATCGGCTCGATCTCGTCGGCGTTCTGCTGGTGGCGGTCGGTGACCCACACGCTCGCCTCGCGGACATCCCGGAGGGGGTTGGCGGTCCGGCTCATGAGGCCGACGAAGATCGATGCCTGCTGGGTGATGAGGAGCACCCCGAAGGCGACGCCGAACACGGCGCCGAGATACTTGGCGGTGTCGCCGTTGAGCATCTTCCAGGCGACCCAGTTCATCGTGGCACCGTCTTTCTTGTCCCGGCCGATGGCGCGGCGGACGGGCCGACGATATTCGGCCCGCGGCCGAGTGCGGCCAGCGAGAAGCGGGTGATGTGATCGGCGAGGAAATCGACGTCGAGAGCGTCGTGCTCCGCCTCGCCCATCAAGAGGCGGACGACGGGGCGGTGAACGGCGTAGAAAAGCACCTGCGAGACGACGCTGAAGCCGACGGGCCAGCCATCGTGCGACATTCCCGAGACACCGGGGCTGATCTGTTCGAGGATCTCACGGAGCGTCTCGGCGAGCGGGCGGATGTAGCGCTGCAACACCGCCGCCGCGGCGGTGGTCGGATGGGCCATTTCGCGAAGCATCAGCGCGTGGTGCCACCGCGGCCGATCGGGATCTCCCTGCGCGGCGAGCATGCCCCGGATGAAGCCGTGGAGTCTGGCTTCCGGCGGCAAGGAAGGAGCGGCTGCCAGGAGGGTCTGCCGCGACTCACTGCACTGAGCCTGCTCGAGGCAGGCGACGTAGAGCGACTGTTTGTCACCGAAGTGGTAGTTGATGGCGGCGACATTGACGCCTGCATCGCTGCAGATGTCACGGACGCTCGCCCCCTCGAATCCGCGTTCGGCGAACGCCCGCCCGGCTGCATCGATCAGCCGCCCGCGCACTTCTTCGGCCATGCTCCGTCTCCCGTGGCCCCGCGGGGGGCCAACCGTCGCCGGAAACGCCCGGCGAGTCAGCGGCACGAAAAATCAAACGACTGTTTTAAACAATCGTATTTTCCGTAGAGAAAATCAAGCGGCGGGCAAGAATATGGAGCAAAACAGAGGAAAGAGCTCGGGAAGCGATGGATAAACGGTAACAGAAAATCCGACCATTTGTCGATGGTTCGTGTTATGGTCTTGACCATTTTACGACGGTACTCATGATGGTCGGGATGGCCACAGACCCAAAAATCGATCGTTCAAGCGTTCCCAGGGAACGGATCTACGACGCGATGCTCGATCGGCACCTTCACGAGGATCGCCAAATGGCGTTCGTCGCTGGCCCTCGTCAGGTGGGGAAGACGACCGCGTGCGGCCGCCGAGCCGACGAAACGCTCAATTGGGACAACGCCGACGACCGGGGCGTGATGCTCGCTGGGCCCGCCGCGACGGCGAGCCGGCTCTCGCTCGAGCGTCTGGCGTCGACGCCCCGGGTGACCCTCATCGACGAGATCCACAAGTACGGAAAGTGGAAGGCGTTCCTCAAGGGGTTCTTCGACACCTACGGGACACGAACGAAGCTCCTCGTGACCGGGAGTTCCCGTCTCGACGTCTACCGCCGGGGGGGCGACAGCCTCATGGGGCGCTATCTGCTCTACCGCATGCATCCCTTCACGGTCGGTGAGCTCGTCGATCCACGTCTTCCTGACGAGATGCGGATCGTGCGGTCCCCGTGCGGGATCCCTGAGCAGGAATGGGAAGCGCTGTGGGAGCACGGTGGCTTCCCGGAGCCCTTCACGAAGCGCGATCGGCGCTTCACGCGGCGGTGGGCGGCGCTCCGCCGCCAGCAACTCGTGCGCGAGGACATCCGTGACCTCACACAGATCCACGAGCTCGGTCAGATCGAGGCGCTCGTCCGGTATCTCGAGGCGCATTCGGGAGACCAGGTGATTTTCAGCAAGCTCGCGGCCCTGGTCGGCGTGTCGGTGGACACGGCTCGTCGCTGGCTGGGAACGCTCTCGGGCTTCTACCTCGGGTTCACGCTCCAGCCCTGGTTCACCAACGTGGCCCGCAGTCTGCGAAAGGAACCGAAGTGGTACCTGCGCGACTGGGCCATGGTCAGTGACATCGGAAAACGGGCCGAGACGTTCGTGGCCTGCCACCTGCTCAAGGCCGTCGAGGGCTGGACCGACCTCGGCCTCGGGGAGTTCCAACTGGCGTATCTCCGCGACAAGGAAAAGCGGGAAGTCGACTTCGTCGTGGTCCGCGATGGCCGCCCGTGGTTTCTGGTCGAGGTGAAGCTGTCGTCAGGGCAGCTCCAAGGGGCGCTCGCTCACTTCCAACGGCAACTCGGAGCCCCCAACGCCTTCCAGGTGGTGATCGACGCCGAGCCGATCACGGCGGATTGCTTCGCCCGTCCAGATGGTCCGCTCGTCGTCCCGGCGCGAACTTTTCTCTCGCAACTCCTCTGACGCGTGGGATCGCGTGCCGGAGCGTGGGGAGATACGTCTTCGGGGGGCCGTCAAGCTCGGACTGTCGTGACTACGACGGGCCGTTACGTTACGTCCCAGCCGCTCCGATACTCCTTCGAGAGCCAGCCGTTGGCGGCTTCGTCGTTGGTGACCCTGCCGGTGGCCGGGTCGTACTCTATTGCGAGGCCCGCCCGGTAGGCGACATTCCCCAGCAGGACCGTCTCGGTGAACGGAGCGGCGTAGGCAAAATCACTCCCCGTCCGCGACCCGGTCTTGCAGGCGGCGATCCACTGGGCGTGGTGGCCGGGGGAATCGGGGAGCGACGGCGGCGGCGCGACGAAGTCCTGGAAGCGATCCTCGGGGAGAAGCTTCGGGTGGCCGTCGTGGGCGATCGCGATCCGCCCCTTCTCTCCGACAAACAGCGAGCCGTTCATCGGGATCTCCGCGGCGATCGCTGCCGGTGGCTGCGCCTCCCCCTCGTACCAATGGAGCGTCAACGGCCCACGGTCACCACGCGGGCCAAACGCGAACGTCGTCTTCATCCAGGTCGGGGCGCTCTCGGATTGTGGCGGAGGGCCCTTCGACTCGACGCGGACCTTGCCGCCGAGATCGAGCCCCCAGAAGGCCGGGTCGGCGAGATGGATCGCCATGTCCCCCACCGCCCCGCAGCCGAAGTCCCACCAGCCGCGCCACTTGAAGGGGGCGTAGGCCGGGTCGTAGGCGCGCTCGGCGGCCGGGCCGAGCCACAGATCCCAGGCGAGATTCGCCGGCACGGTCTGGCCCCCCTGGGGCGCCTCGATCCCCTGCGGCCACCACTTCCCGGGTCGGTCGGTGATCACATGGACGTCGCTCACCTTGCCGATCGCCCCGCCGCGGAGCAGTTCCACGAGCCGGAGGTAGCCGGGGTGCTCGTGGTTCTGCGTCCCCATCTGGGTCGCCAACCCCTTCTCGGCCGCGAGCTTCGCGACGAGCCGTGCTTCCTCGACGGTGTGGGTGAGGGGCTTCTCGCAATAGACATGGAGGCCGCGCCGCAGGGCGCGGACGGTGGCCGGAGCATGGTGATGGTCGGGGGTGGAGATGACGACGGCGTCGAGCTTCGCGTCGGCGAGCATCGCCCGGTAGTCGGAAAACCGGGCCGCCGCTGGGAATCGGCCCGCCGCGGCCCCGAGGGTGCCCGAGTCGACATCGCAGAGAGCGACGATGTTTTCCCCCGCTACGGCATCGAGGTTCGAGCCGCCGCGGCCGCCGACGCCGATCACCCCGATGTCGAGCCGGTCGTTGGCTCCCAGAACACGCCGGCTGCCAGCCGAGATCGTGAACAGCGCCGGCCCGGCAGCGGCTGCCGCGCGGAGCATCGACCGCCGTGAGAGTCTGCTTCCCGCCATGCCATTCCCCTTCGCCTCTGGTGGCCTCGGTTCCGGTCGTCTCGTATCAGGTCGTCTCTCGTCAGCCGCGGGGACGCGTCCCAGCGGCGTCAACGCTTCTCGATCCGGTAGACCGCCTTGTCGGTGCGGAGAAAGAGCGCGGGCCCAACGGCGATCGGCGTGGCCATGATCTCGCCGTCGAGTTGGTTCGTCGCCTCGACGTGGAACTCCTTCCCCGGAGTGAGGATGAACGTCTGCCCCTCTCGATTGCCGACCCAGATCCGCCCGTCGGCATAGATGGGGGACGAACAGAAATTGCCGCCGAGCCGTTCGCTGAAGCGGACCTCGCCCGAATCGGCGTCGAGGCAGGTCGCCACCCCCTTGTCGCTGACCATCACGATCTCGTCGCCGACGAGGATCGGCGAGGGGATGTTCGGGACGCTCTTCTTCACCCGCCAGGCGATCTCGGGAAGGGCGTCGCCGGTGGGGAGCTTCACGGCGAGAAGCTCCGGCTGCATGAAACTCGTGCTGATGAAGGCCATCCCATGGCCGACGATCGGGCGCGGAACAATCGAAAACCCGAGCACGCCATAGGCCTGCTTCCAGAGCTCGCGGCCGTCGGTCGGATCGTAGGCATAGAGCCAGTCGGCACCGGTCGAGAGGAGCACGGTGCGGCCGTCGACCTCGGTGACGATCGGCGATCCATACGCCTTCTTCAGCTGGGGCTCGGGATTCCGCTCCCCCGATCGCTCCGTTTTCCAGGCTACCTCTCCGGTGGCGGTGTCGAGGGCAACGATGTACTGCTGATCGCTCCCGTCGCAGTCGAAGATCAGCCGGTTCTCGAACAGCACCGGCGTGCCGCCGGCGCCGTTTTCGTGCTTGATCGTCTGGAGCGTGTGCGTCCAGAGGATCGCTCCCGTGGCGGCATCGACGGCCGCCGTGCCGTTGGTGCCGAAGTGGCAGTAGAGACGCCCTCCGTCGAGGATCGGCGAAGGGGAGGCGTAGGAATTGAGCGAGTGGATCGGGTCGGGCTGCGATTGGCGGAAGAGCTCGATGTCATGAAGCCGCTTCCCCGTGGCGGCATCGAGGCAGACCGCCCGCAGGCTGACGGGGCCCGACACCTGGAGCGAGGAGGAGTTTTCCACGTTCGCCAGCCGTTCGGCCTTCTCCGCCTCCGAGAGGGGCGTTTCCACGGCCGTCGTCAGCCAGAGGCGGCCCCGGTCAAGCACCGGGCTCGACCAGCCCTTCCCCTCGACCGGTGTTTTCCAGGCGATGTTCTCGCTCTCGCTCCAGACCCGGGGGAGATCCTTGGCTGCCGGGGCATGCCCCTGCCCGGCGGGCCCGCGCCACTGGCTCCAGGAGGGAAGCGCCTCGGCCGCGGCATGTTTGCCCATCAGCGCCGTGGAAAGGAGTGCCACCGTCACGATCGAATGTCCGAGCCTCCGCATCGATTCCTCCGCCCATTCGGATGTTGTTGTCGCCGTATCGTCCGTTCAACGGGCCGGGGCTGCAAATGGAAGCTGCCCCTTGCCCCTGGGCACGAGGGCCGGCTGGGGGCCGGTGCGCTCGTAGACACGGACGTAATCGACTTCCATCTCGGCCGGGAACGGCGTCGTGCCATCGGGATTCCCGAGAAACTTCCCGCCGACGGCGAGATTGATCAACACTTGAAACGGCTTGTCGAACGGCGCCGGCCAGGGATTGAGATCGGCCTCGGCCTGGGGAGCAACGCCCCCCTTCTCGTCAGCCCGGCCCGTGCTCCACCACGAGTTCATCGTGGCATACACCTTACCGTCGACCTCCCAGTGCATCTCGCCAGGGTTCCATTCGAGGGCGTAAACGTGGAAGTCGGCGATCGAGCCCGCGTCGAAAACGTGCGCGCCGACGGTGAACGTGTTGGCGGGCCAGCGGCCGCCGAAGTGGAGTGCGCCCTGGATCCGCTTCGGCTCCTGCCCCTTCGTCTCGAGGATGTCGATCTCCCCCGATGCCGCCCAGCCGCCATACTCGCTCCCCTCTGGCAACAGCCACAGCGCCGGCCAGATCCCCTGCCCGAGCGGCAGTTTCGCCCGGAACTCAAACCGGCCGTAGGTTTGGCTGAAGAGATTCGTGCCGTCCTTGGCCCGGGTCCGCAGCCGGGCGGAGGTGTAGCCGAAACCGTCGTGCGAACGTTTGAGAGCGCGGATGTGGAGCGTGCCCCGCTTCACGAAGGCGTTGTCGGGATCACGCGTGTAGTACTGAAGCTCGTCGTTGCCCCAGCCGTGGATCCACTGCTTCGCGTCGTAGTTGTAAAAGCCGTTGCCGACATCGAAGCCCCACTTGCTCTCGTCGATCGTCTCCCCGTCGAACTCATCATCCCAGGCGAGCTTCCAACCGGGGAGAGCCCGGTCAACCGGCGAGGGGGCCAGCGGACGCTGCGGCGGATCGGCGGCGTCGATTGGCAACGAGAGTAACGCCACAGCGACGATCGAGGCCAAGCAGCGGCCGACAGCGAGCAGGGAGGAGGGGACGGAGCGGGGCATGAGGGAGTTCCCGGAGAGGAGGTGCCGGCGTCCGGCAGACTGGATCAGTCGATCGACGGAGGGCCCTTCGGGAGAACGACGATCAGGAAGGTGGCGATCGGGCCGAGGACCAGCGAGAAGAGCCACCACAGCAGCCCGCTGCGGTTCTTCGCTTGGGCCAGCCCGGCATTGATCAGCGCGAGCGTGCCCATGCCGACGAAGAAGGTGCTGGCGTCGATCGGGCCGATCCTGTTCATGGCTGGGTCGTCCGGGCTTCGACGCTGCGGCGGTGGGCCGTCAGCCCTTCGGTGTCGGCCATCCGGCCGATGTCGGCAGCAATCGCGGCCAAATCGGCCCGAGCAAGATGGATCACGCTCCCGCCACGGAGAAACTCGTTGGCCGAGAGCCCGGCGGCAAACCGGGCCGTGCCGCCGGTGGGGAGGACGTGCGATGGGCCGGCGGCGTAATCGCCAGCGGCCACCGGGCTCCAGGGGCCGAGGAAGGCGGCACCGGCGTGGCGGATCGAGGCGAGGGTTGCCTCGGGATCGGCCGTGTCGATCGAGAGGTGCTCGGCGGCGAGCTCGTCGGCGATCCGGGCCGACTCGGCATCGTCAGAAGTGACGACGATCCCACAGAAGCGTTCCAGGCTGTCGCGGGTGAGGTCGGATCGCTCGAGGACAGCGAGGCGGCGGACGAGCGCCTGGCCCACCTCGTCGGCGAGCCGGCGCGAGGCCGTCAGCAGGATCGCCGAGCCGGGGGAGTGCTCCGCCTGGGCGAGCATGTCGGCAGCGATGAACTCGGGATGGCCATGTTCGTCGGCCACGATCACGATCTCGCTCGGGCCGGCGATCGAGTCGATCGAGACGGTGCCGAAGACGTGCTGCTTGGCCAGGGCCACGAAGAGGTTGCCCGGGCCGACGATCTTGTCGACGCGGACGAGGCCGCCGCTCCCCTGCTCTGCCCTTAACCCATGGGCGAGCGCGGCCACGGCCTGCGCGCCGCCGCAGCGGGCCACCTTCGTGACGCCGAGCTCTTGGCAGGTGGCGAGGACGTGGAGATTCTCCGAGCCGTACTTGGTCGGCGGGGCGACGACGACGATCTCGCCGACGCCCGCCACCTGCGCCGGCACGACGGTCATCAGGAGCGTCGAAGGATAGGCCGCCGCCCCCCCCGGCACGCAGATGCCGACCCGGTCGAGCGGGAGATAACGCTGTCGCAGAGAGCCGCCGCCGGCCAGCGGCACGCTCACGTCACGCGCGAGGATCGCCGTCTGGAATCGCTCCACGCTTGCGCGGATGCGGCGGACCGCGTCGAGAAACTCCCCGCCGACCTCACGGTGGGCCGTGGCGAGGGCTTCCGGCGCGACAAACAGGCCGTCGCGGGGGATGGCGATTCCGTCGATCCGGCGCGTGTAGTCGAGGACGGCGTCGAGCCCCTTGGCGGCGACGTCGGCGCAGATCCGTTCCACGACCTGCTTCGGCGAGAGCGGCTCACCGAAGACGTCGATCGTCTTCTGCCGCCCGGCGGGGCTGATCACGTCCCCCTGGGAAACGAGCTTTCCGCGGAGCGCTTCGAGCCGAGCCCGCCCTTCAGGAAGCGTCAGATCGATCCGGGCGCAGGGAGGGGCGCTTGTCATGCGTGGCGGTGCAAAGGGGGAGCGGTTGCGGACAACCGCTCTAGAATACCCGACCACCCGCCCCGCCGCAGACGGCTTGCGTGTCAGGGGCGGGCGGCGACCATGACCGGCCCGGCATCGCGCCCGAGCCAGCGGTGGGCGATCCAATTGTCGGCAGGAGCATTCCGGCCGTTGTCGGGAGTGGCGAAGATCCGCGCGAGAAGCTTGCTGCTGCGGGCCACCAGCGGCTTGGCGGCCAGGCCCGCGGGAGGAGCGATCAGCGGCTCGCGGCCCCCCTCGGCAGCCGTGTTCTCGACGAGCCGGGGGTCGATCGCCACCGCCCGGCCGAGGGCTGTCGTGGCCGCCGACTTTTTCCCTGCCGCCGTCAGCGCGATCGCCTGACGGAGAAATGTGTCGGGCTGATCGGGGGCGATGTTCGCCGCCCGCCGGTAGGCGTCGATCGCCTTGGCGAGCTTGGCCGGTTCGTCGATCGCCCCCCGCAGGTGCCGGTCGCCGAGGGCGACGAGCCGGCCCGCCCGGGCCCGGGCAGGAGCGTTGCTGGTGCGGATCGTGACCTCGACAGCTTGGTCGATCGCCGGGGCCCCCAGCTGCCCCCGACCGACAGGCAACCTGTTGATCGGTGAAACGCTGGCAAACGGGATCGCCCAGCCGCGGGCAGGGCCGGGATTCCAGCCCCGGGCCGGGCCACGGTTCCATCCCCATGCCGGGCCACGGTTCCAGCCGCCGTACCAGGCCCCGACCCCTCCGAATGGCGCACCACCCCAGCCACCGCCCCACACCGGAGCACACCAAGCCGGGCCGCAGCCGCCCCAAACCGGAGCACCCCAGACCGGGCCACAGCCGCCCCAGCCGCCAAAGGCGGGGACACCGAAGACCGTCGTGCCCGACCAAAAACGCGTGCCGCCGACCGCGAAGCCGGTGCCGTAGGAGACGTTGCCGATCATCGGCCAACAGGGAACGCCCCAGCCATAGCCACCCCAGTTCCCACCGCAGACGAGGCCGCCGCCACCCCAGCCTCCAAAGCCGCATTGGCCAAAGCCTCCGCGGCCGAATCCAAAGCCGCCGTGCCAGCCGCCGTGATGGCCATGAAACGCCCGGGCCTCCCGCGGCGCGGTGCCGAAGGCACACGCGGCGACCACCAGGAGACCGAACAGGAGGCGACGAGCGACGGTGCGACGGGCCATGGGAAGCTCCGCGATCGGGATGATCAGAGCGTCGGGACAGCTCCATACATTCTACAACTTCCCCCCTTGCCGAAGCGAGGAATCGTCAGCGACCCGGGCCGCTCCCCATGTCAGCCTGCCCCAGCAGCCGGCGCAGAGCCGTCATCGCCACCTCGCCGAACTGCCGCGGCGGCACATGCCAGAGGGCGGGGTTCATCAGTTCCACACTCACGGCGCCTCCGTAGCCGATGTCGGCCAGCCGGGCGACGAGGGGCTGCGGCGACGAGGAACCCTCGCCGGGGAGGATCCGCTCGGCGTCGCTGGCCATCTCGCGCGGGACATCGGCGACGTCGGAAAGTTGGACATGGAAAAGGTTGGCTGCCGAGAGGAGGCCGAGATCGGCTTCCTTGCTCGGCCCCATCGTGAAGTGGTGCCAGTCGAGGCACAGGCCGAGGGCCGGATGCCCCACCTGGTCGACGAGCGCCACCGCCGACTGGAGATTGTTGGGGAAGCTCGCCCGGGCATCGAACTCCAGCGCCAGCTTCACTCCCGCCTCCCCCGCCAAGCCGGCGGCCGTGGCGAGGTTTGCCGCCATGGCGCCCAGGTCGGTCGTCGAGAGCGGCGCGAACGCATCGCCAGCGACGACGAGGATCGGGATGACAAGCCCGCGGCAAAGCTCGAGCCGGTGCCGGAAGAGTGTCCAGTGGGCTTCGCCCGCGGCACCATCGGCGGTCAGCAGGCCCCCTTGGTAGCTCGCGGCGACGGCCTTGATCCCCGACGAGGCGAGGAGATCACGGAGGGATTCCGGGGAGCCCGTCTCGAGGACGCGCTCGGCATGGCCGAGCCAGAGATCGATGGCGTCGCAGTGGCCGGCAGCGTAGTCGGCGAGGATCGTGGCCAGGTCGGACTGAAGCGAACAGACCGTGCCGATGGCGGGAGACGCTGCGGCCGGCAGTCCGGGCCCCGAAGGTGCGGTCATCGCAGCCTGTCCCGGAGGAGGTCGACGACCTCGGCCACCGCGACGCGGTCCTGCGTCAGCGAGTCGCGGTCGCGGAGGGTGACGGTGCCGTCGGTGAGCGTCTGGCCGTCGACCGTCAGGCACCACGGAGTCCCCGCTTCGTCCTGCCGGGCGTAGCGCCGGCCGACCGAGCCCTTCTCGTCGTAGTAGGCTGGCATGTGGGCCTTGAGCTTGCGGTAGAGATCGATGGCAATCTCCGGCATGCCGTCCTTCTTCACCAGCGGCAGCACGGCGACTTTGAGTGGCGCCAGGCGCGGATGGAGCTTGAGAACGGTGCGGCTGCGCGGCTTGCCATCCTCGTCGGGCACCTCGTCCTCGTGATAGGCGTCGCAGAGGAAGGCGAGCACGGCCCGATCGGCCCCGGCCGAGGGCTCGATGACATGCGGCACGAAGCGTTCGCGGGTGATGTCGTCGAAGTAGGAGAGATCCTTGCCGCTTCCCCGGTGGCGCGGCTTGCCGTCGGGCCCCTGCTCGACGACGAGCTGGCCATCCTGGCGGACGAGCTTTCCTTCCATGTGGCTGCGGAGATCGAAATCGCCGCGGTGGGCGATCCCCTCGAGCTCGCCGAACTCCCCCGGCGCGAGGAACGGGAAGGCATATTCGATGTCGGCGGTGCCGACGGAATAGTGGGAGAGCTCGTCGGCGTGGTGCTCACGGAGCTGGAGCTTCCCCTCGGTGAGCCCGAGGGACAGATACCACCGCCAACGCCGGTCGCGCCAGTAGCGGTACCAGTCGGCCGATTCCGAGGGCTTGCAGAAGAACTCGATCTCCATCTGCTCGAACTCGCGCGAGCGGAAGGTGAAGTTGCGCGGCGTGATCTCGTTGCGGAAGCTCTTGCCGATCTGGCCGATGCCGAAGGGGACTTTCACGCGTGAGGTGTCGACGACGTTCTTGAAGTTCATGAAGATCCCCTGGGCCGTCTCCGGCCGGAGGAAGGCCCGGTCGTCGTCGTCGCCGGCAAGGGCGCCGATCCGGGTCTCGAACATGAGATTGAACTCGCGCGGCGCCGTCAGTGTGCCCGGCTCGCCCGCATCGGGCCCGAGGGCCTCCGCGAAGGCTACGGTCTGGGCGTGAACGGCCGTGGCGAGGCTCTCCATCCCCGAGAGCCACTCGATCTCCTCGACCTTGCTCGCGCGAACACCAAACCCCTTCAGAGCCCGGGTCACGGTGTGCGGCAGGGCGTCGTCTCCCGATTGATCGCTGACGACAAACAGCTTCTTGCCGCGGTGGGAGGCCCAGCGGCCGTGGAGGTGATCGAAGCGGTAGCGCTTCTTCGATTCGCGGCAGTCGATCATCCAGTCGTGGAAGAGATCGAAGTGGCCGGAGCACTTCCAGACCTGCGGGTGCATGATGATCGTGCAATCGAGCCCGGCCATCTCGTAGGGCTGCGGGGCGCCAGGAGGAGTGGCCAGTTCGTCGTGGCCGGCGACCATGTCGTGCCACCAGGCATCCTTGAGATTCCGCTTCAGGGCCACCCCCAGCGGCCCGTAATCCCAGAATCCGTTCAAGCCGCCGTAGATCTCGCTCGATTGGAAAATGAATCCGCGGCGCTTGGCGAGCGACACGATCTTGTCCATCCGCGACTGGTCGGTGGGCTTGTCCATGGAAATCCTGGCGGGTCGGGGCTGGGGGACAGCGGGCCGGCAGTGTAGTGGCGGGGCCGGGAGGGGGTCCATGGCAGCCGGGGTGTCGGGGACCTGGAAAAACCGGCCGCGAATGCCTCCGGCCGGGGGCGGCCATCGATCGCCGGCCTTCAGCGATCGGCGTGGAACCAGCCGGTGCCGCGGTCGAGGCGGGGGACGACCGGGATCGTGTCAATCGCGGCCGCGTCGCCGATGTCGGCCGCCATGCCGATGGCGAGGAGGTTTCTCCCGCCGCGGGAATCGGCCAGCGCCGCGGCGAGGGGGATGCGGGGGTCGGTCGCTCCCCGAATTGTCTCCCGGAAACGCTCGCGGGCGGCGATGGCGGCAGCGTCGAGTCGCGTCGCCCCGGCGGCCTCGAGGATTGCCCCGGCGGCGAGGATGTCCTCTTCGGTCACCGCGCCGTCGGTTCCGGCACAGACGAGGTGGATCGGTCGGGGAGCCCCGCCCCCGGCAAGCGCCAACTCGATTCCCCGTGCCGCCACAGCGCGGCGATTGACGAGGGCTCCCATGAGGATCACCTCCGCCAGCGGGCAGGCAGCGACGGCGGCCGTGCCGTTGGTCGTCGTGGTCACAATCCTCCGGCCGGCGACCGCCTGGCGGCTGTAGTCGCGCGGGGCGTTGCCGAGATCGAAGCCGTCGATTCGCATTCCCCCCCGCTCACCCCCCAGGAGGCACTCCCCCATCCCCCGGCCCGCAGCCATGGCCGCGAGCCGGGCCGCGTCGGGGGAGGGCTCGGGCCGGACCCCGATCGCCCCGTTGGCCAGGGCGGTGACGATCGTCGTCGAGGCCCGGAGGACGTCGATGACGACGACGATCCCTCCCGCCGTCGCCCCCTCCGGGATACCATGAAAGCATTCGTGGCAGTGCCACCGTATCCGGTCCATCGAGCCTCCTCGGTTTCCCAGCAGTCGGATTGCCGGCCTCCACAAGTGTTCGGGCACCTCGTCGCCACCGGACCCCTGCATGTCACCTGTCGACACCATAGAGCCCAGCCCGCCTGCCGGCCAAGCCTCGTCCCGCGGCACGGATCGCTCGGGCGTCGACAAGAGTGGCGACAAGGTCCGCGGCATGTTCGCGGAGATCGCCCCGCGCTACGACCTCGTCAACCGAATCCTCTCCGGCGGCATCGACCTGTGGTGGAGGCATGTCACCGTCCGCCTCGCCCCACCCCCCCTGGGAGGCGCGATGCTCGATGTCTGCACCGGCACCGGTGACCTGGCGATCGCTTATGCCGACCGGGCGGCGGCCCCGGCGGCGGCCCAGGGGCTCGTGCCCCGGATTGTCGCCAGCGACTTCTGCCGGCCGATGCTCGACCGCGGCCGCGACAAGGCCGCGGCGCGATACCCGCACATTGAATGGATCGAGGCCGACGCCATGGCCCTCCCCTTCTCTGCCGCCGACTTCGATCTCGTCACCGTCGCCTTCGGTCTGCGGAACATCGCCGACACCCGGCGCGGGCTGGCCGAGATGGCGCGCGTCTGTCGCCCCGGTGGAACCCTCGCGATCCTCGAGTTTTCCTTGCCGGCCAACAGCATCGTTCGCGCGGGGTATCTGTGGTATTTCCGCAATGTCCTCCCCCGCCTCGGCAACGCCGTGGCCCGCAACGCCTCCGACGCCTACACCTACCTCAACCAGAGCGTCGAGGATTTTCCGTCGGGAGAGCGGCTGGCGGCGCTGGTGCGCTCGGTCGGCTTCACCGCCGTCGAACAACACCCGCTCACCTTCGGGATCGCCACGCTCACGCTCGCCACGCGGATTGGGGGGCCGGTGACGTCCCCCGCCCCGAAGAACGGTTGACATGGATTCCTCTCCTCATCTGCCGCTCGTCCTGGCGATCACTGGCGCTTCAGGCGCCCCTTACGCCGTGCGGCTCCTCGAGGTCCTCCTTGCCGCCGGACGGGAGATCCATCTCTCGATCAGCAGTGCCGGTCAGGCGGTGTTTCTCCAGGAGATCGGTCGGCGTCTCGACCTCGAGCGGCCCGATCCTGCCATCCTTCTCGGCGCGGCCTTCGAGCGGCTCCCGGCCGGAGCCCTCAACCGGCTCCATGTCTGGCACCACCGCGATCTCATGGCCCCGATCGCCAGTGGATCGTTTCTGACGGCGGCGATGGTGATCTGCCCGTGCAGCGGCGGAACGCTCGCGGCGGTGGCGCATTCGCAAGGGGGCAATCTCATTCACCGGGCGGCCGAGGTCCATCTCAAGGAGCGGCGGAAGCTCGTCGTCGTGCCGCGCGAGACCCCCCTCTCGCTGCCGCAGTTGCGAAACATGGCGGCGATCCACGAGGCGGGGGCGGTGGTCCTCCCGGCTTCACCGGGCTTCTACGCCGCTGCCGATTCGGTCGCCGATCTCGTCGACTTTGTCGTCGCCCGAATCTGTGATCAGATCGGGGTGCCCAACACGCTCGTTCGTCGCTGGGGGAGCGCGTGAGATGGCCGCCACGCTCCGCAGCTATCTGGAGCTCGTCCGCTTCAGCCACACGATCTTCGCCCTCCCCTTCGCCCTCATGGCGGCGATCCTCGCCTTCCAGGCGCCCGCCGGCGCGGCCACGTCACCGGCCGATTGGTGGCGGCGTGGGCTCGGTGTCCTTCTTTGCATGGTGATGGCGCGGACGGCGGCGATGGCCTTCAACCGGCTCGTCGATCGATCGTTCGATGCCGCCAATCCGCGGACAGCGACGCGGCATCTGCCGCGCGGTGATCTCGGGGTCGGCGAGGTGTTCGGCCTTGTCGTGGCGTCGTGCGGGGCGTTCATCGCCGCCACGCTTCTCTTTCTCCCCAATTGGCTGCCGCTGGTCCTTTCGGTGCCGGTCCTCGCCTGGCTGCTGGGCTACAGCTATGCCAAGCGGTTCACGATGCTCGCCCATGCGTGGCTGGGGGCGGCGCTGGGAATGGCCCCTATGGCGGCGTGGATCGCGATCCGGGGTGAGGCGTTGCTTGCCCATCCCGCCGATGGGCTGCCGGCGCTCATTCTGGGGCTGGCCGTGACGACGTGGGTGGCGGGCTTCGACATCATCTATGCCTGCCAGGATGCCGTTTTCGACGCAAACCAAGGTCTCCACAGCATCCCGGCCCGGCTCGGTGTCCCGCGCGCCCTCAAGCTCGCCGCGGGCCTGCATGTCGTCACGCTTGCGATCCTCGCGACGCTGCCGCTGGTGGTGCCGCAACTGGGAGCGTTTTATTGGGGAACGCTCGTGGCGATCGCGGCGCTCCTCGTCTGGGAGCATGCAATTGTCCGCCCGGACGATCTCTCCCGCGTCAACCAGGCCTTCTTCACCGCCAATGCCGCCATCGGTCTTTTGCTGTTGATGGCGATCGCCATTGATGGCGCGGTCTGACGAGTGTCGGCTTCAGGCACCCTGCTCCGGCACCCAGGTGCCGTGGGCTGCGAGGCAGGCAGCGACGTCTTCCCGCCGCGCGCCGGCCACGAATCGCTCGAGCGCCTCCAGGCCGATGGCAAATTGGCCCAGCGCCCGGGCCCGTTTCGTCGCCAGACTGCGGTCGCGGAGCGATCCGAGGCTCACCGGCTCGCGATAGTCTTTTCCATAGACGCGGCGGAGCCAGTCCGCGCCGCGCACCTTGAGCGCGGGCTGGACCGGCCCAGCGGTCCCCGCGGCGGCGAGCGCGAGCGGCTTGACGACGATTCCCTCGGCACCGTTGGCCGTGAGCGCATGCCACCAGGCGATCGCCGCAGCGACCTCGGTGGGGCGGGTGAGATCGATGACCCGATGCGATGTCACGCCGAGCGGGCCTCCGTCGGCCCGGGCGGCGGAGAGGCGGCGGAGCGTGTCAAGGTGCCAGACATGCTCCCGGTCGAAGAAGGTCCGCCCTTCGGCAGCGAGGAGATGGAAAAAGACAAACCGCGGCGGTGTCGAGCGATCGTCGCTGGTATCGGCCAGACCGACCAGCTCCCCGTCGAGGCAGAGCCAGTCGGTGTCCAGGGATGTCCACAGCCCGGCCGCATCGGCCGCCATGCGGATCGCCCCGACGAGCGACGCTTCATCGATCCCAGGGAGAAAACGGTGTCCGCTGCGCGAATGGATCGCGCCGGTCGTGCCGTCCGCGACACCGAATCGCCGGGCCGCCGCGGCCCGATCCCGGCAGACCACCGCCACGCCCCGCAGCCCCGTCTGTTTTTCTTCGCAGATCACCTGCCGCAGCCCGGCCGCGGCGTAGTGGGCGAAGGCGCCAAGGGGATGCTCGAGGCCGTCGCCCTGATGCGACGGATCGCACGACGACATCGTCGGGGGGAGATGGATCACCCACGGGTCGGGCGCGGGGGAATCCTCGGCGAGTCCGCCTCCGAGGCGGGCCACTTCGGTGACCGCCGACTGGCGGAGTGCGGCCGCCGCGTCGGCTGCCGTCGGAAGGGGTGGTGCGGGGCGGGCGACGGGGCGAGCGGCCAGCCGACGGGGGGGCAGCGGCCCGCGGGCCAAGCGGGCATGGCACGCCATCGCCGGCACCGACACGAGCTCGCGCTCTGGCCAGCGGAGGGCCGTGAGCCGGTCGCCGTAGACACATCCGGTGTCGATGCAGATCGTGCCGTTGAACCACTCCGCTTCGGCGACCGGCGTGTGCCCCTGCACGACGGCCGCGGCGCCGCCATAGCGACTCGCCCAGTCGTCGCGGACCGGCATCGCCCGGTCGTCGAAATCACCGCTGTAAGCGCCATGGATCGCCGCCTCGCGGGCGGCGCTTGCGTCGCTGCCGTGATGGATCTCCTCGAGGCCCGCGTGGGCGACGACGAGCCGGCCGTCATCGAGGACGAGATGCCCGGGGAGGCCGGCGAGGAATGTTGCCACCTCTGCCCGGACCTCGGCCGATTCGGCAGCAAGTTGCCCGAGCGACGCTTCGAGCCCATGCCCCGGCTCCACCGGCTCTCCCCGGAGGGCCTCAGCGAGACGGATATCGTGATTGCCGGCGACACACATGCCCCGCCCTGCCTCGACAAGCCGCTTGACGCGGATCACGACCGCCGGAGTGGACGGTCCCCGGTCGACGAGATCCCCCACGAATACGAGCAGGCGCCCCTCCGGATGCGGCCGGGCCGGATCGATCGGATGGCTGAGACGCTTCATGAGGGCGACCAGTTCAGTGTCGCAGCCATGGACGTCGCCGATGATGTCGAACGCGGTCGGCATGGAGGGGGACGCCATGGAGGGGGAAAGGCGGCAGGGCGGGAGACGTCCTGGGGAGGGGGCCGTCACCTTACCCCGGCAGGCTCCCGGCTGCCGAGACTGGGCCGGCGGAGGGGGGCCTGGTCCCGTGAAACGCGCTTTTCAGCCCCGTTATCGCCCTCGGCAAACTACGTGTTGCCGAACCGGTCCGAATGCGGTTAGCTGCTTGAGATCGTTGTATAGCCGTGTCCACAGCATCCGACTTTCCGGAGAATGCCCTTATGATCCGTGCCGCCGTCCCCTCCCTCGATCGGGTGCGCGAGAAGGTCGAGGCGGGGCAGCGCCTCGACGCTGCCGAAGCGGAGATGCTGTGGGACGAACGGATCGATCTCCACGAGCTCGGTGAGCTTGCCAATCTCGTCCGCGAGCGGAAGAACGGCAACGCCGGCTACTACAACATCAACACCCATCTGAATCCCACGAACGTCTGCGTCTACCGTTGCACATTCTGTGCCTTCCGGGCCGATCTCCGCGACGCCCGTGGCTACGTGATGGAGGCAGAGCAGATCCTCGCCCGCGGCAAAGAGGCGGTCGACGCCGGCAGCACCGAGATGCACATCGTCGGCGGGCTCCACCACCAGAAGGACTACGACTGGTATCTCAACATCGTCCGTCTCCTTCACGACCACTATCCGTCGCTCCACCTCAAGGCCTGGACGCCGGTGGAGATCAATTGGTTTCAGCACCTCACGAAGCGCTCTCTGCGAGACATCCTCGTGGAACTCAAAGACGCTGGCCTCGGGAGCCTCCCCGGCGGCGGGGCCGAGATCTTCCATCCGGAGGTCCGCGACAAGATCTGCGAGCACAAGGCCGACACGCGCGAATGGTTTGCGGTTCATCGCATGGCCCACGAGCTCGGCCTGCGGAGCAACGCCACGATGCTCTACGGCCACATCGAGAATGCCTTCCACCGCACCGACCATCTTCTCCGGCTCCGCCAGCTCCAAGACGAGACAGGGGGCTTCCAGACCTTCATCCCCCTCGCCTTCCATCCGGAAAATACGCGACTCTCCCACATCTCCAAGCCGTCGGCGACGATGAGCCTGCGGACGATGGCTGTGTCGCGGCTCGTCCTCGACAACTTCGACCACATCAAGGCCTACTGGATCATGCTCGGGATCGGCACGGCCCAAGCCTCGCTCGCCTACGGCGCCGACGACCTCGACGGCACGGTCCGCCACGAACTGATCTATCACGACGCCGGCGCGACGACGCCAGAGATCCTCTCGGTGGAGCAGATCCAGCGGCTCATCCGGGAGGCGGGGCGCGACCCTGTCGAACGCGATACGCTCTACCATGCGGTCGAGCGTGATGCCTCCGGCTGGAAGACCGGTGCGAAGCTCGCTGCCGGAAGTCAGGCGTAGTTGACGGCTCCGGCGATGTTCTCGGCGAAGCTCCGGGCGGAGTCGACGGCGAGGTCACTGGCGCAGAAGCCATTGACGACGACGGCGGCCCCTCCTTCGCAGTCCATTGCCACGACGGTCACCATCACTCCGGCCTGCGTCTGCGTGCCGCCGAGGGTGACCTTTCCCGGGGCGACCGGATCGAAGACGGTGAACCCGGCGTTGACCATCGCCTGCTGCGCCACCTGGAGGGCGAGGAGCGGGGCGATCGGCTTCTTGAATCCGTAGGCGAAGTAGTACATCTGCGGCTCCGTGGAGGGGAATGCCAGGGCACGCATCGGCCCGGGCAATCCTGGCCGCGGAGTATAGCGGCCAGCCGGGCCGGACGGCCCTCATCCCCCCGCCCTCCGCGACCGGAGCAAGGCCTCCGGCCGCGGCGCCCTTGGTTTGGCCGCAGGGGACGCCATCCGCTGTCCGGACGCGGCGCGGCGTCGCGGCGATACGCCGAAGGAAGCGGGGCGGCTCCCCCGCCATGGTCCCACTCCGAGTAGGCACGCCTGGGTCATGCCCGCCAGATCTGCAGCCGGCAATGCCGGGCGGCGTGGGCGAAGTCCTGATCGGTGGTCAGGAGCGTCAAGTGGTGGCGGATGCAGAGCTGGGCGAGCAAGGCATCGATGGTTCCGATGTGCACACCGGCGCGGCGACATGTCGTGCGGAGCGCCGCGGCGTCGACATGGTCTTGTCGATCGGGCTGCACCAGCGGCAGCGAGGAAAAGCGGTCGATGATTTGTGCCCGCGCCTTGGGCCCGGAAAACCCTTGGAGCAACTCTTGGAGAATGAGGCCGGTCATCATGACCGTCTGCGCCCCGAGCAGGGCCTGCTCCAGATGCCGCACCTCTGGCAGGTCCGCGACGACGTCACGCCGCAGTGCCAACGACCAGACGCTGGTGTCGACCAAGAGCATCATGCGCGACGCGTGCGTTCCGCCTTGTGATCGAACGCCGAATCCCATTCGAGCTTACCGAGCAACTCCGCCACGCGGCGCTGCTCGCGCCGGGCGATGAACTCGTGCAGGGCCTTGGTCACGGCGGCCTTTTTCGTCCGTTCACCGCTGACACGCAGCGCCCGCTCCAAGAGCTCTGGATCGATGGCGAGATTCGTAGCCATGTGTCGTTCCTTGTGTGGTGGTTCACACATGATACCGTCTGCAGAAGCCTTTTGGAAAGGAACAGTCTGCGACTTCGCAGCGGGGATCGCTGGCTGTGCGTGTCGCCCGCGCGACTGACCCGATCGGCGCCAGTCCGTGGGCGAAGGAGTCCATCTGCGGCTCCCTGGGAGGCGATGCCAGGACACGTGTCGGCCGGGGCAATCCTGGCCGCGACGGAGAGCGGCCAGCCGGGCCCAATCGTTGTCAAGCGGCTCCCGTAGCCAAAGCATCGAGCGACACGCCAAGGGCCGTTGCGAGCCGGGCAGCGATCGACAGCGTCGGTTCGCGTTCATCCTGCTCAAGCTGCGAGAGATAGCCCTGGGAGATGCCGGCCTCGGCTGCCAGTTGAACCTGCGTCTGCTGCCGGGCTTCTCGTGCACTGCGGAGCTTCTGCCCCAGCGTCAGAAGGCCTTCCCGCCGCGCCGCCGCTTTTCGCCCTGCTGCCATCCGGCCGCGGATCTTCGCTTCGATCTCCGGCTTCTCGACATCGATCTGCTTTCGGATGGCGTCGTACTGCGCGGCCTCAGCCACCGTCACTGGCCGTTTGCGGGTGATGCGTTTCATCCTAGTCCAAGTCCCAACAGACCTGCCTGAACCCCATGGATCGCTCCGCGCGACGGTCAATTATAGCGATTGCAATACGCTGAGCAACGGAGCATGGCCGCCGCCTCAGTTGCTCGCCGGAGAGTATACGGGTGTATACTCGTCTGTCAACGCATGGCAGGAATCGCTGACGCCCGAGAAGCGCTGCCGGCGATCACCTTGCGGCTCGCGAGGCCAAGGGCGAACACCCAGCCGGACCCTTACGGTGTAAATTGCCACTGGCAGCGGCGAGCGTTTTCATGGGTTGACGTTGCCGGCCCCCTTTTTCGAGGAGAACCGCATGACGACCCTGGAGGAAATCATTGCCGCTGCCAAGACTTTGAGCGCGGCCGACCGGCTGCGACTTGTCGATGCGGTGTGGGATGAGGCCTCGCCGGAGAGTTGGCCGAGGCCGAGCCAGGCGTGGATCGAGGAAGTTCAGCAGCGCTCGGCCGACTACGACGCCGGTCGGATGCCCGCCACTCCCTGGCCAGTGGTGAAGGCCCGGGCCCGGCGCGAGGCCGGTCTCGATGGCTGACATGGTCGTCCTCGAGGCTGCGGCAGCCGAGTACGCCGCCGCGCTGCGGTCGTACGCCGAGCGAAGCGTCGCCGCTGCCGAGGGATTCGAGACGGCGATCTCTCAGGCGATTGAGGCGATCGCCCTTCAGCCGCTCCGGTATCCAGCGTGCGATGAACGCCATCGGTTCGTCATGGTTCGCGGCTCTCCGTATCAGTTGATCTACCGCCTCGACAGCCCCGATTCCCTCGTGGTGGTTGCCGTGGCCCATGGCAGCCGTGAGCCGACCTTCTGGCTGGGGCGGTGATCCCCCGCGGAAGCAAAGGAGCCGAGCCCTTTTTCGCTTCCTTACCCGATCTGCGCCAGTCCCAGGGTTTCCCCCCAGCGCTTCTGGATGAGCTGGCGGAGGCGGGCCAGTTGCGGGTCGGCGAGGAGCGGATCACGCTCGAAAAGCTCGAGCGCGTCGCGGCGGGCTTCAGCGACGACCGACGCGTCGCGGAGGAGATCAGCCAGATACATCGGCGGGGCGCCGCTCTGCCGAGAGCCGACAAGATCGCCGGGGCCGCGCAACAGTAAATCCTGCTCGGCGAGCTCGAAGCCGTCGGTCGTGGCGACAAAGGCATCGATCCGCGGGCAGGCTCCTTCGGCCTCTCCCGTCACGGCGCCGCAGAGGCCGCGGTGGGCGCCGCGGGCGACGCGGCCGCGGAGCTGATGGAGCTGGGCCAAGCCGAACGAATCGGCGTCGAGGATCGTCATCAAGGTCGCATTGGGAACGTCGATCCCGACCTCGATGACACTCGTCGCCACGAGGACATCGATCTCCGCGGCGCGAAACTTCTCCATCACTTCGTGTTTTTTCTTCGTCGGCATCCGGCCATGGACGAGCCCGAGGCGAAAGGCCTCGAGTGGCCCGTTGGCCAGATGCTCATGGGCACTCGAAATGCTCTCCAGACCGCGCTTCGATTCCTCGACGGCCGGAACGACGACATACCCCTGCCGCCCCTCGCGGAGCTTGCGGCGGAAGAACTCCCACCATGAGTCGGCCTGCTCCGGGCCGACCCGGTAGGTGGCCACCGGCTGCCGCCCCGGCGGCTGCTCGTCGAGCGTCGAGACGTCGAGATCGCCGTAGACGGCATGGGCGACGGTCCGCGGGATCGGCGTCGCCGTCATCAGGAGGGTGTGCGGATCGGTGTGCCCCTGCTGGAGGAGGCCGCGCTGGACGACGCCGAAGCGGTGCTGCTCGTCGATGACCACAAGCGCCAGATTGCGAAATCTGGCCTCGCTACACACAAGCGCCTGCGTGCCGACGACGATCTGCGCTTCCCCAGAACCGATCCGCTCGAGGGCCGCCGCGCGGCGCTTGGCCGTCTGGCCCCCCAGCAGGAGCTCGACGCGGACGCCACTGGCACGGACTCGTCCCTCCTGATTGCCAAGGAGCCGCTCGAGCGTGGCGAGGTGCTGGCGGGCCAAGAGCTCCGTCGGGGCCATCAGCGCTGCCTGATAGCCGGTCGCCCGGCCGTCGGGCCCCGCCGGGGCACCGGGGATCCGGGCGGCGACCGCGGCGAGGATGCAATAGAGCGCCACGGCCGTCTTGCCGCTGCCGACATCCCCTTGGAGGAGCCGGTTCATCGGTTCCGGGCGGGCCATGTCGGCGGTAATCTCGGCGCAAACGCGCGATTGGGCCGTGGTGAAGTCGTAGGGGAAGCGGGCCCGGATCCGTCCGTCGATGCGGGCATCGAGGGGGATCGATGGGGCAGCGCGGCGCTGCTGCTGCCGGCCGCGGTGCATGCGCAGCGCCAGCTGGAGCATGAACAGCTCCTCGTAGACAAAGCGCCGCCGGGCCGTGTCGATCATCTCCCTGCTCGACGGGCAATGGATCTCGCGGAGGGCCGTGCCGATCGACAGGAGCCCCTTGGCGGCGAGGAGATCGGCGGGAAGGGCTTCCGGGGGGAGATCAGCGGCATGGTCGAGCGCCGCGAGGACTGCCACGCGAACGTGCGACTGGAGCACCCCTTCGGCGAGCGGATAGACGGCGAGCCATTCCGAGGCGTCGGCCCGCTCCCCCGCCTGGAGCCAGCGGACTTCCGGATGGGGAAACTCCCACGGCCCGGTTACCCGCTTCGGGGGCCCGGCGATCACGACCTTCTGGCCGACGGCAAATCGCTTCGCCATGAAGGGCATGTTGAACCACACCGCGCGGATGATGCCGTCGGGGCAGGCGAGGCGGATGACGAGCATCTGCCGGCCGGAGCCGGTTGTCCGCGACGTCGCCTCGATGACCTCACCCACGAGCGAGGCATGCTCGCCGGCGACCAGCGCCTTGACGGCATGGGCCCCGGAGAAGTCGCGGTAGTCGCGGGGGAAATGCATGAGCGCGTCGGCGGCCGTGACCAGGCCGAGCTTCCGCAGCTTTTCGGCCCGCAGTGTGCCGACGCCGGGCAGCCGCTCGAGCGGCGTCGCGAGGCTCCGCGGCCGCCCGGCTGCCGGCGACGGGCGCGCCATGCCAGCGGTTGCCGACGGCGGCGGGGCGGCGGGGGGGGGATCGGCGGCGGAGTTGTCGGGGGTGGGCATGAGGGGAGTTTATCGGCTCCCCGCCGGGAGCCTCGTCAGCGCCACGATCGCCCCGGTGTCAGCCCTTTTTCAGCAGCGGCTGGTAGGCCGCCACGGCCATCTTGTCGCAGGCCTCGTTCTCGGCATGGCCGGCATGGCCGGCGACGTGGGTGAAGCGGACGGAATGCTCGGTGACGAGCCGGTCGAGCTCGCGCCACAGGTCTTCGTTTTTGATCGGCACGAGTTTGCCGCCATCCTTCCGCTTCCAGCCCTGCAGCTTCCACTTCGGGAGCCAGTCGGAAATCCCGGTACCGACGTAGACGCTGTCGGTGACCAGCTCGACGCGCGTCGGCCGCTTGAGCCTGGAAAGGCCACGGACGGCGGCGGTCAGCTCCATCCGGTTGTTCGTCGACATGACTTCATTGCCGGAGTCGCGAGACTCCTTCCCGCTGCCGGGATGACGGAGAATGTACGCCCATCCCCCGGGGCCAGGATTGCCGCTGCAGGCGCCGTCGGTGAACAACACCACCTCGACCGCATCGTCTGCCATCGCCGCCTCCTCGCGCGCCATCGAACCAAAAGTCAGTCTAGCGGCGATTTCTGGGCTGTCAGTCGGCCAGCGCCAGCGTCGCCCCCGCGGAGGACTTGACCGGCTGGAGACGCGCCGGGAGACGGATCGTGAACCGGCTTCCGCGGCCGAGCTGGCTCTCGAGCGTGACGTCGCCCCCCAGAAGCCGGCAGAGCTCGCGGACGATCGACAGGCCCAGGCCGGTGCCGGAGATCTCGCGCGTCATCGCGTCGTCACCCTTCTGGAACACCTTCCCTTGGCGGAACTTCTCGAAGATCGCCTGCTGCTCCTCGGCGGCGATGCCGACGCCGGTGTCGATGACGTCCATGACGATCTCCGACCGGGCCGGATCGGTGGTGTCGTCGAGATGGGCGTTGACCTCGACCCGGCCCCCGCCGGGGGTGAACTTCACGGCGTTGGAGAGGAGATTGGCGAGGATCTGCTGGACCTTCGCCTGATCCTGCTCGACCGCCTCGAGGCCCGGGCCGATCTCGAAGGTGACGTCGATGGCCTTCTTCTCGGCCATCGGCCGGGCCATGTCGCACTGCGCCGAGACGACCGACTCGACATCGAAGATCACCGGGCGGATCTCCGTCTTCCCGGCCTCGATCTTCGCCAAGTCGAGGATGTCGTTGATCATGTCGAGGAGCATCCGCCCCGAGGTGCGGATGTTTTGCACGTAGCGGCGCTGCTTGTCGTCGAGCGACTGGATCGACCCGAGCACATCCGAGAAGCCGATGATGCTGTTGAGCGGCGTGCGCAGCTCGTGGCTCATCGTCGCCAGGAAGTCGCTCTTCATCCGGTTCATCTCGTAGAGGTGGAGATTGGCACGAGCGAGCTCGTCGACCTTGCCGTCGAGGCTCTCGTTGACTTTCTGGAGCTCCTCCTGGGTGTCGACGAGGCCGCGCAGCATGCGGTTGAAGGCGACGCCGAGCTCCTCGAACTCGTCGGCGGTGTGGATCTCGACCCGAGCCTGGACGTTGCCACGGCGGACCTCGTCGCTGACATCGCGGAGATGCTCGAGCGGCTTGACGATCACGTAGCGGACGATGAGGTAGGCGGCGAGCATGGCGAGGAACACCGTCATGATCGCCGTTGCCAGAAGGATCGCCCGGTTCCAGTTGATCGCCTTCTTCGTCAAGCCGTCGGGCATGACGACACGGACGACCGCCAGCAGGTCACCGGCGGCGACGCCGACCGGCGGCACCCCTTCGGTCGGCACGCCGGGAGCGGGGCGCACGTCATGGCAACGGAGACACGACTCCTTCGCCCGCACCGTCTGGTAGTAGTAATATTTTCCCTGGTCAGGCAGGCGGAACTCCCGGTATTCGCCGGCCGTTGCGGCGGCGGCGGCGCTCCCAGCAGTGGAGGCGCTACCGGTAGGCGGATGATCCTCGAAGTAATCGAGAACCGCCTCGTCGAGCCGCGAATAGCCCTCGGCATGGCGCTCCTCGGGCCCGGCCCGCGGATCGAGCACTTGCCACTGGTAGGGCTCGCTTTGGAAGTCGCGCCCCACCGATTCGATCATCCCGGAGAACTGGGGATTGGTCTCCCAGGTGTTCCAGTGCGACTGGACCATGATTGCGTCGACGAGGTGGCGCCCGGTGCTCCGGGTCGTCGCGTAGACGAGCTGCTCGGTGAGGCTGCCATACCACCAGAAGCTGCCCGTGATCAGCACGAGGAGGCAGAAGCCGAACAGGAAGCGGCACTTCCGCTCGAGGCTCGTCTCCCCCAGGATGTCGGTGAAGGAACGGTAGGACATGGCAGGCGACGTCTCCGCCAGAATGGTACCCCGCCGGCCGGCCTTGGATAAAGCTCCCGCCGCCGGATGCGGCGGATGTCTCGAGTGGAAAAAGGTCAGGGATGACTTTTTCCACGGGCTATCAGCGCGGAAGCGACGTTCACCGCCGTCACAGCATCTCCACCGGATCGACGTCGATGATCCAGGCGACGTCGTCGGGGGTGCGGAGCCCGGCGGTGGCCTGGAGGACGAGGGCGCGGAGCCTTTCGCCGTCGGGGCCATGGACCTGGAGGTGCCAGCGGAAGCGGTCGCGGAGGCGGGCGATCGGGGCCGGCGCCGGCCCGAGGACGCGCATCCCCTCCCCGCCCGCCGCGACGGCGGCGCGGAGCCGGACGGCGAGCGTGCCGGCCCAGGCCGCCGCTGCCTCCTCACGGTGGCTGCGGACGACGAACCGGACCACGCTGCCGTAGGGGGGATAGAGGAGGGCCTCGCGGATCGGCAGTTCGTGACGGACGAAGGCCTCGTAATCGTGGCGCCCCGCGGAACGGATCGCCGGGTGTTCGGGGGTCGATGTCTGGACGACGACCCGTCCTCCGAGGGCCCCCCGCCCGGACCGGCCGGCGACCTGGGTGACGAGCTGGCAGGTCCGCTCGGCGGCGCGGAAGTCGGCGAGGTGGAGGGCCGCGTCGGCATTGACGACGCCGACGAGCATGACATCGGGGAAGTCGAGCCCCTTGGCGATCATCTGGGTGCCGACGAGGATGTCGAGCTCGCGGGCGCGGAAGGCGTCGAGGGTCCGCTCGTGGCTGCCGCGGGTGCGCATCGTGTCGGTGTCCATCCGCGCGACGCGGACGCCGGGGAAGAGTGCCCGCACCTGCTCCTCGAGTTTCTGGGTGCCGGTGCCGCGCTGGGAGAGCTGCGGCGCCCTGCATTCAGGGCAGTCGGCGGGGAGGCGGGTGATCAGTCCGCAGCCGTGGCAGATCCCCCGGTTGCCCGGCTGGTGGAGCGTGAGGGCGAGGTCGCACTGGCTGCAGCGGGCACTGTGGCCGCAGGCCCGGCACTGGACATGGGTGGCGAAGCCGCGCCGGTTGAGCAGGAGCATCACTTGCCCCCCCGAGGCGAGCGCCCACTTGATCCCCGCGACGAGCCGGGGGCTCAAGGCCCCGCGCGCCCGGCTCTGCGCGTCACGCAGATCGACGGTGATCACCGCCGGAAGCTGGGAGCCACCGACGCGGTCCGGGAGCCGGCACATCCGCCACGAGCCGTCGAGGCAGCGGGCGAAGGTTTCGAGCGACGGCGTCGCGGAGCCGAGGACGAGCGGGATCCCGGCCGAGCGGGCGATCCACTCGGCGACGTCGCGGGCGTGGTAACGGGGGGCGGTCGCCTGTTTGAACGACGTCTCGTGTTCCTCGTCGATGACGATCAGGCCGAGCCGGGGCGTGGGGGCGAAGACGGCGCTGCGGGCGCCGACGACGACCCCGACCCGTCCCGAGGCGATCTCGCGCCACTCCGCATGCCGCTCGACGGCGGTGAGATGGCTGTGGAGGACCGCCACGGTGCCGAAGCGGCTGCGGAAGCGGTCGCAGGTCTGGGGGGTGAGGCTGATTTCGGGGACAAGGATGATCGCCTGACGCCCCTGGGCGAGGGTCTCCTCGACCGCCTGGAGATAGACCTCCGTCTTCCCGCTCCCCGTTACCCCGAAGAGAAGAATGGTCTCGTGGCGGCGCTCCCGCAGCGGCGCGAGAATCGCGTCGAGCGCGCCCTGCTGGGCGGGGGAGAGCTCACCGGGGCGATGGTGCGGGAGGGGCTCACGCGCCGCGGCCCGCCCCGGCTCGCGCTGCCGTGTCCCGGCGTCGACGAGGAGTCCGGTTTCGACGAGCCGGCCGATCACCGAGCGGCCACACTCCGCCACACGGGCGAGCTCGGCTGCGGTCGTGGGGGTGACGGCGGCGGCGAGGACGCGCGCCTGGGGGGCCGTGGGGCGGCGGGTGGGGGCGGATCCGGAGGCGACGAGAAGGATTTCCTGCCGCGTCCCTCGGGCGAGGCGGACGCCGGAGGGGAGGACCGCCTCGAGCACCTCTCCCCAGCGGGCCAACCACCGCTCGGCCATCCACTTCGTCAGCTCGAGCATCCGTGGCGAGAGGAGCGGGGCCGGGTCTTCGACGGCGATCACCTCCTTGAGCGGTGCCGACGGCAGTTCGCCGCTGCGGATCGCCACACAGTAGGCGATCCGCTCGCGGTTGGCCCGCCCGAGGGGCACCGTCACGCGCCGGCCCGGTTCCAGGGTGCCGACGAGGCGCTCGGGGACGAGGTAGTCGAGCGGCTTGTCGACCCCGTCCGGGAGGACGACGGTCGCCACCATCCCCTGCCGGACGTCGTCCTCCTCCCACTCGGGCCGATGCTCGAAGAGATCGCGCTGGCCCGTATGATGTTCTCCCATGCACGGATTAGACCCCCGGCGGCCGGCGCGGCCAACCGGTCGGCCTGCCGGCAGCTCAGAGAGAACTCGAAGCGATGCGATTGGGGATCTACGGCGGCAGTTTCGATCCGGTCCACATCGGCCATCTCCTCGTCGCCGAGAGTTGTCGGGAGCAGGCCCGGCTCGACCGTGTCTTCTTCGTCCCCGCCGCCACGCCGCCGCACAAGCAAGGGCAGCAACTCGCCCCGGGGGTGGATCGGCTGGCGATGCTGACCCTCGCCACCGGCGGTCATCCCGGCTTCGAGGTCCTCGGCACCGAGCTCGACCGTCGCGGTATCAGCTGGACGGTCGACACGCTCGAGGCCCTCGCCGCGGAGAGTCCCACCGACAGCCTCCATCTGATCCTCGGGCCCGATGCCCTGGCCGGGTTCCCCGGTTGGCGCGATCCCGGCAGGATCCTCGAGCTCGCCACCCCCTTGGCGGTGGAACGGGAGGGGGTCGACGACATCCGTGCGCTGGTCACGGCTCAGCCGCTGCTCGATCTGCTCGGGCCAACCAGGGCCCAAGCGTTGGCCGATGAGCGGGTGATCTGCCCGGCGGTGGGGATCCGTTCGAGCCAGATCCGCGCGGCGATCCGCGCCGGCCACAGCATCCGCTACCGGACACCGGCAGCCGTCGATCGCTACATCGCCACCCACGGGCTCTACCGGTCGCCGCCGGAATGACCCCTGTCAGCGCCCGGATCGGTGCTTGCGAAGGCGGGATTCGAGGAGGTGGCTGACCGGTTGGTCGCCCACGTCGGCGTCGGCGGCGAGGACATCAAGGAGGGCGTCGAGCCGCTGGCTGGAAGGATGCGCGGCATTGAGGAGGATCTGACGCTGGCCGCCGACGGCGCAGACGCCTCCCGCCAATTCGCCGAGCGGTTCCTCACGGACGCGGTAGCCGAGATCGCGGGCCAGTTGCATCGCCTCCTCGAGGAGGCCGAGCGTGTCGGACACCGGTTCAGCGTCCCCGTCCGCCACCACCACCAGGACCGCCCCAGCCACCATTGCCGATGCCGAGTTGCTGGCGGCGCTGATCCATCGCATTGCGGAACTCGGTGAATTGGGCCCGCTGCGAAGGGCTCGTGCTGTCGAGCATCTGCTTCCGCCAAGCCTCCGGATTGCCGCCACCACCAGGCCCACCGCCGGGCCCACCACCGCCACCGGGGCCACGCCCACCACCACCACCACCGGGGCCACCGCCACCGCCAGCGGGTCCACCACCACCTGGGCCACCCGCCCCGCCGGGCCCACCGCCGGGACGGCCACCGCCGAACCCACCGGCTGCGGCAAAGGCCTTCTGCATCATCTGTTCACGTTTGATCTGCCGGTCGAGCTCTGCTTCCCGTTGTGCCGGAGGGGTCGCGAAGAAGGATTTCATGTTGGCCTGCATGGCGGCCTGGAAACCGCGCCCCATCCCCCCACCGCGGAACGCCTGGCCCCGCAGATCCTCTGGCAGGGCCTGGATCTTCTCGCGGATCTGACCCATCGACTGGGCAAATGCCTTGGCTTCGTCTTCGTTCTGTGGGCCGCCGGTCGCCATCTGCTTCGACATTTCGTCCGACATATTCCGGATCTCCACGATCCGGGCGTCGATGCGGCGGCCGAAGAGCCCCATCGCCCAGGCCCCCAAGAGGCCGACGAGGAGCAGGGCCACGATCGCGCCGATCCATCGACCGGCCGATCCCTTGGCCTTTGTTTCCTCAGGGGGCACATAACCACGCGACTTACCGCGGGCGGGGTAGGAACTGGCCATGAAAAACGCTCCTCAAAAGCGGCGTGATGGGGTGGGGGATCGGCGAAGCAAGGAGATCACATGTTCTCGACGTGGCCATCGAGGTAGAGGAAATTGCGGGCCCCTTCCTGGGGAGGCGGCCGATTCGGATCAGGGTCGTTGTATTCGTTCTCGTCGGTAAACAACGCACCGAGACCGCCGCCATGGAAGGCCTCAAACTCATACGTCACCCACAGCTTCGACGTGGCTCCGGCAGCGCCCGACCGGCTCACGAGCGCTTCCTCGCGCGTTTTGTTGGCCAGACGCCGTGCCGGGAACTCGTAACTCAACCCCTCGTAGGGGAGCGTCTTGTACTCGTCAGGAGCGTCGTTGGGGATCGAGCGGCCGATGGCGGAGAGATTCTGCTTGAGCTTCTCCATCGCCTGCGTGTTCTTTTGGAAGTAGTAGATGTCGGACGGGCACTTGAAGATGTTGCGGTTGTCCTCGGAATAGGGGCCGAGGACCTTCGCCAGGCTCGGTTTGATCGGCCTGGTCGGCGTGAAGAAGATCAACTCCTCGCTGGGGAGGATCGCCGCGTCGGGGAATTTCCCGCGTGACTTACGGTCGAGATACATCGTCATCGCGATCCCGACCTGCTTCAGATTCGACTTGCATTCGGTGCGCCTGGCCGCCTCGCGGGCCGACTGGACGGCCGGAAGCAGCAGGCCGACGAGCATGCCGATGATGGCGATCACCACCAACAGCTCCACGAGCGTGAAACCGCGCCGCACGTCATGAGCGCCTGCTCCGGTGGGGTGGTGGCCGGTCGCCCGGCTCGAAAGCGGGAAAGTCATCTGTCGAATCCTGTGGTTTGAGTCGTTCAACGACCTGGCGTGAAGGCCTGATTGCCGTCCATTCTCACGCCTTCCTGCCGGGATCCCTGTCTCACGATCTGCCGGCGCGACAAATGAATACTTGTCGGGACGACTTTCGGCATCTTACCCACCCGTGGAAAGCAGGGCCATGCGACGAAGATGAAACGGTCGAACCGGACAAAAGGTGCGGCGTGGATCTGGTGCGGGGCCCAACCACTCGGGCGACGATAGACAACGAGGCTTCGTGATTTGTCGCATTTGCTTTCCCTGAAAAGACTTGCGTCGGGCGGTGGGGGGTTTTCGGAGGGCGGGGGGAAGTCGTCCTGCCGGGGGATGGCGGCGGTTTTGGTGAGCTGGGTGGGCTGAGGTGACTTGGGGTGGATGGCTTTGTCGCAGCGCGGTGGAAGGGTGAAGGAGCTTGGCATGGTGATCGGAAACGGAGAGGGGGAGTCGGCCGCCGGGCGTCCAGTCGGGGCATTTCCCCGACCGCTGGTGCGCCGCGTCCCCCGCAGGCTCCCTCCTCCCGGAACGCTGACCGGGAGCGAGGCTCCGGCTCCGCTGCCGGACACACCCGCCGCCGGTGAGGGGGCCCTCCGCCGACAACTCGAGACGCAGGCCAGGCGGCATGAGGCGGAGCTCGCGCTTCTGCGGCGCCAGGTGCTCGAGGCCCGCAAGACCGCGACCCTCGGCGAGCTCCTCGGCACCACCACCCATGAGTTCAACAACGCCCTGACGACGATCCTCAACTACGCCAAACTCGGGCTCCGTCACCGAGATGCGCCGACGCGTGACAAGGCCCTCGAGCGGATCCTCTCGGCCGGCACGCGGGCGGCGAAGATCACTGCGAGTGTCCTCGGGATGGCACGGCGGGGGACGACGCGACTGGAGCCGGTGCAACTCGAAACGCTCATCGAGGATTCGCTGGTGCTCCTCGAGCGGGAAATGTTGAAATATCGGGTGCAAGTGGAGCGGGAGTACTCCCCCGTGCCCCAGGTGTCGGCCAACCCGGGCCAAGTGCAGCAGGTGCTGCTGAATCTTCTCGTCAATGCTCGTCAGGCGATGCCGCAGGGGGGCCGGCTCATCATCCGCCTCTGCCGGGATCCGTCGGCCGGATTCGTCGATCTCATGGTGCGCGACACCGGCTGTGGCATGACGCCCGACGTCATGCGGCGGATGTTCGAGCCCCATTTCTCCACGAAGAGCGGGCCCGACGAGACCGGCAAGGGGGGAAGCGGGCTCGGGCTCTCCGCCTGCCGCGAGATCGTCGAGGCGCACCAGGGACGGATCCGTGTGGAGAGCGCTCTCGGCAAGGGAACGGCGATCACGATCCGCCTCCCGCTCGCCACCGCGCAGAAGCGTCCCGAAGACTGATCGCCATCGCGGTGCACCGGTGAGGGCCGGTCGTTCCCCCGGGGCGTGACGACGGCGGCGCTCTTGATACCGCGCTGCGATTCGTGGCGGCGGGCCGCGGGGTGTCTACAATCGGCGGAGTCACCAGGAGACCCGTCGATGTCCAACACCCCTGCTCCCTCCCCCGCCCCGGTCGATCCCCGCTCGCTGCCGCGGACCCTCGCCGATCTGCGTGCCTCCGGTTGGCGGAGCCGGACAGTGAAGGAGGAAGTGCGGGAGAACTTCCTCCGGGCCCTCGCCGACGGCCGGGAGCTCTTCCCCGGCATCGTCGGCTATGACGACACTGTCATTCCCGAGATCAACATCGCCCTCATTGCCGGCCATGACATGCTCTTTCTGGGTGAGAAGGGGCAGGCGAAGAGCCGGGTGATGCGGCTTCTCGGCCGGTTTCTCGACGAGTGGATCCCCTTCCTCGACGATCCGGCCATCCCCCTCCACGACGATCCCCTCAAAACCATCACGTCAGCCGGGAAAGCGCTCGTCGCCGGCCGCCCGGAGCACGACGTGCCGATCCGTTGGTGGCACCGCTCGGAACGCTACGCCGAGCGACTCGCCCCCGGCACGAAGTTCGCCGACATCATCGGCGAGATCGATCCGTCGAAGCTCGCCGGAGGAACGAGCATGGCCTCCGAAGAGGCCCTCCACCTCGGCCTCATCCCGCGCATGCACCGCGGCATCTTCGCCATGAACGAGTTGCCGGAGCTCGACGAGCTCGTCCAGGTGGGGATGTTCAACATTCTCGAGGAACGCGACGTCCAGATCCGCGGCTATCCGGTCAAGTTCGACATCGACGTGATGCTCCTCTTCTCCGCCAATCCCGCCACCTACAACCGCTCCGGCAAGGTCATCCCCCAGCTCAAGGACCGGATCGGCGCGGTCATCCACACCCACTACCCGCGCGAGCGCGCCCTCGGCATCCAGATGCTCGAGCAGGAGGCGGGGGTCGACGGCCGCGACGTCTGGCCGGTTCTCGTGCCCCCGTTCATGAAGGAGCTCATCGAGCAGATCACGATCTGCGCCCGGGCCTCGAAGCACATCGACCAGCAATCGGGCGTCAGCGCCCGCTTCTCGATCGCCAACTACCGGACGATGGTCGCCAGTGCCCGCCACCGGGCCGTGCGGCTCGGCGAGACGCCGGCCGTCCCCAGGATCAGCGATCTCGGCCACCTCTACGCCTCGAGCCTCGGCAAGATCGAGCTCGACCTGATGGGGAGCCATCAGCTCTCCGAGCGGCAAGTGCTCGACGGCATCATCGCCGACGCGATCGCCACCGTCTTCAACGAGTATGTCGACAAGCACTCGCTCGACGGCATCGCCAAGGTGTTTGCCGAGGGGATGAAGATCGAGGTCGGTGACGCCGTGCCGTCGGCCGACTATTCGACGATCGTGGCCGATGTCCCCGAGCTGTGGGAGAAGGCCTTCGAGGTGAACGCCGCCAGGGATCCGGCGGTGCGGGCCTCGTGCATCGAGTTCATCCTCGCCGGCCTCTATGCCACCGAGCGGATCTCCCGGATCCAATCGCACGGCCACACCGTTTACGACACCCGCGGTTACCGCTGAGAGGACGTCCCATGCCCACACGCCACGATCTCGGCGGCATCGTCCACTCCTACCAGGCTTACGACCCGGCCCGGATCCCGTCGCCGCGGCCGCCGCAGATCGACCTCGTCAGCCCCGCCATGGAGCACCTCCTCGAATACGGGGAGCTCGACGACCTGACCCCCGAGGAGCTCGCCGCTGCCGTGCTCCTCGACCCGGAGCAGATCCGCGGACTCGGGCCCTCGATCGAGTCGCTCAAAAGAATGCTCGAGGCGCGGAAACGGAAGATCCTCGAGCATTGGGATGCCGCCGGTGCGAGGAAGCGCGCTCGGACGGCCTTCCGCGAAGCGGCGGCAAAGATCAAGCCGCCGGCCAAGCACAAGGAGATCTTCCACCGCGCCGTCCGCGAGGAGCAGCTGCGTCTCCTGGAAAGGCTGTGGTACGCCCAGGACGACGACCAGAGTCGGTTCGGCGCCGATCTCGTTGGCCTCGTCGACCGCCTCGGGGCCGTCTATCAGATCGATGAATTGGCGACGAAATGGGCGTTCACCGGGCGCGAAAAGCTCGCGGTCGAGGAGGCTCTTCGTGTCAAGGAGGAGCTCGAGGAGATCGACCGGCTCCTCGCCCAGCTCGCCGACGCGCAGAAGAACGCTCGCGTCGGGCTTGTCGACCTCGAGGCCCTCGGCCGCTACGCCGCCGAGGGGGAGCTCGACGACCTCGCTCGGCTCAAGGCCCAGGTCGAGGAGATGGTGCAGCGAATGGCCGCCGAGCAGGGGCTCGACAAAGGGAAGAAGGGCTATTCCCTCTCCCCCAAGGCGATGCGTCTTTTCCAGGGGAAGCTCCTCGAGAAGATCTTCTCCGCGCTCGATCCCTCGCGCACCGGCCGGCACCAAGTCAACGTCACCGGCGAGGGGGCGGTGGAGATGGTGCCGACGCGCCCGTATGAATTCGGCGACTCGGTCGCCCACATCGACATCCCCGGCTCGCTCGTCAACGCGATGCTCCGCCAGGGGAAGGAGCGGCCGCTCCGGCTCGATCCCCGCGACATCGAGGTCCACCGCACCCGGAATACGCCGAAATGCGCCACCGTCGTCGCCCTCGACATGAGCGGTTCGATGCGGCACGGCGGGCTCTACGTGAGCGTGAAGCGGATGGCGCTGGCCCTCCAGGGGCTCGTGCAGCGCGAGTTCCCCGGTGATGCCCTCTCCTTCCTCGAGATGTACTCCTTCGCCAAGCCCCGCCCCGCCGGGGAGATCGTCACGCTCCTCCCCAAGCCGGTGACGATCTTCGAGCCTGTGGTGCGCCTCCGGGCTGACATGTCCGATCCGACGATCACGGCAGAGGATGTCCCGCCGCACTTCACGAACATCCAACACGCCCTTCAGCTCGCCCGCCGCCAACTCGCCCGCGCCGACACGCCGAACAAGCAGGTGATCCTGATCACCGACGGCCTCCCCACCGCCCATTTCGAGGGGAACGAGCTCTACCTTCTCTATCCCCCCCACAAGCGCACCGAGGAGGCGACGCTCCGCGAGGCGGAGGCCTGCCGGCGCGAGGGGATCGTGGTGAATGTCTTCCTTCTCTCCGGCTGGTCGCAGTCGAGAGAAGACATCCAATTCGCTTACAAGCTCGCGCAGACCGCGCAGGGCCGGGTGTTCTTCACGTCGGGGAAGGACCTCGATCGCTTCGTCGTCTGGGACTACGTCTCCCGCCGCCGCTCGATCATCGGGTGAGCGTGGGATAACCGAGAGCGCCTAGGGTTCCAGCGCACAGGCGAGGCGGGGAAGCGCTAGTGCTGGTAGACGGCGTAGCCCAGCTCGCGGAGCTCCTTGGCCCAGGCCTCCTCGGTGGCGACCGCGTCCTCCCAGGTCATTGCCGGGAAGTCGGCGAACAGATCAGGCCGGAGGCGGATGGCGTGGTCGCGGACGAGCGGACAGCCCTTGTGCCCGCGGAGATGATTGACGTAGCGGACCTCCGGGTCGAGCCCCGTCGAGCCGACATAGAGGCAGGTCTGGTCGGGCTTGGTGTAGCGGTTCTGCCGGATGAAGCGCCGGTCGCGACGGACCTCCGTCGCCAGTTCCACCACGTACACCCGGTGGTGGAGCTTCGGCCCGCGACGGGATCGACGGGGAATCGGCATGGGTGGCCGGGGCGGGGCGGGCGAAGGACCGGCTCCGGAGAAGGCCGGAACGCGCATCGAGAGTCTTGCCCAAAAAATCGGGCGCGGCAGTCAGTCGCCGGCCCCGGCGGGGAGCGACTCGAGCAGGCATTGCGTCCGTCGGTCGCCGTCGGCAGAGCGGGCGAGGGCCGCCATTTTGTCTCTCACCAGGTTTAGCCCTGTCAGTGACCGGGCGGCGTAGCGATCCGCCGGCCCGATTTCGATCTCCTCGATCTCCACGCCGAGCAGGCGGGAGTCGGCCGCGTTGGGAGGGGGAAACGTGTCGACGCAGTCGATCTCGACATGGAGCCACGGGAGCGAGCCGGGGGCTGCGGGGATCGCCACCTCGAAGAAGTGATCGAAGGGGGGGAGGACCCAATGGTCGACTTGGCAGGGATGGCCATCGATCACGATCCGGAGACCGTCCACCTGCGTCGAGCGGAGATGATTGCCGGCGCGCAGCCGGAGGTGGAGGGCCCGGCTGCGGTCGATCCGCAGGTCGAGGCTCGCCACCGGGCAGGGGCCGGTCCACCGGGCCCGCTTCCGGCCGTTGATCTCGCAGGGGTGCCAGCCGGTGCCGAGGAATCCCTCCCCCATGTCGACGAGCACGGCAGCCGGGGGCGCGAGGATACGGGCCCGATAGCCCCGGCAGGCTTCCGCATCGAGCGCCTGGCGATCACCCCGGCGCCGGGCGGGGGCGCTGGCGCGGGCGGCGGCAACGAGCCGACGATCGATGACGGTACACGATTCGGCGAGGCGCCGCTCTTCGGCAGTGAGGCTGGCTGAAGTGGCAAACTTGTTGTGGACCTGGAGCGAGCCACGCGGCGGAGAGCAGCCCAGCCTGGCGACGAGTTCGGCGAGGAAGTCCTCGAACTCCTCAACGAAGCCGACGACGTCGATCGCTGCCAATCGTGCCTCGAGGAGGTCGAAAAGCGCCGAGGCTGGATCCGCGCTGCGGCACGCGGCGTGGAGCTCGGCAAGCACCGGTTCGCCGAAGGCGAGGTGGTGGGCGATAGCGTTGCCAAAGATCGTGGCGCCAGGGAGCGCGAGGAAGGGAGCAAAGCCCTCTCGGGCCACCGCGCGGAGGCGGCGGTAGCGCTCGTCACGGCTGGCCACGAGGGCGTCGTCCCAGCGGGTGATCATCCGCCATTCGGAGTGGAGCCTGGCGACCGGATCCCGGAGGAAGATGACGTCGAGCGTGTTGCCCAAGAGCGCTTTCCAGTCGTGGACCCCGTACGGATCGTGGAGGAACTCGGCGCGGAGGATCGCCGCGCGGGCCTCCGTGCCGTTCGGATCGCCCCCCTGCCCCGCCACGAGTTCCTCGACGTGGACAGCCCGCTCGTGGGTGGTCGTTCCTTCGAGAAATTTCAGCAGCGTCGTGCCGGCACACTTGTTGACATGGTGGAAGACGATTCGTGGCAGCATGACGATCCTCCAGCCTGCCGCCGGAGCCCTCAGACGCGGCGGAGCCATCCGAGCTCACGGGCGAGCATCACGGCGCTCCCTGTGGCGGCGAGCCCCGCGAGCGTGGCGAGTGTCCACAGCGGCACGATCCGCCCCGGCGCGACGACGTCACGGTCTTCGGCCGTTTCCGCCAGATCGACCGGATCGAGGCCGGCGGCGCGCCGCGACCGCTCGATCGCCGCGTTTTGTCGGCCGAGAAACCGGCCCTCAATCTGGCGCTGGCGGATGTCGTACTTCGGCGCGATCAGGGCCATGCCAACCAGCGCCATGACCGAGAACATCAACCCCCAGAACCAGGGGGAGTCTGAGGTGCGCAACGGGGGGGACGGCATGGCCACGCTCTCTCTCGGTCGCCGGGCACCGGGGTGGATTCCACCGGTGCCCGGCCGATCTGCTGGTTCGACGACGACGTTCAGGGACTTCGATCAGGCGATCCCGGGCCACCGGGCGCGGACGTCGGGGCCGGCGTAGACGGCACCGTCACCGAGGCTCTCCTGGATCCGCAGCAGCTGGTTGTACTTCGCCACCCGATCGCTCCGCGATGCCGAGCCGGTCTTGATCTGGCCGGTGCCGAGGCCGACGGCGAGGTCGGCGATCGTGGCATCCTCCGTCTCGCCGCTGCGGTGGCTGGCGATCGACGTGTAACCGGCGCGGTGGGCCAGTTGCACGGCGGCCATCGTCTCGGTGAGCGTGCCGATCTGGTTGACCTTCACGAGGATACTGTTGGCGATCCCCTCGGCGATACCGCGGCCGAGCCGCTCGGAGTTGGTGACGAACAGATCGTCGCCCACCAGCTGCACCTTCGATCCGAGCTTCTCGCTGATCAGCTTCCAGCCCTTCCAGTCGTCCTCCGAGCAGCCGTCCTCGATCGACATGATGGGATAGCGGCTGGCGAGGCTGGCGAAGAAGTCGACCATGCCGGCCGAGTCGAGCGTCTTCCCCTCGATCGTGTAGGTACCGGTCTTCGAGTCGAAGAGCTCGGTGGCGGCGACGTCGAGGGCGATCCCGATCTCCTTGCCCGGCTCGTAGCCGGCTGCCGCGATCGCCGCGAGGATCACCTCGAGGGCCTCGGCACAGGTGCCGATGTGGGGAGCGAAGCCACCTTCGTCACCGACCGCCGTCGAAAGCTTTTTGTCTTTGAGCACTTTCTTGAGGGCGTGAAACGTCTCGACACCGGCGCGGAGCGCGTCGTCGAACGTGTCGAAGCCCAAGGGCATGACCATGAACTCCTGAACGTCGAGCGGATTGTCGGCATGCGCGCCGCCGTTGATGATGTTCATCATCGGCGCCGGCAGGATCCGGGCGCTGGCGCCACCGAGGTAACGGTAGAGGGGGATCCCGCAGTGCTCCGCGGCGGCGTGGGCGACGGCCATCGACACCCCGAGGATCGCGTTGGCGCCGAGGTTCTTCTTGTTCGGTGTGCCGTCGAGCTCGAGCATCCGCTCGTCGATCCCGGCCTGATCGAGGGCGTCGCAGCCCTCCAGCTCGTCAGCGATCTGCGCGTTGACGTTCTCGACCGCTTCGAGCACGCCCCTGCCGAGATAGACCGCCTTGTCACCGTCGCGCTTCTCCCAGGCCTCGTGGGCACCGGTGCTCGCCCCCGACGGCACGGCAGCGCGACCGAAGGCGCCGTCGGCCAGCGCGACATCGACCTCGAGGGTGGGGTTGCCGCGGCTGTCGAGGATCTGGCGAGCGTGGACGTCGACAATCGTTGACATGGAAATCCTTCTTGATCGGTGGGGAGGTCGGAGGGAACGGACCGGGGCGGAAATTGGCAATTGTGCCCGCTGCGGCCCCGCACGCAAGGCCGGCTCCTCCGCGGGTGTCCGCCGGATGCGGACCCCGTCTTTCCAGCCCGATTCGGCCCGGGGGCCCTGCCGCCTGCTATCATCGCCGTCATGTTCACAGGACTCGTGGAAACGATCGGGCGGATCGACGACGTGCGCGCCGAGCCGCCCGGGGTGCGCTTGACCGTCGTGGCGGGGGATGTGGCCGCCGACGCCCCGCTGAGCGCACCGCTGAGCGCACCTCTGGGGGCGAGCGTCTGCGTCAGCGGTTGCTGCCTGTCGGTGGTGGCCGTCGATGGGCCACGGCTGTCGTTCCAACTCGGGCCGGAGACGCTTGCCCGGACCACGCTCGGGGGCCTTGCTCCGGGGGCGGGGGTGAACTTGGAGCGCTCCCTGCGCCTCTCGGACCGGCTCGGCGGCCACCTCGTTACCGGGCACGTCGATGGGCTTGGTCGCCTCCTCTCCCGCGACGAATCGGGCGACTGGATCACCTGCTGGTTCTCGGCACCGGCGCCGCTGTTGCGGCAGATGGCCTCCAAGGGTTCGGTGGCGATCGATGGCGTCAGCCTGACACTCGTCGACGTCGAGGCGGACCGGTTCAGCGTCGCCCTCATCCCCCACACGCTCGCCGTCACCACCCTCGGGGAGCTTCCCGTCGGCGGGAGCGTCAATCTCGAGACCGATCTGCTGGCCAAGTATGTCGCCCGCTGGCTGGAAGGGGCCCCATGAGCCGACGGGACGGGGCTCGCGGCGGGCCCGGCAAGGGAAGCCCGAGGGGGAAGCAGGGGGCCGGCGGTGGCCGGGCACGCCCCCAGCCGGGGCGCCCGCGGCCGGCGGCTGGACTCCCTCCCGGCCAGGCACGGCCCGGCGCCGGGGGAGCAGCGGCGCGACCTCCCCGCCCCCAGGGCCGGGACATGGCTGATGCCGTCGAGCCGACGCCGTCGCGGCAGCCTGCCGCGGAAGGCGAGGCCCCACTTCCCAGGGCGGCCCGCCAGACGACGGCATATCTGAAGCGGCTCTTCGAGCAGGTCGGGTTCGGGATCGACGCCTCGCGCGGCCAAAACTTCCTCATCGACCTGAATCTCGTCGATCTCATCGTTCGCGAGGCGGGCATCGGCCCGGCCGATGTCGTCCTCGAGGTGGGGAGCGGTACCGGTGTCCTCACCGAACGCCTGGCGGCGGTGGCGGGGCGCGTGGTCACCGCCGAGATCGATCCCCGGCTCGCCCAATTGGCCCGCGACCGCCTCATCGAAGCCGACAACGTCGAGCTCGTCGAGGGGGACGCGCTCGCCTCCAAGCACACCATGGCCCCGGCGCTCCTCGCGGCGGTCGATGCGGCGCTGGCGGCTGCGCCGGGGGGGGCCCTGCGGCTGGTCGCCAATCTCCCCTTTTGTGTCGCCACGCCGGTGATCTCGAATCTGCTCGCCCTTCCCCGCCCGTTCGCTTCGGCCACCGTTACGGTGCAGCGCGAGATGGCGGAGCGGATGTCGGCCCATGCCGGAGACTCCAGCTACAACGCGCTGTCGGTCTGGATCGGCGCCCAGGCCGATGCGGAGATCGTCCGCATCCTTCCGCCGACCGTCTTCTGGCCGCGGCCGAAAGTCGACTCCGCGATCGTGCGGATCGTCGTCGATCCCGAGCGCCGAGCGACGATTCCCGATCCCGGACGGTTCCACCGCTTCATCCGCGATCTCTTCTGCCATCGGCGGAAACTGCTCCGCGGTGTCCTTGTGCGGATCGCCGGCGGGAAGCGAGAATCGGGTGTCCGGGAAGTGGTCGAAGGGCTGTTCACGACCCTCGGCCTCGGTCCCGATGCCCGCGCCGAGGAGATCCCGCCTGCCGGCCTGATCCGCCTGGAGGCCGAGTTCCATGCCCGGTTCGGCGGTTGAACGGGCATGACGCGGGCCATCCATCGGCCAATCGGCGCCGAGCCGTCCGAGCTCATCCGCACCCGGGAGAGTCACCATGCTGGCGAAGTACATCGAGATGACCGGCCGCGCGCTGATGACCCTCCTCGAGCCGGATGAGGTGTCGCCGGAGGCTCTCCGGCGCGCCGGCCTGACCGACACCTGTTTGGTGCGCGTCAACCTCCAGGGGGACATCGAAGTCCGCCGGCACGACCGCTGGGACGTCATTGGCGGACTGACCGGTAAGTTCGGACCGCGCGTCGAGTCGGCAAGTGGCCGGACCTGGGCCTCCTGAACGCCCGTCGAGCGCCGGGCTGACGCCCGGCGGCGCGGCGCCGGCACCCCTGGGTGCCCCGGGTCACCGGAAACGTGCCGCCGCGGGGCCGCACAATCCGCGTCGTCCCCGGGACAGGGAGAGCTTCACGCTCCCTTGTGACGACTGGCGAAGGACTGTCGGTCGCGGAGCCGGCGGAACACCGTCCGGAAGCTCCCGGTGGTCCGGAACTTCCGGTTGTCTGGGACACCCGGGTAGACTCTCTTGCAGGTCCGGGAAACCTGCCGAATTCCCAGGAAGCCCCGGGGGGATCCCGGGTTTCCCCAGCACGGTGCCCGAGCCGGCCGCCCTCAAGGCGCCGCGTCGGGAGTCCCTCAAGGACGGTAGGTGGGCGGAGGTCCCACGGCACGTGAATCCCAATCCCAACACCGAAGCCTCGTTCGCCGAAACGATCGTCGACCTGCTGCGGCAGAGGTCGGCCTACCGCCCCCACGACCGGGCGTTCACGTTCCTCGTCGACGGCGAGCAGGATGAGCTCAACATCACCTACGCCGAGCTCGACCGGAAGGCCCGGACGCTCGGTGCCTGGCTCCAGGCCTCGGGGATGACCGGGAAGCGTGTCCTCCTCCTCTTCCCCTCCGGGCTCGACTTCATCGCCGCTTTTCTCGGCTGCCTGTACGGCGGTGCGATCGCCGTGCCGGCTTACCCGCCGCGGAAGAACCGGTCTGTTGAGCGGATCGAGGCGATCGCCCGCGACGCCGACGCGTCGGTGGCCCTCACGACCCGCGACGTCCTTGATCGCTTCGACGGCCTGCGGGCGGCGGCGCCGAGCCTCGGGAAGATCCTCTGGAAGGTCGATGCCGAGCTCGAGTCCGACTGGGCCGAGCGCTGGGAGCGACCGGACATCGACGGGGAAACGCTCGCGTTCCTCCAGTACACCAGTGGCTCGACGGGGACGCCGAAGGGAGTGATGCTCTCGCACGCCAACCTCCTCCACAACTCCCTGCGGATCATGCAGGCCTTCGAGATCACCCGGTCGCAGTCGGGGGTCTTCTGGCTGCCGAGCTTCCATGACATGGGGCTCATCGGTGGCATCCTCGTGCCGCTCTACGGGGGGAAGTTCAACGTCCTGATGTCACCGGTGGCCTTTCTGCAGAAGCCGCTCCGCTGGCTCGAGGCGATCTCGAAATACCGGGCCACGATCAGCGGCGGCCCGAACTTCGCCTACGAATTGTGTGTGCGGAAGATCACCCCAGAGCAGCGCCGCTCGCTCGATCTCTCCAGCTGGTCGCTGGCCTTCAATGGCGCCGAGCCGGTCCGCCCCGAGACGATCGACGCCTTTTCGGAGGCCTTCGCGCCGTGCGGCTTCCGCCGCGAGGCCTTTTTCCCCTGCTACGGCCTCGCCGAGAGCACGCTCATGGTGACCGGCGGGATGAAGTTCGAGCCGCCGGTGATCCGCACCTTCGACGCGACGTCGATCGAGACCGGATCGGCGGTGGTCCGCTCCGGCTTCGCCCCGGGCACCCGCCGGCTCGTCGGCAGCGGGCGTGAGCTCGACGGTCAGGATGTCCGGATCGTCGACCCGCACACGAACGAAGCCTTGCCGCCGGGGATGATCGGCGAGATCTGGGTGAGCGGGCCGAGCGTGGCCCAGGGGTACTGGAACCGCAGCGACGAGACGCAGGCGACGTTCGGCGCCATGCTCGCCCGTCCCGATGCCGGGTCGGAGCGGCAGTCGCTCAAGACCTGGCAGCCCAACCCTGGCCCCTACCTCCGCACCGGGGACCTCGGGTTCTTCGACAACGGCGAGTTGTTCGTCACCGGCCGGCTCAAGGATCTGATCATCATCCGCGGCCGCAACCATTACCCGCAGGACATCGAGCAGACGGTCGAGACGGCCGGCTCGCTGATCCGCGCCGGGTCGGTGGCGGCCTTCTCCGTCGACGTCGAGGGGCGCGAGCGCGTCGTCGTGGTCGCCGAACTGGAGCGGGGCAAACGCGACAGCGAGGAGATGACGGAGGCGTTCGACAAGATCCGCCGCCAACTCGCCATCGAGCACGAGATTGCCCTGGAGGGGATCGTCCTCGTCCGCCCCAACAGCGTCCCGAAGACGTCGAGCGGCAAGATCCAGCGCCATGCTTGCAAGCGGCAGTTTCTCGACGGGACGCTCGAGGTGGTGGAGCAGCAGATCGCCTGGCTCCAGCCCGGCATCGCCGGCTCGACGGTCACCGAGGCCCCCCGCCCTGCCACCCCGGCGATGCGGCCCGGCGCGGAGGCTCCGCGCCTCGCCCGGCACCGACCGGTGGGTGAGTCGGCCCGCTCGGGTCGACCGCAGCGCGATCTCCCCGAGTCGGTCGTCGAGGCGGTGTTCGGTCAGGTCCGCAGCATCGCCAAGGAGCGGGCCGGCAACCTCGCCCTCGACAGCAACATCGTCGAGCTCGGCCTCGACTCGCTCGAGCGGATGGAGATCGTCACCGGTCTGGAGGAAACCTACGGGGGACGCTTCCCCGAGCAGGTGCTCCCGCAGATCGAGACCTGCCGCGAGGTGGTGGAGGCGATCCTCGACCACATGCCCGCGGCGAATCTCCCCGCCGCCGGCAGGTTCACCGCGGCCGCGTCGGCCGGGACCGGCCCGCAGCATCCGGCGGTCACCGCGGTGACCCACGAGATCCCCCGCGAGGCCTGGGACATCGCCGAGTTCCCCGAGGTCCGGGCGCTCGAGCAGAACTTCAAGCTCGTCCGGGATGCCGGGCTCGAGGATCCCTATTTCGGCGTCCATGAGGGGCTCACCAACGACCGGACGCAGATCGCCGGCCGGGAGATGATCAGCTGGGCGACCTACAACTACCTCGGCATGTCGGGGGAGCCGGAGGTGACGGCGGCCGCGAAGGCGGCACTCGATCGCTACGGCTCGAGCGTGTCGGCGAGCCGGCTGGTGTCGGGTGAGAAGGTCATCCACAAGGAGCTCGAACAGGCGATCTCCCGGTTCATCGGCACCGACGACGCGATCACCTTCGTCGGCGGCCACGCCACCAACGAGACGGTCATCGGCCATGTCGTCGGCCCCGGGGATCTCGTCCTCCACGATGCTCTCGCCCACAACAGCCTCCTCCAGGGGGCGGTCCTCTCCGGCGCCCGTCGCCGCCCCTTCCCCCACAACGACGTCGACGCCGCCGAGCAACTCCTCCGGCAGGTGCGCGGCCAGTACCGCCGCGTGCTGGTGGTCATCGAGGGGGTCTACAGTATGGACGGCGACTTCTCCGACCTCCCCCGGTTCGTGACGATGGCGAAGAAGCACAAGGCCCTCCTCATGGTCGACGAGGCCCACTCGATCGGCGTCATGGGGGCGCGTGGGCGGGGGATGAGCGAGCAGTTCGGCGTCGACCCCGCCGACGTCGATCTGTGGATGGGGACGCTCTCCAAGGCGCTCGGGAGCTGCGGCGGCTACATCGCCGGCACGAAGTCGCTCGTCCGCTGGCTCAAGTACACCGTGCCGGGCTTCGTCTACTCCGTCGGGCTCCCGCCGGCGGCGGCCGGGGCGGCCCTCGGGGCCCTGCGCCTTCTCGAGCGTCAGCCGGACCGGGTGACGAAACTCCTCGCCAACTCCCGGCTCTTTCTCCAGCTTGCCCAGGAATCCGGCTTCGACACCGGGTCGGCCGGCGGGACAGCGATCATCCCGGTGATCCTCGGCAACTCGATCAACAGCCTCAAGCTGTCGCGGGCCCTCTTCGCCCGCGGGATCAGTGTCCAGCCGATCCTCTATCCGGCCGTCGAGGAACGGGCCGCCCGGCTCCGGTTCTTCATCACCTCGAAGCACACCCCCGATCAGATCCGGCGGACGATCACGGTGATGCGGGAGGAGCTGGCGAAGATCGATCCATCGTTTTCCCGACAGGTGATCCCGCGGGGAGCGGCGGTGTCGGGGTGGTGAGCCGGTCGGGCACGGGGGCCCAGGCGGCTCCGCAGCCCGGCCTCTGCCTGCTATAACGGCCGACATGCAGGGCTTCCCGGAAACCGTCAGCCATCGCCTCGTCCTCCCGGCCGACGCCAATCACCACGGCACGCTCTACGCCGGGAGCCTGCTCCGTATCGTCCTCGAGGCCGCGTATGCCGCCGGCTCCCGGGGAGTGGGGCCGACGGCCAACCTCATGCTCCGCCGCGTCGTCGCGCTCGAGTGCCGGCGGAGCGTCCCGGTCGGGACGCTCGTGGAGCTCCGCGGGGCGGTGCTCCAGGTTCGGCAGTGCTACCTCGTCGTCGGCATCGTCGGCATGCCGCTGGAGGGGCAGGAGATTCCCTGGATGGACGCGCTGCTGGGGTTCGTCCAGGTCGATGCCGCCGGCCTGCCGGTCGAGTTGCCCGCCGGCATCGTTTCCGCGGCCCGCGAACGGCTCTGGCAACCGCTCGCTGACCGTCTCGAGACGCTCTCGCGATCACGCGGGGCGACGGCCGGCTGGATCGGCGTCGACTTCGAGGGGCGCTGATCGTCCTCGGCGGGGCGGGGCTTCCGCGGGGCCATGCCCATCGGGCCCGCGGTCGGGGCGGCGCCGCTCTCCCGCCAAACGGGATCGCCGTTGGCATCGCTCCCCAGCGAATGCCAACGGCGACGACCACCGTGCTGCGTGCGTGGCAGGGGCTTCCGCCCCCACCGGCCCGATCAGTACTTCACCTCGACGCCGAAGTCGACGCCGTTGACGAACACGTACTCTTGGCCGCCGACGACCGGTCCGATCCGGTTGTAGGTCGGGCTGACCTGCGTGCCGTCGGCCCCGGTCGGGGTCGAGGTCTTGACGACCCACGGATTCTGGAGGCTCGCCGGCTGGCTCTTGTCCACCGGCTCGGCGTACTGCACCGGCCGCCGCGTGCTGACGTAGCCGGTGTTGGACGAGGCCCGGGCGATGCTCCCCAGCCACATGCCGGTGTAGCCGGCACGGAGGTTGATCGCCTGGCTGACCTTGTACTGCGTCCCGAACCGCCATTCGCCGATCGGCGAGAAGACAAACTGGTGGCTGGCGGCATTCGTGGCGTTGCTCTGTCCGACCCCGAAGACCTGGAGGAACAGCGGCGGGCCGGCGATGGTCTGCGGGCCAGTGCTGGTGCCGTCGGAGGTGTAGGTCGTCGACGGCGTGAACGTCGCTCGGAGGTAGTCGGCCCCGATCCCCTCGGGGAAGTTCGAGCCCTGATAGAGGTTGTTTTGCCAGTTGAAGCCCGCGGTGAACTTGAACTGGCTGGTGAAGTTCCACCGGCCCCAATCCTGCTCGAACAGCATTCCGAACTCCGGGCCCACCATGTTGTTGTAGGTGTTCGTGTTCCACATCCCGGCTTGGAGCGGGGTGCCGAAGCCCTGGCCGGTGAGGGTGTCCACGCCAGTGATCCCGAGGACGTTGCCGGCCGGGCCCGAGTCAAAGATGATGCTCTGGTTGCCGTTGGCGCCACCGAACTGGCCGCCACCGCCGAGGCCGCCACCCCCTTGGGTGTTGCCGCCGCCCTGGTTGGCGCCGCCGCCCTGGTTGACGCCGCCACCACCCTGGTTGACGCCGCCGCCGCCGCCGCCCTGGTTGGCGCCGCCACCACCCTGGTTGGCGCCGCCGCCGCCCTGGTTGTTGCCGCCGCCACCACCGCTACCGGCGTTGTTGAAGGCGTACTGATTGCTCTCGTAGCCGATCTTGAAGCGGTCGGCCACCTGGATGTACCGCGGGCCGAAGGTGAAGGTCGCGGTCGAGCCGCTCCCCCGCCGGCCGAGCTCGCGGCGGACCATCATCGCCACGCCGCCGCTCTGGATCTCGGTGGAGTTGTTCTGGGTCAGCTTCTGGGAGATGAGGTGGTCGGGGGGCGGGCTTGTCGAAGTGATCGTCGTCGTCACGATCGCCTGACCGATGCCGCCGGTCGTGCCGGTCCCCGAAGCGGTTGTCTGCGTGAACGTCTGCGTCGGTGAGGAGGCCGCGAACTCGCTGTTGGTCTGGAAGCTCTGCGACTGGCTCCCCAGATCGGTATAGGTGAGGAGGACGCCGCGGTTGTCGTACATCCAGCCGCCCTCGAAGCGGTTGCCCCAGGCGATCTTCGTCCGCATCCAGCTCGTGTTCAGATCGAGCTGCAGCGGATCGCCACCAAACAGGTAGATCCCACCGATGATCGAGCCCCCCTGCCCTTGCCCCGTACCACCGCCTGCCTGCGCTCCGGCCTGGATGTTGCCGTTGTTGAGCTGGACGAGCGTCTGCGGGGAGATCGGCTGGGTGGGGATGAGATACCCGCCGGTCTGTGTCGTCCCCACCCCGGTCACCCGCGGCACGGTCACGCCGTAGGCGAGGCGGTCGTAGTTGAAGAACAGCCCCTCGCTCGGCTCCGGGAACATCTCGTATTCCTGGAGATCGGGTGGGGCGAAGAGCTGGAAGTCGTAGAAGTCCTGGTCCGGCAGGAGCGGCATCCAGTCTCCGCCACGGGCCTGTGGGACCGGGGCCAGCGGCGCCGCCAAGGCGAGGATGGTCGCCAGCTTGGAGACGAGTCCGGAAACACGCTTGACACGGGGGTGTGTAGCCATCGCTATGTGTCCTGGGGAGCAGGAGCCGTTGTTCCGCAATTGCGGATTGCTCCTTTGGTATCGGTCGTGCCGGGGATCCGAGTTGACGAAACTTGGCAGACCCTGACGGATCGGGGGGACGAAGCGATCCCGGAGGAAGAAAGGGTGGCAGCCGGGGCAACCTCGGGTATTCTCAAGGCACCGCCCTGCGCGGCCCCGGACTGCGGCCGTTTTCCGCAGATTCCCGACATTTTCAGGGAGAAGAGCGATGCGGACCTGCCATGAGGTCTCTCACCACGGGGGCCGTTCCCCGCGGGCCAAGATTTTTTGGCCCTGCCCCGCCGGCCGATGCGGCTGGCTCGTCGTCGCGGTGGTTTGGGGAGGGTGGGGCATCCTCTCGGCTGCCGCGGAGCCGGCGCGAGGGAATGCCATGGCCGAACGGGACGACCCGAGGGCCGATGCGGTCGAGTTCCTCCGTCTCTCCCGCGACGCCAAGGGGAGGCCCGTTTCGCTCGACACGTCGATCGTCCACTACCGGGAGACTGAAGTCTCGGCCCGGGCGGCGGGGCGCCGGACTCCCGTCGAGGTCGATCTCGTCGGCGCCGTCCATCTCGGTGGAAAGGGGTATTACGACACCCTCGACCGCCTCTTCGAGGATTACGACGCAGTCCTCTACGAGCTCGTCGCCCCCGACCACGCCCGTGTGCCGCAACCGGGGCGGAAGCCATCAGGTGCGATTGGCAATGCCCAACAGGGCCTGACGAAGATGCTCGGCCTCGCGTTCCAGCTCGACGAGATCGACTATTCCGCGGCGAACTTCATCCATGCCGACATGTCGCCCAAGGAATTCGACGCCGCGATGCAGAGGCGGGGCGAATCGTGGTGGACGATGTTCACGCGTCTGATGCGCGAGGGGGCCGAACGGGCCGAGCGCGGGAAGCCGACCGGCCCCGAGGTGGGGATCGGCGATCTCTGGGGGATGTTCTTCGGGAAGGACCGCGAGGTGCGTCTGCGCCGGATCATGGCGGAGCAGTTCACCGACATGGAGGTGCTGACGGCGGCCTTCGGCGGGGAGGAGGGATCGACCCTGATCACCGATCGCAACGGTGCCGCCCTCGAAGTGCTCTCGGAACAGATCGCCGCGGGGAAGGAGCGGATCGCCATCTTCTACGGCGCCGCCCACATGGAGGACTTCGATCGGCGGCTCCGGGAGGAGCTCTCCATGGAGCCCGGCGAGGTGGAATGGGTCGAGGCCTGGGATCTGCGGATGCCGGGGGAGAAGTGAGGGCTGCAGTGCCGGCGACCGGGCCGCTGTGATCGGCGCCGGTGACGCCCGGCGGGTCAGCGCTGGACGGGGCTGGCGACGTGAACGATCTCGCGCGGGACCGACCGGCGCAGCGGCCCGGACCATCCCTCCGTCACCCGGCGGAGCTGCCGCAGGACGGGGTCGTAGCCGACCGCCTCGACCGCCTCGCCGACGATCTCGAACTCGAGGTCCCCCCGGTATCCGGCCGCATGGAGATCGGCCACGATTCCATCAAGGGGGAGATGGCCCTTTCCGGGGGGAAGACGTTCGCGATCGGACGAAGGGAGACCGATCCGGTCGGCGAGCTTCACGAGGGCGAGGTGTTTGACGACGTCGGGGAGGAGGTCGCTGAGCGTCGCCTCATGGCCGAACTGCCAGAGGTCGAGCGACAGCCGCACCGCAGGGTGATCGAAGCGGTCGACCCACTCCAGGGCCTGGGCGAGTCGCGGCATGAATCCACAGCCGACCGCGGCAGCGGGATGGTGCGGCTCGAGGGCGAGGGTCACGCCTCGGCCGGCAGCCAGGGGAGCGAGGATCTCGAGCGATTCGCGGAGCAGACGACGGGCATGCCCGAGGGTGTGGCCGGCACGGCACCCGGTGTGGACGACGAGCACGTCGGCCCCGACCCGTTCCGCCGTCTCGATCGCCTCGGCGGCGTCATCGACGCTCTCACGGAACGTGCGACCGTCGCTTCCGGTGAATCCGCCGGCCCACTGCAGGCTCGAGACCCGGATCCCCGACCGGTCGAGGAGTTTCCGCGTTTGTTCGACGCCGACATCCGAGACCTTGGTCCGCCACAGGGCCACCGCATCGAAGCCGTGGTACGCGAGATGGTCGAGCTCGACAGGGAGCTCCCAGCGGTAGGTCGTCAGCTGGCTGATCGACATTTGCAGGCGCGAGACACGGGACATGGGCTCGGACATAGGTCGGATCGATCTCCTGCCAGCCGGTGGAAAAGGGTCACGCCGTGATGACGGATCAGGGACGGGAGGTGGAAGTATGGAACGCTCCCTCGCAGGCAGGCAAGAGAAGTCGGTGGAGAACGCTCCATCCGCCCGGATGCTTTCCTGACGCCGGTCTTGACCGGGTGGGACGGGGGCGTGAACCGGGGTTGACAGGGCACGGGGATCCTTCCCGGGCATGGCGGGTCAACCGTTCATCGGGCGTCTTTCAACGCGCCGGCAGGAGATCGAGACAGACCACACGTCCGTTGCCGCGGACGAACAGCAGGCCGCGCGCGATGACCGGTGCCGCCCAGCATGGCGCGACGAGGAGCTCGCGACCGCTGGCAGCGTCGACGGGACGGACGCGCGAGAGCTCCTCGTACTTCTCCGCCGTGGCCCGGGCGAGGACGAGGTCGCCGTATTCACCGAGGACGAGGAGGTGGCCATCGACGAGGGTGGTGCTCGCGCGCCCCAGCCCCCCCTCGCTCCAACCGACCACGCCGGTGTTCCAGTTGACGCATACGAGTTGGGCGTCGCCGGCATTGCGTCCGCTCGAGCCGTAGACGTAACCGTCTCGGAGAACGGGGGTGTTCCAGTGGGTTTTGAGCGCCTGGCGGGGCCGCGCTCCGGGCCGGTCGCGACGGAGCTCGCGGAACGAATCCTTTTCCAGGGCGAGGACAACGCTGCCGGGGCCGTAGCATTCCGAGATGAGGATCTGGTCGCCCGACACGACCGGGCTCGCGGCGACGACGCTGAACAGTTCGTCCGACCGCCACCGAAAGCGATCGACGAGCTTGCCGGTCGCCGGCTCGACGGCCACGAGATCGTCGCGCATCCAAGCGAGGAGCAGCGGGCGACCGCCGATCGTGGCGAGCACCGGCACGCTGTAGCTGGCGAGTTGGTTCGTGGCGCGCCACACCTCCGCACCGGTGGCGAGATCGAAGGCCACGAGGCCGCTGTCGAACCCCTTCACCAGATCGAGGCGTTCGGGAGCTGCCGGGCTCACCCCCTCCCGGGTCCCCCCCACCGGCACGACGACGAGTGTCCGCTCCTCCGCGTGAACGCGCAGCGGGCCGACGACGAGCGGGGCGGTGCCGACACCGAAGAAATTTTGGATGACGCGGTAGGTGGCGGACGTGTCGACCTCCCAGAGAAGGCTGCCATCGACGACGGCACGGCACTCGAGCCTTCCGTCCGGGCCGGAGGTGAGGAGACGGTCGCCCGCCACCACCGGTTGGGCGCGGGGGCCACCGTCGTAACCGAAGGAATCCGTGTAGACGACGTCACGCCCGGCCTCCCACAGGGGGCGTCCCGTCTCGGCCTCGACCGCCCGCAGCCGGAGGCGGTTTTCGATGCGATCAAACAGGAACGCCCGCCCTCCGGCGACGGCCGGAGCGCAATACCCTTCGCCCATCGCCGCATGCCACACGACCCGTGGGCCGGCGGCCCCCCACGGGGACGCGATCCCGACGAGGCCGCTCACCCCTGTCCCCGTGGGCCCGAGGAATGCACCCCAGTCCTCCCCGGCCCGGGTCGACAGATCGGCGGCCGGAGGGGGATCGGCCGCGGGGAGCGGGGACGATGCCGTGACGAGGGTGACGGCGAGGAGGACGCGGAGGGCCGTGGGGTGGACCATGGACGTGTCGGCAGTGGGGGGATGAACCTCGGCGACGCGCCGGCCTGGTACTTTCCGGTCCGGGAAGAATCGCGTACACCAATCGATTCCAGGAACAAGGCTACCGCAGATGGCACGTGACAAGGAAATCAGGGTCGGCGACGGCGCGGTGGTCATCCCTGCGCATGAATTGTCCTGGCACTTCGTGCGGAGTGGCGGGCCCGGCGGCCAGAACGTCAACCGCACCAGCAGCAAGGCAGTGCTCCGCTACGATGTGCGCAGCTCCCCTGCGCTGCCCGATCCGGTCCGTCGGCGGTTGATGGCGCTGGTCGCCTCGCGACTGACCCACGAGGGGCATCTGGTGATCACCGGCCAGCGCTTCCGCGACCAGCCGCAGAACATCGCCGACTGCCTCGCGAAACTGTCCGCCCTCGTCGAGCGGGCGCTGCGTCCTCCCGTCGTCCGGCGGCGCACGAAGGTGCCGAAGTCGGCCGTGGCCCGGAGACTGGAGGGTAAACGTCACCGCGGCGAGAAGAAGTCGCTCCGCCGTCGACCGGCCGAGTGAGCGGGCCTCCCGGCGGGGCCGAACGGCGGCGATGCTATAATCGTCTCGCCGGAAATGCCCGCCGCAGCGCCACGACGGCGGTCCGGAGAGGGCGTCAACCGAATCCGAGGTGAACCTCCATGGCTGGTGCCCGCGACATCGATTCGCTCCTCAAAGGCTGGGAGTTCCATCCGGGAGAGGTTAGTGCCCGGCTCGTCAAAGCCCGCAATGGCCGTGACGTCATCCAGATGCGGGTCGACATGGGGCTCCTCCAGATGGAGACCGATCTGCGGCCCGACGGCTTCCTCCCCCACGGCGCCGAAACCTATTTCGACTATCTCGTGGGAGAGGCTGTTCGCACCGGCGAGCGGTTTCGGCTCACGAAGGGGCAGTGCGCCGAGGCCGATCGGGAGTTCGTTCAGTATTACCACCGCCGGATCTGCTGGTTGTCGCTCCGCGAATACCGTCGCGCCGCCCGGGATGCCGATCACAGCCTGGCGTTCATGGACTTCGTCCGCGAGCACTCACCCGACGAGGAATGGACGCTTTCCCACGAGCAGTACCGACCGTTCGTCCTCTTCCACCGCGTTCAGGCCACGGCGCTGGCGACCCTCGAGGAGAAGGGGGCCGCGTCGGCGATCCGGGAGATCAACGTCGGCCTCGACGAGTTCCGCGCCCTGTTCGCCCGCTACGATGCGGCCGAGCAGTTCTCCGAAGACGAGCTTGTCCGTCGCCTCGAGCAGATGCGCGAGAGCGTGAGGACGAAGTACGAGGTGGGGCAGACGCTCGAGGAGCAGCTCGCTGCGGCGGTCCGGGCGGAGGATTACGAGCTCGCTGCGTCCCTCCGCGACCGGATGCGGTCGCGGCCGGCGGTGGCGGGAGAGGGTCACGCCGGGGGGTTCGGTGACGATGGCCCCGACGACGGCCTCCCCCGGTTCGACCACGCAGCGCCGGACGCGTGAGTGCCTCCGGGGAGCCCGGAGCCGGTATCCGTCAAAATCTGCCGGGGCCGCACCGTCGCCCCGCCCCTGCCCACCCTCAAGCCCTCCGACCCGGCGCGACGATGGAAGAAATTGCAGGTCCTCCAGCTTTCCAGGGGGCCGCAGTTCGCCTGTCCGTTGCAAAAATTGCAGCGGACGGTGGGCGGCGGCAACGGGGATGGGAAGTCTGGGACGACTGTTGCGGCTCGCACCGGAGTTTGGAGACCCGGCCACCAACGGCGCGCCATTTGCAGATTCCTTCCTCACGCCGGCCGTGTGCCGGTGAAGCATCCCTTCTCCCACGGGAGCCCTCCCCATGCCAGCCATCGAGCCGAACGTCACCAGCCGTCGCGGCGCTCACCAAAGCTCGAACTTCCTCGGTTCGACCTTCGTCGTCATGGTGGGCGACGACCCGTGCACCGTCCGCGCCACCGGCGTCTGCCCGATCGCCGACGTGCTCGCCGTCCCCGAGGCAGAACGGCTCGGTTGGGAGGAGATGGAGGCGATCGGGGTCATCGAAGCCGTTGACGGGGCGGAGGAACCGGGCTCGCTCGGGGGCGGGATGATCGCCGCCCCGCGTCTCCGACGGCGGCAACGGGCCGTTTCGTCACGGGCGATGTTCTTCTCCGGCCCGCGTGGCTGACCCCCGCCGGCAGGAGGCGGGGCCATGGAAGGCTGCGTCGGGGGAAGGGTAGACTCTCCGCCGCGAGCGCAGGCGTGTCTGCCGTGATGCGGTCGCCACCCGGGCCACGCTGCCCGGGTGACGTCGGCCCCCGGCACCCCCTCCATGCCACAGCCCCTCCAGATCGCTCCCGGCGAGAAATGCCGGCTCGACGACTTCGACCCCGGTTACCACGAGGGGTTCGAGAAGGAACAAGCCGAAGCCGAGACTCGGCGGCACTGCGAGAAGCTCGACGAGCTCGCCTACCGTCTGTTCGCCGAATCGAAGCGGGCTGTCGTCGTTGTCCTCCAGGGGATCGACACCTCCGGGAAGGACGGCACGATCCGGATGCTTGCCGGCGGCATCAGCCCGCAGTGCCTCGGGGTGGAGAGCTTCAAGGCCCCGAGCTCGCTCGAGCTTTCCCACGATTTTCTGTGGCGCGTCCATGCCAAGGTGCCACCCCACGGTCGCATCGGGATCTTCAACCGCTCCCACTACGAGGATGTGGTCGTTGTCCGCGTACGGAAACTGGTGGCGAAGGAGGTGTGGAAGGAACGGTTCGCCCAGATCAATGCCTTCGAGAAGCTCCTTCGCGAGGGGAGAATCGAGTTCGTGAAGTGTTTCCTCCACATCAGTCGTGAGGAACAGCGCCAGCGGCTCGAGGCCCGTCTCAAGGATCCGAAGAAACAGTGGAAGCTGGGACCTGCCGACCTCGATGACCGTCTCCTGTGGGACGATTTCACCGCGGCTTACGAGGAGGCGATCGGGAGATGCAACACCCCCGAAGCGCCCTGGCACATCGTGCCAGCGAACCGGAAGTGGTACCGCAATCTCGTGGTGGCCCGCGTCCTGCGCGAGACCCTCGAGAGGCTCGATCCCCACTTCCCTCCCTTCGATCCCACCCTCCTCTCCCGTCTGACGTGAGCGAGGATGCGGCGACCGCGTGGTCGGCGCCGGTGCTCCGCTCTCCCCGCACCCCGTTCCCACCCGAGGTTTCCCATGAATGGCATCCCCCTCCTCGACCTCGACAGCTGCCGGGCGAGGCAGCGGCGACTCCGTGAACGCCTCGCCCCCGCCGCGCCCGATCTCGTCGTGCTCACCTCACCGGAGCATGTCCAATACCTCACCGGACACCGTTGGGACTACCGTTGGGGACGGGCCCCGCTGGCGGCGATCGATGCCGCCGGAGAACTGCTCCTCGTCTGCCCCGATAAGGTCGTCGATGCCGCCGCGGCCGACGATGTCCGCACCTACGAGAGCAAGCGGCGCTCGACACTCCGGCTCGACCAGCGCCAGGCCTCGGCGGCGGTGCTCGCCGATTGGCTCGCTGGCCGGACGGCGCCGCGGCGCGTCGCCGTTGAATACTCTGACTGCTGTCCCCACGTCACCCGCCTCTTCCCTGGCGCCGAGATCGTCGATGTCGATCCCCTGCTCTGGGAGCTCCGCCGTCGCAAGGATGCCGACGAGCTCGGGCTCCTGCGGCGCGCCACCGATGCCACCGGGGCGATGTACCGCACGGCCCGCGCGATGATCGAGCCGGGCGTCAGCGAATTGGCCGTCTTCTCGGCCCTCCAGGGGGCAGCGGTCGAGGCGTGCGGTGAGATGCTCACCGAGACGGGGAACGACTACGCCTCGGGCGTGCGCGGAGGCGCTCCACGGGCGCGCGGCGCCCGGGCCGGCGAGCTCTACATCCTCGATCTCGGCCCGGCCTACCGCGGCTACTTCTCCGACAACGCCCGGACGTTGTCGGTCGATCGTCGACCGACCGACGCCCAGGCGGCGGCGTGCGAGCGGGTCTGCGGGGCATTTCAGATTGTCGAGCGGATGGGGCGGCCGGGTGTCCGCTGCCGCGACATCTACGCCGAGGTCCACACCTGGCTCAACGGCGTGCCGTCACTCGGATCGTGGAACAGTCACCTCGGCCACGGCATCGGGCTGTTCGTCCACGAGACGCCTCATCTGAATCCCTCGTGGGACGACACGCTCGAGGAGGGGGATGTGATCGCGGTCGAGCCGGCGCTCTACGGCCACGATCTCGGTGTCGGCATCCGAATCGAGAACGACTACCTTGTCACCGCGACCGGCCTCGAGATCCTCTCTCCGTTCCCCCTCGGGCTCGTCGATTGACCACCGGCATGGCTCCCGTGACCTCAGCGGCGGCAGCGCCCACGGCCGATCAACGACGCCGCAGCAGCGTGGGATCGGTGGCCACGGTCGCCCGGACCACCGTGATGGAGGCATCGGCCGGCACGATGTTGCGTTCCTCGCCGTCGCCGCACCAGGCGGCGCCCTGGTAGGGGATCGTTCCGGCAACGGTGCAGACGGCCACGATCTCGACCTCGATACTCTCGCCCGGGAGAAGTTTGGCGAGGCGGTCGAACATCACCGAACCATCGGTGGTGAAGCTGCCGAAGCGCCCCCGGATGCCGAGCGGTTCGAGCCCGACGCCGAAGTGCACGACCGGTGTCACGTCGGTGGCCGCGGTGATGCCGCTGTTCTTGACGGTGAGGTGGATCGTCACCCGTTCGCCGAGCGGGGTGGAACCCTCCGGCCCCGCGATCGTGACCTCGATGCCGGTTGTCTGCGCCTCGGTGGCGTCTCCCTCGTCGGGCAGATTGGCGAGCGTCGCCGGTGCCTTGTCGGTGTCCGGGACGCCGTCGGCAACGAGCGGGTCGGTCGGGGTGGAGAGCGGCTCCAGGTCCGCCGTGTCGTTGCTGGAGGTCAACGTCGTGTCGTCGGCATCGGCACCGGCGTCAGTCGGGGGCGTGGTGACGATCGCCCTGGAGACATCCGGCTCGGTCCCCCGCTCGGCGTCGAGTGGTCGCGTGCCGATCGACTTGGTCGCCAGGGCCCGGGGGGTGGCGGTGCCGTTGGAGGGTGCCGTGACGGAACGACGGGGGGCGACCGGCTCGGGCTGGGGGAGGAGTCCCAGCGGGCGTGGCATGTTTGCCAGCGCCTTTTCCAGCGCGTCGCGGATCGGCCGACGGACGATCGGCGGCGCGGGACGGCGGGCCGGCTGGCGCGGCAGGGCCGGTGCGGCTACCCCAACCGGCGTCGGCTCCGCCACCAACGCCGGCTTCGGCATGGCGGTCTCCTCGGCGGTGGTCGCCACCAGCGACGGCACATCGGCGGAGAGCTCCGATTCGACGTCGACATCCCCTGCCCCGTCGCTTTCGGCTGTGGTCGGTGAGGTTGTCGCCCCCCCGTCGTCACCGCTGTCGGCGAGCGAATCGCGATCGTCTTCGGTAGTCGGGAGCGCTTCTTCGGAGGGGGCCGCGGTGACGATCAGGGCCAGCTCGGTGTCGCCGCTTGCCTCGTGCGCGACGTCGGCCTCCCCGCCGACTGTCGAGGGCGTGGCGTTCGGATCGGTCGTGTCGGCGACGGCCACGGCATCGACGGCGGCCGGGGCGGGGGCCGCAGCCGGAAGGCCTTCGTTCGCCAGGGTGGGCGCAGCCGGGGGAGCGCGGCGAAGCGGGGTCCGGTTGGCGTGCATCGAGGGGCGCGGGGCCGGCACCAGGCCGAGCGCCCGGGGCATGTTCTCGAGCCGGGCCTGGAGGCGATCCAGCGGCGTCATCACCGGCTGGGGGGCACTCGGCGCCCGGAGACGCTGGGGATGGACCTGTCGGTGCGGCTGCCCGTGGACGGCCGGGCGGGCGGCCGGTGCCTCGGCCACGGCTTCGGTGGGGGTGGTTTGGGGCGCGGCTGCCGCGCCGGCAACGCTGGCCTCGGCAACGGCTTGGCTGGCGGGTGTGGTGACCGGTTCGTCGATCATCCCGACGCTGGCGATCTCCTCCGCCGTCGGTTCCGTCGACGGTGGCAACCCGTCGGTGCCTGCGGCGACCGCAGCGACCAGATCGTTCCCGGTGTCGTCAGCGGCTGGCGTGGCTTCGTTCTCCGGCGCCGTCGCGCTGACGGCGGCCAAGCTCGGTTCGGTCGATGTGGCATCGCCCTCCGGTGCACCGGATTCATCGTCCCCCACGTTTTCTCCGAGCGAGGCCACGGTCGGGCTGGTGGCCGGCTGGGCGGTGAGCGGTTCCGGCAGGCTCGTCGCGGGGACGGCATGGCGGACCACGGCGGAACGAGGCGCGGGAGAATGTTGACGCGCCGAGGCCTTCGATCGGGGAGGGGCCGGAATGAGGCCGAGAGGACGAGGCACCCCGGCGAGCGCGTTCCGCAGCCGATCGAGGAGCGCTTCGCGCCGCTGCGGCGTCACCCGAGTGGCGGAACGGCGCGGGGGAGCCACGCGGGCGGCTTGCCTCGAAACCTGTGGGAGCGGGCCGGGTGGAGTGACGGAGACCTCCGCGGACGGGAGCGATTCCTGTGCGGTCTTTTCCGCAGTGGCCGCATCCGCAGACTCCTCGGAGTCGATCGTCGAAACCTCGCCGCCGAGCCCGGCGTCCTCGGCGGTCGTCGGGTGGGCGGCGACGGCGGTCGATTCCGGTGGCGGCATCACTCCCGGTTCGTCCGTTTCCGCCAGCTCATCGACGGCGATGGCGGTGGGCCCACCGGCCGGAAACTCCACCACGACGGGGTCGGGAGTCCACTCCCGAACCTCCGCCGCCGGATCCCGGAGCGCCGGGATCAATCCCTCGTCGGGGGCGAGCTCCTCCTCCGAGGCGATGCGGATCGGACGGTTGGCAGCCTTGATCCGTTCGGCGAGTGGCCGGCGACCGGTCGCCGCCGTGGCGGACCCCGATTGGCCGACGATCGAATAGGGCTGTCCCCCGCGGGCCTCGAGAGCACAGAACGTGGCAAGCGCGGCGAGCAGCCCGACGAGTGATGCTTCGGGGATTCGTGTCCGGACCATGTTTGACGCTTCCTCTGGATGCGCTGCGGTTGACAGTCGTCCGGGAGGTATCGGATGTGACGGGGCGAAAGATTTCCTCAAACCGGGGTACTGCCGTCACACTCCCCCCTGCCCCCGCCAATCCCGTCGCCGCGGGGGCGGCCTGGAGAGATTGGAGAGAACAAGGGGGAGAGCAGCCGGGGCGTTTGGCGGCGCGGGGCCGCTTCGCATACATTCCCCGTCATGGCGGAGGCTCCGTCCGGAAGCGACACCCCGTCCCCGCGTTCCCCAGAGACCGTTTCCATGCCAGTCATCCCGTCGGTCGACTCCCCCTCCTCCTCCCATCGGGCGGACACCGGAGCGACGCGCCCCGCCGGAACCTGGGGGGCGCTTGCCGATCGGGTTCTCGCCGGGAGGGAGATCAACCCCGCTGAAGCGCTCGCCGTACTCGACTCGGCCGACGTCGAGATCCTCGACGTGCTTTCCGCCGCATGGCGCGTCCGCCACCATCACTTCGGCAACACGGTGCAGCTGTTCTTCCTCATGAATGCCAAGAGCGGCCTCTGCCCGGAAGACTGCGGCTACTGTTCCCAGTCAAAGGTCTCCGACGCGGAGATCCCCCGCTACAACCTCCTCTCCGCGCCGAAGCTCCTCGAGGGGGCCCGGCTCGCCGCCGAGCGGCAGTCGAAGACATTCTGCATCGTGATCTCGGCGCGCGGTCCCACGCAGGGGGAGATCGACGCGGTCTGCCGCATCGTCCCGGAGATCAAGGCCCGCTACGACCTCAACATCTGTGCCTGCCTCGGCCTGCTGAGCCCCGAGCAGGCCAGGGCTCTCGCCGCCGCGGGGGTCGACAAGGTGAATCACAATCTGAATACGAGCGAACGCTTCTACCCCGAGGTGTGCACGACCCACACGCACGCCGACCGGGTGGCGACGCTCGCCGCCTGCCGCTCCGCCGGACTCCAGCTGTGCAGCGGAGGGATCATGGGGATGGGGGAGACGCGGGCCGATCTGGTCGATATGGCGATGGAACTGCGGTCGCTGCGCGTCGAATCGATTCCGCTCAACTTTCTCAACGCGATCGACGGCACGCCGCTGGAGGGGACCGCGCGGCTGACGCCCCGCGACTGCCTCCGCGGGCTGGCGATGATGCGTCTGGTCAATCCGTCGGCAGAGATCCGCATCGCCGGTGGGCGGGAGATCCATCTCGGGTCGCTCCAGCCGCTGGGCCTGTACGCCGCCAACTCGATGTTCGTGGGGGACTATCTGACGACGAAGGGGCAGCTCCCCGAAGCCGATTACCGGATCATCGAGGAGATGGGCTTCGTCATCACGCGCGGCGCCGAGGCTGCCGAACCCCCTTGCGAGACCGTGGCCGGTTGAGCCCCGCAGCGCCCGCCTTGTTCACGGGCTCGTTCGCTCGTTCACCGGCTTCTGGCTCGTGGCGGGGAGTGGACGACGGTCATTCCTCGCCGCTGGCCCCCAGGCCCATCAGCATCTCCGCCATCTCGGCGGCCGCGTGAGAAAGCCCCTGGCCCCGCGCTGCCTCGATCCCCTCGCGGAGGCAGGCGCGGGCCTCGTCGGGGCGCTGGTGCTTGACGAGGTGCTGGGCCGCCATTTGCAAGGCCGGCACGTAGGGGGGCGTGCCGCGAGCAAGCGTTTCGAGGATATCGAGGCCCGCTTCCCACTCCCCTTCGTTTTCGAGCTCCAAAGCCAGGCTGTAACGGAGGAAGACGTCGTCCGGGTCGTCCGCCAGCAGCGCCTCGATCTTCTGTCGTCGGGGGGAGGGGGTGGTCATCGGGTTGGTTCCTTGGGGCCGCCGACTCGCGGCGAGAAACGGATGATCCGTGACGCCTCCGTACCGTGGGAGACGGCGACTTCCCCGTTGGGGAGACAGACGAGGCCGGTCGGAGCGGGGAGCGCGGCGATGCCGACCGCTCGGGCCACCTGCCGCCCCTCGACGTACGCGGCGTCGACCCGCCACAGCCCCTCGGCCCCTCCGCCGGAGGCCCCCTCGGCCAAAGCCCACAGCAGGCCGGTCTCACGGCAGCACGCCGCGGCCGTGACCTGCTCCAGGCCGGAGTCGAGTTGAAGCAAGCGCTGCGCTCCGCTCGGGGAGACCCAAGCGAGGAGGGTGCCCAGGCCGGCCGCATCGGTGGGCGGAGGCAAGAACAGCCCCCACTCACCCCCGCTGCCGACGGTCACCGCCGACGGCCGGTCGGCCAGCGCGGGGCAGCGGCGCTCTGACGGGGATCCCAGCCTCGCTCCGGTGATGGTCAGGCGGGCGATCTTGGGCATTGCTCCAGGCAGGCCGGTGATGGCGAGCCAGTCGCGGGACGGACTGACGAGGATCGCCGGGGAACTCTCGCCGGCTCCGGTCGCCGCGCCGAGTTTGACCGTCTGGACCGGATCCGCCGCTGCGGGGCTTCCCGGTGCGGGGAGGCGGTGGACCCGGATCGACCAGGTCTCTTCCTCGCGGACGAGGAGGGCGAGCGTGCTCGAATCGATAATCCCCAAGGCTCGCGGCTCGACCTCCGGCGTGGCAGGGACGGCGGTCCACCGTTTGGTCGGATCTTGGAGATCGATGCCGAGGACATCGCGGTCCCGGAGCCGCAGCACGAAGAGCGTCTGACCGGTGGGGGAGGCCGCGAGGCCGACGGGCCCGGCGAGATCGTCGACGACGATCGCCCCTTCCATCCCACCGTTCTCGGCAGCGACCGGTCGCGCGGTCGCGCTCGCTTGCCCCCAGGCATTGGCGCTCCCCAGCCACGCGGCCAAGAGGAGGGCCGCGATCGCGTTGGTCATGAGCCGATCCATGGCAACTCCCGGCGTTGTGAATGGTTTCCCCACGCGCCGCGCCTGCGGGCATCGAACCGGGGCGTTTTCCGGACGCTGTGGCGATCCCGATGGGGATCCGCGCTGCCCCTCTCCGGTCATGTCGCGCCGCCCTGGAGCGGGGGCAGACCGGAGGCGTTCTCCCAGGCGGTGATCTGATCGACGTGCTCGAGAGAGAGGCCGATGTTGTCGAGCCCCGCGAGGAGGCAGTGCCGGCGGAAGGGATCGACTGGAAACGTCCGCGAGAACCCGCCGTCGTCGTGGACCAGGCAGTTTTGCAGGTCGACCGTCAGCCGGTAGGCCTGACCCCCGGCCTCCGCGGCGGCAGCGCGGCGGAAGAGCTCGTCGACGTCGGCCTCGTCGAGTTTCACCGGAACCATGCCGTTCTGGAAGCAGTTGTTGAAGAAGATGTCGGCGAAGGTCGGGGCGATCACCGAGCGGAAACCGTAGTCGGCGAGGGCCCACGGGGCGTGTTCGCGGCTGGAGCCACAGCCGAAGTTGCGGCGAGCCAGAAGGATGCTTGCCCCCTGGCGGATCGGCTGGTTGAGTTCGAAGGCCGGGTCTGGCGATCCGTCCGGGAGGAACCGCCAGTCAAAGAAGAGGAATTGCCCGAACCCGGTCCGCTCGATCCGTTTGAGGAACTGCTTGGGGATGATCTGGTCGGTGTCGACGTTGGCACGGTCGAGCGGGGCGACGTTCCCGGTGAGGGTCGTGAACGGCTGCACGGGGGAAAACTCCGTCGGGGGCGGTGGGGATCGATGGGGCGTGGAGGCGGGGATGGAGGCGGGAGGCCAGTCACCGATCAGTGATAGGGCCACTGGCGGATGTCGGTGAAGTGCCCCGCCACGGCGGCGGCCGCGGCCATCGCCGGTGAGACCAGATGGGTGCGCCCCCCCTTCCCCTGGCGCCCCTCGAAGTTGCGGTTGCTCGTCGAGGCGCAGCGCTCGCCGGGCGCGAGCGTGTCGGGGTTCATCCCCAGACACATGCTGCAGCCCGCCTCGCGCCACTCGAAACCGGCGGCGGTGAACACCCGATCGAGCCCCTCCGCCTCGGCCTGGCGCTTCACACGGCCGCTCCCGGGGACGACCATCGCCCTGACGCGCGACGCGACCTGGTGGCCGCGGACGACCCCGGCCGCCGCCCGCAGATCCTCGATCCGGCTGTTCGTGCACGAGCCGATGAACACGCGGTCGATCGGGATCGCCACGATCGGCGTCCCTGCCTGGAGTCCCATGTACTCAAGCGCCCGCGCGGCGCTCGAACGGTCGCTCAGATCGGTCATCGAGGCCGGATCGGGGACGGTGGCGTCGACCCCGACAACCTGCGCGGGGTTTGTCCCCCAGGTCACCTGCGGGACGACGTCGCCGCCGGAGAACGTCTCGCTGCGGTCGTAGCGGGCGCCGGCATCGCTGGGGAGGGTTTCCCAACGGGCCACGGCCCGGTCGAAATCCTGCGGGACGAGGTCGCGGCCCCGCAGGTAGTCGAAGGTGATCCGGTCGGGGGCGATCATACCGGCCCGGGCACCGGCCTCGATCGACATGTTGCAGACCGTCATCCGCTCCTCCATCCCGAGGCGGCGGATGCAGGGGCCGGTGTATTCGATGACGTACCCGGTGCCCCCTTCGGTCGTGAGGCGGCCGATGAGGTAGAGGACGAGGTCCTTGGCGGTCACGCCGGGATGGAGCTCCCCTTCGACGCGGACCTCGAACGACTTCGGCTTCGACTGCCGGAGCGTCTGGGTGGCGAGAACATGCTCGACCTCGCTCGTGCCAATCCCGAACGCCAGCGCTCCGAGGGCACCGTGGGTGGCGGTGTGGCTGTCACCGCAGACGATCGTCATCCCCGGCTGCGTGATCCCCAGCTCGGGGCCGATGACGTGGACGATCCCCTGGTCGGCGTCGCCGAGGTCAAACAGGCGGATCCCGAACTCCCCGCAATTCGCCCGGAGCGTGTCGATCTGCTGCTTCGAGATCGGGTCGGCGATCGGGAGACGACGGTCGGTGGTGGGAATGTTGTGGTCGGGCGTCGCGAACGTGGCCTCGGGACGCCGCACCCGGCGGCCGGCGACCCGCAGCCCCTCGAAGGCCTGGGCGCTGGTGACCTCGTGAACGAGGTGCCGATCGATGTAGATCAGCGGTTGTTCGCCGTCAGGGCTGCAGACGAGATGGTCGTCCCAGATCTTGTCCAGAAGCGTGCGCGGAGCGGGCATGGAGGGGTCGATGGCGGGGCCGGTGGGCGCTCCGTCGGCCCCGATGGACCGGGAGCCGGGCGCCCGCACCCGCAATGTAGCCGCCGGTGACGGGCAGGGCCACGGGGTGGTGCCGTCCATCCGCGGAGCGGGCGGAAGAATCCCCGTTCAGGCCGCTCGGCGCTGCACGGTCCGCGACGCCAAAGAGTCCAGCCCCGCAGCGTGGAGGGGCTCCCAGGAACGGCCAAGGGCGGGCTCGACGAGGATCGTGGAGGACGGCCGGACGAGCCGTTGGACGAAGAACCAACTCCGCTCGAGGTGCTTCGGCTCATCGTCGGCCGACACGAGGACGAGATCAAAAATGCCGAGATGATTGCTCACCCGGGCGAGGGCGGAGTCGGCATTGCCGGGCACGAGTTGGACCTTCGCAAGCGTGGTAAGACGCTGATGCGCCTGCTTGAGGGTCACGCCGGGCGGGTCGGCGGGAGTCCGGCTCTCGAAGCGGTCGATGCCGACGTAGTGGACCGGTGTGCCGGCCGCGGCCGCCCCGACCAGCGACAGCATCCGTTCCGTCCGGGCGAGCGTCCCCAGCCCGATCTCGAGGATCCGCTGCGGGGGCGTGCGGAGGAGATGATGCCAGATCGGCCTCTCCCCTGCCGGGCGGGAGAAGCGGGTCAACCACAGCGAGCCGAACCACCCAGGGAGAGCCATGGCACCACACCGATATGCGGGGAGAGGGCCCGGAACGTCGGGCCTAGCTCTCTATCGGTCGGTGGTGCAGACCGCTGGAGCCAGGGCCAGGGGAACCGCAGACCTTGCCACACCCCCGGGGATGGGTTGATGGGGCCGGCCCGGGTCAGAACGCTCCAAGGGCTGCGCACCGTCCGTGCCAGGCAGATTTCAGTTTCCGGCCGCCCTGATCTTCTCCAGCGCCGCGGCGGCGGCTCGGCGGACCGCCGCGAGCGGGTCGTCCTCGCTGACGAGCTCGAGGATCGGGACGGCACTCGCGGCCGCCCCCCCCAACTCGCCGAGTGCCGTCGCTGCCTCGAGGCGGGCCAGATCACGCTCGCCACGGAGGGCCTTGCGGAGGACCGGCACGGCGGCGGCCACCTGGGCCTTGTTTTCCGGCTCGATCTTCAGGAGTGCCCAGACGGCAACGGAGGCCATCAGTTCGTCCTCCGACTTCGAAAGCCCGCGGAGCGTCTCCGCGCCCGGGGCCGCGGCCGGGCCGATCCGGCCGAGGGCGTAGGCGGCGGCGTACCGCAGGGCGGCTTCCTTCTCGTCGCCGGCGAGGAGCTTGGTCAGGGCCGGGACAGCCTCGGCCGCATCGGGGCCGATGGCGGCCAGGGCGACGGCCGCATCGCCGCGCGTGGCCGGGTCGGCGTCGGCCAGCGCCGCGACGAGATTGTCGACAGCCGGCTTGGCCTTGGAGCCAGCAGCAGCGAGGAGCTCCATCGCGAGCGTTCTCAGGGCCGGCTTGTCGAGAGCCTTCTCGAGCGCCGTGATGGCCGTCGGACCGAAGCGCACAAGCGACGTGGCTGCCGCGCCCCGGACTGCCGGGTGGTCATCCTCGAGGAGCCCGACGAACCGGTCCGCGAGGGCGGCCTCTTCAGCGTCGTCGAGGCTGCCAGTGAGATCGGAGAGCGCCGACATCGCCGCGATCCGCGTGTTGACACGATCGGAGCCGAGGGCGGTGGAGAGGGTGGCCAGCGCCGCCGATACGAGAGTCTTGTCGTCGGGGTGGATCCGAGCGCGGGCCCAGGAAGCGATCCCGGCGAGGAACGGATCGCTGTCAGCCGAGGCCTTTTCGAGGGCGGCGTCGGCCGAGGCGACCCGCATCCGCCCGAGGGCGTAGGCCGCCGATGACTTCACGGCGGTGTCGGGGGAGTCGAGGGCGGCGGAGAGCTCATCGGCGGCTTCGGCTGCCGGCTCACCGATCGCAGCCAGCGCCAGCATCGCTTGCATCCGCTCCTCCGGCTCGCCGTTGAGGGCCGCGGCAGTGAGGGCGCCGGCAGCCGGGGCGGCGGCCGGTCCGATCTCCGTCAGCGCCACCGTCGCCCAATAGCGAGACTTCGGGTTTTTGAGTGATTCCACGAGCATCGGCACGGCATCGGCGCCGAGGTCGGCGAGCGATTCCATGGCCGGCATGACGACCGAGGGATCGGCGTCGGAGAGTTTGTCATTGAGGAGGTTGGCCAGTTTGACCGGCTCCGGGCGGAGGGCCGTGATCGTCTTGAGGCTCCCTCGACGAACCCGGGGATCGACATGGACGAGCGTGGCAGCGAGCGCATCGACCGCTTCGGCGTAGGCTTGGGCATGGTCGTCGGCGAGGGGGGCATTCCCTTCGTCGGCCCGGATCTCGCGGATTGCGGCGGCGGCCTGGGTGACGACGATCGGGTCGGCATCCTTGAGAAGGGCGACGAGCTTGGGGAGGACGGGGAAGGCATCCTCACCGATGCGCCCGATGGCGCGGGCCGCATGCCAGCGGAGGCGGATGTTGTCATCCCCGAGCGCCTTGACCAACTCGTCGAGAGCCGGGAGGGCGTTGGGCCCGAGGTCGGCGAGCGCGTCGACAGCGAAAATGCGGCCGTCCTCGTCAGTCGCGGCGGCAAAATCTTGACGGAGTTTTCCGAGCGTCTCCGCACCGGGGGCCGGGCGATCCACAGCGGCTGGAGCCGGCGTGCTCGCCTCCTTGACAGGGGCGGCCACGGGCGGCGCAGCGGGCCCGCCACCGGGGAGTTCGAGGGTGTCGCTCGTGGCTTTGTCAGCCTTGCCTGCCTTGTCGTCGCCGGGATCGGCTGGCGTCGCGGCCGCGGGCCGCTTCGGCACGCCCCCGGCCTTCGGCTGGGCCGACGGTTCATCAACTTTCTTCTGATCGCCGAACGTGACCTCCGGCGGTTTCTGGTCGGACGCCGGCTTTTTCGTTGCGGTGCACCCGAGCGTCGCCATCAAGCCGACGACACCGACGATCACGATCGTTCCCTTGAACCTCATCTCGATTCACTCCAGGGTGTGCTCCGGGAAAAGCCCGCGGCGACGCGCGGCGCAATTCCGCTCTCGAAAGCCATAGCATGGCCAGCCCGTGGAACCGACAGCGGTGGAGAAAACCTCCGCCACAGATTCCCGACTGGAAGCGGCACGACCGTCAGGATCGCGACAGCCGGCACCGGCGGTCGCGTCCGCAGGCCCCAGCCCTGCCATCGAGCGCCCCGGCGGACGCATCGGATGCAGTTTTTCAGCCTGCCGGGCGCGAAAGCGGTGTCGCCCCTCCAGCAAACGGATTGTATACTCTGGTGCACTGTTTCTCCCATCGGAGTTTTCCGATGGCGGAGATTGTTCCATCGCGGGGGACCGGCCGGTCCATGGCCGGGTTCCTCCCCATCCTTCCATTCCGCCCCCAGCGGGCCACCAAGAGGCAGGTCATGCGTCGCTGTGCCCCCACCGTCGCCGCGGAGGTTCGTGTTTCCCCGGGCCTGAGTTTCGTCGCCCGGTTCCTCCTCGGCCGCCAGTCGGCCGGTTTCCTCGCTCGGGCCGGTTTTGCCGCCGTGCTCGGTCTGATGGGGGGCGGGGCGTCGCACACTGCGTCGGCCCAGTGGGGGGGATGGGGCTTTGGCATGGGGGGCATGGGGGGCGGCTACGCCTCGACGGCCGGCCAGGCCGCTGCCTATGGGCTCTCCGATGTGATCCGCTCCGAGGGCTATGCCAACCTCCAGAACTCCGAGGCGGCGAAGAACTGGGAAGATGCCAAGACGAAGGAGATCGACAACCGTCAGAAGTGGACGAACACCTATTTCGACATGCGACGCTCGAACAAGGAAGCGCGGCAGGCCGAGAACGGGCCGGCCGTGACACACGATCAGGCGATCCGCTTCGCCAAGGCGGCGGCCCCGCCGCGGCTGACGTCGGCGCAGCTCGATCCGGTCACCGGCCACATCGAGTATCCGCTCCTCCTCACCGACGCGGACTACAACACCTATCGCTCCGTCCTCGACAAACTGTTCGCCGATCGGGCTGCGAGCGGCGGCAGCCTTCAGTTTGAGGAGTTCGAGAAGATCCGCGGGACCGTCTCGAAGTTCATCGATGCCCTGAAGACGAATGTCAGCCGCTACCCGGGCGGCGACTACGGCCGCGCCCGGACGTTCCTCGACAGCCTTGCCAACGAGCCCCGCTTCCCGCCGGGCTGATCGCCGGCTGGTGTCCGGGGTCAGATGGTCGCGCCTTCCGATCGGGTCGGGGCGTCGCCGGCGACGACGGTGTCGGTCGGAATCGCCGTGTCGCCGGGGAGGATGCTGTCGCCCGCGACGAGAAGAGAGGTCTCGTCGATCCCCTCGCCTTCCGCTTCGTCCCGCCGTGCCGGGGGGGCCCGCCGGGCCGGGGTTGTGGTGCTCCCTGACGGGGGCAGGTGGACCCGCCGCAGAAGCGGGATCGCCGCCACGCGGAGGAGTGCCGAGACGACGAACACGGCGTAGTAGGCGCTGCGGTCCTCGCCGAGGGTGCGGAGAAGGAGGCCGCCGCAGGCTGCACCGCTGACCCAGGCCATGGCATGGCCGAGGTTGTAGGCGGTCACCACGCCGGTCCGCTCGCGGTGCGAGGCCGTCTCGAAGAAGAGGAGCACGACGGCCAGTTCGTAGGCCGCCCACGACGCGCCGGCGACGACCTGCACGCCGATGAGGTAGGGGATGTTCGCCGACACGAGCCAGAAGAGCGTCAGCGGAGCGATCGCGAGCCCCCCCACCCAGAGCAGGCCGAGGGAGCCGATCCGGCCTCCCAGCCGCCCCAGGCTCGGGAGCACGAGAGCCCTCGCGAGGAAGCTGACGGCCACGACGAGCATGTACGAGAGGTAGGAGAACTGCCGGTCCTTGAGCATGTAGGGGGCGAAGTAAGCGCCGGAGAACTGGCAGGCAAAGGTGATCGCCCACAGGTACGTGACGAGGGTGCCTGCCGGCCCCGAAGCGAGGGCGCGGAGGCGCTGCCACGCCACGCCGGGACCGGACCGGGGCGGGGCCGCAGCGCCGGGGGGGCGATCGGCCTGGGGGGGCGGGTCGTGGAGCGGGGGCTTGAGCTCGCGGCAGGCGGCCAGACAGAGGGTCGAGACGAGACGGCAGCCCGAGGCGAGCGCGAACAGGACCGCGAACGTGGGGAGGAGTACGTCGTGACGCTTCCCCCATTCCAGAAGCAGTCCCCCGGCGACGAAACCGCCGAGGACCGCAAACTGGCCGAGACGGCTGCGATGGGCAAAGTAGGGGGTGCGCATCCGCTCCGGAATCAGGGTGCCCATCCAGGCGTTCCAGGCCGGGGCCCCGGCCATGCCGGCCGACCAGTAGATGCTCACGGCGATCAGCAGCTCCCACGGTTGGGCATGCCCGCGCAGCGCCCACCAGATGAGCGGCAGAAAACTGACGGCCTGCACCGCCGTCGTGGCCACCACCCAGCCCCGGTTCGTTCTCAGCCGGCGCACCGCCAGCGGCGTCACCAGTTGGAGCACCGCCCCCACGAACAGCGGCGCCGATGCGGTCAGCCCGGTTGCGACCGGGCCGAAGCCGAGCGCCAGGCTGAACGCCGGGATGTAGTGCTCCCCGCAGCCGACCATCACGCTGTAGGCAGAGGCGTCGGCGGTGGAGATCCAGAGATCGCGGCGGAGCCCAGACCGCGGCGGGAGGCCACGGGCGAGGAGCTCCACGACCCTGGCACGGGGCCTCGGCGGGCGGGAGGACAAGGGGGAAAGGTCCGGGGCGCGGGGTGGGCAGGCCAGAAGGAGGGACGCCGTTTATACTCCCCCGGGCCGTTGTGACGAGAGTCGTTTTTTTCCGGGGCTTCCGCTCCGCGACACCGTGCCGGCGCCGCGACCGCGACTTCTGTTCGCGACAGGGAGGAAGCTATGCAGGCATTGGTCACGGGGGCGACCGGGTTCGTGGGGCCGCGGTTGTTGCGGATGCTCGATCGGCCGGTGGTGTTGACGCGCAATCCGGACCGGGCCCGGGCCACGATCGGTCATCTCGCCAGCCGGATCGTCGGCTGGGATTCCCGTCAGGGACCTCCCCCCGCCAGCGCCCTGGAGGGAATCGACACCGTCTTCCATCTCGCCGGTGAATCGGTGGCCGAAGGGCGGTGGACGCCAGCCCAGAAGCAACGGATCAGGGACAGCCGGGTGATCGGTACTCGGCATCTCGTTCAGGGGCTCCGTCAGGCATCGGCTCGCCCCGCCGTGCTCGTCTCGGCTTCGGCGGTCGGCTACTACGGCAACCGGGGGGACGACGAGCTCACCGAGTCGGCGCCAGCGGGGCGCGACTTCCTCGCGGAGGTCTGCGTCGCCTGGGAGGAGGAGGCGCTGGCCGCCCGCGAACTGGGGGTCCGGGTGGTCACGGCCCGGACCGGGATCGTGCTCGGCGCCGGGGGGGGGGCGCTGGGAAAGATGCTCCTCCCGTTCAAATTGGGGGCCGGGGGCCCGTTGGGGAGCGGGAAGCAGTGGATGCCGTGGATCCATGTCACCGACCTGGCGCGGCTGTACCACCATGCCGCCACGACTGCCCCGATCGACGGCCCGATGAACTCCGTCGCCCCGAACCCTGTGCGAAACTCGGAGTTCACCCGCGCCCTCGGTCGCCAACTCCACCGCCCCGCCTTTCTCCCGGCCCCCTATTTCGGGCTCCGGCTCGCGTTCGGGGAGTTCGCCCAAGTGCTCTTCGCCTCGCAGCGGGTGATCCCCCGGGTGGCGCTCGAGAGCGGTTTCACGTTTCAGTATCCCGACATCACCGCAGCCTTGCGGGAGATCATCGCGCCGGCCGCGTGACGGTGCCGGCGCGGGCTCAACCTACCGGGGCGGGGGCGTCCGCGCCGTCGGACGCGCCGTCATCCCGGGCCGCGGCCCGCGCGAGGCGGTCGTGGATCGCCTGCCAGGCATCGCCGGAAGGGGGTTCGTCGACGACGATCCAGTCGAGTGACCGCTTGTCGACGGCGTGGAGCACGGCGTAGAGCATGGCACCGTGCGCGGCCGGATCGTCCGGCATCGGCACGACGACCACCTCGGCGCTGGTGGCGATCCGTCTGGTCCGCGCGTCGGCGGGCCGGGTTGTCAGCCAGCCGACGCGCTTCCCGGCGCGGAGCAATTCGGTCACCCGCTCGGCGGCGCGGGGGCTCGTCTCGAGGGGGGTGCGCGGGGCGTAGTGGCGGGTCAGCTGGCCGGGGGAGCGGGCCGGTCCGGAGGGGGCGCTGGTCGGTGCGGCGGCGATTGTCTCGCCGAGCGCCGCGGCGAGCGCCGTGGCGGTGAGCGGGCCGGGGCGGAGGATCGCCGGCGGCGACACCGTGCAGTCGACGACGGTTGATTCGATTCCCCGTCCGCACGGGCCGGCGTCGAGGATCAGGTCGACCCTCGCGCCGAGGCTCTCGAGGACATGGGCTGCCGTCGTCGGCGAGAGGCGGAGCGAACGGTTCGCGCTCGGAGCTGCCAGCGGTTCGCCGAGGCGGGTGATCAGTTCGCGGGCGATCGGTTGGTCGGGGCATCGCAGCGCCACCGTTGGCCCGCCGGCGGTGACGCGGTCGGGGACGTGCGTTGCCTTCGGGACGACGACCGTCACCGGGCCGGGCCAGCAGGCCCGGGCGATCCGTTCGGCGGAGTCGGGCCACTCCGCGGCCAGCGTCCGCGCCATCGCGATGCCATCGACATGGACGATGAGCGGATTGGTCGACGACCGCCCCTTGGCGAGAAAAATCCGCTCCACGGCGCTCTCCGACAGCGCCAGGGCGGCGAGCCCGTAGACCGTCTCGGTCGGGATCGCCACCAGCCCCCCCGCGCGGAGCACCGCCGCGGCCCGGTCGAGCGCCTCGTCGGTGGCGGTCGGGGGCGCGGTCAATCCGGCGGGCCAGTGGACCGGGAGGGTGTCGGGGAGGGCGTGGTCCATCGGCATGGGAGTGCTCCGCGCTGGTGGTTGATGCTCCGGGAGCGGGCCGTCCGCTCTCCCCCTGTTGTCGAATCGTCGCGGAGGCGCGTCAATCGCCGACCGTGCCGGGCGCAGCGGGGCTTTGCCGTCTCGGCCGGCCACGCGCGGGGGCTCCGTTGCAAGCCCCGCAGCGGCAACGGATGATGGCGGGATTCCCGACGGCGGCGGACCGGGGCCTGCGCGAAAAGCGGCCGTCGTGGTCGCGCCCCGTCAGGCTTCGTTGACCGTGCCGCCATCGCCAGTCGAGGCTTCTTCATGACTGCTGCTCCCCCCGCGTCGGCGCTCCCCTCCCCTGATCGCACCCCCGCGGCGCTGGTGGGGATCGTGATGGGGAGCCGCTCCGACTGGGCGACGCTCGAGCGCGCCTCGCAGGTCCTGACGCAGTTCGGTGTCGCGCACGAGTGCGAGATCATTTCGGCCCACCGCACTCCGGGGAAACTCGCCGAGTATGCCACCCACGCGGCCCGCCGCGGCCTCCGGCTGATCATTGCCGGGGCCGGGGGGGCGGCCCATCTCCCCGGCATGATGGCGGCCCAGACGGCCCTGCCGGTGTTCGGTGTGCCGGTTGAATCGGCGCTGCTCCGGGGGGTCGATTCGCTCCTCTCGATCGTGCAGATGCCGGCCGGGATCCCGGTCGGCACCCTGGCGATCGGGCCGGCAGGGGCGACGAATGCGGCGCTCCTGGCGGTGGCGGTCCTCGCCCTCCACGACGACCGTCTCGCCGAAGCCCTCCGGGTCTACCGCGAGGAGCAGACCGCGCGGGTGCTTGCCGACGATCTCCCCTGCCCCAGTCAAGCGTGACATCTCGTGAGCCATTCCAGTCTCTCCCGCTCCGTCGCCCGTCGGTCCCCCATCCTCCCCGGCGCCACCCTCGGCGTCCTCGGTGGTGGCCAACTCGGCGCCATGTTCGCCTCCGCCGCCCGGCGGATGGGCTATCGCGTCGAGGCGGTCGTCGACCATGCCGATTGCCCCGCCGCCCGGCACTGCGACCGAGTCCATGTCGGGCTCCTCGACGACCCGGCCAGGTTGGTGGCGTTGGGGGGCCGATTCGCGGCGGTGACGTACGAATTCGAGAACGTACCGGTGGTCGCGGCCCGGGCCCTCGACGCCGTCGTGCCGGTCCGTCCGGGGCCGGAGGTGCTGTTCACGACCCAGGATCGGGGGCGAGAGAAGGCGTTCCTCGTCGCCCACGCGATCCCCTGCGCCCCGCACAGCATGGTCCGCTCGCGGGACGATCTCGTCGCCGCCGTGGCGCGGACGGGGCTGCCGGCCGTCCTGAAAACGTGTGGCTCGGGCTATGACGGGAAGGGGCAGCGCCGCCTCGACAGCCTGGCGGACGTCGATGCCGCCTGGGGAAGCTTGGGACCGGCGGAACTGGTTCTGGAGGGATGGATTCCATTCGCCTCCGAGCTCTCGGTCGTCGCTGCCCGCAGCCTCCACGGGGAGATCTGCACCTGGGAGCCCTCGCTCAACCACCATCGCCACCACATCCTCGATTGTTCGCTCGCTCCTTCGGGGCTACCGGAGGCCACCGTCAGCGCCGCGCGGCGGATGGCGGAGCGGGTCCTCGAGACACTCGACGTCGTCGGCGTCGCCTGTGTCGAGTTCTTCCTCACCTCCGACGGGGGGCTGCTGGTCAACGAGATCGCCCCGCGGCCCCACAATTCCGGTCACCTCACGATCGAAGCGGCCGTGACGAGCCAATTCGAGCAGCAGGTACGGGCCGTCTGTGGCCTTCCGCTCGGATCCACCCGGCTCCATTCCCCGGCGGCGATGATGAATCTCCTCGGCGACTGTTGGGAGCTGGGGGAGCCTGACTGGAACGCGGCTCTGGCGGTGGAGGGCGTGAGCCTCCATCTCTACGGCAAATCGGCCCCGCGGCCGGGGCGGAAAATGGGGCATCTGACGGCCGTCGCCGACAGTCTGGCCGCGGCCGAAGCGGCGGCCCGCGCGGCGCGTCGGGCCGTCGCGCGGGGGGCGGTGGGGTGAGCGGCCAGCGCCCCGCTACTGGGGCGAAAGCGCTCGGCCCCGCCAACTCGTCTTCAGGCCGAGCGACCGGCGGACCAGGGCAGTCCACTGGATGCCGAGGAACACCGCTACGCCGAGCGGATGGACCAGGGCACTGGAGAGGCTGTGGCCGAAGCGGTGGACCGCCAGGAATCTCGGGGCCCACGCGGCGGCCGCGGCCGCCAGTGCCATGGCCACGCCCCAGGTCGGCCAGCCCTCCCATCCAGCGGCGAGGCCGGAGCCGAGGAGGATTGCCGGGAGGATCTGGCCGCCGGCGAGGAGGAGGGTGAAGGGGAGGATGCTCCCCGCCGCGGCGATCCCCTCGGTGGCGTTCTTCCCGAGGCCCCGCAGCACCTCCCGGTCGGTGCCGTACATCCGGCAGCGGGCGATGTCACCGGCATCGAACAGATCGCTCGAGAGGCCAGCGGCCCGGTAGGCGCGGGGGAGCTTGATGCCGTCGTGGAGGGAGGCCTTGATGGCGGCATGGCCCCCGCAAGCCCGATAGGCCTCCCGCCGGGTGATGAACAATTGGCCGCATCCGGCGGCGAGTCCGGGGCGGTTGTCGATGCGGGCGATCGCCAGCGGGAGGTAGCCGAGGAGCACGAAGTGGATGAGCGGGAGGAGGAGCCAATCGAGGAGGCAGCCGGTCTCCTGGCGGGGGAACCCGCTCGCCAGATCGACCCCGCGCGTCTCGAGGAAGGCGACCATCCGCGCCAGGGCCTCGGGCTCGAGGGTGACGTCGGCGTCGAGGAACACGAAGAAGTCGTGGCGCGCCGCTTGGGCGAGCTGCCAGCAGGCGTGCTGTTTGCCGCACCAGCCGGGGGGGAGCGGCTGACCGCGAAGCAGCCGGACGCGCGGATCGGTGATGGCAAGGGCCGAGACGATCGCCGCCGTCTCATCCCGGCTGTCGTCGTCGAGGATCACCAGTTCGAGGTCGACATCGCGGTTGGAAAGAACGGCGGCGGCGAGCCGGCCGATCACCCGGGCTTCGTCGCGGGCCGGCACGAGGACGGAGACCCCGGTGGGGCTCGCGCCCGGCGCCGGTCGCGGGGCGCGGGTGAAGAACCGCAGATTGGCGAGCGTCAGCAGCGCCGGCAAGCTGGCCAGCGCCAAGCCCGGAAGGGTCCACCAGGCCAGGATCATCGCCGCTGCTCCGGAGAGAGGGGCGGACGGCTGCCGTGGGAGGGATCAAACGGCTGACCCGCGAGCCAGGCACGGAGTCGGCGGCCGAGATCGTAGACCCCCCCCACGCCGACATCCCCGGCCAGCAGCGTGCGGAACGGGGCCGGGTCGCGCCCCCGGGCGGCCCGGGCCAACCGGTCCTGGGTCGCCTCGAGACGCTCCGCGAGGAGCGGGGTCCAGTCATGGGCGTCGAGGCCGCCGCTCCGCCCCATCGGGATCGGGTCGCCGAAGGCCACGAGCGCTTCGGGCAGGCGCTCATTCCAGAACGGGTACTCGACCGCCATCGGCACGATCACCCCTCGTTCGTTCGCCCCCGCGGCATGCCCCACCCCCGGGCGGATCACCGTCGGGCGCTCGCGCGGATCGGCGAACTCCCCCTGGGCCGTGACCCAGAAGATGACGTCGGGGCGATGGCCGGCGGCCCGGGCGATGCGGAGGAAACGGGCCGCGCCGCGACGCGACCCCGGCTCGATGCCGACCAATCCGATCCGTTCGAGGAACCGGTACTTGCCGAGCGCCGCGGCGTCGATCGGGCCGTAGTTGAGCCGATCGGGCCAGAGCTCCTGGGCGACGGTGAAGAACACGAGCGGATCCCACCAGCCGGGATGGTTCGCGTAGAGGATCACCGGTTGACTCCCGAGATCGGGATGATCGGGCCCTCCCCCCGCGCCACCGAGCAACCGCAAGCTGTGGAAGTGCCGGCGCATCGAACGCCGGACATAGACCATGAACCAGTGGTAGAGAGTTCGCGAGAAGGGGGGGAGTTGGTCCCCCCCCTCACCGTCCGTGCCGTCGCGCTTCAAGGGCTCCTCCCAGGCGCTGTCAGACCGCGCAGGAGGCCGGCGTCGACACCGGACCGGAGGGCTCGACGAGCCGATCCTTGTCGACGGTGTCGGCCGCGATCCAGCCCGACATCATCACCATCGGCATGCCCGGCCCCGGGTGGGCAGAACCACCGGCGAGGTACAGCCCTTCGATGTCTGGGGAACGGTTCGAGGGCTTGAAGGCGCCGAGGAATCGACCGTGGCTCGCCAGGCCGTAGATCGCGCCGTTGAGGACGTGGTAGCGGTCGTTGATGTCCTGCGGCGTGAGGAACCGCTCGACGACGATGTGCTGCTCGAGGTCCTCGAGTCCGGCGGTGGAGACGAGCTTCTCGATAATCCGCTTCCGGTAGGAGGCGAACATCTTCGACCAGTCGTGGTGGGGCCGGAGGTAGGGGGTGTGAACGAGCACGTAGAGGGCCTCTCCTCCGGGCGGCGCCACCTCCGGTTCGGTGATGGCCGGGGCGCAGAGATAGCAGGTCGGATCGGGGGCCGGCTCCCCCTTGCGGTAAATGAAGTCGAACTCCTCGTGCGGGTCGGCCGAAAAAACGAAGTTGTGGTGGAGGAGTTGTTCGTAGCGTCGGTCGAGGCCGAGGTAGAGGACGACGCCGGAACACGCCGGCTCGTATTTTCGCCGCCCGAGGAATCGCGCGGCGGGCGCGCCATCGACGAGCTCGCGGTGGGTGCGGACACTGTCGGAGTTGCTCACCACCACGGCCGCCGGGATCGTCTCCCCCTGCTCCGTCACGACGCCGCGCACCTTCCCCTTCTCGACGAGGATCCGGCTGACGGGGGTACGGGTGCGGATGTCGACGCCGAGATCGACCGCAAGGGTGGCCAGCGCCCTTGGCACGGCACCGGTTCCTCCGCGCGGATACCACACCCCGTCGCGCGACTGCATGTTGGCGATGCCGCAGAGGACCGCCGGCGAAGATTCAGGGCAGCTCCCCACGTACTGCGTGAAATGATCGAACATCTGCGCCGCCCGGGCGTCGGGCACATAGGCCCGGACGGTACCGGCAACGCTGTGCCCCGGTCGCATCCCCATGATCTCGCGGAGCATCCCCACGTTGAAACTGCGGCGCGGGTCGAACATGTCGGTGAGCCCGCCCACCGGGCGCCAGAAGAAAAACTCGTCGGAGATCCGGTGGAGCCGCTTCGAGAGCTCCATGAAACGCCCGTACCCCTGCCCCGCCCCGGTCCCCGGCGCGTAGCGGTCGAGTGTGGCCTGCATCTGCGGCACATCGGCGCACAGATCGAGCGTCGAACCGTCGGTGAAGAAGCTCCGCCACTGTGGGTCGAGCCGGATCAAGTCGAGGGCTTGGTCGACATCGCGCCCGGCCTCGGCGAAGATCCGCCGCAGGACCCCCGGGATCGTGAGGATCGTCGGGCCCATGTCGAAGCGGTAGCCCTGCTCCGAGAGGATCGCCGCCTTCCCTCCGACCCACGGATTCTTGTCGCACAGCGTCACCGCGTAGCCCCGCGCCGCCAGCGTGCAGGCAGCGGCCAAGCCACCGAGTCCGGCCCCGATGACGACGACCCGATTCGATTCGTTGACGGTTTGCATCATCCCTTCCTCGGCTCGGCTCTCGCCGGCGCTTGGATTTTGACGGTCTCGTTGTTCGGTGGCGATCAATCGGCGAGGTGCAGGCTTTGGTGCCAGCGGACTAGACGATGGCGGGAGCCCGCGGGCGACCATGGGCCGTCGTCGATGGGGAGGGTTGGGGGAGGCCCGCGAGACCGAGGTCGTCGAGGAGCAGATCGGTCGTGATCCGGGCAGAGGAGTAGATCACGGGCAAGCCGCTGCCGGGATGGGTGCCACCCCCGACGAGGTACACCCCGTCGAGGTCCTCGAAGCGGTTGTGCGGACGGAGGTGGAGCATCTGGCCGAGATCGTGGGAGAGGTTGAACGTCGCCCCGCGGTAGATCTCGTAGTCATCCTGCCAGTCGTCCGGCGTGATCATCTTCTCAAAGCGGATCCGCTCCCGGACGCCGTCGATCCCGATCCGTTGGAGTTGGTCGAGGGCCACCTCACGGTAGCGGGGGGCCTCGCGGCGCCAGTCGACGTTGGGGTGGCGGTGGGTGACGGGGATCAGCAGGTAGAGCGTGCTGTGGCCGGCTGGAGCGAGGGAGGGATCGGTGATGCAGGCGTTTTGCACGTACATCGACGGATCGGGACCGAGGGCATGACGCGTCTCGATGTCGGCGAGGTTGTCGCGGTAGTTGGCCGACAAGTAGATCGTGTGATGGGGCACGTCATACTGCCCCTCGATCCCGAGGTAGAGCATGAAAGTCGAGCAGGAGAACCGCTTCGAAGCGATCCGCCGGTCGCTCCAGCGGCGCCGCAGCTTGTCCGGCACCAAGCGCGTCATCGAGCGGGCGAAGTCGGCATTGATGACCGTGGCATCGGCTTCGTACTCCCGCTCCTGCGTCTGCACCGCGGCGATCCTCCGCCCGTCGAAGCGGAGCGATTCGACCGATTCTGAGTAGTGGATTTCCACCCCCATCTCGTGAGCGATCCGTGCCATCGCGGTTGACACCGCGCCGCATCCGCCGATCGGATGGAAGACGCCGTGCTCGTATTCGAGGAACGACAGGATCGAGAACAGGCTGGGGCAGCGGAACGGCGACATCCCCAGATATTTCGACTGAAACGTGAACGCGAGGCGGATCCGTTCGTCGCGGAAAAAGCTCCCCAGTTCGTCGTTCAGGCTCCGCCATGGCTTCAGCAGCGGCATGAGCTTGATGAGATCGGGGTTGGCCAGATCGCGCCAGCTCTCGAAGGGCTGCTCGAGGAATGGCGCGAAGCGGACGAACTTCTCGCGGGTCGCATTCATGAACCGGGTGAAGGCACCGGCATCGACCGGCGAGAGCCGGGCGACCTCGGCCTCCATCCGGGCGATGTCGGGGGTGGCGAGGAGCTCCCCACCGGCACCGAAGACGAGCCGGTACTGGGGATCGAGCCGGACGAGATCGACCTCGCGCCGCAGATCGCGGCCACAGGCGGTGAAAATGTCGTCGAGGACCCTCGGATAGAGGAAGAAGGTCGGCCCGAGATCGAAACGGAAACCCTCCGGAGTGTTGATCGTGCTCGTCCGTCCGCCGGGGAATGGCAGACGCTCGAGGATCCGCACGCGGACGCCGGCGGCGGCCAGCAGCATGGCGCAGCCGAGTCCACCCGGCCCGGCCCCAATGATGTTGACCGTTTTATCCTTTGCCATCCCACCGTTGTCCCATGACGACCAAGACGACCTTCCACATCCGACCACCCTGCCGGAAGGGGGGGCCATCGCGGGGCATGGCATCCAGGCCGCATCCGCGCGGGGCATCGATACCCCGGATCGTCGTTACTATAGCACCGCGCCGCAGCGGGGGCAGGCCGGGGGGGCAGCGGCGACGATCAGCCGGCAGGGAACGTCAGTAGGCCGGCCAAGAGGCGCCGCGGACCGGCCGCAGCCCACCGAAGGGACCGCGGCGATAGAGCGGGACGGCGACGGCGGTGGGCACCATCTGCACCGTCGGGGCCATGGCCACCGGCGCCATGACCGCGGTTGGGGCGTAGGCGGGGGCATAGGACGGCGCGTAAAAGGATGTCACGGCGACCGGTCCCGACACGGGCGAGAAGAACTCGGAGGTGGGGGCGTAGGCTGCCACGGTGGGCGCCGCGGCGGCGTAGGAAGGGGCGTAGTAGGCGGTGACCGGGCGGGCGACGGTGGTCATCGCAGGGACGGAGTAACTCGTCACGGCCATGGAACTGCCGGGAACGATCGCGGTCAGCGGCATCGAGATCGCCGCCATCGGGACGGTGCTGACCACCGGGGGGGAGAAGGCCGAAACGGCGGCGTAGTTCCCCGACGGATTGTAGTTGGCGACATACGGGCCGGCCGCAGGGGCGAATCCGGTCACGATGGGGCGGTAGACGATCGTCTGGGCGACGGCGTCGGCGGCCCCGAAACCCCCCCACCCGGTGCCGAGCAAGCCGGCCAAGGACGCGAGGAGCACCCTGCTGCAACGGCCGGAAAACGAAGCGGGTGCGGTGAGCGAGCGGGTCATCGGAGGGGTCCTAGAGGAGGGCGGGAAAGCCTCATGCCTTCCCTTGGAAGATACGTTGCCCGCCACGGCGTTTGCAAACCTTTGGTAGTCTTCCGCCCGTTCGCGGCCGGTCTTCCCGCGACCCCCGGCGCGATCGGAGGGGGAAAACCGATTATGGGGCCGGGGGAGCAACCGGCCCGGCCGCACGCCGGCCCCGGGAGCGGTCGGCAGTGACACCTTGTTGCGATCGTCGCCTTGCTGGGAGTTGGAAACGTCCGCTCCGGGTCGTTTGGCCCCTCTATCCCCACTACGAGCCTCCACTTTGGATAGCCCAACCCCTAGCCACCCCCCTCCTCTCCCGGCGCCGGTGGCGGGGAACTCGCTCTGGAGCGGTGGATTCGCTGCGCTCCTGGTCGTCCGGGCGCTGACGCTCGTCAACGATCACGCCATCAAGTGGCTGGCGATCGGGTTGGGAAAGAAGCTCGTCGACGAGGGGCGCGTCAGCCTCGTGCTCACCATCGGGCTGGTCGGGCTGTCGCTCCCCTACGTCCTCTTTTCCTGGCTGGCCGGATCGCTCGCCGACCGAGAGTCGAAGACCTCGGTCATCCGCTGGTGCAAAGGCGCCGAGGTGTTCATCGCCGTGGCCGCGACAGCCGTGCTCGGCTTCGGCATGGGGGGAACGGAGGAATGGTGGGGGCTGCCGACGGGGCTGTGGCTCCTCCTCGGGGCGGTGATGGCGATCGGGATGCAGGCGGCGTTGATGACGCCGTCGATCGTCGGCGTCATTCCCGAGCTCGTCCCGGCTTCGCGCCTCTCGTCGGCCAACGGACTTTTCTCCCTCGTGTCGCTCGTCGCCGTCCTCTTCGGGACGGCCGCCGGCAACTGGGTGGCCGACGGCACCGACCTGACGGCGGCATCGGCTTGGACCCGCGCCGCTCCGACGGGCTTGCTCCTCGGTGGAACGGCCCTCCTGGGGCTGGCGGCGGCGGTGTTCCTGCCGCGCTTGGCCCCCGCGGCCCCCGATGCTCCCCCCGCTTGGAACGCCTTGGCGCGGACCTGGACCGACTTGAGCCTCCTCATCCGTCGGCCCGAGCTCGCCGCTGCCGCCGCTGGGATCGTGTTTTTCTGGGCGATCGGCGCCGTGGCCCAAGCCAATGTCGATCAGTTCGCCACCGAGGCGGGGGCGACTTCCCAGGCGCAGGTCGTGCCCCTCTTGGTGGCCCTCGTCGCCGGCATCGGGGCGGGGAGTGTCGTGACCGGCAAGCTCGCCGCGCGACCGGAAGGGGCCGAGCCGCGCGTCGATCTCGGGTTTGTGCCGCTCGGCGGCCTGATCATGAGCGTCGCCTTCGTGGCGCTGGCCTGCATCGGCGGCCGGTTTGTCGAGGCCGGCGGGGCCGCCGCGTGGATCCCCTTCGCATGGCTGGTGGTGCTCGGCTTCGGGGCGGGGATGTTCGACGTGCCGCTCGAAACGTACCTCCAGGCGAAGAGTCCCCCCGAACGGCTGGGGGGAGTGCTCGGGGCGACAAACCTCCTCCTCTTCAGCGGCATGTTCCTGGCGTCGCTGGCCTACGGCGGGCTACGGGCGCCGCTCGTGGAGGGAGGGCCACCGATGCTCTCCGCCAGGGCGATCTTCGCGCTCTTCGCGCTCCTCTCGCTCGGGGCCGCTGCCGTTGCCGCATGGTGCGCTCCGCGCGCGACGCTGCGGTTGTTTGTCGCCTCGATCGTCCATGCCGGCTGGCGGTACCGCGTCCGTCACACCGACCGGTTGCCGGCCACCGGACCGGCCATCGTGGTGGCCAACCACCTCTCCTGGCTCGACGGCTTCGTCCTCGTCCTGTCCTCGCCACGCCCCCTGCGGATGCTCGTCTACGGGCCGAACATCCGCGGCCGGTTTCTGCGGGTGCTCTCCGACCAGTGGCGCTTCATCCTCTTCGAGCCTCGGCCGAAGTCGATCGCCCAGGCGCTGCGGTCGGTGCAGGAGGGGCTCGCCGCCGGCGATGCGGTCGGGATCTTCTCCGAGGGGGCGATCTCCCGGACCGGGCAGATTCTCGGCTTTCGGCGCGGGCTCGATTGGGTCCTCGGCCGGGTCGGGGCGCCGATTGTGCCGGTCCACATCGACGGCCTGTGGGGGAGCATCCTCTCCTTCTCCGAGGGGCGGTTTTTCCGGAAGTGGCCCCGGCTCGTCGGCGGGGGCTGGCGGCGGCCGCTGACGGTCCGCTTCGGCCGGCCGCTCCCGGTCGGCACTTCTCCCCGCGACGCCCGCTTTGCCCTCCAGGAGCTCGCCGCCCACGGCGTCCGCCAGCGGATGCTGACGACGCGCAGCGCCCAACGCGAGATCGCGGCCTGGCTGCGCCGGCACCGCCGCGCCGCCGAACCGCTCCGCGCGGCGCTCGACGCGGTGCGGAGCGCGGGGGGAATCGGGAGCGGTGGAGAGCGCCTCGACTGGGGAGCGATGGCGGCCACGGCCGAGGCGTTTGACGGCTGCTGCCTCGTGCGCCGCGACGACCGGATGGCGTCGTCGCTGGCGCCCGGCGATCCGCTCGAGCGGTCGCTCGGCGTCTGCGGTGGGGCGCTGCTGGGGATCGCGGCGACGACGATCGGGCCTGATCTTTCGCCGCAGCAGATGGCCGAGGCGCTGCAGGCTTGGCGGGCCACGATCTGGCTGGCCCGGGCCGGTCAGGTGGCAGGCTTGGCGGCGCTGCCCCGCTCGGCCGTCGGCCGGCCCCCCGAAGTGATCGTCCTCCCGATCGCCGCCCCGGCCGACCTCGCGGCTGCCCGAGAGGCGGCGGAGGCGTTTCGCGAGGCCCATGGCATCGAGCCGGTGGTGGCGTTCGCGCCGGAGGCCGTCGGCGGGCTGGTATCGATGAACACCCCCCCAGCCCGGTTCGCATTCGATGAGATGGTCACCTGCAGCCCGGCTTCGCTGGGGCGCGTGGTCACCGGGGTGGTCGTCTGGCCGGAGGCTTCCCTCCGCGCCCGCCTCGGGCTCGCGCCGCTCGGCGGCGAGGCAGCGCCGGCCGACGCAACCCTCGTCGTGGCAGCCGGCGGCGCCCGGCGGGGGAGCGATCAGCCCGACGATCCCCCGTCGTTTCTCCTCCCTTCGGGGTACCTCGTCGACGACGACGGTTTTCTCTTTCCCCCCGGCTCCGCAAGCCCGGGGCTGGATGCCGGCGCGGTGAACAAGCGGCGTGCGCTGAGGGAAACCGGTCTCCCGAAGAGCAATCTTGGTTGATGGCCCCCGATGGAGTATCCTTCGGTTGTGCCAGGCACGGGCACCCCTAGCTCAATTGGATAGAGCATCGGTCTACGGAACCGAAGGTTGCTGGTTCGAGCCCAGCGGGGTGTATTTTTTTCGGTGTGCGGCGGCTGGCCGCAGTTCGAAGGCAGGCCCTCGACTGGGAACTGCCCTTGGGGGGCGCGATGGCTGGCAGGTAGTCTGCCCAGATGCCGCCGCCGCCCCCATTTTCGGCCCCTGCCCCCCGCCCGTCTGCCGGTGGCAAGGCCGACGAAGCGAATGCCTGGCAGCGGGTCGTTGGCTTCGATCCCGGGCTGAACGTCACCGGGTACGGCGTCATCGATTGCCGTGGCGGGATCGTCAGGCTCGTCGAGGCGGGCACGATCCGCTCCCGTGGAGAGACGCTCGAGACCCGTCTGGCGACGATCCACGAAGGTGTCCGCGACGTCCTCGGGGCCCTCTCCCCCGCCGTGATGGCGATCGAGCAGGTGTTCGTCCATGCGAAGTTTCCCCGGACGGCGATCCTCATGGGGCACGCCCGGGGGGTGATCTGTCTGGCGGCGGCCCAGGCCGGTCTGACGGTCAACAACTATCCCCCGGCGCGGGTCAAAAGCCTCCTTACCGGGAACGGCCAGGCGGGGAAGGAACAGATGCAGGCGGCCGTCCAGCGGGAGTTGGCCCTCGCCGCCCGCCCGGAACCGGCCGACGTCGCCGATGCCCTCGCCGTGGCGCTGGCCGACTGGCACCTGCGGATCCGCCAGCGGGGCTTGGCGCTCGGCCCGGGAGCCAAGCCGGCCCCACGCCGGCCGGCGGGGCGTGCGGCACCGCCACCCGGTGGGAGCGGGAAAGAGAGCGGTGACGAAGGTTTTCCGGAGGATGACGGATGATCAAGCGACTCACAGGAACGCTCGGGGCGGTCGAGATCGGCTCGCTCGAGCTGACGATCGGACCGGTCGTGCATGAAGTCCTCGTCCCGGAACTGGTCCGCCGCGACCTCCAGACGAAGGGGGGGCAGACGGTCACCCTCCACACCCTCGAGTTCCTCGAAGGGACCCCCGGCCGCGGCAACCTCGTCCCCAGGCTGGTCGGATTCCTCTCCGAGGTGGAGCGGGAATTCTTCGACCTGATCTGCGAAGTCGACGGGGTCGGCGTGCGCAAGGCCCTCCGCGCGATGGTCCGTCCGGTCGGCGAGATCGCCCGGGCGATCGAGGAGCAGGATGCCGCTGCCCTCTCCACGCTCCCCGGCATCGGCGCGGCCACGGCCGAACGGATGATCGCCAAGCTCCGCCGACGGATGCCCAAGTTCGCCCTGTTGGTGGGCCGCGAAACGCCCACGGCCGCCGCCGCAGGGGACGTCCTCGCCGAGACCTTCGAAGTGCTCCGCTCGCTCGGGCATTCTGAGACCGATGCCCGCCGACTTTGCGACGCGCTCCGGGGTGAGAAGAAAAAGGTCAAGGATGTGCAGGAGGCCCTCGAGGTCATCTACCGATCGATGCACAAGCCACGCTGAAGTTCCGGAGGAAGCGGCTGGCCGGAGGCGATCCCCGCCGCCGATGCCGCACAACCCGGGGCCGCGTGGTAGGCTGACGGCTTCCCGGGAGGACTGGACGGATGAGCAGTTACCGCGAGCCGACGATCCGAGGGGACGAAGAACCGCCCAGCGGGGAGGACCGCGCCCTGCGGCCGACACGCATGGCCGACATGGTCGGGCAGCGGGATGTCTACGAGCGCCTGATGATCGCCGTCGATGCCTCCCAGAAGCGCGGCGAGGTGCTTGGCCACATCCTCCTCGACGGCCCTCCGGGGCTGGGGAAGACGACGTTTGCCACCTGCATTCCCCGCGAACTCGGGACGACGCTCCAGATCGCCAGCGGCGCGGCGCTGGCCGCCCCGAAGGATCTCCTCCCCTATTTGAGCAACGCCGCCGAGGGGTCGGTGCTGTTCATCGACGAGATCCACCGCCTCCCGATCGCCGTTGAGGAGTTCCTCTATCCGGCGATGGAGGACTTCCGCATCGACATCACCCTCGGCGATGGCGTGGCGGCGCGGACGATCAACATGCCGCTGCGTCCCTTCACCCTCGTCGGCGCCACGACCCGCCCCGGCCTCCTCTCGGCACCCTTGCGCGACCGCTTCCAGATGCGCGAGCACCTCGATTTCTATCCCCCGGAGGATCTCGCGGAGATCGTCCGTCGTTCGGCCGCGAAACTCTCGATGCCGATGGATGACGCGACGGCCGACGAGATCGCGCAGCGCAGCCGGGGAACGCCGCGCCTGGCGAACAATCGGCTCCGCTGGATCCGCGACTATTCCACGAGCCGGGCCGAGGGGACGCTCGATCTGGCCATCGCCCGCACCGCCCTCGGTATGCAGGGGATTGACGGGCTCGGACTCGACGGGTTCGACCGCCGCTACCTGGAGACGATCCTGCGGGTGTTCGGCGGCGGGCCAGTGGGGATCGAGGCAATCGCCCACACGATGAGCAGCGCTCCCGACACGCTCGAGGACGACGTCGAGCCGTTCCTTCTCCGCTGTGAGCTCGTCGTCCGCACCCCGCGGGGGCGCAAGCTAACCCCCCGTGGGGAGGAGCATCTGGGGGGTCTCCCGATGGGGGGCGGCCAGACGCGGTTGTTCTAAAGCCGGAAAAAAGCGTCCGTCGATCGGGGGGGCCGCAGTCCGGGGGAACCCTCAGCGGAGTCGCCGCTCCCCGGGCGGTCCAGGCTCTCGGCGGCGGCCGCCGGGCCGGGGGGGGGGGCCGGGGCTGCGAAGGGGCGATTGACCCACAACCCCCAATGCGGCTACATTTTCTGGCTCGACTCGTCCCGGTCCCCAAGGTGATTTCATGGCCGTCCCCAAACGCCGCCAATCAAACCAAAAAACTCGCTCCCGGCGGGCGCACGACTTTCTGACGCCGCGGCAACTGACCTTCTGTTCGAACTGCGGAAAGGCCGTGCCGACGCACCACGTGTGTGGAACTTGCGGCCATTACATGGGCCGCCCGGTTTTGAAGACCGAGGATTGAGTGTTGGTACGCCCCGCTGATGGTGGCGATGCCGTGAAGCCCGGCGGCGGTGGTCCGGCGGTCGCCGTCCTTTTTCCAGGTCAGGGTGCCCAGGCGGTGGGGATGCTCGGGGACTGGATCGACGGTTATCCGTCGGCCGCCCGGCTCTTCGACCGTGCCGCCGATCTCCTCGGCTACGACCTTGCGGAGGTCTGCCGCACAGGCCCCGCTACCACCCTTGATACGACCGCGGTCAGCCAGCCGGCGATCCTCGTCACGAGCCTGGCGCTCCTCGAGGTGCTGCGGGCCCGTCACGCCGATTCCCCGGGAGGGTCCCCGGTCGATGCGGCGGTGGTCGCGGCCGGGTTGTCGCTCGGGGAGTACACGGCGCTGGTCTTTGCCGGCGCGATCGACTTCGACGATGCCGTTCGCCTCGTCGATGTCCGCGGCCGGGCGATGCAGGCCTGTGCGGAGGCGCGGCCCGGATCGATGGTGGCGGTCCTCGGGCTCGACCGGGAGCGGATCACAGGGCTGTGCGACGAGGTCCGCGGGGAGGATGTCCTCGCGATCGCCAACGTGCTCTGCCCCGGGAACGTCGTCGCTTCCGGGAGTACCGCCGCCTGCGACAGGCTCCGCGAGGTCGCGACCGCCGCCGGGGCGATGAAGTGCGTCACGCTCGGCGTCGCCGGCGCGTTCCACACCGAGCACATGCAGCCGGCGGTGGCGGAGCTCGCCGCGGCCCTCGGGCGGACGCCGATTCGCCCGCCGCGGATCCCGGTCGTCAGCAATGTCGATGCCCGGTCGCATGCCGATCCAGAGGAGATCCGCCGCCTCCTGGCCCGCCAGGTCGTCGGGGTTGTCGAATGGCAGGGCTCGATGGAACGCCTCCTGGCGGCGGGCGACACCGGCGGATTCGGCGTCCGTGCCCTCTGGGAGGTCGGGCCGGGGCGCGTGCTGCGAGGACTCGCCAAGCGGATCGACCGGAGTGTCCCCTGCTCCGGAGTGATCGACTGATCGGCGGGGATTGCCAACCCGCCGGGCCCACACCACACCATTCACCCAGGAGAATTGCCATGAGCAGGAGCACGGAGGCCAAGGACGCGGCCGCGGCGCGGTTGAAGGTCGATCTGTCGGGGCAGGTCGCGATCGTCACCGGTGCCTCGCAGGGGATCGGCCGGGCGATTGCCGAGACGTTCGCCGCCAACGGGGCGACCGTCGCCCTCGTGGCCCGCAATGCCGGCAAGATCGCCGAGGTGGCGGCCGCCATCCGCGCGGCCGGTGGCGCGGCAGAAGAGTTTTCCTGCGACGTTTCCAAGGCAGAGAGCGTTGCCGCCGTGGTCGACAGCGTCGTGGCCAAGTTCGGCCGCGTCGACATCCTCGTCAACAACGCCGGCGTCACCCGTGACACGCTCCTCCCGCGGATGAGCGACGAGGAGTGGGACGAGGTCATTGCCACGAATCTCCGCGGGCCGTTCCTCTTCATGCGGGCCGTGAGCCGGCCGATGATGCAGCAGCGCTACGGGAGAATCATCAACGTGGCAAGTGTCGTCGGCCAGATCGGCAATCCGGGGCAGGCCAACTACTCGGCCTCGAAGGCCGGGCTCATCGGCATGACGCGGACGGTGGCCAAGGAGCTCGCCGGCCGGAAGGTGACCGTCAATGCCGTAGCGCCGGGCTTCATCGCCAGCGAGATGACCGCGGCGCTCGGCCCGCTGGTGCTCGAGGAGGTGAAGAAGCGTGTCCCCGCCAAGCGGATCGGCGAGCCGTGGGAGGTGGCCGAGGCGGTGCTGTTCCTCGCGGCCCCCTCTTCGGCCTACGTGACGGCCCAGGTTCTGACGATCGACGGGGGGATGATCGGTTGATCGCGGCGTCCCGGCCAACCTTCCTCGGGGTGCCCAGAGGAAATGCTGGTAGGCTGGGGGGACAAGTGCGTTCGTTCGGTCTGGACAGTCTGGGGGCGGAGCAGGTATATCTTCGCCGACTCCGCCGATCACCGCCGATATTCGGGACACTGCCCGCTCGGTGCGGGTTGGCCGGCTGCGGAAACACTCCCGAAAGGTTGTGGAGAAGTGGCACCCGCGACACAATTTCAGTGATCGGGCGTCATCAACCGACACTTCCTGGGATCGCACGCGTCGCCCCGGGACCCTGCAGCGTCACAAACTCGCGTATTCATCCGTTTTGACCCGTTCCGTTGGGCCGGCTCCCTCAGGGGTGTCGCGCCGGGAGGATTCATAAGGTGGCTTCTGTCCAAGACCGCGTGATCGAGATCGTCTCGTCGCAACTGGGGGTCAGCAAAGAGAACATCACCGCCGAGACGTCGTTCATCGCCGACCTCGGTGCCGACTCGCTCGACACCGTCGAGTTGGTGATGGAGCTCGAGGAGGAGTTCGAGATCAACATTCCCGATGACGCTGCCGAGAAGATCCAGACGGTGGGTCAGGCGGTCGAGTTCATCGAGAAGCACCAGTCCTGACGGGGCGTTCCATGAAACGCCGCGCGGTCGTTACCGGCTTGGGGGTCGTCACGTCCCTTGGCCGGCCGATGGAAACCTTCTGGGAACGCCTCGTCCGTGGGGACAGTGGGGTCGGTCCGATCACGCTCTTCGACGTGAGCGGATTCAAGATCCAGTTCGCCGGCGAGGTTCCCTGGAAGGCCGAGGAGCAGGGGATCGCGAGCCCGAAAGATCTGCGGCGCCTCGACCGCTTCACGCAGTTCGCCATGGCGTCCGCGGCCGACGCCGTGACCGACTCGGGGATCGACTTCTCGCGCGAAGATCCCTACCGCTGCGGGGTCGTCATCGGGTCGGGGATCGGCGGACTATCGGAATTCGAGACGCAGCACGAGCGGCTGCTCACGAAGGGCATCGACAAGGTCTCGCCGTTCACGATCCCCAAGCTGATGGTCAACTCCGGCAGCGGTCATGTCTCGAGCATGTACGGCCTGAAGGGGCCGAATTTCGCCGTCGCCACCGCCTGCGCCAGCGCCGGCAATTCGATCGGCTGCGCCCTCCGGTCGATCCAGAGCGGCGATGCCGATGTGATGGTCACGGGGGGGAGCGAGGCGGCGCTGACGCCGATGGGGTTGGCCGGCTTCCAAAACATGCGCGCGCTCTCGTTCCGGACCGACGATCCGCAGCGGGCGAGCCGTCCGTTCGATGCCGACCGGGACGGCTTCGTGCTCGCCGAGGGGGCCGGCGTCGTGGTCTTGGAGGAGCTCGAGCACGCCCGCGGGCGCGGCGCGAGGATCTATGGCGAGTTGATGGGGTACGGGGCGAGCGGCGATGCCGGCCACATCACCCAGCCCGACGAGGAGGGGCGTGGCGCGGCACGGGCGATGTCGATGGCGCTCGAGGACGCCGGTTTCGGGCCCGATCGGATCGACTACGTCAATGCCCACGGTACGAGCACCCCGTTGGGTGACAAAGCGGAGACGGTGGCGATGAAGCGGGTCTTCGGCCCGCACGCCTCCCGCCTGGCGATCTCCAGCACGAAGAGCCAGTTGGGGCACACGCTCGGTGCCAGCGGTGGCATCGAATTGGTGGTCTGTGCACTGACGATCAACCGCGGCGTCATCGCCCCGACGATCAATCTCGAGAATCCCGATCCTGACTGCGATCTCGATTACGTCCCGCGGTTTGCCCGGCAGGCCCATGTCGACGTGGCCATGAGCAACAGCTTCGGATTCGGCGGCCACAACGCCTCGCTCGTGCTCGCCCGGCTGAAATAGCGTCGTGATCCGCCCGCTGACGGGGGCGATTCGGCTTGCTGCGGGCACCGCCGGCCCCCTACCCTCCGCCGCCGCCGATCGCCTGCCTGGCCGCTGCCCGGGCGGTTTCGCCAGAACGCATCCGGTTCGCTTCCCCGGGGGCCTTTTGATGGCTCATCGCTCTCCTCTCCTTCGCGTCACGGCTCGGATCTCGATCCTGTTCTCGATTCTGCTCGGGCTCCGGGTGAGCGAGTCACCGGCCCAACTGCCGGCCGAGGCGGGGCAGACCCTCGCATCCCACGACATCTCACCGTGGGTCAGGCAGGCCGGGCCGGGGAGCCAGAAGCACATCGTCGACTGGGTGCTCCAGGAGACGGGCTATGCCGCCTGGCACGGGGCCGTGCCGGCGTCGCTCTCGGCCGACGAGAACCGACTGGTGGTGTTCCATCAAGCGGAGATGCAGCAACGGGTCGAGGAGATCGTCGCCCGGTTCACCACCGCGGCCGACACGCCCCATCGCTTCTCCGTCAGGGTGATGGGGGTGGGCACGCCGTCGTGGCGGAACGACGCCCGCGCCCTCCTCCACGGGATTCCGGCGGCGACGCCCGGCGTTCAGGCCTGGATCATGTCGCGCGAGGAGGCGGCCACACTCCTGGCGATGTTCCGCCGCCGCGGCGACTGTGCCGAGCTCCCCACCGGCGCGGTTCAGGCGGCCAACGGCCTTCCTGCAGTCCTCGCCGGCGGGCGGAAGCGGCCGTATGTCCAGGAGATCCAGTCGACACCGGTGGCGCCGGGGTGGCAGACCTTGTCGTCGGCCTGCGACGAGGGGATCACGCTCGACGTCCAGCCGCTCCTCACCCGGGATGGCAGCGCCGTCGAGGCGGTTCTCCGCTGCCGCATCGACCAGATCGAGCGGATGGCGATCGTGCCGGTCACGCTCCCCACGCCCGAGCGGCAGCGTGCCCAGATCGAGGTCCCGCAGGTCTCGGCCGTCCGCATCGGCGAGCGGTTCCGCTGGCCGACGACGCAGGTCCTCGTCGTCGGGCTGGGGTTGGTGCCGTGGCCGGTGCCGGGCAACAATACCGCCGGGTCGGCGGCGCTGCTCGCCGATGCCAAGCGAACCGACGTGGTGGTCTTCGTGGAGCCCCGGCTCCGCGGGTCGCCCTGATGAATCCGGCTGCCCTGCTGATGGCCGCATGTCCGTGCCGAACGCATCGGGAGGACGCCATCGCCCCGAGGAATCTCGCATGACCGCTTCCGTCCGCCGTGTCGTTGTCACCGGGGTGGGGCTCGTCTCACCGCTCGGCCTCACGCCTGACGATCTCTGGGGGGCGCTGGCGGCCGGACGCAGCGCCGTCGGGCTGATCGAGCAGTTCCCCACCGCTGGCCTCCCACTCCACCACGGCGCCGAGGCCCGCGGCTTCACCGGCGAGATCGACAACTTCGGTCCGCTCGAGGCCGAGACGAAGAAGGCGATCCGCAAGGGGCTCAAGGTGATGTGCCGGGAGAGCCAGATGGCCGTCGCCGCAGCCCAGCGCGCGCTCCACGATTGCGGCCTGTCGGGGGCCGACCGTGTCCCAGAGCGGTTCGGGTGCGTGTTCGGGTCGGATTACATGCTCACGCTCCCGGAGGACTTCACCTCCGGGGTCGCCAACTGCCGGGGCCCCGACGGGGCCTTCTTGTTCGATCGCTGGGCGGTCGACGGGATGCCGCTGCTCAATCCGCTCTGGTTGCTCAAGTATCTCCCCAACATGCCAGCCAGCCACATCGCGATCTACAATGATCTCCGCGGTCCGAGCAACTCGCTGACCCTCCGCGAGGCCAGTGGGCATGTCGCCATCGGGGAGGCGACGATGACGATCCAGCGCAACGCCGCCGACGTGATGCTTGCCGGGGCGACCGGCACGCGCATCCACCCCATGAAGACGGTCCACGCCCTGCAGAGCGAGCAGGTAGCTCTTGGCCCCGACGATCCGACGACCTGGAGCCGACCCTTCGACCGCCACCGGCGCGGGATGGTGCTGGGCGAGGGGGCGGCGGTGCTCGTCCTGGAGGAGCTCGAGCACGCCCGGCGCCGCGGGGCAACGATCCTCGGCGAGGTCCTCGGGCATGCGTCGCGCCACGCCGCCGATCGACTCAACATCGGGCTGCGACGGAAGGCCCTCGGCCTGGCGATGGCGCGGGCCCTCGGGATGGCGCGGCTGCCCGGGGGGCGCCCCGGGCATCTCCATGCCCACGGCTTGAGCACGGTGGGGGGGGATCGGAGCGAGGCCGAGGCCCTCGGTGATCTCCTCGGCGCGGACGCGACCGCGATTCCGACGGTGGCCGCCAAGGCCAACTTCGGCAACCTCGGCGCCGGCAGCGGGATCGTGGAGTGCATCGCCAGCCTGTGGGCGCTGCGCCACGGCACGCTCTTTCCGCTCATCAACCATTCGACGCCCGATCCGGCCTGCCCGATCCGGGCCGCGGTCGGCGGTGATGCGGCGGGGGCCTCCTTCCTCTCCTCGTCGGTCACTCCCCAGGGGCAGGCTGGGGCGGTCGTGATCGGCGGTTGGAATCTCGGTGCGTGACGGCTCTGGTGGTGGCCCCCCCGGTGGCGCGTCGGCCCCCTCCCTCCCCCCCGGGGCGGACGGACGCTCCTTGACAGTCGTCTCCCCTCCCCATACCCTTCCGGGTTGTGCCTCGTGGAGGTGGCTGCTGGAGTCCGGAGCGCCGTGCGGCGGTGCGGTCCGCAGGGAGGGTTTCCCTGTGGGGTCGTGTCGTCGGGCGGGCGACCAGTTCGTGTGTGGCGTCGGCCGTCCGGCTGCATTCCGCGGGTCATCGTGCCTGCGCTGCTGTCGGTTCGGGTTTGCGCTGTCAACGTCGGGTCAACGTGCCGCTGGTGGCTCAGGCTTCCGGGGGGTGCGGGCCGGTTGGCGGTCTGTCCCGTGCCAGGGCCGACATTCGCAGGTTCGACGCCTGGCGCTATCCCTCTGGATCGAGGGTGGTGCCGCCGGAGACCGACCACGACCGAGCACTTCCCAGTTCGCCGAGATCGCCGTCCGAGACACCCATGAAGCCTGAAGAAATCCTCCGCATCGTCGATGCGATCCATCGCGACAAGAACATCGACAAGGAGATCGTCTTCCAGGCGATCGAGGCAGCGCTCGGCACCGCCCTGACGCGGCAGTACGGCGAAGCCTCGGACGTGCAGGTGGCCATCGATCGGGCTGATGGCCGCGTCCACGGCACCCGCGATGGCGTCGAGATCGACACTGCGGAGCTCTCGGGCCGGATCGGCGCCCAGACGGCCAAGCAGGTCATCATCCAGAAGATTCGCGAGGCGGAGCGGGATGCGATCCACGACGAGTTCGAGGAGCAGATCGGGCTGATGGTGTCGGGGGTCGTGAGCCGCTTCGAGGGGGCCACGGCCACCGTGACGCTGGGGGCCACCGAGGCGATCCTGCCGCGGAGCGAGCAGATCCCCGGTGAGACCTTCCACCCCAACGAGCGCATCCGAGCGACGATCTTCGAGGTCCGGAAGGTCGGCAGCCGGGTCAAGATCATCCTCTCCCGGATCCGCCCGCAACTCGTCCAGCGGCTCTTCGAGCAGGAGATCCCCGAGATCGCCGATGGCGTGATCGAGATCCGGGCCATTTCGCGCGAGCCCGGATACCGCAGCAAGGTCGCCGTCATCAGTTCCGACGCCCGCGTCGACTGTGTTGGTGCCTGTGTCGGTGTCCGGGGCAATCGGATCAAGAACATCGTCGAGGAGCTCGGTGGCGAGCGGATCGACATCGTCCGTTGGAGCGACGATCTTCAGGTCCTCGTTCCCAATGCGCTGCAGCCTGCCGAGGTCGACGAGGTGATCCTCTGTCAGATGCTCGGGCGAGGGATCGTCCTGGTTCGCGAGGATCAATTGTCGCTGGCGATCGGCCGCCGCGGGCAGAACGTCCGTCTCGCCAGCAAGCTCTGCGGCTGGGACATCGAGATCATGACGCGCGAGGAGCTCGACCAGCAGATCGAGCGCGCCGTCACCGGATTCTCCACGATTCCAGGGCTCGACGAGTCGGTGGCCGAGAAGCTCGTCGGCGAGGGGTTCCTCTCCTATGACGATCTGTCGGTGATCGAGCCCGACGATCTCATGGAGATCGGGGGGCTGACGGCCGAGGCGGTTGACCAGATCGTCGCCGAGGCCGAGGTGCGGGCCGCGCAGGCCGAGGCGGCTGCGGCCGACGAGCGCCGCAAGCAACGCGAGCAGGACCGCATCGACCGGGCGACGGCCGAGGCCGACGCCGCCGAGCAGGCGATCACCGCGGCCCGCGAGGCGAGAGAGCCGGTGGTGACCGATGGCATCCCGTCCGGGCAAGGCGCCGAGGCGACCTCCGAAGGAGGTTCGGAACCGGCCGCCGAAGGGGCCTCGCCGGCGGGTGGGCGGGAGTGATGGACAGGCTGAAAGTGGTTTTTCTGGCAGGAAAAGAGGCCGCTTCAGCTGCCGTGGGGCGGATCAGCCGCCGCGGTTGGAGCGATGATAACGGTCGGCTCGGTTTTGCAAGGGACGGTGTTCCGGGTAGGTTGACTGAACGGGGATTCGGGTCTGATGGCCCTCCCGCTGGTGTGATCACGTGGGCGGTGGCCCGACGAGGTGAGCGTGGCAGTTCGTATCTACACCCTGGCGAAGGAATTGAAACTCGACAGCAAAGAGCTCGTCGAGATCTGTTCCCGCGCCGGTATCCAAGACAAAGGCTCGGCGCTCGCCAGCATGACCGACGAGGAAGTCACCCGGCTGAAGGAGTTCATGGCCGGCAAGGCTGCGAAGCCTGCTGACCGGCCCGCTCCCGGCGGCGCCACGCTCGTCCGGCCCGCGGTGCCGGTCCGACCGGTCGTCACTGGCAAGCCCCCGGTGATCGCCGCCAAGGGCCCGTCGACGTCCGCAATCAAGCCGGCTCCATCGCAGACACCAGAGCCGAAGCCGGCTGTTGTGATGCGCCCCCTCGCTGGTCCGCTCGGAGCCGGCCGCACGGCCGATGGGCCGGCGCAGCGCCGTTCACCCGAGCCACAGCGCTCCGATCCGGTTGCCTTGGAGCCCGTGCCGCAGGCGCCGATCGCCCCCCTGCCCCCGCCTCCTCCTCGTCCGCTTCCCCCTCCGCCTCCCCCTCTATCCCGCTCGTCCGGTCCGCTCCGCCGTGAGGATTACATCGCTCCCGGCGGTGTCGCGGCCCGGGCCAAGCCGCCTGAGGTCGGTGGCAAAACGACGGAACCGCGGCCGCGCCCAGCCGGTCTGCGCCCCGGTGGAGATGGCTCGAAGCCCCTTCCCCGCCCGGCGTTCAAGCTTGCCCCCCTCCCTGCCGCTGGTCGTCCGGCGGCGCCGCGGGTCTCCCAAGAACCGGCAGCCCAGAAGCCCGATGTGAAGCTTCCACTCGATGCGATCCGCAGCGCCAAGGCGGGGGGTGCGAAGCCTCTGGCCGACCACATGCGGAAGCATGAGCAGCGGCAGGCCGCCGAGGGGCGTCCGCGTCCGGGGGGGCCGGCCGGTCCGGTCCGCACGGGAGGGCGTGGTGGGCCCGGCATGGCGCCGGTGCCGCCGTTGATGGAGTCTGGTGTCCGTCCCCGACGCACTCCGTCGAAGGCGCCCGGTGGGCCCGACGAGACGCCCGGCCGCGAGACGAAGCAGATCGGCCGGCGGCGGTTCGTTCGCGGAGGCGGTGACGATGACGACGGCGGTGGTCGCCGCCGTCGGTCCTCGCGGCACCGCAAGGGAATCACGATCTCGACCGCCGCGCCGCGGAAGACGAATGCTTCCATCCAAGTCCCCTGCACGGTGCGCGCGTTGTCCGAGGCGATCGGCCTGTCGGCGAGTGACGTCCTGAAGAAACTGCTCACGTTCGGGATGGCTTCGATGCCGAGCATGGGCACGATGCTCGATCGTGACACCGTCGAGCTCCTCGCCTCCGAGCTCGGCGTCCAGCTCGATCTGAAGACGGCCGAGGATCTCGAGAAGGAGCTCCTCGCCGGCTTTGATGCGCTCGACGAGGATCCGACCCTCCGCGAGCCCCGTCCGCCGATCGTCACGTTCCTCGGCCATGTCGATCACGGGAAGACCTCCCTCCTCGACCGGATCCTGGGGATGAACGTCGCCGCTCGCGAGAGCGGTGGCATCACCCAGCACATCCGTGCCTACACCGTTAAGCACAGCGACAAGTCGATCACTTTCGTCGACACCCCTGGCCACGAGGCCTTCACGCAGATGCGGGCCCGCGGGGCCAATGTCACCGACTGCGCCGTCCTCATCGTCGCTGCCGACGACGGCATCATGCCGCAGACCGAGGAGGCGATCAGCCACGCCAAGGCGGCCGGCGTGCCGATCGTCGTCTGCATCAACAAGATCGATCTTCCCGGGATCGACATCCAGCGCATCTATCAGCAACTCGCCGCCAGCGACCTCCTTCCCACCGAGTGGGGGGGCGAGACCGAGGTCGTCAAGACGAGTGCCCTGACGGGCGAGGGGGTCGATCATCTCCTCGACATGCTTCTGACGATCGCGGAGCTCCATGATCTCCGGGTCAATTCGGCCCGTGCAGCGGCGGGGGTGTGCCTCGATGCCTCGATCCACGAAGGGCGCGGTGTCTCCGCCTGCCTCATCGTGCAGAAGGGGACGCTGCGGGTCGGTGATTCGCTCGTCTGCGGTGAGGCCAGCGGCACCGTCAAGGCGATGCACGACACCCTCGGGAAGAGGCGGATCACCGCGGCCGGGCCCTCCCAACCGGTGCTCGTCAGCGGTCTCGACATTGCTCCCGGTGCCGGCGACCGCTTCCAGGTGGTGACCTCGATCGCCATGGCCCGCGAGGTGGCCCTGAAGCGGAGCGGCATCCGTCGCCATAGCAGTCTCGCGAGCGCTCCGGTGCATGTCACGCTCGAGAACCTCCTCGACCGTCTCGGCACGCAAAAGACCCCGACGCTCAATCTCATCGTCCGGGCCGATGTCCGTGGCTCGATCGAGGCGATTGTGAAGGAACTGACGAAGCTCGATCATCCCGAGGTCAAAATCCGGATCCTCCAGTCGACGGTCGGCGGGGTGACGGAAGCCGACGTCCAACTCGCCGACGCTTCCGATGCGATCATCATCGCGTTCAACGTCGTGCCCGACGAACGGGCCCGCTCGCTCGCCGAGAATCTCAGCGTCCAGGTGCGGCGCTACGAGATCATCTACCAGGTCACCGATGACCTGCGGAACGCCCTCGAGGGGATGCTCGCCCCGGAGAAGCGCGAGACCGAGCTCGGCCGGGCCGTCGTGCAGCGGACCTACTCGATCAGCCGGCTCGGCGTCATCGCCGGTTGCCGCGTGATCTCCGGTGTGATCGCCCGCAACGGCCGGCTCCGCGTGATCCGCGACAACCGGGTGCTCGGCGACTACGGCGTCGAATCGCTCAAGCGCGAGAAGGACGATGCCCGTGAGGTCCGTGACGGGCTGGAGTGTGGCATCAAGGTGGCCAATTTCAACGACATCAAGGAGGGCGACGTCCTCGAGTGCTACCGGGTCGAGGAAGTCGCGCGGACGCTGTCGTGAGCACTCGTCGCCAACTCAAGGCCGCCGAAGCGGTGCGCGAAGTGGTCAGCATGGCCATCCTCACCGAGGTGCGCGATCCGCGCGTCCGTGACGTCACCGTCACCGGGGTGGAGATGGATGCTGACATGCGGTCGGCCACCGTCCATGTCTCGGTGATGGGGGACGAGGCCAAGCAGAAATTGGCGCTGCGGGGTCTGGCAAACTCCGCTGGCTTCCTCCAGTCGCGGATCGCCGATCGGATCGAGACCCGCTACACGCCCCGGCTCCGCTTCGAAATCGACGGCGGCGTGAAGAAATCGCTCGAGATCGCCCGTGTTCTGGCGGAGGTGCTCGGGCCTTCGGCCGGGGACGGTGCCGCCGTCGCCCCGGCAGATGCGGGGACGGAATCGCCGGAGCTCCGGCAACGTGCCCTGGCTGAAGAGGTGCCGGGCGAGGATCCACAGGAACAGGCATGACCACACCGAACCGGCAGCAGCCCAATCGTCAGCAACTCGTTGCCAAGCTCCACAAGGCGCTGCGCGCCACCTACAAGCCGGTCGATCCGGACATCCAATCCCCGCTTCTCGACCAGGTGCTCTACGCCTGCTGCCTCGAGAATGCGCCGTATGACGTGGCGGCCCGTGCCTACAAGCGGCTCGGCGAGACCTACTTCGATCTCAACGAAGTCCGCGTCACGACGGTGGCGGAGCTCGCCGAGACCCTCATCGATCTGCCCGATCCAGCCCGGGCCGCCCTTGCCCTTCGCCGCGTGCTCCAGGGGGTGTTCGAGTCGACCTACAGCTTCTCGCTCGACAATGCCAAGAAGCACTCGATCGCGCACGGCATGAAGACGCTCGAGCACATCCATGGCATCCCGCCGTTCGTCGTGGCGTTCATCGGTTCGACGGCCCTCGGTGGCCACTTCATCCCCGTCGATCTGGGGGCGATGCAGGGTTTGCTCATCACTGGTGTGATGTCGCAGGAGGAGTATGACGGGGCGAAGTGCCCCGGGCTCGACCGTTTCATTCCGAAGAAGGCCGGGCTGGAGTTCGGATCGTTGCTCCACCAGTTCGGCGTCGAGGTCCTGACAAACCTCCACGGCGCTTCGGTCAAGAAAATCGTGCAGGCGGTCAATCCCGATGCCAAGCGGATGCCGAAGCGCGGCGAACCGCTCCCCCTCCCGGTGCCGCCGCCTCCCGCGGCGGGCAAGGAGGCCCAAAAGGCTGCCGAGGCGGCCCGCACTTCGGCGGAGGAGCACCGCCCGGCGGGGCCCCAGGCCGCTGCCCGTCCTGCCGGGAAAACACCACTTCCCCCCCCCGGATCGGGTCCGAAACGGGCGGCCGACGGGAGCGTCGTCGCCGGGTCGAAGCCCGGCCCGAAGCCGTTTGTCGTCAAGCCCAACGTCGGACGACCGGTCACCGTCAAACCAGCCGAGCCGGAGGAGCCCGCCCCGCCACCGGCCAAGAAGGCCGATGTGGCCAAGAAGCCTGCCGCCGGCAAACCCCCAGCGCCGCCGAAGGGCACCGACAAGAGCACCGATAAGAGCACCGACAAGAGCACCGACAAGAGCACCGACAAGGGGGCGACGAAGAGGCCGGTGACGGCCGACAAACCGGCGGCCGCGGAGAGCCACAAGTCGTCCGAGAAGGGGGCCTCCGCGGCGAAGGGCAAGGGTGCCAAGCCCCCGGCCGACCGCGCCCCTTCCGGGGATCGGCACTCCGATGACCTGACGCGTCGCAAGCCGCGGTAGGGCGCTATGGATGATGTGATCCGCCGCAGGCGGCGGCGGCAGACCATCACCGACAACCAGACGCGGATCGATCCCCGAGATTCCCCTCCAGCCAACGGAGCAGCGAGTGGCCGGCCATTCCCATTGGGCAAACATCTCCCGCAAGAAGTCGCTCATCGATGCGAAGCGGGGCAAGCTGTGGAGCAAACTGGCGAAGGCGATCATCGTAGCCGCCAAGCATGGCGGACCCGATCCCGACGCCAATCTCCGTCTCCGGTATGCGATCGATGCCGCGAAGGCGGTGAGCATGCCCAAGGAGAATATCCAGCGAGCGATCCGTACCGGCACCGGTGAGCTCAAGGGGGGCGATCTCGAGGAGTCGCTCTATGAGGGATATGCCGCTGGAGGGGTCGCCGTCCTCTGCGAGATCCTCACCGACAACAAGAACCGCACGGCACCGGAGATCCGCAAGATCTTCGAGATGTGCGGTGGCAAACTCGGGGCCACCGGGTGTGTTGCCTACCTCTTTCAGCGGAAGGGGGCCGTGCGTCTGCCGCTGGCCTCGTGTTCCGAGGATCGATTGATGGAGTTGGCGATCGAGGCCGGGGCTGACGACGTGAAACCCGCCGGTGACCGCTGGGAGGTGATCTGCGAGCCGTCCGCGATGGTCAGCGTGATCGCGGCGATCCAGGGGGCCGGGATGACGATCGAGTCGAACGAGATCGTCCGCATCCCCACCAACTCGGTCGATGTCGATGATGTCGACACGGCCCGCCGTGTCCTCCACCTCATGGAGCGGCTCGACGATCACGACGACGTCCAGAGCGTGGCGGCGAACTTCAACATCCCCGACGAGGCGATGGCCCAACTGGGGTGAGACCGCGGGGGGGTTATTCGAGCGCCGCAGCCGCCGCGGCAGCTGCCCCCGGCTCCTCGCCGTGCTCCACCTGTGGCCAGTAGGTGTCGAAGTCGAACTGCGGGCTGTTGTCGAGGTCGTGGCATTCGAGGCAGTTGTTCATAACCCGTTGCTTTGCCTGCGGTGTGTCGAGGGCGAGATGGAGCTCGGCCCGGAGCCGCTCCCTGTCGGCGGCAGGGACACGAACCTGCCCCCTTTCGGCCGAGGCGTGGGCGGCGGCGGGCCCGTGGCAGTTCTCGCACCCTTGTTGGGCGAGATGTGGCGTGGCCTTGACCCCCATGAATCCCCCCTCGTAGGGCTGAAACTTCTGCGGGGCCCAGCCGACAACGTGGCAGGAGAGGCACTCGGGGTCGCCGTCGCGGCGTGGTGTCTGGGTTTCCAGGGTGGTCAGGGCATTGGCGTGCCCCGAGTTGGTCCACACCTCGAACGACGACTTGTGGCATTCGGCACAGGTGGCGCTGCCGGCGAAACGGCGGCCGGTCGGGTGACGGCTGGGGGTAAGCCCGAGGCCCGTCAGCCCCAGCGTCTCGAGTTGGGCCTGGTAGCCGGCCAGGAGCCGGATCATCCCCTCGGCCTCTCCCCAGCGGGCATCGAGCGGCACACGCTGGGAGCGAATCGGCTGGGCGGCATCGTCGAACAGGCCGATGACGACGGCAAACATCCCCTTGTGGCCAAGCTCGAGGAGATGGCGGTCGACCGGGGGATTGCCGGCGGCCCGGTGCGGGGGAAGCTTCTCCGGTTGGGCGGGGGGCTCCTCGGCACCCCCCGCGGTGACCACAAAATCGAACTGGGGATAGCGGGCCGCGAGTTTCTTTGTTTCCTCCGGCGTGGCGAAGGCGAGGAGCACCTGATGGTCGCAACCCGCCCGGGCGAGGGCCGCGGCCGGTTCGACGAGCGCCTCGGCGGCCGGCTTGGTGGCGATCAGGTCGTTGCGGATCTCGGCCAGTTCGGCGTCCCCCAGTACGGCGGTGATGCCGATCTTCAGCCCTCCGGCCTCGACGACCCGGTGGAGCGGCGTGATCCCCGAATCGAATCCGATCAGGCCGACGTTGGCGCACACGAACGGCGTCGGCGTGTCGCCAACCGCCGAAACCGCCGCCACAACCTCCTCGGCGGGGAGCCGCAGATCCTTGGGACCGAAGCCGACGGCGGCGTACTGCATCGCCTTGAGGCCGTCGACGATCGATCCGAACTTGATCTCGGTCTGGCGGCCGAAGCGGTTGACCTGATCACCGAGATCGAGCGCCACCACCGGCCATTCCGCCGCGGCCAACGCCCCGAGAAAGTTGCGCCGTCGGCTCAAGCCCCCCTTTTGGTTCTCTTTGCCGGTACACCCGCACGGCTCGATGTAGCCGTCGAGCTCGCCGGTGAACACGAGGACGGCCTTCGGCTTCGGCCAGCCCTGGAAGACCGCGCCGTTGCGCTTCTGGAACGTCGCGGCCGTCTCGTCGCTGACTCCCGCCCCCCGTGACGGACCGGCGGGAGCCTCGTCGGCGCGGGCCGAGGGAGCCCAATCGGGCAGCACGCTCCCGCCGACGAGCACCGCGAGGATCGTGGCGGCTCCGCGCCTGCCGGCCCACGCGGCCATCCGGGCGAGGGAGAGGAGAGGACGGCGGAACAACGGGCGGACGAGGCTGGACATGGCAACGATTCCGGCGGCTGGGGGCTGGCGGGGGCACCGGGCGCCGTGATCATCACGGGCCGACGGCGACACTCACGGGGATGGTCATCGTGGGGGAGTCGGGATGCCCCGTGTCGAGCACGATCCGGCCGGCCGGCGCCTGGCTCGATCCGAGATGGTTGCAGGGGGCACTCCCGGCAGGAATCGTGATCGTGAGGGGGAACCTCATGACCGCGCCGCTCCCTACGGGCTTGCCCTCGCCGACCGCCACCTGCATCGAGGCAGGAACCACGTCACGGACCACCGGGTGAACTGCGTCACGGTGGGCCCCCTTGGCCGTGATGAACACCTGCGTGTTCGTCCCGGTGCGCCCGGAAATGGTGCCGAGCTGGAGGACCTGACGGGAGGAATCCCATCCCTGGCCCGCCAAGGCAAGGTCACCCGCGACGGTTCCCTCGATGGTCACTTCCGCCCGCACGATCTCGGGGAGGAGGAGATCGATCAGGATCGTCTTGCGGAGTGGTCCGATGGGGACGCCGGCGAGGATCTCGACGTCGACGAGAACGCCCCCCGTCGCGCCGCGCTCCCCGGCGATCTCCTCGGCGGACAGTGGGGCCGTGGTGAACGACACAAACTGGGAGGTTTCGGAGTCTGGGGTGCTGACCTCCTTGACCGTCGGTGGCTCCTTGCCGTAAGTGAAGATCCGCGACGATGCCTTGACGCCCCCCTGGCTCGGAATCGACGTCAGGACGATCGATTTCGGCTCCGCCTTCCAGACCGGCACCACGAACCCCTCGACGACGAAGACGATCTCGGGGCGGCGGGGATCATTGGTGAAAACGGTCGCTTGCTGCCTGAACGCCCCTCCGGTCTTCCCCCGCCACTTCAGGCGCAATTCCGCCCTCCCCCCCGGCGGGAGCAGCTTCTCGCCGTCGGTCTCGCCCCCCTCGACAGCCTCGAAGTCGCTCACGGTGCAGCTGCACGAGGTGGCGCCACGGGTGATCTTGAGGGGCGCATCACCGGCATTGCTGATGACGAACTTGTGCGTCTCCTCGGCCCCTTCGGCCATCGTGCCGAAGGCATACTGGGTGGATGGGGCATCGACCTTGGGCACGGCGACCCCCTCCTGCATCTGCAGGCCGGCCGGGTCGAACTCCCCGAGACGCCAGGGGCGCGTCGAGGCCCGCAAAAGTGGGTTCCCTACGCCGACGAGCCCCCCGACCGCCACGGCCACCGCCACCACGCTCCAGGAACCGGGTGCCCGCACGTCCATCGCTCGTCCGCCCGTCGGCGGCCTCCATCCCGGGGCCGGTCGCCGAAACGGCCGTTTTGCCGCCCCGCCGGCCCCTGAGCCAAATTGTACGCCGCAGGCTCCCGTCCGCGGAGGCAAGGAGCGTGACGGCCGGTTTCGGGCCGCCGAGGGGCGGCTTCAGTACGACCGCGCCAGCACGCTGCGGCGGCTCACCGGCTGCCCGGTGATCACGCAGGTCCCCGGTTCGTCGTCCCCTTCCATGGGCACGCAGCGGACGGTGACCTTGAGTGGATCGAGGGCTTCCGGCACCGCCGGGTCGTCGGCGACGTGGACGTGGGCAAAGCCCCCCTTGGCGCCCCCTTTGGCTCCCCCCTTCCCTTCCCCGTCGGCCCCGAAGAACTCCCGCACGGCCTCAATGGATTCGAGGCGGACGCTGCGACGGTCGCGGAACTCCCGCGCCCGATCGAAGAGCCCCTGCTGGATCTCGCCGAGTAAGTCTGCCGCCGTGGCAGCGAAGCGGTCGAGCGGCACGCTTGTCCGCTCCTTCGGGCCGCGGTCGCGCCGCATGACGCTCACCGTCCCGGCGGCGAGGTCGCGCGGGCCGATCTCGACGCGCAGCGGCACCCCCTGCTTGACATGCTGCCAGGTCTTCTCACCGCCGCGGATCTCTCGGGCGTCAGTCCGGACGCGGATCGGCTCACCGCCGTAGCGGGCCTCGGCGAGGTCGGACTCGATCCGCCGGCAGGCGGCCAGCACCGCCTCCTTCTCCTCCGCAGTGCGGTGGATGGGGATGAGCACGACGTGGGTCGGGGCGATCCTGGGCGGGAGCACGAGGCCGTCGTCGTCGGAGTGGGTCATGATCACCGCGCCGATCAGCCGCGTGGAGACCCCCCACGAGGTCGTCCAGCAGTACTCCTCGGTGCCGGACGGACCGGCGAACTTGATCTCCTGGGCGTGGGCGAAGTTCTGCCCGAGGAAGTGCGACGTGCCGGCCTGAAGTGCTTTGCCGTCTTGCATCATCGCCTCAATCGCGTAGGTGTCGACGGCCCCGGGAAAGCGCTCCGCGGAGGGCTTGGGGCCGCGGATCACCGGCATGGCGAGATCGCGTTCGGCGAAGGTGGCGTAGACGTCGAGCATCCGCAGCGTCTCCTCGACCGCCTCGGCGCTCGTCGAATGCGCGGTATGCCCCTCCTGCCAGAGAAATTCGGAGGTGCGGAGGAAGACGCGTGGGCGCATCTCCCAGCGGACGACGTTGGCCCACTGGTTGATCAGCAGCGGCAGATCACGCCACGACTGCACCCAGCGGGCGAACATCGCCCCGATGATCGTCTCGCTCGTCGGCCGGACGATGAGGGGCTCCTCGAGCTTGCCGGTCGGGATCAGCTTCCCCTCCGGCGAGAGTTCGAGGCGGTGGTGCGTGACGACGGCGCATTCCTTGGCGAAGCCTTCGACATGCTTCGCCTCCTTCTCGAGATACGACAGCGGGATGAAGAGCGGGAAGTAGGCGTTCTGGTGACCGGTCTCCTTGAACATCCGGTCGAGGATCGCTTGCATCCGCTCCCACATCGCGTAGCCGAGCGGCTTGATGACCATGCATCCGCGGACCGGCGACTGCTCGGCGAGATCGGCCGCCTTGACGACCTGCTGATACCACTCCGGGTAGTCCTCGGCGCGGGTGGGGGAGATTGCGTGATCGGCCATGGGGGTCTCCGGGCGGGGCTGTCGAAGGGGGACGGGCGCGAGGGATCGGAAAGCGGGGCCGTCGGGAGGAATCGCGGCGGCGGGATTGTAATCGCTGCCCCGTTTTTCCGCGGAGCCAGCGGCACGGCCGCCCGGCGCCTGATAAAATGGTGCTGCCTTCGGCTCCTTCCGCCAACCCCACTCCGGATCCCGCATGTCGCCTGCCGATTCCCCGAACCGTTCGGGCCGCCCTCCGTCCCAGCGACGACAGGTCACGGAACTGGCACCGCAGACCGCGGTCGACCAGGTGTTCCTTGCCACCCACAAGCAACTCCGGCCGAACCGCAACGGCCAGCTCTATCTCCAAGTCGAGCTCGCCGACCGGAGCGGATCGATCACGGGCAGAATGTGGAATGCTTCGGATGTCGAGTTCGAGGCTTTCGACGACGGCGACTACGTCCGGGTCGACGGGATGACGCAGCTCTATTCAGGGAATCTCCAACTCATCATCCAGGGGATCGGACGGATCGATCCGCGCATCGTCGATGAGTCGGAGTTCCAGGTCCTCTCGGCTGCCGACGTCCTCCGGCTGCGGGGGGAGCTGGCAGCGCTCCTGGCGACGATCCCCCCGGGCCAGCTCCGGGAGCTCGCCGACGAGGTGCTCGCCGACGGGGCCCTGATGACGGTCTTCTGCCGCTGCCCCGCCGGGGTCAAGCACCATCACGCCCACGCCGGCGGGCTCCTCGAGCATGTCGTCAATCTCCTCCGCCTCGCCGACCGGGTCGCCCCGCTCTATCCGGCGATCGATCGAGATCTCCTCCTCGTCGGAGTTCTGTTCCACGATCTGGGGAAGACGCTCGAGCTGGAGAGCGAAAACGGCTTCTCCTACACCGACGCCGGGCAGCTCCTCGGGCATGTCCTCCTCGGGCTGGAGCAGCTCGAGGTGAAGATCGCCCAGGTCGAGGCCCGCACCGGAAAGCCGTTCGATGGCGATCTGGCCGTGCGGATCAAACACATGGTGGCGAGTCATCACGGGCAGTACGAATACGGGGCGCCGAAGCTCCCCATGACCCTCGAGGCCCTCGCCCTCCACCACCTCGATCACATGGACGCGCGGCTCGCCGGCGTGCTCCAGCTCCTCCAGAACGAAGCGGCGATCGACGGTGGTTGGACCCAGTACCAGCAGTCGCTGGGGCGGAAGTTCTTCCGCGGGCGCGGCTGACATCCCGGCCCCCGGGCGCGGTTCCCGACCAAACCTTGGAGGCCACCGATGGCGAGCGATGGGCAGGAACGATCGTCCGACGGCCGCCGCGGCAAGCGCGCGGTGGGCCGGACGGCCCCCGGGGCACCGGCGGGGAGCAAGCCCGCGGGGGGGCGCGACGATGTCATCGGCGTCTTCCGCCGTGCCGCCGGAGGCTACGGCTTCGTCCATCCGCTCACGGCTGCCGCGGGGAGCCGGGAGGGGGATGTCCATATCGCCCAGTCGGCCTGTCTCGATGCGGTCAACGGCGACACCGTCCGGGTCCGGCTCTCGCGCGAGCGCGATTTCCGCCGCCCCGGTCTGTCGGGCGAGATCGTCGAGGTCGTCAGCCGGGCGAAGACCCGGTTCGTCGGTAGTTTTTTCATCGCCACCAATTCGGGCTGGGTGCAGATCGACGGCACGTCGTTTCCGCGGCCGGTGTCGGTCGGCGATCCCGGGGCCAAATCGGTCCGCGCGGATGACAAGGTCGTCGTCGAGATCGTCCGCTTCCCCACCCATCTGCGAGATGGCGAAGGGGTGATCATCGAGGTCCTCGGGCAGGCGGGGGAGCCGGGGGTCGACACCCGTTCGATCATCCACGAGTTCGGTCTCCCCGGCCCGTTCTCCGACGAGGTCCTCGACGCCGCCCGGGCCGAGGCGGCGCGGTTTACCGAGGCTGTCCCGGCTGATCGACGGGACCTGACGGCGCGGACGATCATCACGATCGATCCGGTCGATGCCCGCGACTTCGACGACGCGATCTCGCTCGAGCGTCTGGAACGCGATCACTGGCTCCTCGGGGTCCACATCGCCGACGTTGCCCATTTCGTGCCGGAGGGGGCGCCGGTCGACCAGGAGGCGCTCGCCCGTGGCACGAGCGTCTATCTTCCCGACCGGGTGATCCCGATGCTCCCGGAGATCGTCTCCAACAACCTCGCCAGCCTCCAGCCGGGGCGGGTGCGCTACGCGCGGACCTGCTGGATCGAGTTCACCGCCGACGGGATTCCCGTCCACACCGACGTCGAACGGACGGCGATCCGCAGCTGTCGCCGGTTCAGTTACGAAGAGGTCGATCAGTTCCTCGCCGACCCGGGCACGCCCGAGGTCGAGATGACCGGCGAGGTCCGCACGCTCCTGGAGCGGATGCGTGATCTGTCCCGTATCCTCCGCCGCCGGCGGAAGAATCGAGGGGCCCTCGAGCTCGACATGCCGGAGGTGAAGGTCGACCTCGACCGCGACGGGCGGGTGGCCGGCGCCCATGTCGTCGCCAACACCGAGAGCCATCAGATCATCGAGGAGTTCATGCTCTCGGCGAACGAGGCCGTCGCCGAGCGCTTGTCCGCGGCGGGGGCGGGGTTCCTCCGCCGCATCCATGCCCCCCCCGATCCGCGCAAGCTCCGCCAGCTGACGGAGTTTGTCTCCGAGTTGGGATTCGAGGTCGACACGCTCGAGAGCCGGTTCGAACTCCAGCGTCTCCTCGGTCTGACCCGCGGCCGGCCCGAAGAGCATGCGGTCCACTTCGCTGTGCTCCGGAGCCTCGCCCGGGCCGTCTACGGGCCCCAGCCGGAAGGGCACTACGCCCTGGCGAGCGACTGTTACTGCCATTTCACCTCGCCGATCCGCCGCTATCCCGACCTCGTCGTCCACCGCGCCCTCGACCTCCTCGCCCGCGGCCGCCGGGCTCCCGACGACGGCCTGGTCGATCTCGGGCTCCACTGCTCCACCCTCGAGCGCCGTGCCGAGGCCGCCGAGCGGGAGCTGGTGAAGCTCAAGCTCCTTCTCTTCCTCTCCTCGAGGATCGGCACCGAGATGGAAGCGGTCGTCACGGGGGTCGAGCCGTTCGGCCTCTTTCTCCAGGGGCTCGATCTCCCCGCCGAGGGTCTGTTGCCGCTCGCCGAGCTCCCTGCCGACAGCTACCGCTTCGATCGGGCCAGCCACTCCCTCGCCGGACGGCGTCCGGGGCAGTCATGGCGCCTCGGCGACCGCGTCCGGGTGGCGGTCAAGAAGGTCGACCTCGACCGGCGCTCACTCGAGTTCCGGTTTGTCGGCGAACGGGGCAAGGCCCCGCCCGGTCTCCGTGCTGCCCGCCACGTGAAAGGATCGCGGCACGCGCGCAAGCCCGATGGCAAGGGGAAGGCGAAGGGACGGAAGACCGGGGGGCGGCGCGGCCGCTGACGCAACGGCCGCCGGGCCGGCGGGAATTGCCGGCGCGTGGCGGGATCGGCGCGGCACCCTACAATCGGCCCTATGATGACCGGGACAGCATCCCAGCCCAAGACAAGGAACGCGCCTGTGAGCGATTCGGTGACGCCCCCCCTGCCCCGACCCACCAGCCTCTGCGAGACCCCGCTGGGCCAGTGGCATGCGGCGCATGGCGGCCGGATGGTCGACTTCGCCGGCTGGAACATGCCGGTCCAGTACGCCTCGATCGTCGACGAGCACCTCGCCACCCGGTCGTCGGTCGGCCTCTTCGACGTCTCGCACATGGGGCGGCTGTCGGTCACCGGACCCGGCGCCCTCGACTGGCTCGAGTCGATGCTGACGCGGAAGGTGGCCGGGATCGTGCCGGGGCAGTTCCGCTACACGCTCGTCACCGCCGATGCCCTCGCCCCTGTGGTGATCCTCGATGACGCGTTGGTGAGCCGCGACACCGATGCCGCCGACGGCACACCGCGGATGGGGTTGGTCGTGAACGCCGGCAATCGGGAACGGGTCGTGGCATGGCTGCGGTCCCGGCTTCCCGCCACCGGCGTCGACTTGGTCGACCACACCCTCGACACCGCCATGATCGCCGTTCAGGGGCCGAAGGGGGTCGATCTCGTCGCCGGGCTCTCGTCCGGGGGGGATGGAGCGCGAATCCGGGCCCTGGGGAACTACCGGGGGACGACGGCCACGGTGGCCGGGCATGCCGCGGCCGTCAGCCGCACCGGTTACACCGGCGAGGACGGCGTCGAGGTGACGGTGGCGGCGGCCGATGCGGTGGCCGTCTGGGAGGCGATCCTCGCCGCGGCGGTGCCGCTCGGGGGACGGGCCTGTGGACTCGGGGCCCGCGACACCCTCCGCCTCGAGGCGGGGATGCCACTCTATGGCCATGAACTCCGCGCCGACAGCGATCCTTTTGCCCTCGGCCTCGGTCTGGCGGTGAACCTCGAAGGGCGAACATTCCCCGGGCGGGAAGCCCTTGCCATGCTCAAGGCCGGGCAACCGGAACGCGTCCGCATCGGGCTCGATCTCGGATCGAAGCGCTCGGCCCGCGAAGGGAACCCCGTTCTCGGCGGGGCCGGCGGGGAAATCGGGGTCGTGACCAGCGGCAGTTTTGCACCCACCGTCGGCCATGCCGTGGCGATGGCGTTGGTCGCCCCGGCGTTTGCCTCCGAGGGAACGGTCGTGGAGATCGCGATCCGGGATGCCCGCCAACAGGCCCGCGTGGTCGGCTTGCCGTTCCATCGCCGGCCGCCGGGTGGTGCAAAACCGCCGTCCGCGGGATGATGGGGCGGGAGTGACGATTCCGACCGACCAACGAATGGTTCGATCAGACAGACAAACCGGAGGAGAGGCGTCGATGCTGAAGGACGTGCGATTTGCGAAGTCCCACGAATGGATCAGCCCCGTGGCCGGGGGTGTGGCAACGGTCGGGATCTCGGCCTATGCCGTGGAGGCCCTCACCGATCTGGTGTTCATGCAACTCCCGGCGGTCGGGCGGAAGGTGAAGGCGGGGGAGTCGATCGGCGAGATCGAGAGCGTCAAGGCCGTCAGCGACCTCTACGCCCCCGTGTCCGGCGAGATCGTCGAGGTCAATTCGACCCTCCCCGATCACCTCGAGACCCTCGGGAAGGATCCGTTCGGTGCCGGCTGGATCGTCAAGATCCGTCCGGATGACCCGGCCGAGATCGACGCCCTCCTCGACCGGGGCGCCTACGAGGCGCTCATCGGCAGCCAACCTCACTGATGCCCCCCGTGAAGCCTGCCGTCTCCGCAGCCGGCACAGCGCCGATCGTGGCGTGGTGGGATCCGCCGGCCGATGGGGCCACGAACATGGCGCTCGACGAGGCCTTGGCCTTCGAGGCGATGAGGCTCGATCGGGTGCTTGTGCGGATCTCCACCTGGTCGGAGCCAACGCTCTCGTTGGGGGCATTCCAGGCGATCGGAGAGGCCCGCGCGCTCGCCGCGCTGGTCGGTTTGCCGATCGTCCGCCGGCCGAGCGGCGGAGGCGCCATCCTCCACGGCAGTGATGTCACGCTCTCGGTCGCCGTGCCTCGAGCCCACCCCTGCGGAGGCGCGCCGCAGCGACTCTACGACACCGTCCACGCGGCGGTCGTGGCCGAACTGGCGGCCCGCGGGATCGCGGCGGGCCTGTCGGCTGGGGAATCGACCGGGGCCCGGCCGGGGACGGGGGACCCGACGGCCGCCGCTCTCCCAGCGGCGGGGGCGTTTCTGTGCTTCGACCGGCGGGCGAGCGGGGATGTCGTAGTGCCGGTGGCGGATGGTCGGGGGAACTCCGATGCGAAGGTTCTCGGCAGCGCCCAGCGGCGCCTGCGCGGTGCGGTTCTCCAGCACGGCAGTCTCCTCCTGGCTGCCAATCAGCTCGTGCCTGAATCGGTCCGCCATCCCGGGCTCGACGACCTGCAAACGGGGGGCGGGGCCTGTGCCGGCTGGGGGCCGGGCGGGATCGACCTGGTGCGGGGCTGGCTGACGAGGCTCGCCGCAGCCCTCGGGGAGGGGCTCGAGGAGCCGTCAGGAGTCTTCGATCCGTCTCCTTTGGCGGGGGTCGAGGAGGGAATGGTCCGTTTTCGGCAAGACAGTTGGAACGCCCGACGCTAAGATGGAGCGTGATTTGTCGGGCTCGAGGAAAGTCGGCGGCGAGTTTTTCTCTCGAAGAGTAAACTTTTGTCTGTTCTCGGCGGCCTGCCGGTCCACGTGGTCCGGCGGGGGTGGTATGGGTCGGTCTGGCGTGGGTGGAGACAGCCGCACCATGATCACGAAGTTGATCGTCGCCTCTGGCAAGAGTGCCGGCCGTTCGATCGCAATTAAAAAGAACACGCTTCTCATCGGCCGCGCCGAGGAATGCGATGTCCGCCCGTTGAGCGAGGACGTCAGCCGCCGTCATGCGGCGGTCCATGTCGGCCCCGCCGACGTCTGGGTCGAGGATCTGGGGAGCCGCAACGGCACGTTCGTCAACGGCGCCAAGATTACGGCGAAGACGAAGGTCGTGTCGGGGGATCTGATCCGGGTCGGAGCCCTCGAGCTCACGGTCTCCTGTTCCGATCCGGTCTCCACCGGAGGGGAGGATCAGGACGTCTCGAAGTGGCTGATGGCGGACGACGCCCCTGCCGGGATCTTCGACACCACCCAGTCGTTACGCGCCACGACCGACGGTCCCATCGGCACGACGGTTCTGACAGCGGCCGATGCCGATTCAAGCAGCATCCATGCCGCCGCGTCGGCATCGGAAAACGTGCACGGTTCGACGATCTCTGGGATTTCCGGGGATGCCCAGTCGACGACCGTCTCCGGATCGGTGACCGCCAAGAAGAGCGGGAGCTCCACGAAGGTCGGTCAGACCGTCGGCGATACAAAGTCGGACAGTTCCGTGGCGATCGATGCCGTAAAGCAATCGAATACCAAGCCCGGTTCGCTCCCCCCTTCCGCGCAGAAGGGATCGGTCAACTCGCGCGATGCCGCCGCCGAGGCGCTGAAGAAGTTCTTCGGCAATCGGTGACGGCCATCCCACCCGAACGGTCGGCGCCCGGTGGCGGGTGGCGGGTTGGGGGGACGGCGCGGGGAGCGCGGGGAATGACGGTTGTCCCGGCGGAAAAGTCTTCCCTGCCGGCATTTTTTCACTCGATTCCCCGACCCGCCATGGCGGCGGCGGGAATACTTCCGGCAGAGTTTCACCAGCCGTCGTAGTCCTCCGTCGAGGAGATCTGTTCATGCCCGCCGCCATTGTCGCCGTTCGCCCGAGCCGCACTTCCCCCTCCCGCCGCGACGTCTCCGTGGGCCCCCTCCGCTCGCCGCAGGGGCCCCGCCGCCGTTTCGTCGATCCGACCACCTGCGACCGAGACTACGGTTCGGAGGAGGTCGAGTTCATGCAGGCCGTGGAGCGCTACAAGCGGGCCAGCGGGCGGATGTTCCCGACCTGCAGCGAGCTTCTCGAGGTGGTCCGCTCCCTCGGCTACCGGCGCGACCTCCCCGCCTGATGACGACGGCCCGGTGCGGATGCGTCGATTGCGGGGGATGGGGGAGAGACGGTTTCCCCCCTGGACTTGTCGGGGAGCGGGTCGGCCGGTACCGTCCGGCGCACCCCCTGTCCTCGTCGGAATGCCCGTCGTGCCGCTCAAACCGCCTCCGTCCCGCGCCACAGCGTCCGCCCTCGCGGTGGTGATCGTGCTGCTGGCCGGCTGCGGGTCGCTGAAGCGCAACGACAACGCCGAGGGAGTCAAGCTCTATCAACAGGGGAACTATCTCGGCGCGGTGAACCACTTCCAGCAGGCGCTTGCCCGGCAGCCGGGGAGCCCCGACTGCTTCTACAACCTTGGCGCCACCTATCACCAGCAGGCAAAGGTGTTCGGCAAGGGGAGTGACTGGCGCACGGCGGAGCAGTACTACCACCTCTGCCTCTCCCGAAACCAGAATCACGATGCCTGCCAGCGGGCCCTGGCGGTCCTCCTCGTCGAGGAACAGCGGAGCCCCGAGGCGATCGCGCTGCTGGAGGACTGGTCGCGCCGCCAGCCGAACAACCCCAACCCGCAGATCGAACTGGCGCGACTGTGCCAGGAGCATGGCGACTTCCGCGAGGCAGAGAATCGACTCGTCGACGCGTTGGCGATCGATCCGGCGAATCCGCGGGCCCTCGTCGCGCTCGGCCAGATCAGGGAATCGACCGGCGACATGAATCAGGCCCTGGCCGACTACTCGCGGGCCCTTACGGTTGATGGCCGACAACCGGTGGTGGCCGCGCGCGTGGCATCGCTGTCCGGGGCCGCGCCGACGGCCACCGTGCGGACGGCCGCCCTGCCGACGAGCCCGGGGGGGGGCCTGCCCCAGCTCCCGCCTCCCGCCGGCGGACTCCCGGTCGCAGCACCGCCGTCCTCGGCATGGGGGCCGGCTCCCGCGGTGCTCCCGCCGGGGGCTGCGAACGGTTTTGCGGCCCCGCAGTCGGCCCCTGCCGCGGTGGCTGTTCCCGCCCGTTGACCCTTCCCGCAGCGGGTCCTATCCTGCGGCGTTCCCGGGACAGCGACGGCTCGGCCGTTGATGACGGGGGGGATTCTGCCTTCCCCCTTCCCCCGGGGGAACGCCCGTCGGCGGCGCGTTTCGGCGAAGGCAGGCCCGGCGGATCGAGAGCCCCGGGCGCCGTGGCACCGTAGGGCGGAATGGAGAGCACCCGAGTGATAGATCGCACGATTCCCATGGCCGGGACCCCAGAGCGCGTCTTCAACTTCTCTCCCGGCCCGGCGGTGCTGCCGCTCGAGGTGCTCCAGCGCGCCCGCGACGAGATGCTCTCCCTGCCCGGGGTGGGGATCTCGGTGCTCGAGGTCAGCCACCGCAGCCCGCCGTTCGACCGGATTCTCGAGGAGACGATCAATGATCTCCGAACGCTGCTCGGGATCGGAGGGGATCACGAGGTGGTGTTGCTCCAGGGAGGGGCGAGCCTGCAGTTCTCGATGGTGCCGATGAATCTCCTCCGTGGGCAGTCGGGCCCCGCCGACTATTTGGTCACCGGCACCTGGGGGCACACCGGGGCCAAGGAGGCCCGCCGTGAGGGGCGCGTCCATGTCGCCTGGGACGGCGAGGCTTCGAACTACGATCACCTCCCCGCGGCTGGCGAGGTCAAGCTCTCCCCCGATGCCGCCTACTTCCACGTGACGAGCAACGAGACGATCCAGGGGGTGCAGTGGAAGCACGACCCGGTGTTCGGTACAGCACCGCTGGTCTGCGACTGCTCGAGCGACTTCCTCTCCCGCCCGATCGACGTGGCGAAGTACGGTCTGATCTACGCCTGTGCCCAGAAGAACGCCGGCATCGCCGGGGTCACCGTCGTGATCATCCGCAAGGATCTCCTCGAGCGGTCGCGCGACGATCTGCCGACGATGCTCGACTACCGCACCCACGTGAAGAACGGATCGCGGTCGAACACGCCACCGGTATTCGCCATCTACGTCCTCGGTCTGGTCTGCCAGTGGATCCGGGACCGCATGGGTGGCCTCGCGGGGATGGCCCGTCACAATGCCGCCAAGGCCAAGACGCTCTACGATGTGCTCGATCGTTCGGCCGGCTTCTACCAGGGGCATGCCCGCCCCGACTGCCGCTCCGACATGAACGTCACCTTCCGTCTCCGTGACGAGGCCATGGAGAAGGAATTCGTGAAGGGGGCGACCCCCCGTGGCCTCGTCGACCTCAAGGGGCACCGGTCCGTCGGCGGCATCCGTGCGAGCATCTACAACGCGATGCCGGTCGAGGGAGTCGCCGAGCTGCGCGACTACATGATTGAGTTCCAGAAAACCCACGGTGGCTGACCCCCGCCCCGGGGCCCGGCCCGTCCCGCCGGCTCCGCGACGGATGCCCCCTCCCCAGTTCCGATTGCGATCAGAAGTCTCTGTTGTCGGCCGCGACGCCCCCTCACCCCGCCGAGAAGCCGTTCATGCCCTCCATCATCGTGCTCGACACCCTTAGCCCCGATGGCCTGGCCCTCCTCGATGCCGCGGCGGCCCACGGCATCACCTACGAAGTGGCAACGGGACTCTCCGGGGAGTCGCTTCGTGCGTGCTTGGCCCGGCATGACGGGGCGATCTGCCGCAGCGGCGTGAAGATCACCGCCGATGTGCTGGCGGGGAATCAGCGGCTCAAGGCGATCGTGCGGGCCGGGGTCGGCACCGACAACATCGACAAGGATGCGGCCACGCGGCAGGGCATCGTGGTCATGAACACGCCGGCCGGGAACACGGTGAGCACGGCGGAGCACGCGTTCGCGCTCCTTCTGGCTCTCTCGCGCAACATCGCCGCCGCTGATGCGAGCCTCCGGGCCCACCGTTGGGACCGCAACAAGTTCATGGGGGCGCAGGTGGCCGGCAAGACGCTCGGCATCGTCGGACTGGGCCGCATCGGCCAGACCGTCGCCTCCCGGGCGCGGGCGTTCGAGATGCGGGTGCTCGGGTTCGACCCGTTCCTCTCGGTGGACCGCGCCGCCGAGTTGGGCATCGAGCTCGTCCCCAGCGTCCACGCCATGCTCCCCCAGGTCGATTACCTCACCGTCCACACGCCCCTCACGGCCGAGACGAAGCATCTCGTCGGCATGAAGGAGCTCGATCTCCTCAAGCCGGGCGTCCGCCTCATCAACTGCGCCCGGGGCGGGATCTACGACGAGAAGGCACTCGTCGAGGGGCTCGATCGCGGGGTGATCGCCGGCGTGGCCCTCGACGTATTCGAGAAGGAGCCGTGCACGGAGTCGCCCCTGTTCGACAAGCCGGGCGTGCTCGTCACGCCGCACCTCGGGGCGAGCACCGAGGAGGCGCAGTCGCAGGTGGCCGTGGAGGGGGTCGGTCTGCTCGTCGACTTCCTCGCCACCGGCTCCATCCGCCATTCGGTGAACTCCAGCCCCATCGACCCGGCGACGCTCGAGGGGGTGAAGGGCTTCCTCGACCTCGCCTGGCGGCTCGGCCTCCTCCTTTCCAAGCTCGACGACGCCCCGCCACGCTCCTGCTCGATCGCCTACCGGGGGGAGATCGCCTCCCGGTCGACGAAGCTCGTCACCGCGGCCTTCGCCGCAGGGCTCCTCGAAGGCGTCGCCGATGATGTCAACATCGTCAATGCCGAGGTCCTGCTCCGGGAGCGGGGCATCGATCTGGTCGAACAGAGCCGGACCGACCCCGGGGCCTTCAGCTCCGTCGTCGCAGTCGACCTCGTTGCCGAAGGTCGTGTCCACCGAGCTGCCGGCACACTGTTCGGCCACGCAATGCCGAGATTGGTGCAGCTCGAGGGGCACCGGCTCGAGGCCTATCTCGACGGGATCGTGCTGTTCTTCACCCATCAGGACGTGCCGGGGATCATCGGCAACGTCGGCACGGCCCTCGGCGGCCTGGGGGTCAACATCGCGCAGATGACGGTCGGCCGGTCGGCTCCGGGGGGAGACGCGATCGGGGTGCTGAATCTCGATGTGGAGCCCTCGGCGGAGGCGATCGCCGCCGTGGCCGCCGTTCCCGGCATCCGCTCGGTCCGGGTGGTGCGGATGCCCTCGGCCGGCCAACTCCCCAACTGGTTGGCGATGTCGACGTCGGCCAGCCGCGCGGCCCGGAAGTGACCCTCCAGTCGGCCGATCGCGTTTGACGCCCCTGCGGCGATTGTCACAATGCAGGGATTGGCCAGGGGCCAGAATTGTTGACCCTTCGGTCGGGACGTCCAACCCGGTCGAATCAAGAGCGGCCGCGGCGGTGGCCGGCATCCGACGGGGTCATCCCCGATCGATGAGAGGCCCCTGGTCGTCGTGCGGCGGGGGCGGAGAGAGGATCGGGGGCCGGGCAGGGGGCTGGGGGCTGCGATCATGGCGCGTTTCCACGGTGGCCTGCGGGCCGGTCACGGGATCGGATCGATCCTCTTGCTCGGTGGCGTCTTGCTCGGTTGCGTCTTGGCGGTCCTGCCGTTGCTCGGGGTCGATGCTGGCGCGGTGCTCCTGGCGGCCCTGTTGCAGTCAGAGGAAGCCGGAGCGGAGAACGGAGGTAATACCGAAACGACCACTCGCCGGCTCCTCGATGCGCTCGCCGAGAAGCGGATGGACGATATCGTGATCGCGGTGCTCGACCGGGTCGCGGCCGATCCCACCACCTCGGCCAATTTCCGCCGGAGCCTTCCGCTGCGGCGTGCCACCGCGCTTTCCTCCCTGGCGCGTCGCGAGTCGCCCGGGGCCCGCCGAGCCGCGATGCTCGAGCAGGCGGCCCAGGAGGTCGACCGTTGTCTGGCGGCGGCGCCCACCGGCGACGAGGCGGTCGCCGCGTACACGCAGAAGGGGAACCTGTTCGTCGAGCAGGGCCGGATCAAGCTCGCACAGGCGAAGCGCCCCGGGGAGGATGCGGGAAAGCTCATGGCGGAGGCGATGCCCCTCTTCGACGGCGCGATTGCGGCGCTCGAGGCACCGCCGCGTGAGCCGGGCGCCGAACTCCCCTCGCCGACGAACGCCGAGGATGCCGTGCTCGCGAGCCTCCGTGAGGTCGATGCCCGCCTCGCCCAACTCAAGAACACCAGCAAGGAGAAGGAGGGGAACGAGTCGTCGACCGCAAAGAAGGGCCGTCGGCCGGCGAAGAAGTCATCGACCGACGTCAAGGCGATGGAGCGGCTCGAGGATCGTCAGGACGAATTGCGGGGGGAGTTGCTCCAGACCCGATTGCTCGTCGGCAACGCGTACTTCGAAAAGTCGAGGGCGCTTCCGCCGGGGTCGGCCGAATGGAAGGTGGTCGTGCGGGCTTCGGCCGAGCGGTACAGGAAGCTGTTCGAAAAATATCCCAAGTGGGGGGCGGGCCTTTATGCCAGGTACTACGAGGGACGGAACTACCTCGTTCTTGCCCAGGCCGAGACGGTGCCGGAGGAGCGCCGCAAGCTTCTCGACACGGCGCTGCTGACGCTCGCGACCATCCGCGGCCTCGAGGGGGAATCGGGTTTCGTGCCGACGCTCCGTGCCAAGGCGGTCAACGCCTCGCTCGAGTGCTGGCTGGAGGAGAAGGTCTACGAGCAATTCGACGACCGGCTCCAGAGGCTCTCCCTGGCGAACGTGCCGGCCAACCGGCTCGACGCCGATTGGCTGGGGATGAAGGTCCGCTCGGCGCAGCTGCTGGCGGAGAAGGCCGAGGTCCTCCCCGCCGACCAGAAGGGGAAGAAGCCGGGGATGCTGCGTGATGCCAAGAAGCTCGCCACGGACGTCGCCCGTCACAACAAAGACTTCGCCCGCGAGGCCCGGGCCCTTCTCGAGAAGCTCGGCCGGGCTGCCCCCGACGACGACGACGATCCGGCGGCCTCGTTTGCCGCGGCATTCGATGTCGCGGCCGGGGCCTTGACCGCGATGCAGGAGAAACAGGCCGAGGCGAAGGGGGCGACGGCTGCCGGAAAGCCCGACGAGGCTGCGGCGGCCCTCGAGGCGGCGGGCGTCGAGCGGGGGCGGGCTCTTCAAGCGCTGCAGCGGGCGCTGGTGCGTGGCGACGGAGTCGCCGCCGACGATCTCAACCGGGCCCGCTCCCTCCTCACCTACCTCCTCTACGACGCCCGTCGCCTCTACGATGCGGCCGCGGTGGGCACACTCCTGGCGGAACGCTACCCCAATGCAAAGGGGGCGAGGCAGTCGGCGAAGATCGCGATGGCGAGCTGGCAGCAGCTCGGCCGGGACGGGCCGGCGCCGTGGCGCGCAGCGGCCAAGACGCGGTGTGCGGATGTCGCGGCGCTGATCATGCGGACCTGGCCGAAGGAGCCGGAGAGCGCCGAAGCGGCGCAGATCGCGGTCGCCTCCGCGGCCGAGTCGCACGACGCCGACCGGCTCGTGAAGATCATCGGTGACGTGCCCCGCGACACCGCCAAGGGGGCCGAGGTGCTCCTGCGGGCCGGCGGGGCGCTGTGGCGCGAGGTCGTCGAGCGTCGCCGGCTGCCCGAGGACGTCCGTCCCGCTGCCGAGGCCCTCGCGGCGTGGAAGGGACGGGCCGTCGACAGCCTCGACGCCGGTCTGGCCGCAGTCCCCACGGCCGGTGTCAGCCCGGTGGCCGTGGCGGGGGGGCTGGCCCGTTGCCAGATCGCGATCGAGGAAGGGGACCAGGCCCTGGCGGCGAAGCTCCTCGAACATCCCTCCTGGGGGGGCTGGACGGTCCTCTCCTCGGGTGACGCCGTCGCGGCCTCGGGGCCGCTTGCCGAGAATGCCGCCACGGTGGCCCTGCGGTTTTTCATCCAGTCGCAGCAGCTCGACAAGGCCCAGCAGGCCTTTGACAAGCTCGAGGCTGTGGCGGGCACCGGCCCGGAGGCGACCGCCAAACTGACGAACATGTACCTGGCGATGGGGCGCGATCTCCAGGGGCAACTCGAAGCCCTGGCCGCAGCCCAAGGCGATGCCGCGGCGGAGGCGCCGGCGGCGGCCCTGGGGATCCTCGCGGGCTTTGAGAAGTTTCTCGAGGGAGTCGCCAAGCGGGATGCGAAGGTCGCCTCCCAGATGTGGGTGGCGACGACCTATCTCTCGCTCGGGTCGGGGAGCGGGTCGGGCTCGGTCGTGCCCCCGGCAAAGGCCTCGGCGTATTTGGCGCGGGCGGCCGAGGTCTATGAAAAACTCCTCGCAAGCTCGGGGGCCGCGCCGCCCGGGAGCGCCGATGAGATCGCCCGCTTCGTCCCCTCGATCCGCCTCAAGCTGGCGAGCGTCTACCGGGAGCTGGGGCGCTGGGACGAGGCTCTCGGGCATGTCGACTGGATCCTCTCCGATCCGAAGCGCCAAAACTCCCTCGACGCCCAGATTCAGGCCGCCGAGTTGCTCCAGACCGCCGGAGAGAAGGCCACCGATAACGCCGCTTCCGCGCGCTTTCTGCGGGAGGCGATCGCCGGCCGGAAGAGTCAGGGGGGGGTGGCCTGGGGATGGGGGGGAATTGCCAACCGGCTCGCCCGCCAGGCCGCCGACCCGAAGGCGGTCGACGCGCGGGCGAAGTTCTTCGTGGCGCGGCTCAACGTCGTCCGCTGTCGCCTCGCCCTCCTCGCGAAGCCCGGACAGGACCGGGCCAAGCTTCTCCAGATGGCGTTCAACGATGTCGCTGTCACCTACCGCCTCTATCCCGACCTCGGCGGTGACTCGTTCCGGGCGCAGTTCGATGCCCTGCTGAAACAGATCCAAAAGGGACGCGGCGAGACGAGCCCCCGCGGGCTCGCCGAGCTCGACGAAACCCCTGTCGCCGCATCATGACGCCCGCCCGCTCGACCAGGAATCCCGCCGCCATGCCGACATCCATCCGCCGAGGAGCGATCCCCGCCCCGTGGTTTTTCCCCGTCCTCCTCGTCGGGCTCGTTCTTGCCGGGGGCGAGGCCGCCGCGCAGACTGCCGACCGGGTGGTGACGACTGCCGGCGCGCTCTCCGGCCGTGTCACGGCGACAGACGCCAATGAGGTTCAAGTCGAGGATCGGACGGGGGAGATCAAGAAGATCCCCGTCGACCAGATCCGAGAGGTGCAGTTCGGCGCCGAGCCTGCGGAGCTGAAGTCGGCCCGCTCGATGCTGCTCCGTGGTCGAGCGGCCGACGCGCTCGAGGAATTGGGCAAGATCGGTGCAAACGATCTCGACGGCGCCGAGCAGATCCTCCTCGACGAGGTCGACTATGTGCGGGCGGCGGCGACCGCCCGCGTGGCGCTGGCCGCCGGAGCTGATCCCCGTGAGCCTGGGAAGCTCGTCGCCGATTTCGTGGCGAAGCACCCGGAGAGCCACCACGCCTACGACATGCAAGAGCTTCTGGGGGACCTCCTCGCGAGGGCCGGGAGAATCGACAACGCGCTGGCCGCGTTTGGTCAGCTTGCGAAGGGGCCGCCGGCCTTCAAGGTTCGGGCGGCATCGGCCAGGGCGGCGATGCTTCTCGATCAGGGGAAATATGCCGAGGCACTGGGGGAATACGATGCGGCGGTGCAGATCCGCACCTCCGACGAAGCCAGCGCCGCCCAGAAGCGTGCGGCCGAGCTGGGGCGGGCCCGTTGTCTGGCCCAACTCGGTAAGCCCGAGGAGGCGATCACGCTCGTCCAGTCGGTCATCCAGCAGGCCGATCCGGAGGACGGGGAGGTGCTCGGCCGGGCCTACAATGCCCTCGGTCAGGCCTACCGGGCCGTGGCGGGGAAGGAGCAGGATGCCCTGATCGCGTTCCTGACGGTCGATCTCGTCTACAACAAGGCCCCCGAGAACCACGCCGAAGCCCTCTACAACCTCGTTGATCTGTGGGAGAAAGGGGCCAATGCGGAGCGCTCCCGGGAAGCCCGATCAACGCTCGAAACGAGCTATCCGGGCTCTCGATGGACGAAGAAACTCTCGGCGGCGAAGACATGATCGAAGGGGAACGGGGGCCCGTTCCGGCAGCCCGGCTTGAGGCGACGAACCCGGGTGACGTACGATCCAGGAGTTCCCGGCACCGTGGGTGGCGTCGGGAGTCACCGAGCGGTCGGTGGAACCGGGGATCAACCGGGGATCAGGGGTGAGGGGATCGGTCGGATCGACGTTTGAGGAGATGAGCATGCAGTCGGCAGCGATCACGGCGGTGAGTGGGAACGACGGCCACGGCGCGGCGCCGCTCCCTGGAGTGGGGCCGGCGCTCCTGCGTGGCCTCCGTGCGACGCTGTCGCGAGCGGCGTTCGTCGTGGCGCTCCTCCTGCCGTCAGCGGTGGCCATCGGACCCGTTCTGTCCCCGACCGTCGCCGACGCCCAGGACGATCTCGCCGACGAGGAGGGGGCCCCGGCCGAGGGTGAGAGCATGCTCGCCTTCTACTACAACGCACTGGGTCTGCGGTATGTGATCATCTTTCTCCTCCTCTCGTTTGCCCTTGTCGCGCTCCTCGTGATGTGCTTCCTCCAGATCCGCCGCGAGGCCCTGATGCCGAAGGCACTCCGCGACGGTTTCGAGGCGCATCTCGACGCCAAGGAATTCCAGCAGGCTTACGATCTGGCCAAGGCCGACGACTCCTATCTCGGTCATGTGCTCGCGGCCGGCATGGGCAAACTCCAGTCCGGTCATCCCGCCGCCGTGGAGGCGATGCAGGAAGCGGAGGACGATGAGGCGATGAAACTCGAGCACAAGATCAGTTATGTGTCGTTGATCGGGGCGTTGGCTCCGATGTTCGGCCTCCTCGGGACGGTCGACGGAATGGTCGGGGCGTTCATGGTGATCGCCAAGTCGTTGACGGCCCCCAAGCCCTCCGAGCTCGCCATCGGCATCTCGCAGGCCCTGATCACGACGCTCATCGGGCTGTGGCTCGCGATCCCGGCCATCGCCTGCTTCGCGCTGTTCAAGAACTGGCTCCAGAAGCTCAACGGTGAGGTCGCCGAAGAGTCGGAGAGGCTCATGTCGCGCTTCCAGACGATGGGCGTCAAGAAGTGACGAGTGGCTCTCTTTCCCCGTAGCGAATCTTCGCTGGAGCGATTCGACCCATGGCCAGACGCAACGGCGGACCGTCGAACACCGAGATCGACATGACGCCGATGATCGACATGACGTTTCAGCTGATCACGTTCTTCATGTTCGTGATGAATTTCTCGGAAGCGGAGCAGGATGACCGCATCCAGCTGCCGTCGAGCCAACTCGCCAAGCCGGCCGAAGGGGTCATCGAGAAGCCGATCACGCTTCAGCTCACCAATTCCGGTGCGGTGATCTATGCCGGCGAGCTCGTCGCCGTCCGCGACATCGGGGCCTACCTGGAGCGCGAGAAGACGGTGATGATCGACGAGAATCGCGCGCCGAACTCGGCGACGATCATCGTCCGGGCCGATGGCCGGGCGAAGACGGGGGAGGTGCAGGACATCATCCGCATCTGCCAAGAGAAGGGGTTTGAGCGGTTCGCCCTCCGGGCGCAGTACGACGACAGGCGGTGAATCAATGGCACGCAGATCCAGCTCTGGATTGACCGACAAGGTCGAGATCAACATGACGCCGATGATCGACGTCGTCTTCCAGTTGATGTCGTTCTTCATGTGCACCTTGAAGGTCGTCTCACCGGAGGGGGATTTCGATATCCGCATGCCGATCGCGGCGGCGGCGGCGGCGGCCCCGGACGACCAGCAGGTGCCGCCGGTCCGGGTGAAGCTCTCGGCCGCGCCCGACGGGAGCCTGGCCGGGATCGCGATGAACGGCACCCCAGTCGCCGACTTCGACGAGCTCCGAAAGCGGATCATCGGGCTGATCGGCGCCGACAGCGGCCCCAACTCGCTCGCCGAGAAGACGGAGGTCGAATTCGACGCCGACTACGCCCTCGAATACGCCAACGTCGTCAAGGCGATCACGGCCGTGTCGGGGAAAGTGGAGAACGGCCAGGTGGTGGAGCTGATCCGGAAGATCAAGTTCACGCCGCCGAAGAAGGGCTGACGTCCCGGTGGCGCTGCGTGGGTGGCGAGCCTGTGGGTGGTCCGTTGGCCGCGGTGGCGCCGAGCCCCGGGGCCGTCGGTTACCCGCGCGGGTGGAAGCGGCCGTGGATCCCCTTGAGCCTGCCGGCGTCGACATGCGTGTAGCGCTGCGTTGTGGCGATGCTCGCGTGGCCGAGCATTTCCTGGACATGGCGCAGATCGACCCCTCCGGCGACGAGATGGGTCGCGAAGCTGTGGCGGAGGGTGTGGGGACCGATGTCGGGGGGAACGCCCGCCTTCCTGGCGTGATCGGTGACGATCTCCCAAATCCGCATCCGTGACAGCCGGTTGCCGCGGGACGAGAGCAGCGCCCATGGCGGGATTCCCTCGGGCTTGGCGGCATAGGTGCCGCGGTGGCCATTGACCCAGGTGCGGACGGCGTGCACCGCACGGGCGCCGAGCGGTACGACGCGTTCTTTGTTCCCCTTGCCGTGGCAGGTACAGAAGCATTCGGCGAGATGGATGTCGGTGATCTTCAGCGACGAAATCTCCGAAGCCCGGCAGCCGGTGGCGTAGAGCAGCTCGAGGAGGGCCTTGTCTCGCTGGCCTGTCGGAGACCTACCGTCGGGGCTGGCGAGGAGGCGATCGACCTGCTCGGGTGACAGCGCACCGGGAATGGTGTCGTCGCGGCGCGATGCAGCGAGCAACTCGGCCGGGCTCTCCTGGACGGTCCCCTCGAGCTGGAGAAAGGCGAAGAAGACCCGCAGGGTCGCCGCCTGCCGGGCCACGCTCGACCGGGCCAGCCCTTTCTTCGAGAGATGGCCAAGGTAGTCGCCGAGATCGCGAATCGAGATCGCGGCGGCGTTCCGCCCCCCGAGCCAGGCGCTGAAATCGCGGAGATCGCGGGCGTAAGCCTGGAGCGTGTTGTCGGCGAGGGCGCGCTCGTGGCGGATGTAGGTCAGGAACCGCTCCACGAAGAGGGCGTTCGAGGCCGGGCCGGTCTCCACGGCGGGGCTGACATCGAGGATCACGCGCCGTCCGCGCTGGCGCTTCACGATCACCGGCAGCGGAGCCGGGGATTGGGGGAGTGCCTTCGGCCCGGGGCGGCCCGGGGGAACTGGCTTCGGCGGGCCTTCGGCGCGGCGGGGCATGGATCGACCTCCATCCCTCTGTTCGGCAGGACGGGCCGACGGAATGAGCCCGCTCCCCCGGAGGCCCGTCCGCGCGGCCGGCACGATCGTCATGACCGGGCAGCATGGGGCGGTGGCGCGGCCGGCGCGGGATACCGCGGGGCGTCAGTCGCGGTCGTAGCCGAGGTTCGGGGCCAGCCAACGCTCCATCTCTGCTACCGTCATCCCCTTGCGGCCGGCGTAGTCCTCGACCTGCTCTTTCGTGACCCGGTCGACCGTGAAATAGCGGGCTTCCGGATGGGCGAAATAGAGGCCGCTGACGCTCGCAGCCGGCGTCATCGCAAAGCTCTCGGTGAGCTCCATGCCGGCCGCCTCCCTGGCCCCGAGCCAATCAAACAGGGCGAGCTTCTCGGTGTGGTCCGGGCAGGCGGGGTATCCGGGGGCAGGGCGGATGCCGCGGTACTTCTCCTCGATGAGATCCTCGGTGGAGAGCGCCTCGGCCCGGCCGTAGCCCCATTCGCGGCGGACTTTCGCATGGAGCCACTCGGCCGCCGCCTCGGCGCAGCGGTCGGCGATCGACTTGACGAGGATCGACGAATAGTCGTCTTGGTCCTGTTCGAAGCCGGCGCAGAGGGCGTCACACCCGTGGCCGGCGGTGACGGCGAAGGCGCCGAGGTAGTCGTTGCGACCGCTTCCGACCGGGGCGATGAAGTCGGCCAGGGCATGGAAAGTGTCCTGCCCCTTGCGCTCCCACTGCTGCCGGAGGGTGTGGACGCGGCCGAACTCCTTCGTCCGCGACTCGTCGGTGTAGAGGAGGATGTCGTCGCCCTGGGAATTGGCGGCGAAGAATCCGTACACGCCGCGGGCCTGAAGGCTCCCCCCGGCCACGATGCGATCCAGCAACCGGAGGGCATCCTCGTAGAGCCGGCGGGCCTCGGTTCCGACCACGGCGTCATCGAGGATCGCCGGAAACTTCCCCCTCAATTCCCAGGCCTGGAAGAACGGCGACCAGTCGATGTAGGGAGCGAGCTCCTCGAGGGGGATCGTGTCGAGACGGCTGATCCCCAGGAACGACGGCACGTCGATCGGGGCCGTCGACCAGTCGGTCGTCCAGCGCTTCGCGCGAGCGTCGGCGAGGGGCACGAGCGTCGCCAGCTGCCGTCGCTTGAAGTTTTCCACATCCCGCGTCTGGGCGGCGCGATTGTTCCGCGAAAATCCCTCCCGGCTCGCCGGGTTGATGAGCTTCTCCACGACACCGGCGGCCCGCGAGGCGTCGAGAACGTGGATGATGTCGCCGGAGTATTTCGGGGCGATCTTCACCGCCGTGTGCCGGGCTGAGGTCGTGGCCCCGCCGATAAGGATCGGCAGGGTGAGCCCCTCGCGCTCGAACTCCTCGGCCACGTGGACCATCTCCTCCAGGCTCGGCGTGATCAGCCCGGAGAGGCCGACGACATCGACCTTCTCTGCCCGGGCGGTCTCCAGAATCTTCGCCGCCGGGATCATCACACCGAGGTCGATCACCTCGTAGCCGTTGCAGCCGAGCACCACGCCGACGATGTTCTTGCCGATGTCGTGGACGTCACCGCGGACCGTCGCCATGAGCACCCGCCCGCGGGAGGTCTGCTCCTGCCCCTGCTTCTCCGCCTCCATGAACGGCTTGAGGTATTCGACCGCCCGCTTCATCACCCGCGCGCTCTTCACCACCTGCGGAAGGAACATCTTCCCCTGGCCGAACAGATCGCCGACGACCTGCATGCCGCTCATGAGCGGCCCTTCGATGATCTCGAGGCTCGCGGCATACTTCCCCCGCGCCTCTTCAACGTCGGCCTCGACGTGGTCGGCGATCCCCTTCACCAGCGCGTGTTGGAGCCGCGCCTCGACGTCGAGATCGCGCCACGAATCGGCCTTGGTGATGTCGCCGGTGTCGCGGTGTTTGACCTGCTCGGCCAATTCGATGAGCCGGTCGGTGGCGTCTGGACGGCGGTCGAAGAGAACATCCTCGATCCGCTCGAGGAGCTGTGGATCGATCTCCTGGTAGACGGCGAGTTGGCCGGCGTTGACGATTCCCATCTCCATCCCGGCGCGGATCGCATGGTAGAGGAAGGCGGCGTGCATCGCCTCGCGGACGGCATCGTTGCCACGGAACGAGAAGGAGATGTTGCTCACCCCTCCCGACACCTTGACCAGCGGCATCGCCTCCTTGATCTGCCGCGTCGCCTCGATGAAGTTGATGGCGTAGCGGTTGTGCTCCTCGATGCCGGTCGCGACGGTGAGGATGTTGGGGTCGAAGATGATGTCCTGCGGCGCGAATCCGGCCTGCTCGGTGAGGAGCCGATAGGCGCGCTTGCAGATCGCCACCTTGCGGTCGGTGTCGGCCGCCTGCCCCTCCTCATCGAAGGCCATGACGACGACAGCGGCACCGTAGCGACGGACCGTCCTCGCCTTGCGGAGGAAATCCTCCTCCCCCTCCTTGAGGCTGATTGAGTTGACGATCCCCTTCCCCTGGAGGCACTTGAGCCCCGCCTCGAGTACGCGCCAGTCGGAGCTGTCGATCATGATCGGGACCCGGGCGACCTCCGGCTCGCTCGAGAGGAGCGTGAGGAACTTCGTCATCACGGTCGGGCCGTCGAGCATCCCCTCGTCGACGTTGACGTCGATGATGTTGGCGCCGTTCTCGACCTGCTGGCGGGCGACGCCCAGGGCCTCCTCGTAGCGCTCCTCGCGGATCAGCCTGGCAAAAGCTTTCGAGCCGGTGACATTCGTCCGTTCGCCGATGATCGTGAAGCTACTCTCGGGGCTGATTTCGAGCATCTCGAGCCCCGAGTAGCGCGAGCGATCCGAGTCTGCCGGGGGAACCCGCGGTGGGTGTTTGGCGACTGCCTCGGCGATCGCCTTGATGTGGGCCGGCGTCGTTCCGCAGCAGCCGCCGATGATGTTGAGCCATCCCTCCCGGGCGAAATCACCGAGCACCCGGGCCATGGAGGCAGGGGTTTCGTCAAAGCCGCCGAGGGCGTTGGGGAGCCCGGCGTTGGGGTAGCAGCTGACCGGGATCGGGGCGATCCGGCAGAGATCGGCCAGGTGCGTGCGGAGCTTCTCGGCGCCGAGGGCGCAGTTGATCCCGACGCTGACCAGATCGGCGTGGGAGAGGCTCTTCCAGCAGGCTTCGACCGTCTGGGCGGAGAGTGTTCGCCCCCCTTCGAAGACGGTGAACGAAGCCATCACCGGCACGCGGATCCCGGTCGAACGGAAGGTCTCCTCGATGGCGAACAGGCAGGCTTTCAAGACGAGGGTGTCGAAGGCCGTCTCGGCGAGGATGACGTCGACATCCCCCTCGAGGAGCGCCTCGACCTGCGCGCGGTAGTTGGCCACCATCTGGTCGAAGGTGACGTCGCGGTGGCCGGGGTCGTTGACGTTGCCGGCGATCGAAAGCTGCTTGTTTGTCGGTCCGATCGAGCCGGCCACGAACCGGGGGCGGTCGGGGGTCTTGGCGGTGGCGGCATCGGCCGCGTCCCGCGCGAGTTTGGCCGCGGCGAGGTTCAGCTCGCGGACCCTGGAATCGAGGCCGAAGTCGGCCAGGGCCAGGGCGGTGGCGCCGAAGGTGTTGGTCTCGACGATGTCCGCACCGGCCTCGAGGTAGGCCGCGTGGATCCCCCGGATGGCGTCCCCCTGCGTGAGGACGAGGATGTCGATGCAGTTTTTCAAATCCTTGGGATGGTCTCGAAAAGCCTCGCCACGGAAGCCGTTTTCGTCAAGCTCGAGGGCGTGAACCATGGTTCCCATGGCGCCGTCGAGGACGGCAATGCGGTTGGCGAGGAGCTCGCGGAAGGCCTTTTGGCGGACGTCAAAGGGAAGCGTGGTCATGGTGGGGCCGGCGAGCGGGGGCCGCCGGGGCAGTGTTTCAGGGGGTGGAGACGCAAACCGGATGAATCATGATAGTCGACTGTGTGGGGCGGGCATACTGACGTGCGGGAAGCCGCGGTGGGGAGGGATTGGAGTTGTTCCTGCTAGGGGGCCTGGGACGGCGAGGAGGAATGGCGGTTCCCCCTGGCTCCCTCTCAAGCGCCGGGCTCCGTGGGGCCGATGGATCCGGGCGGGACGGGTTGTCGGTGTTGACCAGGAAATCTCGCGCCGCTGGCGTCAGCGCGTCGGGCGATGCGGTCTGTCGTCCACGCCCTGGGAGGGCACACGCTCGGGATGGTGGTGATCGCCAGGTTTCCCAGACTCGTTGAACCCGTGGGGGCGGAGTGGCCGGAGGTGCCGGTGGTCCCCGGGGACGCGCCGGTCATCGCCCCGGTACCTTCCGTCGTCGACGGCCCGGGGCAGCCCGGTCCAGTGGGCTTCAGGGAACGCGCCCGCCGTCCCCGCGTCCCCTTCCCGGTGGTGTCGACGCTCGTGCTCGCGGTGCTCGCCGGTGGTCTCTGGGCGGCGGTGTGGCGCGACGAACAACGCCGCGCTGCGGACGAACGGCAGCATGGACCCGAGTCGATCGCCATGGAACCGGATGTGGGGACGGGGCTGGTCCGATGACCCTCGACTGGCTCGACCGAGCGTTCCTCTCCCGACCGCCGCGCCCGGCTTCGGTGGTGGCCGAGCCACAGCCTGCGGAGACGATCATCATCATGACCACACCCCCGTCCACCCAGCCGTCGGCGGAAACCCACGCTGCCGAGCGCTCCGTCGTCGCTCGCCTCCTCGAGGCGGTGCCGACGGAATGGGACAACCTCGCGGAGGCGATTGAATCGGCGGCCCGACAAGGGCGGCGGGTCGTCGCCTTCACCGGCGGGGAACGCCGTGAGGGGCGCTCGACCGTCGTCGACGGCGTGGCCGAGGTCCTGCGGCGCCGGGGCCGGTCTGTGGCCATCCACGCCCATGCCCCCCTGCTTCTGCCGATCGCCGAGGCGGAGGCGGCCCGTGCGGCCGAGATCGTGCTCGTCGATGCCGGGCCATGGTTCACGACCGGTCCGGTGCGCCGTCGCACCGTCGAGCGTGCGGCGCTGGGATGTGATGCGGCGGTGCTCGTCCGCCGCGCCGCTGCCCCCCCCTGCCCCGCCTGGGCCGACGCCCTGGCCGCGATCGGCCTGACGGTGATCGGCGAGGCGGTGACGTTCGAGTCGGCACTGGCCGCGGGGTGAATCGATGGTCGTCGCCCGGTCGGTGCCGGTGAACCTCACCCCCGCCCAGGAGGCGGCGCTCGGTCGGCTCCGCTTCGCGCTCGAGGAACCGGCTGGGGTTGTCCTGCTCTGCGGCCCCGCCGGCGTGGGGACGAGCGTCGTCCTCGCGTCGCTGGCTGTCGAACTCGGAGCCGGCCAATCGGGGGGCCTGCCGATCCGCTCCGTCGCGGCGCTCGTGGACGCGATCCAGCGAGACCTGCCGATCGGCGACATCCTTCTCGTCGACGATGCCCATCTGGCCACCTCTGACGATCTCGCCGCCATGGGCACGGTCGTCGTGGCCCGCGGCGGGAGCGACCGGTGCCTCGTCCTGGCAGGGCGTGGGCGCCTGCTGACGCTCGTCGGGCGCGACAGCCGGATCGCCCCCCGCGTCCGGCTGCGGGCGATCGTCCCGCCGCTGACGCTGGCCGATACGCGCCAGATCGTGGAGAGCCGGCTGGGTGACGTGGGGCCCGAGATGGTGCGGACCTGCCACGAGATCACGGCGGGGATCCCGGCGGCGCTCGTTCGCCTCCTCGAATTGGCTACCGTGCCGGCCGGTCGGCAGCTCACGCCCGCCGACATCGAGACGATCCACCGCCGGCTCGATCTGCAGGCGGTGTGAGGGGCGTTGCGCGTCAGCCGCCTTCAATCACCGGCCGCCGCGGTCCGGGCGAGATAGTCGGCGGTCGATCCTGCGGGCTTGGAGCCGACCGGCGGAGGGGCCCGGCCGGGGGCGAATGGCGCCGGGTCGAGGTGGGGAGCGTGGCCGGTCATGAGATCAGCCAGGAGGACGGCGCTGCCGGTCGACTGGTGGAGGCCCGCCCGGAAGTGGCCGGCGGATAGGAAGGCGTTGTCGAGCTCGGGGATCGGGCCGATCGACGGCAGGCCGTCGACGTTGCCCGGGCGGAGCCCCGCCCAGGATCGCTCCACGACGCTCCCCGGCAGCTCGCCGAGGAGCGACCGGGCGACACCGAGGAGGCGGGTGACGGTGTCGGGGGTCGTGGTCGGATCGAAGCCGACATCTTCGAGCGTCGAGCCGACGAGAAGCCGGCCGTCGGGGCGCTGGACGAGATAGTCGAGGCCGCGGTTGACGATCCGTGTGATCAGCGGCCTCGGAAGGCGGAGGAGGACGATCTGCCCACGGATCGGCCTGGTGTCGAGCGCGAGGCCGAAGGCACTGGCCAGGCCGCCGGTCCAACTGCCTGCAGCGAGCACCCAGGTGCCGGCGCTGATCTCGCCGGTCGCGGTCACCGCCCGCTCCACCCTCGTGCCCCTGACCACAAACCGGCGAACGTCAGCCTCCTCGATGATTACTCCCCGATTCCGACACGATCGCTCGAGGGCATCGAGATGGCGTGAGGGGCGAAACTGCATCTCCTCACGGAGCACCATCCCCCCGAGGATCTCGTCGGCGTCGTCGCCATCCCCCAGGGCCGGTTCGCACGCCAGCACCCCGTCACGGTCGAGGAAATCGGCGGGGGTGCCGCGCGCCAGCCACCGGGCCGCTTCAGCCCGGAGCCGTTGGAGCCCCGTGGCCGACCTGGCGAGGTGGAGGCTGCCGCTGGGGAGGAGGCCGTTGTCGATACCGGTCTCGGCCTGGAGATCCTTCGACCAGAGGCGGTGGAGTTTGTCGCTCCAGGCGGTGAGGGCATCGGCGGGCGAGATCCCGGCATGGAGCGGCGCCGGCGGGAAGATCCCGGCCGCCGCCCAGGAGGTGGTCTCGGCGCCGCGGCCGCGGGCGAGGACCCGGACCTTCACCCCGCGGCCGGCGAGCTCCCTGGCAAGGGACAGACCGATGATCCCGCCACCGACGATGCAGCAGTCGTTCATGGTGTGTGTTGAGGGGAGCGGGTCAGGCGTTGGTGACGACGGTCGGCGTGTCGGCGACGTTCACCCACACATGCACATGAGGCGCGCCGCGGTAGTACCAGACGAACGACGGCCCTTCGAGACGCCAGTTGTCCCACACGCCGTCGTTGCCGATGTCGGCATCGCGGAAGAACGCCAGGCGGCAGCGATCGAGGCCCCCCTGCGCGGCCAGGCAGGTGCGGGCCTCGGCCCGATCGGTGTCGCGGAACGGCTCGAGAAGGAGACCGAGGACCCGTTCGAGTTCCCCGCGCTGATCGGGCGACATCTCCGAGACCGCCAGGCCGTCGATCCGCGCGTCGCCCCGGAAGCCGACGGCATTCTCCGCCGGAGTCTTCGCTACGAGCGCCTGCTCACGCTGCTTCCCGTCGAGCATCGTGGCGACCTTGTTGGCGGCAACGGCCTGCGACCAGAAGACGTTCCCCTCGTGGTCGGCCGGCTCGTTGAAGGCGCCGGTGTCGTGGCCGTAGAAGATCGGGCCGGCGAAGGCGATGTGATCGGCGGAGTCGCCGTCGCAGCGGAGCGTCATGTGGCGGCCGGTGAGGAGGAACTGGAACTTCCCGCTCCCCGGCTCCCCGAGCATGGCGATCGACTGGGCGTGGCCGAAGCCGCCGCAGTCGTCCTCCATCTGCTTGTCGAAGCGGGCATGCCACTGCGGATGAATGAGTTGCTCGAAGATCTCCCGGGCGAGCCCCTTCTGCTCCTGGGTGTAGAAGCCACTCTTCAATTCGGGCTCGGTGGCATTCCAGTTGTTGCCGACGCGCGACCGCAAGAGGCCGAACTTCGGGTGCATGTAGTCCCAGTCGAAGCAGACTTTCTCCCGCTGGCTCGGCGAGAGCGAGGCATGGAGGGCCTGGGCGAGCGTCTCGGCGGTGCTCGCCGCCGACGGCTCGGCGGCCCGGAGGAGCGTCGGGCCGGCGAGGAGGCCGGCACCCCCGAGGAGCGACGGGGCTGCGGCCAAAGCGCCGGACGTGGCGAGGAAACCGCGGCGGCTGATCGATCGGCGGAGGGAACGGCGTGGCATCGGGTGGGCTCCTTCGAGTTCACTGGCTTCGGCACCGGCGCCGATCCGCAAAAGCCTACGCTTTCGTGCCGCGCCGTACCAACTTCGCCGCTGGCTTGCGCCGTGGTTTGGCAGCCTGGCCACGCCGTGTCGTGCTCCGGGGGCGCGGCTGGCAGGTGGCACAGAAAAACGTCGAACGCTGGGCCTGGACGATCCTGTGAATCGCTCCGCCGCAGGTCGTGCAGGGGGTGCCGGCGAGCCCGTAGACGCGGTGGAGGCTCTGGTATCCCCCTTTGCGGTTGTCGGCGGTGCGGTAGAGCTCGTCGCCGATGCTCGAGCCCTCGTGGGCCACGGCGCTGGCGAGAATCTCCCGCGCGGCCCGCGCGACGGCCTCCCATGCCGTGGCGGAGAGTCTGTCGCAGGGGGTGCGCGGATCGATCGCGGCCCGGTGGAGAATCTCGGCGGCGTAGATGTTGCCGATGCCGGCCACCGCCTTCTGGTCGAGGAGGGCAACCTTCACCCCCCGCCTCGATCTCCCCAGCCGCTCCGCCAGATCGTCGCCGGTGACAACCAGCCCGTCGGGGCCGAGCTTGGCAGCGCCGCAGGCCCGATCGAGCCCTTTCGCATCGAGCAGCCGGATCGTCCCCAGGCCGCGCTGATCCCAGAAGAGGAGCTTGTGGCGTGGGCTCGCGGAGGAGCCTTTCACCGTGACGAGCTCGAGCTCCATGCGCACATGCTGCGGTGTCGGTGGCTCGGCGACGAGCAGGAGCCCGGTCATTCTCGGCTCGATGACGAGCCAGTGCGGGGTCGACTCCTCTCCGCCGACTTCGATCGCCACCCGCTTGCCGAAGCGGGCGACTGACACGATTCGATGGCCGGCGAGCCGCGCCGCGATCTCGGCAGGGTGTGGAGCGATGGCCAGCGGACGGCAGGGGCCCTGGGGGAAGCGGGCGGAGACGATCCGGGCCCCGCAAAGTCCCGCGATGCCGCGGCGCATCGTCTCGACTTCGGGGAGTTCGGGCACGGAAAGCTCCTCGCGGCGGGGCTGCCGCAACGCACCTGCAGCGCTGGATGGTAGCACCTGACGGTGCGGCTACAATTGGAAGCTTGCGTTGTCAGGGGCCCCCAGGCGACGCCGTTGAATCGTTTCCGCTGCCCTGCGTCTACCGGAGCCTCCGCCGATGCCTGCCCCGCTCTCCCCTCCGCTCCCTGCCGGTGGCATCTCGCAGGTTCCCGATGCCCATGGCCGTTTCGGCCGGTTCGGTGGCCGCTACGTCCCCGAGACGCTCTCGGCCGCGCTCGACCAGCTCCAGGCCGCCTACGACGAGGCCCGGGCCGATCCGCTCTTCCAGGCCGAGCTTGATCAGCTCCTCGCCGCCTTCGTCGGCCGCCCTCTCCCTCTCCTCTTCGCCAAGCGGCTCACCGAATACGCCGGCGGGGCCCAGATCTGGTTCAAGCGGGAGGATTTGAGCCACACCGGCGCTCACAAGATCAACAACACGCTCGGTCAGGGATTGCTGGCGATGCGGATGGGCAAGAAGCGGATCATCGCCGAGACCGGCGCCGGCCAGCATGGCGTCGCCACCGCCACCGCCTGTGCCCGCTTCGGCCTCGACTGCGTCGTTTACATGGGCTCGGAGGACGTCCGCCGCCAGGAGCCGAATGTCCGCAGCATGCGGATGATGGGGGCGGAGGTCCGGCCGGTGGAGAGCGGCTCACGCACGCTCCGCGACGCGATCAACGAGGCGATGCGCGACTGGATGGGCTCGGTGGAGACCACCCACTACATCATCGGCTCGGTCGTCGGGCCCCACCCCTTCCCGCGGATCACCCGCGATTTCCAGTCGGTGATCGGCCAGGAAACACTTCGTTTCTGCCAGCAGGAGCTCGGCCGCGATCCCGACTGCGTCGTCGCCTGTGTCGGCGGCGGGAGCAACGCCGCCGGAATGTTTTATCCCCTGGTCGAGCACAAGGGGATCCGCCTCGTCGGCGTCGAGGCCGGCGGCAGGTCACCCAAGCCTGGCGACCATGCCGCCAGCCTCTCTTACGGCAACGCCGGCATCCTCCACGGGAGCCTCTCCTATGTGCTTCAGGATCCCGACGGCCAGACGGCCGACGTCCATTCGGTGTCGGCTGGGCTCGACTATCCCGGCGTCGGCCCGGAGCATGCCTGGTGGCACGACACGAAGCGCGTCGAGTACACGAGCGTCACCGATGCCGAGGCCCTCGAGGCCTTCGATCTGGTTGCCCGGCGTGAGGGGATCCTCCCCGCGCTCGAGACATCGCATGCCCTCGCCTGGGCGGCCAAGGAGGCGGCCCGCCGGCCGAAGGAGGAAGTGATCGTTGTCTGCCTCTCCGGCCGCGGTGACAAGGACGCGGCCGAGATCGCCCGACTGCGGTCACTCGGAAGCGAGGGGGCCCACGCATGACCAGCCACCACGACCCCAAAAGCCAGGCCACGAGGCCATTGGCCGCGACGTTTGCGGCCCTCGCCAAGGACGGCCGCAAGGCCCTCGCCCCGTTCGTGACCGCCGGCGACCCCGATCTCGACACGACGCTCGCTGTTCTGGAGGCGCTCGACCGGGCCGGGGCGGCGGTGTGCGAGCTCGGTGTGCCCTACAGCGATCCGATCGCCGATGGGCCGGTCATCCAGGCCTCCTACACCAGGGCCCTCGCCGCGGGATTCACGCTCGAGAAGTTTTTCGCGATGGTCCGGAAGGCGACGGGCCGTGTTTCGATGCCGATCCTGGCGATGGTGAGCTACTCGATCATCTACCGACGCGGGATCGACCGCTTCGTCGACGACGCCGCGGCAGCGGGGCTGGTGGGGCTTGTCGTCCCCGATCTTCCCCTCGAGGAGTCGGATGTTCTCGATGCGACCTGCAAGGGGGCGAATCTGGCGCTGGTGCGCCTGGTGACGCCAACGACGCCGCCAGAGCGCGCCGCCGAGATCGCCAAGCGTTCAACCGGCTTCCTCTACTGCGTGAGTGTGGCCGGCGTGACGGGGGCCAGAACCGATCTCCCCGCGGGGCTCGTCGAGCGGGTGAAATGGCTGCGGACGAAGACCGACGTGCCCGTACTCGTCGGCTTTGGCGTCAGCACGCCCGAACAAGTCAAACTCCTTTCGAGCGTGGCCGACGGCGCGATTGTCGGCTCGGCGCTCGTCCGCCGCGTCGGGGAGCTCGCGGCGGAGGGCCCGGAAGGAGTCGCCAAGGGAGTGGAGAGCTACATTGCCGACCTCGTGAACGCGGCGCGATAACGGCCGCGGGAGTCTGCGCCCGATCAGGATGCCCGAATCCGCTCAGGCGCGTCGATCTCGAAGGCCACGAGAAGCGTTTCGAGGGGGGTGGTCATCGCGAGGAACGTGTCAGGAGTGTGGCAAGGCCTACCACACCGAACGTGGCCGGCACGGGGCTCATTTCACCGCATCAGCTGAAGGGGCTTTGGTCGTCCGCGGCAGCCGATCCACAGCCCTGCAGCCCGATAGCCCGCTATCGGAAGGCATTTCGCACCTCGGGCTTCTCCAGCGTGATCAGCGCCCAGACGCCGAAGGGAATCCCCAGGAGGCAGCAGGGACCGACGAGGGGAACCATCGCCACGATGGCAGCCGCCTTCGCGACGCCGTGGCTTTTCAGATTCTTCATCAGGATCGCACCATAGAGAACGAAGGAGGAGGCAACGAGGAGCAGGATTCCCCAGATCACCCGCACGGCGACGGTGGTCTCTTTGGAGATCGGCCCCTCATTTCTCGCTTCGAGCTCGGCAATGGCGCCCGAGGCGATCAGGACGACGTCGCCGAGCAGTCCGAGGATCCCGAAAACGAGGGCGATCGAGGCCACGATGATCAGCGCGATGGCAGGCGCGCGGACGAGGCTGTGGGCGCTTCGCTCGGCCGATTCGTGGATCGGGGCCTTGAACCGATTCATGGTCTGGATTCTCGGGAGGGAGGGTAATTCCTTGTCGACCCCGACTCCTGTAGGGGAGGCGACTTGGGCGCTTGTGAATCGAGGCTCAACGGGGCCTCAAGCGGGAATGGGGGGCGGCTGGATGAATCCGACGACCTTCGAGCCGGCGATGAAATCATGCAGGCAGCGGCGTTCCTTACCGAAAATGGACATCTTGTCGCCCAGCCATGCCAGACTGATCAACAGGTCGCCGATCATGCCGGGAATGAGTAACGCGAGCAAGACGATTGGAATCAGCCAGAGAGAGCGATAGACATAAACCCTGACAAAGGGGAGGAGGGAGCCGGTCCGGGCATCGACGATCCGAATCTTGGTCAGCATCTTACCGACGGTCTGACCGCGGGTTCCCAGCAGATATCCATTCAGACCCAGCCACACGATTTCCCCGAGCATCAACATGGCAATCTCTTCGAGGAACCGGAATTGGTCGGCCTCGTTGCGGTCGTTGTATCCGGTTGCAATACCGATCGGGATGAGGATCGCACAGACGAAGAGCCCATCCACCATCGCCGCAACGAAGCGTATGGATCGTCCTACCAGTTCATCGCGTCCGGAATCCGTCATGCCGGCGGTGCCATCGATCGAAGCCGGTGCCGCGTAGGGGTTGTGCGACATCGCAGCATCCAGGGTTTTGGCGAGATGGCAATCCGATGGGGAGCGTCGATGACGCCGTGGTTGCGGGGCATTTTTCTCTTGCTGGGGGACGGGGATCGAGCTCGGGCCTGCCGTCGAAGGATGTCGTCTCTTCCGCGAGCCCTCGACGGCAGAGGATGCCAGCGCGAGGATCAACCGTGGGGCCCTTGCGGATCAACCGGTGCGTTGCGAATGACAAACGCGGTTGTCGCTCCGCAAGACGGGCACGCGACCAGTTCGAACGGCGGACGAGGTGGCCCTGGGAAGACCGTTCCCGCGGCGAGGAACGAACAGGGCGTCAGAGTCGCCAGGCCGACCGCGACGAGCGGGGGCACCAGATCGCCGCCGCCGGCCGCGGCGACGGCCCATGAGACGAGGAACAGGGTGACGGTTCCCATGCAAAACAACAGGCAGCCGAGCACGAAGACGTTGATCGCTCTCACCATCGCGTCCTCCTTCGGAAAGATCGTTCGGTGTACCGAGACGTCGATTCAAACCCCTTGTTTAATCCTAAGCACGGGGCATGGTGGTTGCCACGCGAGGCCCAGATGCGACTCCGCGGGAAAGGGGGCCGATCGGTTGTTCTGCACGTCGCCGCGGCGCTTCGGTCGGTCCCGGCGACGAGCCGCTGGGGCTAACGGTGGTCGAGACGCTGCCGTTGGGGCGCCGACAATGGCATCCGGACGATCCGGTTGCGATCCCACGACGCGCTCGAGGCGGCGCCGGCGAAGAGCGTGACGTTCTCGGGCTCGACAAGGAGAAATGGCGTGACGTGGCCGAAGCGGTCGACTTCGCTGCCGGAGCGATCCACGAGGAGCCCCTGGGATTGCCAGGTGAGGCCGTTGGGGCTCGTGGCGAGCCGCGTTCCCTCGTGCGATTCGGAGGTCATCACGAGCGTGGCGCCGACCCGGACAACGTGGACGCCTCCGGCATCTTCGCCAAAGACTGGCTCGGTCTGCGGGCGGATCCAGGTCAGGCCGTCGCCCGATTCGGCGTAGCCGACCGCGCGGACGGATCGGTCGGACTTCGGCACGCCTTCCGCCGGAGCCCCGATCGGCAAGTCGCGCCGGCCGTCGTACCACATCCGGAAGCGGCCATTCTCATGAAGGACACTCGGCCGGCCGACGAGGAGCGAATCCCAGGCGCCGTCGGCGCCGGGGCCCAACACCGTCCCCTCCTCCTGCCACGTGACCCCGTCGGTAGAGGTTGCCAGGGCGATTTCGTCGCGGACGTCGACCGGGGCCCGGGTGTAATACAGGAAGAAAGTGTCGCCGACCTTCACGACCGACGGATCGTTGACATGGTTGGCGCTGCCATGGTCGACGACCACTCCCTTCGGCTCCCACACCAGGCCGTCTGCCGACTCGGCCAGATGAATGCGGTCATGGCCGTCGCGGCCTTGCGCCCCGTACCACATCCGGTAGACGCCGTCCTCGATAAAGATTTCCGGTGCGTACGCGTTCCCCGCCCCGTGCGGCGCGGCCTGGAAGTCGCCGGTCGGATCGAGAACGACGTGTGGCTCCGCCCCGCCCACGTGGCGGGGCGCTGTCAGGCAGGCGAGGCCGGCGAGAAGGAAGACGACTCGAAAGAGCATCATGGCCTGCCCTGATGATCATTGGCCGAGCTTCATGAGGCGGGCTTTGGCGTCGGCCCAGGTCGCCACGGTCGCCCGCCCGTCCTCAAGCCTTCGCGACCGTTCCTCGAGAATGTCGCGATGCCATTCAGGGGATGGCACGTCCCCGGGATGAGCGCACAGGCTCTGCCAGACGGTTTCCAGAAGCCGTATCTTCTCGGCAACCGACATTGATTCAATCGCCAACTCGACCGTCATGGTTGCCTCCGTGTGATCTTCCTACTGTAGCCGGTCGCTTTCCCCAGCAGCTGCCCGTCGTTCTTCCAACGGTTCCGCAAGACGCTCGCGGTCGGCCGCAGGTGGTCCCCTCAAGCCAGCACCTCCCGCACGACATTCCCGTGGACGTCGGTGAGGCGGCGGTCGACGCCGGCGGTGCGGAAGGTGAGCCGGGTGTGGTCGATGCCGAGGAGATGGAGAACCGTCGCCTGGAGATCGTGGACGGTCGTCGTGCCGGTGGCCGTTTGGTAGCCGAGCTCGTCGCTCTCGCCGTGCGTGGCGCCGGCCTTCACGCCGGCACCGACGAGCCAGGTGACGAACGTGCCGCCATTGTGGTCGCGGCCGTCGCCCCCTTGTGCGAAAGGCGTGCGGCCGAACTCGGTCGTCCAGATCACGAGCGTGTCGGAGAGGAGGCCGCGGTCGCGGAGATCGTCGAGGAGGGCGTCGATCGGCTGGTCGACACTCTTGGCCATCGGCGGCAGCTCGCGGGAAATGCTGCCGTGGTTGTCCCAGTTGTCGACTGCCCCCTGGGGGCCGCTCCACACCTGCACGAAGCGCGTGCCACGCTCGATCAGCCTGCGGGCCAACAGACAGCGCTTACCGAAGTCGGCCGTCTCCTTCTGCTCGAGGCCATAGGCGGCGATCGTCGCCGCGGTCTCTCCACGCATGTCGAAGGTGGCCGGCGCCGAGAGCTGCATCCGGGCGGCGAGCTCGCCCGAGGCGATCCGGGCTTCGAGCTGGGTGTCGAGGGGGCGGGCGGCGGCATGGCGGCGATTGAGCCGGCTGATTGCGGCGAGGGTGTCGCGATCGGCATCCCCCCGGGCAAACGGGAAGGCGTCGGCGGCGAAAATGTCGGGGATCGGCTCGGGGCGGCCGAGATCGACGACGGTCCCCTGATGGCGGGCGGGCAAAAAACCCGCTGAAAAGTTCCCCTTCTGGTTGTAAGGGAGGCCACGCGGGTCGGGGAGAACGACGAACTCGGGAAGGTCGTCGACGATCCGCCCCAGGCCATACGACACCCAGGCGCCGAGGCAGGGAAACCCGGGGATCATGAACCCGGTGTTCATCATGTAGCTGGCCGGGCCATGGACATTCGTCGTCGTCTTCATCGCCATCAGGAACGCCATCCGATCGACAGACTCGGCCTGACAGGGAAACATGCTGCTCACCCATCGCCCCGATTCACCATGCTGGGCGAATGGAAACGGGCTCTTCAAGACGTTGCCGGCCGGGCCTGTGAAACCCTCCGGTTTTTCTTTCGGCCCGAGCGCCTCGCCGTGGTGTTTCTCGAGGGCGGGCTTGAAATCGAAGGTGTCCATCGGGCTCGCGCCACCGTTCATGAACAGCTGGATGACACGGCGAACCCTGGCCGGATGATGGAGCCCACCGAGAGGCCAGGAAGGATCGGCAAGCGCTGCACCGTCGGCCCCTCCTCTCCCCTCCCCCGCGAGAAGATGCGCAAGCGCCACCGACCCGAAGCCGCCACCGGCAGCAGCGAGGAGATCACGGCGCGAAGGAAGCAGGAGCGACATGGCGGGAACCCCAGTCCGTCTTTGTTCCTCAATCGACAAACAAAAAATCATCGCCATTGAGCAGCGCCCGGGCCACCGCTTCGAGCCCGTGTCGATTGGCCAGCTCCAGAAGCTCCGCCGACTCTGGCGAGGTCGGCTCGCGCTGCCAGGTCCAGTGCACCATCCGTTTGATCTTGGCGTCGAGCGTGTCGGCGGCGGGGTCGGCGGCTGCTGCGGCGCGGCGGGCGAGATGCCGGGCGTGGTGGAGCACGAAGCGGTTGTTGGCGAGGACGAGCGCCTGGAGCGGGGAGGCTGAAAAGCCGCGCGTCGGGGCGAGGAGGCCGAGATCGGGGAAGTCGAGGGCATCGAAGAGGGGATCGGGAATGCCGCGCCACACGACCCGGTAGATGCTGCGCCGGGTGGCGCCGGGGGAATCCCAATCGAAGGCTTCGTAGTCGAGGATCGGCGTTAGCTGGGCGCCGGGGCGCTGCGAGAAATGCGCCACGGCCGGGCCGCCGCGGGTGTCGTCGAGGCGGCCCGACGCCAGCAAGACACCGTCAAAAAAACTCTCGGCATCGAGCCGGTGCGGCGACATCCGTGCCAGGAGCCGATTGTCGGGATCGATCTGAAACAGCTCCGGCGAGCAGGCGGACGCGCGGCGGTAGGCGCGGCTGGTGCAGATGAGGCGGTGGATCGCTTTGAGCGAGCCCGAGCGGCGGATCTCGGCGGCGAGCCAGTCGAGGAGCTCGGGGTGGCTCGGCGTGCCCCCCATGCGGCCGAAGTCGCCGGGGGTGTCGCAGAGGCCGCGGCCAAAATGCCACTGCCAGACCCGATTGGCGATGCTCCGCCAGGTGAGCGGGTTGTGCTCGTGAACGAACCAGTCGGCGAGTGCCGCCCGTCGGGCCGATTCCGCAGTGCCGGGGGGAAACTCGAACCGGGAGGGGAGTCCGGGGATCGCCGCCAAGGCGCCGGGGCCGACGAGGTCCTGCGGCTGATCGAGGTTGCCACGCTTGAGGACGCGGATCTCACGCGGCGCAGAGTAAACGATCGTGCCGCGCTCGTTCACGGCGGTCGTGGCGGCGGCGTAGAGCTTGTGGGGGGCGGGGAGTTTTTTGAGCTCGGACTGGGCGAGACTTGCGAGGATCGCGGCGTAGATCGTTGCTTGTTGTGCCTTGGTGCGGGCGGCGGCGGGGATGGCGAGGGCTTCCTCGGCGGCCGCGGGGAGGGCGATGGCGGCGTCGGGGTCGCCGGAGGTGATCGAAAGCCGGCTACGGCCGAGGGTATGCATGTCGCCATGTGTTTGCCGGAGGACGACGGCGAGGGAGTCGCCGGCGCCGAGCACGACCGGCGCCGCCGGCACGAAGATGGCGTGATGCGGCTTTCCTTCCTCGGGATGGATCCCCCAGGCGGTAGCCGGATTGCCATCGAGGGCATGCTGGATCGTCCAGCTCTGTTGGTCGAAGTCGGCGGTGGCGCGGGCGATCGCGATCCGCTCGGGCTCGGCGACGCCGGCATGAAAAATGCGAAGCTCGAACTCCGAGAGATGGAGATTGCCGTTCTGCCCCCGCCCCGGCCCCAGCTTGGGGAGCGATTCGTGGGGGATGACATCGAGGCGGATCGCGGTGATCGCCGCCTGGGGACCGGCGGCGGTGAGCGTGACGACGTCGCGTTCGGGCGCCGTGCCGCCAGAGAGGATCGAGCCGTCGTCGAGCCGCTTGAGCTCGGTGCCGAAAGCAGACGTGAACGTCGAGAGCGGCAGGAGTGTCCATACCGCCCGCGCCTGGCTCGTGGCCTCCCAGGCGGCGACCGTCGCCACGTTCTTCGGGTCGTCGAGGAGGGTTTCGGGGGCGGAGGCAGCCTCGGTAGCCACGCGCTGCCAGCGCTGGCGGGCGGTGGCGACGAGGCGGTCGGGATCCCAGTCGATCTCCCCCTTCCCGATTCCGGCAAAGACGGCCTGGAGGGAGTAGTAGTCTTCCTGCGAGATCGGGTCGAATTTGTGGGCGTGGCAGCGGGCACAGTTGGCCGTCGTGCTTGCCAGGCTCGACATCACCTGCGTGACCATGTCGTCGCGGTCGAGATTCTCAAACGATCTCGGCGCGGTGGCGGCGGCGGAGTGGTCGTAGGTGCCGGCGCCGAGGTAGCCGAGAGCGGGAAACGTGGTGGGATCGTCAGGGAAAAAGACGTCGGCGGCGAGCTGGGCGCGGACGAAGGTCGGCCAGGGGAGGTCGTCGTTGAAGGCCTTGATCACCCAATCGCGGTAGGGCCAGGCGTTGGGCCGGAAGACGTCGTGCTCGAAGCCATGGCTGTCGGCAAAATGGATCGAGTCGAACCAGTGCCGGGCCATCCGCTCGCCGAAACGCGGCGCGGCGAGGAGCCGGTCAACGAGTCGCTCGTGGGCGTCGGGTGCGGCGTCGGCGCAGAAAGCCTCCACCTCCTCCGGCGTCGGCGGGAGGCCGTGGAGATCGATCGAGACCCGGCGGATGAAGGTCCGTTTGTCGGCCTCCGGCAACGCCACGAGCCCTTCCTTTGCCAGCCGCTCATCGAGGAAGGCATCGATCGGGTTTTTCGGATCGGGGCCGGAGCCCCCGGGCAGTGGCGGGGCGACGAGGGGGCGGAGCGACCACCAGTCGCCGGGAGCGGTGGCCGTGGCCGGCTCGGCAACGCGCGGATCGATGGCGCCCTCGCGCACCCAGGCCTCGAGGATCGCGATCTCGGCGTCGGGGAGCTTGTCGGCAGGCATCTTCAGCTCGGCGTCGACATGCCGCACCGCCCGGATGAGGAGGCTCTCGTCGGGGGAGCCGGGGAGAATCGCCGGCCCGCGGTCGCCGCCGGTCGCCCAACCGCTCTTCCAGTCGAGGGCGAGGTTTCCCTCCATCTGGCCGGCGGCATGGGAGTGGCAGGCCAGGCAGCGGCGGGCGAGGATCGGCTCGACCTGGTCGCGGAACGTCGCTGTCGGGTCTCCTGCCCCGTCGGCCCCGGGGGTGCCGGTGACGAGGAGCAGGGCGAAGGCGACAGCCGCGGGCAGCGGGGGGAGTCGTCGCACGATCGGTTCCCAGGGGGGCGGGAAGACACCACCGTCGACCGGCGGCCCGATGCCGGCCGGCCTTCACCCGCCGATTCTACCTCGGCTCCGGTCAGCCCCTGTCGATCAGGAGGCGTTGCGCACCAGCTGAACACTCCAGAACGGGTGGAATCCGGCTGATTCGACGCCGATCCCCGCCCGAACGAGGGCCGTCACGAGCCCGGCCGGCGGGGAGAGGGCCGGGTCGATCCGGCAGTCGACGGTGTGGTCGTCGACGAGATGCGCCTCGGGCACCCGGTCGGCGAGACACTCGCGGGCAGCGACCGCGTCGCGCGGGACCGTCACGCGCCAGGTCCAGGTCCGCCCCGGCGCGAACGTGGCCGGGTGGGCGGGCCCGCGGGCAACGATCCGCCCCTCGTCGAGAAGGGCCACATGGGTAAAGCAGGCCGGCACGATCGCGTCGTCGAGTGCCGCGACGACCGTCCGCTCGACGAGCACTGCCGCCTCGATGAGCTTCTCGCACAGCTGCCGGCCACGCGGGTCGAGGGCGCGGAAGGGATCGTCGAGCGCGAGGATGGCCGGATCGTGGAGGACGGCGCGGCCGAGGAGGAGCCGCTTGGTGACCGCTTCGGGGAGCGTGTCGAGCCGCTCGGCGCCGCGGAGGCCCGCCAGATCGAGGGCCCGGCTCCGGGCCTCGGCGAGCCTCTCCCCCGAGAGCCCGGCGGCAGCGGCGAAGAGATCGAGAAACTCGTCGGCCCGGATCGCCGGCCAGCTCTCGAGCGCTGCCGGGACGTAGCCGCACATCCGCCGGGCCATGGCGGGCTCGCGCCGGTGCGAGCAGCCGTTGACGACGATCTCCCCGCCGGCGAGTGGCACGGCCCCGGCAATCGCCGCCACGAGGAGCCCCTTCCCGCATCCCCCGGCGCCGATCAGCGCCCACCCCTCGCCGGGCGCCGCGTCGAGGGAGCAATCGGCGATCGCCGCCACATCCCCCGCGCGGATCACGGCGCGTTCGATGTGGAGCATGGCAAGGAGGGGGGCACGCGCCCGGAGGAGCAGGGGCGGATCAGAGGTGGGGCGAGCGGCCGAGCCTCTCGGCGGTCATCTCGAGCGACACGAGGAGTCCCTTCGCCTTGTTGAGCGTCTCCTGATACTCGCTCTCGGGAACGCTATCGGCGACGATCCCTGCCCCCGACTGCACCGAGGCGATGCCGTGGGCGAGGACGACCGTCCGCAGCGCGATGCAGGTATCCATCGACCCGCCGAAATCGATGTAGCCGACGGCGCCGGCATACGGCCCGCGGCGGGTCGGCTCGAGCTCGTCGATGATCTCCATGGCGCGGATCTTCGGGGCCCCCGAGACGGTGCCGGCCGGGAGGCAGGCGCGGAGAGCGTCGAAGGCTGTCTTGTCGGCGAGGAGCTTCCCGGTGACGTTGCTCGTGATGTGCATGACATGGCTGTAACGCTCGATCGACATCACATCGGAGAGCTTCACCGAACCGATCTCGGCGACGCGGCCGACGTCGTTGCGACCGAGGTCGATGAGCATGACATGCTCGGCTCGCTCCTTCGGGTCGGCAAGCAAACCCTCGGCGAGGGCCCGGTCCTCCTCCGGGGTGGCGCCGCGCGGCCGCGTCCCCGCCAGGGGGCGCACCGTCACCGTGCCGTCGATCAGGCGCACCATGATCTCCGGCGAGCTGCCGACGAGCGTCGCCGAGGGGGTGCGGAGGAAGAACATGAACGGGCTCGGGTTCACCACCCGCAGCGTGCGGTAGAGCTCGATCGGCGGGTGGTCGAAGGGAATGTCGAGGCGGCGGCTGAGCACCACCTGGAAGACGTCGCCGGCGCGGATGTACTCGATCGCCGTGTCGACGGCGGCGAGGAATCCCTCGCGGCTGAAGCGGGAGGTAGCAGTGCCGTCGCTGAGGCAACGGGGCTCGTGGCGGGGGCCGATGTCAGCCGCTGCAGGCCAATCGGCCGGCGCGAAGAGCCTCGAAAGCGTGGCGTCGATCCGCCGGCGTGCCTCGGCTCGGCCCTGTTCCAGCCCCTCGGGTGAGCCATCGCCGACGTCGGCCAGGACGACGACATCGAGTGTCTTCGTGACGTTGTCGAAGACGACGAGGCGGTCGTAGAAGGCGAAGCTCAAATCGGGCAGCGCACGGTCGTCGGGGGGAGCGTCGGGGAGATCCTCGACGTACCGCACCGCGTCGTAGGCGGCATACCCGATGACGCCGCTGGTGAAAGGCGGGAGCTCGTCGAGGTGGGCTGGGCGGAAGGGGGCCATGCGGCGCTGGAGCTCGGCGAACGGATCGTCCGATTCAAGAGTCTCCTCCGTGCCGCCGGGGAGGCCGTTGCCGCTGACGGTGACCTGCCGCCCACGGGCCTCGACAAGGAGGAACGGATCGGCGCCGAGAAAGCTGTAGCGCCCCACCTTTTCTCCGCCGACGACGCTCTCGAACAGGCAGCCACAGGTGCCGGCGTCGAGTCGGGCAAAGGCCGACAACGGCGTCAGACCGTCGGCGAACAGTCGACGCCACACCGGCACGAGGCGATGGGTCGCCGCGATGGCCCGGAACCGAGCGGCGTCGGGGAGGCAGGAGTCCTGGGGGGACGGTGCTGACGACATGGAGAGGCGTGTCGGGCGGTGACGCTGCGGGGGAATCGTCACAGACTACCCCGCCATGCCCCCCACCTCCACCCCGCCGGGCGAACCGGCGGAACGGGGCCAACGGCCCCGCGGAGGAGCCACCGGCGTCGCCGGGCGAACCGAAGGGCGACGTTGCGGGAAGGGAGCGGATATGATTCCAGGCTCCTTCCCCCGGCACGGTGTGTTCCGGTGGGCGGAGCGGACCGACCGTGCGGGGATGCCATGAAGTGCCAGCAGTGCGACAATCAGGCCGTGTTCCACATCACCGAGCTCGAGACGGGCAACGTCCGCGAAGTCCATCTTTGTGAAGAGCATGCCCGCGTCTACCTCAATCAGTCCGAGGGGGGGGACGGCGGCGATCCCGGCGACCCGGGGGCAGGCGAGGGGAAAGGGCAGAAGGGGGGCGCGCTGTCGGGCCCGCTCGGCGTCGGACAGACGGCCGAGGACCTCGCCGTCCTCGACAGGCGCTGCTGCGACATGTGCGGAATCACGTTCTTCGAGTTCCGCAATCAGGGTCGGCTCGGCTGCCCTCATGACTACCTCCAGTTCGAGAAGGAGCTCGATCCCCTCATCGCCAACATCCACGGGGCGACCGAGCACACCGGGCGGCGGCCGTCGCGTCCCGTTCCCGCGGGTGTCGATGCCGCCGGCGGCACCGACGGCCTGACGGCGATCATCGGCCTGCGGCTCGGGATGAAGGAGGCGATCTCGCGGGAGGACTACGAATCTGCGAAGGAGGCCCGGGACGCCATCCGGGGGATCGAAGAAGCATGGATGCCGCCGGCTGCCAAGGCCGGGGAGGAGAACGCATGAGGCTCGACACGCTCACCAACTCGATCGGGGAATGGCTCCGGGGGACCGGGCCCGATTCCGACATCGTGATGAGCAGCCGGGTGCGTCTGGCCCGCAACCTCGCCCAATTCCCCTTCGTGAGCCGGGCGACCGAGCAGGACCGGGCCGAGACCGAACGCGTGCTCCGCGAACGGATCGTGGCGGTACCGGTGGGGCGGGAGCTCGACTACATCGATGTCGGTCACCTCGAGGAGATCGACCGGCGCTTTCTCGTCGAGCGACAACTCATCAGTCGCGAGCATGCCGACGCGCAGGGGGCCCGCGGGGTGGCGATCGACCGGCTCGAGCAGGTGAGCCTGATGATCAACGAGGAAGATCACCTCCGCATCCAGTGCATGCACAGCGGCCTCGACCTCCACGGCGCGTGGGAGCAGATCAAGGTCGTCGACGACCAGATCGAGCGGGTCGTCTCGTATGCCTTCCATCCGCGCTGGGGATACCTCACCGCCTGCCCGACGAACGTCGGCACAGGGATCCGTGTGAGTGTCATGCTCCACCTCCCGGCGCTCGTCATCACCCGCCAGATCGACAAGGTCTTCCGCAGCCTCCACAAGATCTCGCTGGCCGTCCGCGGGCTCTACGGCGAAGGGTCGCAGGCGATGGGGGACTTCTACCAGATCTCCAATCAGACCACGCTCGGGCGGACGGAGGACGAGCTCGTCCAGCAGGTCGCCGATGTCGTGCCGGTGCTCATCGACTACGAGCGGCGGGCCCGCGACTTCCTCGTTCGCGAGACCGAGCAGAACGTCCACGACCAGGTCAGCCGGGCCTACGGCATCCTCCGGACGGCCCAGACGATCAGCAACGAGGAGACGATGCAACTCCTCTCCCGGGTGCGGATGGGGGTGCTTCTGGGCCTCATCGGCGACGTCAAGATCTCCGACATCAACTCGCTCCTGATTCGCACGCAGCCGGCGCACCTCCACAAACTGCGGGGCGGCGACGAGGATACGAGTGACGACATCGAGCGGGCTCGCTACCTGCGGAACCACTTCGAGGGGGGCGATTCGTCGCGCACCAGCACGAACTGAAGCCCGTCGCTCGTCGGCCCGGTCGGTGCCTGGCTTTGCCGTCTCAATCGGCGACGGGCTTTGCCGTCTCAAGCGGCGACGGCCTCGCCCCCAATTTGGCCCGTAGGGCCGGCACGACCGGCGGCGGCACGAATTGATGGAGCGCCTCGTCCCCCGCCAGTGGCGTGATCTGCTTCAAAAGCGACGACGAGATGTGGGTGTACTGGGAGTCGGACATGAGAAACACCGTCTCGACCCCTGGATCGAGCTTGCGGTTGGCCAGCGTCATCGTGAACTCGGCATCGATGTCGGTGAGCGAGCGGACGCCCCGGAGGAGGACGCGGGCCCCCTGCTCGCGGACGAAGGCCACCGACAGGCCGCTGTAGAGGGCCACCCGGACATTGACGAGATGGGCGACCGACGCTTTCACCAGGGCCACCCGCTCCTCGAGCGTGAACATCGGATGCTTGTCTGGATTGATGCCGACGCCGACGACAATTCGCCCGAAGATCCGGCTGGCCCGTTCGATGACGTCGAGGTGGCCGAGGGTGATCGGATCGAAACTCCCGGTGTAGACGGCAGTGGCCCCGGCTTCGGTCCGGCTGACCCTCTCCGGGCTCGACAGGGAGGACGCGGTCGGCGGGTGAGGGGGCATGGCGGTCTGGCCTCGCGATTGGCTGTGTGGGGGGCCGTGGTGGGCGTGGGACCGTGGGGCCTTGGGACCGAAGCGAGGCAGCAAGCCCCCCCCCGACGCCACCCGTCGGCGGGGAACATTCGACCCGATGGCACGATTGGAGGATCCGAGCCATAATCGCCGTCCCTGGGCCTGTTTCCCGACGGCGATTATGATCGGCGGGCGGCCACGGGCGAAATCGATTCGGGGCGTCCAGGTTGCGTCAGAGGGAGATTCAGTCCGGTGACGAAGTTCTTGCCAATGACGGGGATGATCGTATCCGGCCTGATCGGAATCCTGTTTGTCGCCGACCTGGCGGTCGCGCAGCCGTTCCAACGGAAGGACATCGCTTTGGATGTCGGCTTCCTCGTGGCCAGTCTCATCGTCGGCTACTTGAGTTGGTCGGTTCTCGATACCGCCAAGACCTGAACGCGTTTGGAAAAACCCCGGCACGAACCCGCTCGGGTCGGCGCTGCGGCAACGCAAGCCCCCGGTCGGCCTTCCTGGGGCGTCAGGCGGCGCGGAGCACCGAACCGCCGGTGGCCTGACAACCCGAGGCGAGCAGTGCCGGCAGGTCGCCGAGGCGGACGAACCGCGTTGGCTGCCGCCCAGCCCGGTAGGCCCCGATCACCCGTGTCACCCGATCCGCAGCGGCGTGGACTCCGGCACCCGCGCCCGGCGGCGTGACGACGGTCAGCGAACCGGCGGCCGGACCACCGGCCCAGGGGAGCCACCGGCCAAGCAGGCTTCCCGGCCGCGCTGGCGTCGATGCCACCTCCCAGAGTCCCCACACGATGCTCCGGCAGGCCCAGCCTTCAGGTGCCGGACGACGGTTGCCGCGGGGCACGTCGTCGAACCGGTCGACGACGGCGGTGTGGATCCCCGCTTCGACGAGGAGATCACGGTGGGCGATACCGCCCCCGTCGGGAACGACCACGGCATCGACGGCCGTGTGGCGAAGCGACTTGAGCTGCTGGCGGAGACCCTGCCGGGAGTCGCCCTCCCCGCGTTCGAGCGCGAGTGCCCATCCCCACTCCCCGCCCTCGCCGGCGAGTCGGTCGAGCGTTTCCCAGTCGGCGACCCAGGTCACCGCGGCGCCGGTCCGGCGGACGCCTTCGGCGAGCATGCCGAAGCCCGCTTCTGTGGTAGCGGCATCGAGTCGGGCGAGAATGACCACCGTCGCCGGTGCGCTGTCGTTCGGCACGTGAACCTCCTGCGGGAGGGCGTGCGACCGACGCCTCTCCCGGCTAAGACTCGCTATCGACGAGGTGTCCCCCCGCCCTCCAAGCGCAGCGGTCGACCCGGCGCCACCGTCACCAACCGCGTTGGGGGGAGTTGCCGATCAGGGAAGCCGTGACGGGGGGGCGTCGTGCCAGCGGCGGATCGCCTCGACGAGGCCTGCTGCACTCGCCTCCCGCGCCTCGCAGTCGGGGGGGAAACCGAGCGTCTCGAGGACGCGCGACGTGACCGGGCTGATCGAGCCGATGCGCCAGCGGCGCATCCGCTCCCCGAACAGCCGGACCGCCGCCTCGGCGATGGCACCGCTGGTGATCGTCACCCAGTCGACGGCGGCGGCATCGAGGCTCGCGACGTCGCCTTCCCCGAGCGTCTCCACCGGGTGGGTGGCATAGGCCACCACTTCGACCACCTCGTGGCCGGCCGCCTCGAGGTCGCGGCGCATCACATCACGGCCACGGGCGGCCCGGACGAGAAGGATCCGTCCGGCGTGGAGGGTGGGGAGGAGCGCGGCGACCATCCCCTCCGAATTGGCCGTTGCCGGGACGAGGTCGCACACGAGGCCGGCCTCCCCGAGCGCTGCCGCAGTGGCGCTGCCGATCGCCGCCAAGCGGACCGTTCCGAGAATCCGGGCGTCTCGTCGTGCGGCCCGCAGCCTGGCCACGAAGGCGCGCACCCCGTTGACACTCGCGAACACGATCCAGTCGAACATTCCCCCCTCGGCGATGGCGCCGTCGAGCGCCGTCCAGGAGTCGGGCGGGGCGATCCGTACGACGGGGAGATGGACCGGCTCGCCGCCGAGGCTGGAGATCGCGGCGGCCAGCTCGTCGGCCTGGCCGCTCGGGCGCGTCAGAAGGATGCGGCGGCCGGCGAGCGGCCGAGCGGAGGTCGGGGCGACGGGAGCGGCGACATCCCCGACGATGATCACCGCCGGCGCGGGCCACTGATGATCCGTGAACGCCTGCGCGAGCGTACCGAGCGTGGCGGTGGCGATTCGTTGATCGGGCCAGGAACAGCGGCTCACGATCGTCACCGGGGTGACGCTCGATCGCCCCGCCGCGACCAGCGCGGCGGCCCAGTGGGCGGCCCGTGCCACCCCCATGTAGACGGCGAGCGTCCCCGGGAGCGTTGCAAGCGCTTCCAGATCGACCGGGCTCGTCTTCTCCTCGGCCTCATGCCCGGTGACGATCGTGAGCATCGACGCAGCGGCGCGACTCGTCAGCGGTACGTCGGCCGCTGCCGCCGCCGCCAGCACGGCGGTGACCCCCGGAACGATCCCGAAGCCGATGCCGGCTGCGCGGAGCGGGGCGGTCTCCTCGGCGAGTCGGCCGAAGACGCCCGGATCCCCCCCCTTGAGCCGCACGATGCGCCCCCCGGTCGAGGCGAGCTCGACGAGGAGTCTTCCCGTCGCCTCACCGGGGTCGCCGTCGGTGGCATGACGGGGGACGGGGATCCGGATGGTTCGGGGGCCGGCCAGATCGAGGATCGGCGTGGGAACCAGCGCATCGTGAACGATCGTGTCGGCGGCGCGAAGGAGCTCCAGGCCGCGGAGGGTGAGGAGGTCGGGGTGGCCCGGACCCGCCCCGACAAACCACACGCGGCTGTCGGCGGGGATCGCGTCGACGGCGGTCGGCGTCCGGGAAGTGATGGCCATGGCTTGCTGTGGGGGTGGCGACCGTGGTGCCGCGATCGGCAGGGCACGCTCGGGCCCTTTGAGGGGCGCCGTGGGGAGGGCTACACTCTAGCGGTCGGTGGACAAACCCATCCATGGCCTTTCTCCACGTGGGACACCTCCGAAAAAGCCGAGGTTCATCGGTGGTGCCCGCCGCCGCGTCCAGCGGCGCGGCACCGTTTTCACAGCCTGCTCGCGGTCCGTTAAAAGTCGTCCCCGATTGTTTTTCACGAGGTCGCCCGCAGGAACCGCCAGGTTTTCAGGGGGTGTCTGCCGCCGCATCCAGGGCGGCGGGGGATGCTCATCACAGCCAGCCAAGTTCGTACCACTTTCCACCCTTCAACAGTCCGACGCGACCCATCATGGCGAATGACCCCGCTTCCGGGCAGGCTGGCGATCCAGCGGCCTCCCCCTCCTCGGCCCTGCTCTCGCCGGCGGAGCGATCGAGGCTCGCCCAGACCTTCCAGGCCGGCACGAAGAACCTCACGGCCAATGCCGACTACGCCATCGAGATGTACACCGCGTGCGTCGTCGGTGACCCTGGTAATGCCGTCTACCTGCAGGCGTTCCTCGGCATCCTCCGGAAAAAGCATCCCCCGAAGAAGTCCGGCGGACTGGCGTCGCTGTTCGGGGGATCGAAGGGGGGCGGGCTGTGGAAAAAAGTCAATGCCGGCCAGCATCGCGATGTCATCAAGCAGGGGGTCGACATCCTCAAGGCCAACCCCTACGACTCGGGCGCGCTGCTGGCGATGGCCGAGGCCTGTGCGCAGCTTGCCTACTCCGCCACGCGGCAGGTCTATCTCAAGAGCGCGCTCGACGCCGCTCCGGCAGATCCCGAGGTGAACCGGCACTGCGCCAAGTTTGCCGCCGAGATCGGTGAATACGATCAGGCGATTGCCTGCTGGGTGCGGATCGGCAACGTCAAGTCGTTGGCGGAGGAGGCCGAGAAAGAGATCGCCCGCCTCCAGGTTGAAAAAACGATCGCCGCCGGCCAGGGGATGTCGGGCCGCCCCGCGCCCTCAGGCGCCGCGAAGGCGGGGGGAGCCAAGGCCGCGCCGACCGCGGAAGAGGGCGAGAGGGGGCGAGTCGCCGAGCTCAAGGCCACGATCCGCGACAACCCCACCGGCATCGAGCCCTACCTCGAATTGGCCGATCTCCTCGAGAAGGAGGCGACCGTCGAGGAGGCGCACGCCGTCCTCAAGACCGCGCTGTCGGCCTCGGGAGGGGATTTGAAGATCCGCGAGCATATCGAGGACCGCCAGCTGCGCTGGGCGAAGCAGAAGGTGCTCGCCGCCGAGCGGCGGCTGGAGAGCGACGACACGCCCGAGCAGCGTGCCGCGGTCGAGCGGCTCCGGGCCGCCCTCCTCAAGCAGGAGGTGGAGATCTACGCCGCCCGGGCCGCCCGCTACCCGGAGAATCCGACCTGGAAATACGAGCTCGCGATGCGGCTGAAGCTCGCCGGAAGCTTCACCGAGGCGATCAAGCAGTTTCAGGAGGTGCTCGGCGACTCCCGCCGCAAGGGGGTGGTGGCCCTCGAGCTCGGCGAGTGCTTCCAGAAGATCAAGCAGTATCAGCTCGCCATGCAAAATTACGTCACCGCCGTCGAGTCGCTCACCGACCGGGAAATCGATCTCCGCAAGCGGGCCCTCTACCGGGCCGGCGTCCTCGCCAGCGGCCTGGAGGACCTCGACGGGGCCAAAAAATACCTCTCGATGCTCGCCAGCCTCGATTTCGGGTACCGGGACGTGGCCCAACGTCTGGACAAACTCGGCTCCGTCAAGGATAAAGGGGATTGAACTGCGGCCCCGAGCCTCCTTCCCGACCATCCCCGCGCCTCTGGCGTTCACCAAAGCCCTGCCGACGGAACCATGCCCCATTCAGCCAATGCCAAGAAGCGTCTCCGCCAAAACCTCCGCGATCGTGAGCGGAACAGGGCCACGAAGTCGGTGATCAAGACGCAGATCCGCAAGGTTCTCGAGGCGATCCACGGCGGGGATGTGAAGGCTGCCAATGAGCAACTCCGGACGGTCGCCAAGAAGGTCGACCAAGCCGCGGCGGCCCGCGTCGTCCATCCCAACCGGGCCGCCCGGATCAAGTCGCGGCTCTCGGCGCGGATCCTCGCTGCGTCGAAGGCGTCTGCCTGATCCCCCTCCGCGGGTCTTGCCTGCGGAGCCGCTGCGCTTCCCTGGTCAACCGCCCGGCCGGCTTTCGGTTTCTCTGCTGGTCTCCATGCCAACCGGAAGGGCTCACGTTTCGCTTTCGTCAGCCCGGCCTGATCATGCCCAATCGATGCTCGTGCCGGCGAACACCGGGCCTTCGATGCAGGTCCGCTTGTAGTCCCAACCGCCACTGGCGTCTTTGACTCGGGCGACACACGTGAAGCAGATCCCGATCCCGCAGGCCATCGGCGCCTCGAGGGAGACGTGGCACCCCAGCCCCCTCGCCTCCGACCAGCGGCTGACGGCGGCCATCATCCCGTCCGGCCCGCAGCACACGACATGGCGTGGGGCTGCCACGGATTGCTCCCCTGCCCCAGCGTGCGCAGGGAACAGGCCGTCGAGCAGATCGATGACCGTCCCTCGGGCCCCCACCGATCCGTCGAGGGTCGCGAGGTGGACCTCGAGGCCCGCCCGCTGGAAGTCCTCGATGTCGCCGAAGGCGCTGCCGCTCGAGGCGCCCCAGCAGAAGGTCACTTTCTCACCGGCCGCGGCCCGGTCGCGGCCGAGTGTGAGAAGGGCGGTCTGGCCGATGCCCCCGGCCACGAGGAGAAGGTGGCCGGTTGTCGGGACGTCGCGGTAGCCGTTGCCGAGGGGGCCCCAGAGCGTCATCCGATCGCCGCGGCCAAGGGATTGAAGAGCGGTGGTGAATCGGCCGTGGACGACATACACGAAGTCGGCGAAGCGCCGTTCGGAGCATTCTCGTGGGGGGATGTCATCGTCAAGAGAGCGGTAGGTGTCGTAGATGGCCAGCGGACGGCCAAGGAGCGGGTCGACCCGATCGGCGATCCGCAGCATGACAAACTGCCCTGCGACGGCCGAGATGGCGATCCCGGGGCATTCCACGCGGAGGCGGTAGGTGTTGGCGGCGGTTTGGCGGTGCGACACGACCACCGCGTCTTCGACACGGCGTGACGGCGACGACGGGCACGGCTCTGGCGGGGAGATTTTCATCGGGCTCGAGGCTCCGGAGCAACTCACGAATCCCGTTTCTTCCGCCAAGTCGAAGCTTTGCCGGGGCGGCGACGGCGTCCGCCGGGGAGCGGCGGCCGGCTGTCATCCTGACCAGCGGGCCGGGGCGGCCGGGCCGATCCATCTCCGCGTGGCGGCCGGGGCGGCCGGGCGGAGCCTTCGTCGTCATCGCGGGGAGGCCGTGGCGGCCGGCCTACAGCTGGGGGGCGGCGTGCAGGGGCCGGCGGGGGCCCTGCCCCCTCGGCCCGGTCGAGGAACCGGGGGCGGACCGGTCGGTCGCCGCGTGGTGGCCGGGCGGAGCCTTCGTCATCGCGGGGAGGCCGTGGCGGCCGGCCTGCAGCAGGGGGCCGGCGTGCCGCTGGGGGGCGGCGTGCAGGGGCCGGCGGGTCACCCTCGGCCCGGTCGAGGAACCTGGGGCGGACCGGTCGGTCGCCGCGTGGTGGCCGGGCGGAGCCTTCGTCATCGCGGGGAGGCCGTGGCGGCCGGCCTGCAGCTGGGGGGCGGCGTGCAGGAGCCGGCGGGGGCCCTGCTCCCTCGGCACGGTCGAGGAATCGGGGGCGGGCTGGGGGCCTGCCGGCGGGAACGGGAGCCGCCGTGCGACCTCTCCCCCCCGGGCCCGCGGAACCGCGCTCGGGGGCGCCCCGGCCGGCGGGGCGCGGTGGACGGCCACCGGCGACGGCGGGGCGGCCGCCGCGACGGTCGTCGTCGCGCTGGCCGAAGGGGCGCCTCGTACCGCGCGGACGGGGGCCATGGGCGCTGCGCGGGGGGCCGTCAGCGAAGCCGGCGGTCTGGGCGAGGGCGTCCTTGCGCAGGGCTTCGACCTCCGACCAGGCCAGTTGCCGCCATTGCCCCGGCAGGAGGTCGCCGAGGGAGAGCTTTCCGACCGCGACACGCTTGAGCTGATGGACCTTGTGCCCGAGGTGCGCGAGCATGCGGCGGATTTCGCGGTTCTTCCCTTCGTCGAGGACCATCTCGAGCACGGCGCTCTGTTTGTGCTGCGATTTCATGTGGACATGCTGGGCCCTCGCCATCCCCTCCGCCAGGCCGATGCCGCGGCGGAGCTTGTCGATGGTGTCCGGAGTGGGGACCCCCGCCACCTGAACAAGGTATTTCTTCTCGACGCCATACCGGGGATGGGCGAGGAGATTGGCCAACTCGCCGTCGTTGGTGACGAGGATCAGCCCTTCGCTCATCCGGTCGAGCCGGCCGATGGCGAACAGTCGCTGTTCCCCAGGGACGAGATCGACGACGCGGGGCCGGCCGTCGGGGTCGAAGTTCGTGGTCACCACGCCGACCGGCTTGGAGAGCATGTAGACGACCCGCTTCGGGTCGGGTAGACGCTCGCCGTCGACGCGGATCTCCTGGCGGAGGGGATCGACGCGGGTGCCGAGTTGCGTGACCACCTGGCGGTCGACCTCGACCCGGCCTGTCGTGATCAGTTCCTCGCAGTTCCGCCGGCTGCCGAGCCCGGCCGCCGCGAGCACCTTTTGGAGCCGTTCGAGGCCGTCATCGGCGGGGACGGGGGCCTGGCGGAACCGGCCGCGGGGGGCAGTCTTGCGCGCCGGCTCGTTTCCGGTCTGGTCACCGGTTGGCGGGGAGCGGCGCGACGTGATCCGCGAGCCACGGCCGCGATTGGGCTCCCCCGATCGACGCGGTCGGTGGGGCTGGGAGGGGGAGGGATCGGCGGGCAAGGGAGACTCCGACGCGCGGGGGGGAAGGGGCCACTCGCACGGCGGACCCAACCGCGGATCATACACCGGACGTTGGGGGGCTGCGGGATTCGCCCGCCCGGTGCTCCCCGGGCGAGCGCCGGATGTCGGAGCCCTTCCTCACCGCATCGGCGACCACCAGCGGGAGCGACGGACTTCGGTAACGGGCTCGTTGTAGTCGCGCGGCCGACTCCCATCCATGAGGGCCTCACGGAAGAGCGTGGAGCCGATGTCGGGCTGCGGGTAGGGGTCGAAACGGACGGCGCGGCGCTGCTGCGTCCGGGCATTGGAGGTGGTCTGCAGGGTCGGCTTTGCCAGCGACGCGCAGCCGAAAGCCAACGGCATGACGCCGGCCAGGGCCAAGAGCGCGGCAGCGGTCGAAAGGCGTCTCATGATGGGCACCCGCGATGAATCGACTCCCGGTCGGTCCTGGGGGAGCATAGGGCCCACCCCGGACGGCGCCCTAGGGCGCTTTCGAGGGGCACTTTCGGGGGTAAACAGGCGGTAAATAGCCGCTGGAGCGAATCCCGGCGGTCATCCCAGGGTGACATGGAGGAGCTTCGTCGCTCCGGCGCCGCCGAGGCTCCGGAGCGTCTGGGGGCCGATCTCCGCCGGCAGGAGGAGGGTGCGTCCTGGCCCCAAGGCCGGCAGCCCCCAGGCCTCGTCGAGCGATACCCGTCCCCCCACGACGGCGACGAGATGGCAGGCGTCGTCGCCCCCCACCGTCCAATCGGCGCCGGGGGTGACCTCCTCGAAGGAAAAAAAGTCGCAGGTCGCGAGCCGGCGCACGCCAGGGGAGGAGGTCAGGGCGCGGGGGGATGGATCGACCGGCCCGAAGCGGGAGACGGCCTCGAGGCCCGCCTCGAGGTGGAGCGGCCGCGGCTTGCCGTCGGGGCCGGTGCGGTTCCAGTCGTGGAGCCGGTAGGTGACGTCACTCGACTGCTGGATCTCGGCGACGACGAGCCCCGCCCCAATGGCATGAACCGTCCCGGCCGGGATGAAGATGCAGTCGCCAGCCTTCGGCTCGACGACATGGAGGACCTCCTCGCAGCGGCCTTCACGGAGGGCGGCGGCGAGCGATTCACGATCGACCCCGGCCTTCAGCCCCGCCCACAGCCGGCTGCCCGGTGCCGCGTCGATCACATACCAGGCCTCGGTCTTCCCCTTGTCGGGAGGGTCAAGCCTCGCGGCCCGGTCGTCGTCGGGGTGGACCTGGACCGAGAGATCGCGACAGGCGTCGAGAAATTTGAAAAGGAGCGGAAACGACGTCAGCCCAGCATGCCGGCCGAGGAGGGCCCGCCCCTCCCTGGTCACGAGATCGCCGAGGGTCCGGCCGGCAAGCGCCCCGGTGGCGACGACACTCTGGTCGTCGCGCCGGTCGACCACCTCCCACGATTCGGCGAAGTCGTTCCCCGCGGGGAGGTCACGACCGAGGAGCGTCGCGAAGCGGCGCCCGCCCCACAGATAGCGGCGATAGATCGGCGTGAAGAGCAGCGGGGACAACACGGCAGGGTCGACTCCTCGACTCGGGGCTAGGGGGATGCCAGAGCACGGTCACGAAGAAGCGTAGGCCTCGAGAAGTCGCCCGATCCAGAAACAGCAGACGCTCGCCAGCAGCATGACGAGCATCTGCCCGAGGGTGATGGCGTGCTGGAGCTCGAGAACGATGGCCAGGGCCGGGATCGAAAGCCCGGCGAACTGCCCGAGACGACCGCACGTGCGCATCAGGTCAGCCATGGCGTGGATCGACAGCAGAGGGCACCGGAGGGCGACCACCGACAAGGGTGTCGGCCACCACCGGAGGGGCTCACCGCGGCTGGGCCGGCCGGGCGAACTCCCACGAGCCAGCCCCGACCGCCTCGTAGCGGCAGGAGAAATGTGGCAGGTGCTCGGCCAGGCGACAAGACTCGTAGCGGTCGAGGTTGGCCCCCCAGAGGCCGCAGATGCGGAGCAGGCCGCCGTCCCGCGCCACGAGCTGGAGGAGAACGTCGAGCCCCTCGAGGAGACCTTCATCGACCCGCTCGACTCCGTTGAGCTCCACGACCAGCCTGTTCGTGCCATGCTCCCTGGCGACGTTCCACAGCGCGTGGCCGAGGTCCCCTCCCCTTCGCGGAGCGTCCGTTTCGGTGGGGAAAAGCTTCACGAACAGCCAATCCGGGCCCCGTTCGAGGCAGACGTCATAGCGATCGATCTGGTGGTTCATGGAAAGCGCCCTCCGTGGTGTGGCCGTGGTGATCCCCCCTGAAACCCCGTCCGGGCTGCGGCCCAAGCCTGGACGGGAAATACTACGGGGGCAGGCAAGTCCTTCCGGCCCGGATCGCGGTCCACGCCCCCGCACCTTGCCGAAACCCTTCCGCTGGCGATACTTCCGTCATGTTTCCCCGTTTTTTTGATTCCCCTTTTCTTGGAGGACACGCATGGGTCGGCACGGCGCGGTGACGTTCAAGGGCAATTCGCTCACGCTCGTGGGCGAGGAGGTCAAGGTGGGGGCAGCGGCCCCCGACTTCACCCTCACCGGTGACGCGATGCAGGACATCCGCAAGGCCGATCTCCTCGGCAAACCGACGATCATCAGCGTCGTCCCGTCGCTCGACACCCCCGTCTGCCAGGTGCAGACGAAGAGGTTCAACGAGAGCCTCGGGAGCTTGGGCGACAAGATCAACGCCCTCACCGTGAGCCTCGATCTCCCCTTTGCGATGAAGCGCTTCTGCGGCGCCGAGTCGATCACGGCCATGAAGGTCGGGAGCGACTACAAGGACCGCGAGTTCGGCAAGGCCTACGGCCTCCTCATCGACGAGCTCAAGATCCTCGCCCGCGCTGTTTACGTCCTCGACGCCAAGGGGCACGTCGTCTACGGCGAGCTCGTCAAGGAAGTCGCCAGCGAGCCGAACTACGAGGCCGCCCTGGCGGCGCTGGAAAAGCTCGTCTGACCGAGTCTAGTTCTGAAGCCACGAGAACGGCCGGCCGAACCTTCGGCCGGCCGTTTTTTTCTGCCCCGTTGATCCCACGCTCGCCCCCCTGGCTCCGAGTCATCCAACGGCACGACCTAGGTCGGGGTTGCCCGTGTCCTGGGAGCCGGCGTTGCAGGCAAGCGCAGCCATGGATGGCGCAGCGCCGCCGGCACCCGAGTGCAGCTTTGGCCTGGAGGGCCAAAGCCAACGTCCGGCGACAGGGCACGGGCGATCCCGACCGGCCGACAACGCCGACCGGCCTGCGACCGGCCCGGCATCACTTCGCCAGCAGCCCCTCGATCGCGGTCTTCGCCGCGGCGAGCGCATCGGCGAGTTTGTCGACGAGCTTGCCGCCGGCCTGGGCGAGGTCAGGCTTGCCTCCCCCCTTCCCGCCGACGATTCCCGCGGGCTCGCGGATCCAGGTGCCTGCCGACAGGCCCCGCTCCTCGAGCTCGCGGCTGATGCCGGCGACGAGGGTCACTTTCTCCCCGTCGGCCGAGCCGAGGAAGACCGCTACCGGGCTCGCCTTGCGGCGGAGCTGGTCGATGCACTGCCGCATCGCCGCAACGTCGGCACCGCCGGCATTGACGACGACGATCCTGGTGTCGCCGACGGTCGTGGCCGCGGCGATGAGCTCGTCCACCGAGAGCGTGGCCGCGGCGGCGACAGGCCTCGCCTTCTTGAGATCCTTGACTTCTTTGGCGAGGGCGGCGAGCCGCGTCGGGAGCTCTCCCACCGGGACGCGGAGGGTGCTGGCCGCCTCGGCGAGCGTCCCTTCGGCGTGGCGGAAACGCTCGAGCGCCTTCAGCCCCGTGATCGCGCTGACGCGGCGGGTGCCGGCCGAGACGCTCTCCTCGCCGGCGATCCGCACCTGGCCGATCTGGCCGCTGTTGCTGACGTGCGTGCCTCCGCAGAGCTCACGGCTCACCTCACCAACAGACACCATCCGGACGACGTCGGGGTATTTCTCGCCGAAGAGCATCATCGCCCCCTCGTGGCGGGCATCGGCCAGCGGCAGGAGCCTCGCCCCCACCGGGACGGCGGCGAGAACGTTGCGGTTGACCATCGACTCGATGGCGTCGAGCGTTTCGCGGCCGACGGCGCTCGAGTGGGAGAAGTCGAAGCGGAGCATGTCGGCATCGACCTTCGAGCCCTGCTGGACGGCGTGGCGGCCGAGGTGGTGCTGGAGGGCGGCGTGGATCAGGTGGGTCGCCGAATGGGCCCGGCGGATCGCCGCGCGCCGGTCTTCGTCGACGCTCGCGCTGACGGTGGCCCCGAGATCGAGTGTGCCGCTGCGGAGGTGGCCGACATGGAGCATGAAGCCCCCCTCACGCTGCGTGTCGAGGACCTCGAAGCGCCCCGCGCCAGGCCCCGGCCACTCGAGCCAACCGATGTCGCCGACCTGCCCCCCCGATTCGCCATAGAACGGCGTCCGGTCGAGGACGACGGTCACCGGCGTCGGGAAATCGTCGGTGGAGAGGGCGTCGCAGAGCTGGCCGCGGGCGATGATTCCGAGCACCTTCCCTGCGGCCGAAAGCGTGTCGTAGCCGAGGAACTCGGAGCCGTGCCTCGTTTTCTTCAGCGCGTCGAGCGGGCCGGAGGTGAACACCTCGACCCGGTTGCCGGCGCCCGACACCTTGCCATGCTCGTCCATCGCGGCGCGGAAGCCGTCCCAGTCGAAGCCGATGTTCCGCTCGGCGGCCAGCGTTTCGAGAAGCTCCGGGGGGAAGCCGTAGGTGGTGTAGAGGTCGGCTGCATCGGCACCACCCACCGTCGGCGTGCCGGAGGACCCGAGGCCCGCAAACAGCGTCTTGATCCGTTGGAGGCCGTCGTCGATCGTCGCCATAAACGACTCCTCCTCGCGCTTGATCACCGTGGCGACGCGTTCGACGCTCTCGGCGAGCTCTGGGTACGGGCGGGCCATGAGGCTCGCGACCATTCCCGGGAGCTTGTGGAGGAAGGGCTCTTTCATCCCCATCTGCCGGCCGTCGAGGACGGCGCGCCGCAGCAGCCGCTTGACGACGTATTTCTCCTCGTTGTTGCCGGGGAGGACGTTCTCATGGATCGCGAACGTGCAGGCGCGGACATGGTCGGCGATCCGGCGCATCCGTCGGCCGTCGTCGTCGGCCGCCACATACTCCTTCGAGCAGACATCCCCCACCGCCTCCACGAGCGGCCTGAGGATGTCGATGTGGAAGTTGCTGTCGACCCCCTGGAGCATGGCGCAGGTCCGCTCGAGCCCCATGCCGGTATCGATGTTGCGGCTGGGGAGCGGGGAGAGGTTGTCGGGGGGGGAGCCCTTGCGGTTGAACTGCGTGAAGACGAGGTTCCAGATCTCGACATCGCTGCCGTCGGGCATCCGGTAGAAGATCTCGCTGCACGGGCCGCAGACGCCGTCGGGGCCTTGGGTGGGGGCGCTGGCCGGCCAGAAGTTGTCGTTTTCGCCCAAGCGGCTGATCCTGCCGTGGGGCACGCCGATCTCGTCGGCCCAGATCCGGAAGGCCTCGTCGTCATCTTGGTAGACGGTGATCGAGAGTTTCTCGGGGGGGATGTTGAGCCAGCCCTTCGCCGTGAGGAACTCCCACGCCCAGTGGATCGCCTCGCGCTTGAAATAGTCGCCGAAGCTGAAGTTGCCGAGCATCTCGAAGAACGTGTGGTGGCGGGCGGTCCGCCCGACGTTGTCGATGTCGCCGGTCCGCAGACACTTCTGACAGGTGGTCGCCTTCGTGAAGTCGAGCTTGCACTTGCCGAGGAAGTGATCCTTGAACTGGTTCATGCCGGCCGGCGTGAACAACACCGAGGGATCCCAGCGGGGCACGAGGACGTCGCTGGGGCGGCGGACGCAGCCCTTCGATTCGAAGAACGCCAGATAGGCTTCCCGCAGTTCATCGGCCTTCATGTCGGCATCGGCTCCAGGGGCACGGAAGAGACTCAGGGTAAAGCAGGGGATCGGTTTCCGGGGGCGACGGCAAGTCTGCGGCAGACCGCTCGGCGGCCCCTGGGAAAGCGGACATGATACACGCCTCCGCTCCCCGGCCCACGCCGGTTTACCCGTGCGAATGGGCCGAAAATCGAGCGAGCGGAAACGACACCACCCACGAGTCGTCGCTTGGGTCGACAACTCGTGGGTGGATCGGATCGCATCGGCCCACCGCCCCGGTAGGCGGCTGGGCGGACGCGGAGTGTGGAGTCAGTTGCGGGGCATCAAAGACCTGGTCCGCAGACGGTTCGCCGCGGGGGAATCACTCGTCGCCGCCGCCGTCACCATCGTCGTCGTCTGATGAGGTCGATTCCCCCCCCTCGCCGACGATCAAGTCATCCTTGCTATCGAGGACCCGTTGGCGGATCTCGGCAGCCACCTCGGGATTGTCTTTGAGGAACTGCCGGGCCTTCTCCCGTCCCTGGCCGAGGTGGACCTCACCGAAGCGGAGCCAGGTGCCGGTCTTGTCGATGAGCTTGGCGACGACGGCGAGGTCGAGGATGTCCCCCTCCACGCTGATTCCGTTGGCATGCATCATGTCGAACTCGGCAACCCGGAATGGCGGCGCCACCTTGTTCTTGACAATCTTCACGCGCACCCGCTGGCCGACGACATCCTCGCCGTCTTTGAGGGTGCCGATCCGACGGACGTCGACCCGGCACGAGGAATAGAACTTGAGGGCCCGACCACCGGGGGTCGTCTCGGGGCTGCCGAACATCACGCCGATCTTCTCGCGGATCTGGTTGATGAAGATCACGGTTGTCTTGCTCTTGGCGATGGCGCCGGTGAGCTTCCGCATCGACTGGCTCATGAGCCTGGCCTGAAGGCCGACGAACGAATCGCCGATCTCGCCGTCGAGCTCCTTCTGGGGCACAAGGGCCGCCACGGAGTCGATGACGATGATGTCGACGGCGTTCGATTTGATCAGCAGTTCGGTGATTTGCATCGCCTCCTCACCGCTGGTCGGCTGGCTGACGAGGAGCCGCTCGAGGGCGATTCCCAGCTTCTTTGCCCAGCTCGGGTCGAGGGCGTGCTCCGCGTCAATGAAGGCGGCGATCCCGCCGTTCTTCTGCGCGGCGGCCACGGCATGGAGGGCGATCGTTGTCTTGCCGCTCGATTCCGGCCCGAAGACTTCGATGATCCGGCCGCGGGGGAAGCCCTTGCCGCCGAGGGCCAAGTCAACGGAGAGGCTGCCGCTCGAAATCCCCTCGATCGGTACCTGTGAGTCGGAGTCGAGGGGCATGATCGACCCTTCGCCAAACTCCTTCTCGATCTGCATCAGGGTGTTTTTCAGGAGCGGGTTGTCGTCGAGGAAGTTCGTGGAGCTCTTCCCGCCACGCTTCTTCTTGGAATCCGCCGCCGATCGTCTCGGCTCCGACTTGCTCGATTTTGCCATCCGTCCGTTCGCTCCCTTGCTTGCCTTTTCTGGGCTGGGCCGTGAGCCAACGGCGGGCCCGGCGCTCGTGCCGGCACCCTGCCCGTCAGCCAATCCGCCCGCGATATCTTCAAGAACCGATGCTTCTGCGACCACCATGGCGAGCCTCCCGCATGATCGGGCCCACGCCGGGCGGGCCCGAGTGACCTTTCGGCCCGCCGAGACGGAGCCGATGTTTCGTGGCCGGCCCGTCGTCGACGGGGCCGGTTCCGCGGCAGGGCGCCCGGGGTGGTTGCATCGCCACCATGAATCGAGCGGTTCGCCACGGAAACGAACACTGAACGCGAGTATAGTATCGGTTTCGACCCGGCCAGGCAAGGACTTTTTCTGAACGGCCGTTCAGGTTGCTTCAAGCTGCTCCCGCGGCCGCTGTTGCCGGGGATGGACGGCCTAAAACATCAGCATTTCTCGGTATTCGGCCAGCCGGCGGTCGAGATCGGCCCGGTCGATGCTTGCCAGGCGGTCGAGGCTGAAGTCCTCGACGGTGTAGCTGGCGGTGACGACGCCGTAAGCGAGGGCCTCTTTGAGGGCCTGCGGATCGAAGCGGCCGAGGGCGGCCAGGTGTCCCATCATCCCCCCGGCGAAGCTGTCCCCGGCGCCGGTGGGGTCGACGACCCGGGCGGTGGGATAGGCCGGCAGGACGTACATCTCGTGCTCACTGAAGAACATCGCCCCGTGCTCCCCCTTCTTCACGACGACGAACTTCGGCCCCATCTTCAAGACGGCCTGTCCGGCGCGGACGAGATTCTCGTCGTCGGCGAGGAGCTTCGCCTCGGAGTCGTTGAGGACGAGGCCGTCGATCCGCTGGAGGAGTTGCCCCAGCTCGTCGCGCTGGATGTTGATCCACAGGTCCATCGTGTCGGCGACCGTCAACACGGCTCCCTTGGCCTGCTCGAGGACGTCAAGCTGGACGACCGGCGAAGCGTTGCCGAGGAACAGGAAGCGGCAGTCGCGGTGGGTGTTGTTGAGCTGCGGGCGGAACTGCTCGAGGACGTTGAGATGGACCTCGAGGGTCTCGCGGTCGTTCATGTTGGGGAGGTAGCGGCCGCGCCACCGGAAGGTCTTGCCGCCGGGAATCGTCTGCAGCCCGGAGGTGTCGATGCCGCGGTCTTCGAGGAGCCGGGTGTGCTGCCGGGGCCAGTCCTCGCCGACGGCGCCGATCATTCGCACCGGCGAGAAGAATCTGGCGGCGTAGGAGAAGTAGACGGCCGAGCCGCCGAGGATGTCGTCGCGCTTGTCCGTGGTGGTCTCGACGCAATCGAGGGCAACGCTTCCGACGACGAGCAGGGGCATGGGGGGGCTCCGTGACAGAGTACGAACGGCGGGATACCACGACGGATCTCAGTGAAGAATCTAGGTGGGGTGTCGATGGTCGTCCACCGCGGCATGCCACGGTGGACCGTTTCTGGCGAACTTCTTCACCCCGCGACCCCACGGGCCCGGTCGATCCGCGCGATTGACGTCGAGGCCCCGAGGATTGCGAGGCAATCATACAGCCCGGGGCCGACCGTCTTGCCGGTGATCGCCACCCGGACCGGATGGATGACGTCGCCGAGCTTGAGGCCAGCTTCGGCCACGAAGGCCTTCGTCGCCTCTTCGAGCGGCCCCGGCTCGAAGGGGGTGATCGCCGCTATGTTTGCGGCATACCGGGCGAGGAGCTCGGCCACGCCCGGCTTGGCGAGCTTTTGGGCCACCGCCTGCGGATCGAGAACCGGCTCGTCGACGAGGAAGAAATCGGCGTAGCCGAGGATGTCGCCGGAGACTTTGAGCCGGTCGCCCGAGGCCTCGATCACGCGCCGCACCGTCGCCGTTTGCTCTGCTGTCGGTGGGCTGGCGACGAGCCCGGCCTTGCCGAGATAGGGGAGCATCAGCGCGAGCTTCTCGTCGGTCGAAAGGGCGTGCATGTAATGATCCTGCACGCTCCACAGCTTCTTCGGATCGAAGCTCGCCGGTGAGGCATTGATGCGCTCGAGGGAAAACGCCGCGATCAGTTCGTCGCGGCTGAAAAACTCCGTCTTGTCGTCGTAGGCCCAGCCCAGCAGCGCCATGGCGTTGTCGATCGCCCAGGGGAGATAGCCCACCTCGCGGTAGAAGTCGACGATCACCGGGTTGAAGGTGTCGGCCGCCGCCGCGACGCCGATTCGCTCGGCGATCCGCGTGCCGTGGTCGGCCATCTGACGGAAGTCGGGGTTTTTCAGATAGTGCGCGAGCTTGCGCTTGGAGAGCTTCGTGCGGCTCCCCGGCTCGGCCACGAGCGGCAGATGGGCGTAGGCCGGCAGCGGATAACCCAGCGACAGGGCGATGTAGGCCTGTCTTGGCGTATTGGAGAGATGCTCCTCCGCCCGAATCACATGGGTGATCTCGAAGTCGTGGTCGTCGACGACGCTCGCCAGATGGTAGAGGCAGGAGCCGTCGGCCCGCTGGATGACATGGTCTTGCTCGCGCTCCCAGGCAAACTCCACCCGCCCCCGGACCGCATCGTCGATGATGAGCGACCCCTCCCGCGGCATCTTCAGCCGCACCACCCCCTGCCGCCCCTCCGCCACGAACCCGGCGGCGTCGTCGGGGGTGAAGGCGGCAAACCGCCGGCTGTAGAGGTAGGGCTTGCCGGCGGCCTGCGCCGCCTTCCGCTCCTCGTCGAGCTCCTCCGGCCGGGCGAAATCGCGGTAGGCATGCCCCGAGGCGAGGAGTTTCTCCACCGCTGCCTTGTGCCCTGCCGACCGCTGCGACTGGAAGTAAGGGGCATGGGGCCCGCCGACCCCCGGCCCCTCGTCCCAATCGATCCCCAGCCACTTCAGCCCCGAGAGGATCGGCTCGAGGGCCTCCTCGACATTCCGCTCGGCGTCGGTGTCGTCGATGCGGAGGATGAACGTCCCGCCATGCCGCCGCGCGAACAGCCAGTTGAACAGCGCCGTGCGGACGCCGCCGATGTGGAGATAACCTGTCGGACTGGGAGCGAAGCGGGTGCGGACGGTCATGGCGAGAGGATTCCTTCCCCGTCGCCGGCAGAGCCAACGAGGCTCGGGCCGTCACGCATGGGGTGACGAAAGGGAGAGGCCGGGGCGATGGGTCAGGCCGCGTGGCGGCCCAACTTCCGCAGCCGCTTCTTCTCGGCTTTCGAAAGCGGCCGCGAGGCGTATTCGTCCTCGGCATCCGAGCCGTCAGTGTAGCCAGTCTCGCTCCCCTCCTCGGGGGCTGTCCGGGGGGCGTCATCATCGTCGGTGTCGACCGGCTCAAAAACCGGCTCCGCGGCCTTGGCCTGTGGCTTGACCGCTTCCGCCTTCACCCCCTTCGACGCGCGCTCTGCCCCCTGCCCCGCGCTGACCGGCGCTGCCTTGATCTCCCCGCGCACCTCGCGGATCACCCCGCGGGCGACCGTCAGCATGGCGGCAAACATCGCCGCGCTCCCCACCACCCAGGCTCCGGCACCGCCGAGGGCCAGGTCATCCCGCCCCGCGCCCACCCAGGGTACGGCCGCCGCCACCGACCAGCCGGCCAGGCCGAGAAGCAACCAGAAGCCAGGGACAAGGCGCTGATGGAGGGGAAGGAGGGTCCAGAGCGTCACGATCCCCGTGACGCTCCCGGCAATCGCCACCCACCAGCCGATACCCTCGGGGCCGATCGGGCGTCCGGTTGCCTCAACGAGGAACGTCGACACGAGCTTCCCGATCGGCAGCGCCCCCGAAAGCGACGCGGTGAAGAGCACCATCGCCATCGCCAGCCAGCCCCGCGACCGCCCATGGCGCCCATCCTTGCGGTGGCGGCGCATCCCCCGGATCGAGAGCGCCACGCTCGCTGCGGCGAGGAGGAACATCTGCGCGAGCCAGCCGCCGAGGACGAGCCCGCGGAGATCGACGAGCTCCCGCAGCACCGCCACGGTGCGGGTGAAGCGCGCCCCGGCGAAGCGCCCGACGGTCTCGATTGCCGCCGGCCAGCCGCCGAGGATGAGCGTCGTGGCCGTCACGACGACGATCCCGGCCAGCGCCAATCCCAGCCGGGAGGGACGCGTGGGGAGGATCGTCGCCAGCGCCCCCTGGCGCTCGGGGCGGGCCTCGGGGGAGTAGTCGAACGGACGGCAGCGCTCACGCCCGCGCTGCGGTGCGGCAGCGACGGTTTTGGCGGCCTGGTTCTTGGGAGCCGTGTCGGCCGTGTCGGCAGCGGAGCGGGTCCAGGGGAACTGGCGGCGACGGACCGCGCCGGCCTGGGCGGTTTGCTCGGACATGTGTTGGGGATTCTGGAGCCATCCATGACGCCCGGGAGCGATTCGCCGGGGACGCGCCGAGGAGGCATCCTGCCATCCTTACGAGCAACGCGACCAGAGTCTGTTCGGCACCGGGGAGAGATTGGATTCACGAGCCGACAGGCGGCCCCCCCTCACGCGCATCGACGGCACCACCGCCACCATCGGCACCAGCGGTCGGCGCCGTCATAACCGGACTTCCAGACGCGCCGCAGCATTTGCCCGCTTTCCGGGGGTCGGCTACGATGCGGTCTTCAGAGGCTGGGGCGTTTTCCGGGATTGCCCCGGTGATCACGCTGTCCACCTCCCGACGAACCTCGGAACATCCCTCCTGGAGCCTCTCCATGGCCTACGTGCTGCCCCCGCTCCCCTATGCCTTCGACGCCCTCGAGCCCTCCATCGATGCCCGCACGATGGAGATCCACCACGGCAAGCACCACGCCACCTACGTCACGAATCTGAACAAGGCGCTCGAGGGGAATCCGCTCGCCGATCTCCCGATCGACACGCTGATCGCCGACCTCGAGAAGGTGCCCGAGGCGGTTCGGACCGCCGTCCGTAACAACGGCGGCGGCCACGCCAACCACAGTCTGTTCTGGGAATCGCTCGGCAAGGGTAAGGGAGGCGAACCAGCCGGCCACCTCGGCGAAGCAGTGCGGAGCGTGTTCGGCGGCTTCGACAAGTTCAAGGAGGAGTTCACGAAGGCCGCCCTCGGCCGGTTCGGCAGCGGCTGGGCCTGGCTGTCGGTCGACCCCAAGGGGAAGCTCCTCATCGAGAGCACCGCCAACCAAGACAGCCCCGTCATGCACGGCAACACGCCGCTCCTCGGGCTCGATGTCTGGGAGCACGCCTATTACCTGCTTTACCAAAACCGCCGCGTCGAGTACGCCAACGCCTTCTACAACGTTGTCGACTGGGACGCGATTGGGAAGCGGTTCGCCGTCGCCAAGAAGTAACACAGTTGGAGTCCAGGGCTGCAACCCGCCGCCTTGGATCACGGTTTTTTGACGATTCATGAAGTGCCGGGGCGGCCTGTCGACCACGACGGGCCGCCCCGCTCTTTTTCACAGGCGCTCCACCGGCGTGGCGGAACCGTGGGCGAGTTGGCGTTGACTCCCCCGCGGCGCTCCCTTTATCTCCTCTTCGAGCGCCCCTCCTTCGGGACACGCAAGCCGGGAGATCATTCGTCATGCCGATGCCACACGCCGTCGACCGCCCGCAGCCCGGGGCCCCGGGGATCACCAGTTCCGCCCCTGGAGGAGCTTCGATCCGTCGCGGAAGGCTCGGTGCCGTGGCGATCGGCATCCTCATGGCGAGCCTCGCCGGCGGCGGGTGCCGGAGCGGAGTCCGCTCGATGACGGCCCCGAAATGGCCGAGCTTCGGCGCCTCGAAGCCGAAGGGGATCGATGACACGGCGCTGACGGCGGCCCCGAAGATCGACGCCTCCACCGCGAAGCCGTCGGCCGCCGCCACCCCCTATCCCACCACCTCGACGCCCGCCGGCTACGTCGTCAACGAAGCCTCCCCGACTGCCGGGGCAGCAGCCGTCGGGATCCAGACCGCCGCCACCGACCCGGCGACGGTCACCTATGGCGTCACTCCGCCCCCCCAGTTGGCCGCGGCAGCCGTCGATCCGCGATCGACTCCCGGGATCCCCGAGAGCGCCCCGCCGCAGTCGATCAGCCCGCAGGTTGGTCCCTACGCCACGCTCCCCACACCCCCTCCTCCGGCAGACACCCCGACGGTGCCGGGGCTTCCACCGTCGGGCTTGCCTCTCGAGCCGGTCCCCGCTCTGCCGGCGCAGGTGGCGGCCACACCACCCCCCGGCGGCGGATATCCGCTCGCCCCGCCGGCAACCCCGTCAACCTTCCCCTCGACGGCGGGCTACGAGCCGAGTCGCGTGGCCGATGCCCGCGGGAGCGTGGCCGCCGAACCCGCCGCGCCGGTGGATGCCGCAGCCGGAGCGGCAGCCGGTGCTGCGGCCGCCTCGACCCTCTCACCGATCAATCCTCTCGAGTCTGGCACCCCGGCGAGATATGCCTCCGATCGGAGCCGATTCGGCGACCCGGGAGCCGATCCGGCGCTGGCGGCCCCCGTCGGTGCGTTGCCGACGAGCCCTCCGGCCAACGCGGGCTGGTCCGGTTCCGCCGCGCTCCCCGCTCCTGCTCCGGCGGCCGCTCCCCCTCCGGGCCCCTTCCCTGTCGCTCCGGCGGCCCTTCCGGCCGCCAACCCCGACGGGCTCACGTCTCCTCCGGTGCGCCGCCCCGATCCGGTCTTCCGTCCCGGTGGCACCTCCAGCTACCGCCCCGCCGAGCAGATCTTCGTCGACGAGCAACCGGTCGCGCCGTCGGCGGTCCGGACGGCGTCCTACGAAACCGTGCTCCCGCCCCCCCCCGCCAGGCAAGAATGACCACGCCGGGAGGTTTGAGGCCTCTGCCGCCGGGGCCGACAGACGACAGCCGATGCTGATAGATTCGGTGAGCCATGCCCGCTTCTCCCTCCATCCCCGGCCCGACCGGTCGCTGCTGCGGCGCGCCGCGGTCATGCCGGGGACGGAAGGTCTTCGCCACGGCCCTGATTGTGGTTGGGCTGTGGCCCTCCATCGGCCGGGGTGTGGCCGAAGATAGCCCCCCGACAGACACAGCGGCCGGGATCAGCATCGAGCCTGCGGGGCTGGTCAACGCCCCCGGGGGGGTCGTCGATGCCGACGGCATTCGGCGGCCGGTGGCGGAGTTGAGTGGCATCACGTGGCTCGGCGGGGAGTCGTACGCCGCGGTCATGGATGGCAGCGACCGGCTCCTCTTCCTCACGATCACCCGCGACGGACACACCCCCGCGCTAACGGTGACGTTCGAGGGCTCAATCGCGCTCGATCGCCTCCGCGACTGGGAGGATCTCGCCGTCTTCACCGGGCCCGATCGACGACGGCGCTGGTTCGTCGTCGAAGAAGACACACCCGCGGTGCGTGAGTTTTCCGAGCAGGCCGCCGGGGATCGGCCGGTCGGTAAGAGCCCGCGCTCGCTGCGGGAGGCGGGGATGGTGTCGCTGGCGGAGCCGTTCCGAACGGCGCGGGCCAATCGGGGGCCGGAAGCGCTCGCCGTCGAGCCCGACGGCTCATGGCTCTGGACGGCCAACGAGGAACCCCTCGAGCGCGATGGCCCGGCGGTGGCGGAGGGGATCGCCGGGCGGGTGCGCTTGGTCGGCCTGCCGATCGATCCGGCGGCGGCCATCGGCGCCCGCTCCGATCCGATCGAGCAGCGGCGCGAGGTGGTCTACGAAGTCGATCCACCGCATGACCGCCTGGGGATCCCCGGGGGGCCGCTCTATTCCGGGGTGGTGGCGCTGGTGGCGTTGGGCCCAGGGCGGCTCCTCGTGCTCGAGCGGAGCGCTGCGGCCGGGGTGCCGCCGCTGGAAAACCGGATCTACCTGGTCGACACGACGACGGCGGCCGACGCCCACGACAGGAAGCTCACCGCCGAGGGCATCACAGCGGTGCCCAAAACGCTCCTCTGGAAGGGGGCGCTGGGGGTCAATCTCGAGGGGCTCTGTGCCGGCCCCCGCCTCTCCGACGGCCGAATGATGCTCGTCGCGGTGGCAGACAACGGCGCCGACGACGCCCTCGGCCGCCGGCCGAACCCCGTCGCCTGCTTTCTCCTCACCAGCCCATGACCATGTTCGATTCGATCACCTTCCGCGCCCGCTCCAGATCGTCCCCCGTTTCGTGCATGTAGAGCCGGATCGCATGGAGCTTGTCGCCGGCAGCCTTGGCAAGGCATTCCCGCGCCGTGTTGCAAGGGTCGTGGGTCGAGCAGGTCAGGCCGAGAGCCGACTTGGAGATCACCCAGCAATCACGGGGGCGGCGCGTGAGGCGGACGATCCGTTCACCGGGATAGGCATCCTCGACGACGGCCGCCGCGGCCTGCTCGTCCGCCGCCCAGGAGATGATGATGTGGGCGCCGGTCTCGATCTCGTACAGCGGCATGATGGTCCCTCTCGCTTTCAAAACCCACCTTACGGCTCCGCTTCGAGCCCGTCAATTGTTCCCCGGTGCCCCCCGTGGCTAGAATGGAGCGTCGATTGTCGCCCGAGGTGCCAGCCTGTATGCGCTACGACCGCGAAGGTTTTCCGATCCCGTCGGAGTTCGAGGGTCCCCGTGACGACCTCGAGGCCTTTGGACCCGTGCCGAGCCGCGGGCGTGCCGGAGTTCCTTTGCCGACCGGCATGGCGAGGGGGGCCGGGCGCGGCGATCCCCCTCCCCGACCCCCGTTCGCCGCTGAACGCTCCGCGTGGCAGGTTCGGGAAGACCGGAGTCCCCTCCGGCGGAAACGGTATTCGCTCCTCTTGCTCGTGGCGGCGGTGCTCGTCCCGGCCGTCGTCATCCCCGAACTGCTGCCGGTGGTGCGCGACGCGGTGGTCGAGTGGTCGCTCCAGGAGGCAGCCGGGCACGAGGCCCGCGGCGACGTCGTCGGGGCCCTCGGGGCGGTCGAGCGGGCGGTGGCTTGGCATGCCGAGGATGCCGGTCTCCTCGTCCGCCGCGGCCAACTCCGGCTCCAAAACCGCGATCCCGCCGGGGCGATCCGCGATGCCGATCAAGCCGTGGTCTTGGCTCCGTTCGCGCCGCAGGCCCGCCGGCTCCGTGCGCTGGTGCACACCGTCCTCGAGCGGCCCGACGAGGCCTTGGCCGATGCGGAGGCGGTCGTCGGGATGACGGTGCCCGGCGATCCGGAATCGTTGAACCTCCGCGCTTATACCCGGGCGCTTGTGAAGCGCGATCTTCCGGAGGCGCTGGCCGATATCGAGCTGGCGATCGAGCGCGGCGTGGGGGACCTCCCAGAGCACCTCGACACCCGCGGCTACATCCTCCATCTCCTCGGCCGCCATCACGAGGCGATCGACGAACTGAATCGGGCGATCGACGGGATGCAGGCCCTGCGCGAACGGCTCGAAGTCAGCCGGGGCCGGGTCGACCCAATCGAGCTCGATCTCCGTCTTCGGTCCGTCGACCAGGGGCTGGCGGTGATGCACCAACACCGCGGTGAGGCGTGTGCCGCGGCAGGCTTCGAGGCCCAGGCGAGGCAGGATCTCGACCTGGCCGTCCGCAAGGGTTTCGACCCCACCCGCGGGGTTTTCTGATCGGCCGGCGGTGCGGGAGGCAAAAAAATGCCCCGGGGTGTCGTCTGGGGAAGAGTCTCGCTATACTTCGGTTTCTTGCGAGGCGGCGACCCGTCCCTTGCCTGCCGGAGCGAATCGTTCCTGCGGCGAAACACGGGGGTGTAGCTCAGTTGGTTAGAGCGCCAGCCTGTCACGTTGGAGGCCGCGGGTTCGAGTCCCGTCACCCTCGCTGACCGCTCGCAGGATTTACCGCCCCGGCCCGGCTTCCGTCTTCGGAACGCCGGGCTGTGTCGTATATGCACCGTTGATTCCAGCTGCCCGTGGAAAAGTCATCCCCGACCTTTTTCCACTTGAGACACCCTCGGGTCGGTCCGTTCGGGCTTCGCCTGATGGGCCGGGGTTTTCGGGAGTGTCGGCCGGCGCGTCCAGCGGCGCGCCCTTCATCCACAGCCTGCTCGCGTTGGCTTTCGGTGGCTGGTGCCCGGCCGTTACGCCGGCTCCTCGAGATCGCCAAGCCAGGCGCGGATCTCGTTGTCGTATTCGCTGGCGAGGCCGCCGACGATGAGCTGGCGGTGGAAGCTTGCCGCCCCCTCCTTCACGAGGTCGGCATCCTCGGCGCTCGAGAAGCGCTTGTTGGGATCGGCGGCCACCAGCCGGCTGGTGAAGTTCATTAGCAGCTCGTTGCAGCTCACCTCCGCCGGGAGGATCTGCGGGAGCCGGGTGGGGAGCGTCCGCTTCGCCTCGACGAGCTCGCGGTAGGAGTTGAGGCCGGCAAACGGCGGCTGGCCGGCGAGCATCTCGATGAGGACGTACCCGAGGCTCGCCAGGTCGGAGCGGGGGCCGATCTCGCGCCCTTCGAGCACCTCGGGGGCGGCGTAGGCCGGTGTGCAGGTGCGGTTGGTGGAGACGTCGTCGAGGGCGAGTGCCGAGCCGATGTCGATGATCTTCGCGTTGCCGGTGCGCTTGATCATGATGTTGGCCGTCTTGATGTCACCGTGGACGATCCCCTCCCGGTGGAGCGCCGCCAGGCCCGCCAGAGCCTCACGGACGATCGCGATCGCGACCCCGGGCTTGAAGCGCGACTGCTGTGGGCCGGCGGTGAGAACGCAATTGTTGAGGTAGCGGAAGCGTTCGTCGGAGACACGGGCCTTCGTCTGCTCGAGGATCTCGGCCGTGAGCAGCCGCGAGAGGTCGTAGCCGTCGATCCACTCCATCTGCATGATGCGGATCCGCCGCTGCTCGATGAAGTTTTGGACGTCGAGGAGATTGTCGTGCTGGATCTGGGCGACGCGGGCCGCCACCTTGGCGATCCGCCCCATCGCCTCCACATAGAGGCTCTCCGACTCGTACCGCTCCGGTGAGAAGAACTTCAGCGCCACCGGCACCGTGAACGAATCCGACCCGCGGCGGGTGGAGAGGTAGACCACCCCCTGCCCTCCCGCCCCGAGCTGCCGCTCGAGGTGATGGTGCTCGGTCCAGGAGAGCCTGGCCCCCTGGAGGAGCTCGGCGTAGCGGGCGAGGAGCTCCTCGGGGCAACGGCTGGCCATCACCCCCTCCGCCCCCTCCACCGAAACGGTGGGGCGTCCCTCTTGGTAGATGGTGGTGCTCATCGGAAAGCCTGCAGGGATCGTTGGCGGGGGCGAGTTGTCGCCGCACCCCGGTCGGTCACCAGTCGGCCTGGGGCTCCGGAAAGCCGAGCCGCTTGTCGACGAGGTTGCGCAGTTCATCGCCCCGGAGGTACCGACCAAGATTATCGCAGAAAAAGTCGGTCATTGCATCGATTCGGCGATACGACTGCCCCCCCACGTGGGGCGTGATGATGAGCCGGGGAGCCCGCCACAGCCGACTTTCGGCCGCCGGAGGCTCGTCGGGGGTGACATCGAGGGCCGCCGAATCGAGCCGGCCGCTTTCCAGAGCGTCGACGAGGGCGTGTTCGTCGACCATCTTCCCGCGGGCCATGTTGACGAGGATCGCCCCCGGCTTCATCGCGGCGAAGGCGGCTCGGTCGAGGAGGTTTCTCGTCGCCGCGGTGAGCGGGGCGCAGAGGAAGAGGATGTCGACCTGCGGAAGGATCTCTGGGAGCGTCTGGGGCCCGCCGAGAAACTCGACATGGGGGGGCTTTTTCACCGGAAAATAATCGGTGGCGAGGATCCGCACGTTGAAAGGCACGAGCACGCGGGCCAGCCGCCGCCCATTCCCGCCGAAGCCGACGATGCCGACCGTCGCATCGGTCAGGTCCTTCGTCGGCCGGCGGACAAACTCCCCCTTCGCCTGCTGATCCAAAAAGAGCGGGAGCCGTCTCGTGCAGGCGATCGCCAAGCCGATTCCATGCTCGGCCACCTGATCGGCAAGGACGCCGGAGGCGCTCGTGACCGTGATCGGCGAAGCGACGACCGATGGCACGAGGCAGTGATCGAGCCCGGCGGCCGACGACTGGATCCATTTCAGTCGCCCGCGCTGCACCACCTCGTCCCACGGCAAGGGCACTTTCGGATGGCCGCAAAACAGATCGCAGTCGGGCAATTCGGCAGCGACGCGTTCTTGGCCGGCATCGACAACGTGGGCGTCGGGGGCGGCGGCCCGGATCTGGTCGATGTGCCGCCCTTCGACGGGATAGCAGAGGGCGATTTTCATCCGTGGATTTTCGCAGGAGCGGCCTCGAGCGGGCAAGTCCCTGCCGGCCGACCGCCGCCGTATTTCGCATCACGATGTCGAGCGGCGACGCCTACGAGATCAGGCATCCCGAGATGGCCTGTTCGTCCGAGCCGGGCACGCTCAGCCGACGTCTTGCATGGGCCGCACGCGAGGAGGGGGGAGCTGCCGGCCTGACTGCTCGAAATGGGCGACAACCTCCTCGACGACCCGGGCCAGATCGGCGTACACCCGCACCGGATCATCGCCATGGATGCCGGAGATGAGGTCGGGGCACTTCCCGATGTAGACACCGTCCTCTTCACTCCATTCGACCCACTTGTGATAGGAATCAGTCGTCTTCATGAATCTCCTCCAAGGGCTCCCGATCGCCTGAATACTAGCGGCGAAGCCTGCCGGCAGGCCACCCGTGTCGCAGCGGCGACGCGGGTTGGTAGCATAGGGCTTGAGGAGAGCCCCATGACGACCGTGACGTTGCAGATGCCCGCTGAAGTTTTTGCCGCGATGCGGGAAGACCCAGCGCATTTTGGCAGTGAACTGCGGTTGGCCGCCGCGATGAACTGGTATCGCAGGGGGGTGGTTTCCCAGGAGGTGGCGGCGAGCGTCGCGGGGCTCGACCGCACCGACTTTCTGCTGGCCCTTGCCCGGCATGGTGAGGACTCGTTCCACGTCAATCTCGACGAGCTTACCCGTGAGATCGCCGATGGCTGAGGTGGGTGTCGTCAACGCCTCGCCGCTCATCTTTCTCTGTCGAGGCGGGCATCTGCCGCTCTTGAGGACTGTCGCGGCACAGGTATGGGTTCCGCGCGCTGTGGCCGAGGAACTGCGGGTTCGCGGCGCCGAGGACGTTACCGTTCGTCAGCTGACTTCCCATCCTTGGCTGGTGATCCGGGAAACGGCTGCCATCTCTCCGACAATCATGCAGTGGGGGCTGGGGCCCGGTGAGAGCGCGGTGCTGACAGATTCCCTGGGGCTCCCCGGCAGTGTTGCTGCGATCGATGATCTCGCTGGCCGCAGGTGCGCAGCGTCGCTCGGCATCCCGGTCATTGGCACATTGGGCATTGTGCTTCGGGCTCGCAGGCAGGGGATCATTCCTGCGGCGCGGCCCGTTGTGGAGGACTTGCTTCGCGGCGGCATGTTCCTGTCGCGGTCGCTGCTCGACCGTGCCTTGGCCTTCGTCGGCGAATAGCAGCGAACTCGTTCAGAAACCCAAGCCAGTCAGGCTTTAGGGAAAGCTGTTTTTGCTCATTCACGATGAACATATTAGCAGATTCGTAAAGTGAAGGGGAGTCGCTTGGTGTGGCGACACCAAGGACACACCGCCCTTCGCGGAGTTGGCTGTGCCGCCCCGCGCCGGGGTCATCGTTGCCAGCCGGGGTCGGTCGTGCGAAGCTGTCAGCTTTTTGACCGCTCGCCCACCTCAACGAGCCCTCGCCCGTTTCGGAGCCAACGACGGCGGCAACTGGGCGTCGACAAGAAACCGCCTGTCACCCGCCTAAGACGACCGGGTGGTCGAAGTACTGGGCCGCGTACTCGAGGCAGGCGCGGATGTCTTCGCGTTCCAGGTCAGGGTAGTCGGCCAGGATCTGATCTTCTGATGCCCCGCCGGCGAGCATCTCCAGAACGTCCTTGACGCGAATCCGCATGTGGCGGATGCACGGCCGACCGCCACATTTGCCGGGCTCGACGGTGATTCGCGACGGAGAAGCAGAGGTAACCATGCTCCTATCTTACGCCGTCGTGCGACGACCCGTACATCCCCGCGGTGCCCCCTCCGCATCCCCGCACAAAAGCCGAGGTTTGGAGCGGCTGGCAGCATCCAAGAGGATGGCCCTGCGGGCCAGAGAGCCGCGCCACGCGGCCATGGGGAAGAGCGTCACCAAGGCCAAGCAAGCGGTGGCGGAGGAGTGTGGGGCACTCCGCCACCGCTGCCTTGAGCGTTAAGTATTGTCAAGCGACGAGCATGGCCCGCCGACGGCGCTGCTCGATGATCGCGAGCACGCCAGCGACGAGCGAGAGGGCGCTGCCGACCGTGGCCGGGTTGATCAGGGCTTCCAGATTTTTTCTGACGGCGGCGGCATCCGTTGCCAGGCGGCGGCGGCCAGATCCTCGATTTCCGCCTGCGGGCTTTTCATGGCGTCGATGAGGCTGTCGAGCGTTCGCTGCGGTCTCTCCAAGCGCGGATCGAGACGGGCGGCGTTTTCAAGCGCCGAGCGGGCCTGTGCCACGAGCCCTAGGCCATGGAGGGCGACTCCCAGCAGCTCGTGGACGAGCGCCCGATTTGGATCGATCCTGATCGAGGCGACGGCGAGGTCGCGGGCCCGCTCCCAGTCGCTCCTGGCGACATGACAGCGGGCGAGGCGGTAGAGGATCCAGGGATCGTGGGGCGCCTCGGCGGAAAGCGCCTCAAAAATTCCTTCGGCCGCGGGCCAGTCGCGGAGGAAAATGAGGATGTTGGCCTGCTGGCGGCGGTGGTACGGGTAGACCGCGATCGTTGGCGCCGCTTGGTCGAGGAGCTTCCGCCCCTTCTCCGGCCTGCCGAGAAGAACCTCCAATTCAGCGGCTTGCAGCAGTGCGACTGGATCGGTTCCATGGCGCGGATGGATGGCGGCGTAGGCCGAATCGAGCGCCTCTTCCAGGAGGCCGAGGCGCTTTCGGCAGTCGGCAAGGAGGAGATGGGCCCGCTGGTTGTGCGGGAGGAGGCGGGCCTGAGCTTCGAGTACAGGCAGCGCCGCGCGGTCGGCTCCCTTTGCCACAAGCGACCGGGAGAGGACCGAGAGCGCCTTGAGTTGCCAGATCTCTCCTGCCGGCAACTGGCCGCCGGTGGGTGACACCGACAGCCTTTCGACCGCCAGCAGGTTTGTCACGTCGGCAACTTGGTGATCGGGATGGGGGAACCACGCGGGAGTCGGATCACACAGCGGAAGTTCCCGCCGCAGCACTGTCGTCAGCCGGCAGGCCGGCATCCCCACCGGCCGGAAGCCGCAGGCCCCCCACACCACCGGCGCAATCTCCGGAATGCCGACAGATCGCGGCAGGGCGGCCCGATCGAAGGCAGGCCCCGAAATGAGCAGCAGACCCGGCTGCTCGGGCGTTTCCACATGGGGGATCCCGGCGATCACGAGATTCGTGTCGGGGGGGAGCTTCGCGAGGACCGCGGCGAGGAAGGCATTGAGGAGATCGAACCCTCGTTCGGCGAGCCCTTCGAGCAGGCCGTCGGCCATGCGCTCGCTTGCCATCTCGAGGCTGGACAGTTCACCGGGCAGGCTCAAGAGGAGCGTGGCCATACGTGAGTCGCTCAAAGCGGCGCTGTCGAGGAGCTCGAGAAAGACCGTCAGACGGGAGAAGTTTTCCGCCACCACTTCACCGAGGAACGCTGGCCGGGCGTCCAGCGCCGGATCGACTGCCCGCCACTTGGGCGCAAGCGCGGTTAAGGCGGCTATGCCGACATCCTCGGGCCGCAGGTCGCAGTCAGCAAGCGTGTTGGCAATTGACGCAGGGTGAAAAAAAGGGCCGGCTCCCGCTGGCTGTTCGGCAGCCACCGAACGCCCAAACCCCGCCGCGACAATTCCCGCATGGGTCGTTTGCCCGGTGATCGCCACCGGCCAGCCGACGGCAATGGAGCCAATTCCGTCGGCATCGAGGACTTCCCAGAGCGCGGGGCGGGCTCGGTCGACGGCAGTGGCGGGGCGCAGGCTGCGGGCGACTGGGTCCCCTGTCTCGCCGAGGAGAACGCCATGCTCGTCTGGCCAGGTGCCGGTCATCGCCGACACCACCATCGCGAGGCGGGCATCGGCGATCGGAAACTCCAGCTCGGCGAGGGCCCCGCCAGCCACGGTCTGTGCGAGCACCGGCAGGGCGCCGCGGGCAAGTGCTCCGCGGAAGGCCGCGGCCGTTAGCCCCTCGAGAGCGAGGAAAAAAGTTTTCATCGGGCTGCTTCGGGAGAGGTGGCACTGGCGGAGCCCGCCTCGGGCCGGGCAGGGGGATGGAGAGCGGCCGGAGTCCAGCCATCGCAGTCGCTCCGGGTGAGCGGGTAGCCGAGGGCCTTCATCATTCGGCCGCAGATCTGCTGCACCTGCAGCACCTGCCGGTCGTCGAGATGCTCGCACCATCCTCCCCAGTGGCCACGGAAGACATGATGCGGCTGCTTCTTTCGCATTTCCCCGAGGGCGTGGCTTGCGGCCACTCGATCGAGGGCCTCTGGCGCGACATCGAGGCCGAGATGCCGTGCGATCCGGCCGAGCTCGTGCGGAGTGTTGGCAACGAGTTGCTCGTAAAAGACCAGATGGAGCGTGGGATCGGCCGGGGCCTCCTCGAGCCAGCCTCGCTGATGATCGTTCCACTCCTGTGCCCTGATCGGCAGATCGCTGCGGAGGAGGGAGTCGGGGGAATCGTGGAGCGTCGGCCGGTGCAGCCGGTTGAATGGGGTGAAGATCCACCGCGACCAGGAGACGGCCACGTCGCGGGGATCGCGGACGATCAGCACCCGATGGCTGAAGGCCCTGATGAAGGGATCGATCGCCGGTTGCCACGGCGAATGGGAGTGGGCCATGCTCGTGGCCGCGGCGTAGGCGTGGATGTCGGGGATCGCCCAACTGAAGACCATCGGGATGTCTTGGTAGGCGCGCAGTGGATCGAAGCGCACCTGATCCTGCCGGGCCTGATCGCGGATCCCCAGATCCATGCTCTCGAGGATCGGCGCGATCGGATGGGCCTCCATGATCTGGCGAAAATCGACGCCCCCCGCACGGAGCAGATTGGCCAGGAGTGCGCGAAGCCAAACATTCCCGCACTTGGGATAGCCGAGGGCCAGCAAATGAGGATTGGGGGGCATAGAGCTGCTCCGAAGACCGGGCAAAAGAAGCGGAGCCCGCAGGGCATCCCTGAGGGCTCCGCGGATAACGGAAGTCGATGCGGGAGACGCAGAATCAGGCGACGGCGCCGCCCACAGGCACGACGCGGCGCCGGCGGCGCTGCTCAACCATCGCGAGCACACCGGCGACGAGCGACGCGGCACTACCGGCCGAGGCCGGATCAATCTCCGGGACAGCGGATGGCGGCAATTCGCCAGCCTTGATGCTCACGCCGGCAACCGTTTGCATGGCGGCTGAATGAAAAACGACTGGAACGTCGTATTCTCGGGTCAATTCCAACCATCCGTAATTCCAGGAAGATGGTCCACCGAACCGCACTCCAAAATATTGATTATTTGAGGTTTGGAATACATCTGTGCCCCAGCCGGAACTGGCGTCAATGGTGGAACCGGCTGCTATGGAGGCATTGGTAATCCACGCCGAAATTGAGTTTGCTCTTACGTTGCCAAAAGTGTTCTTGCCAGTTCCTACAGCATATCCCTTGATTGCTGTCGAGATGTTGCTTGTACCGATTGCCCCGTTCAAGTAGCTGAAATAAATGCTAGGACCGTCGCTGTTAAGATTTGGCGCAGTAGAGCTCACGTTCAAAGTGGCCGCGACGATCTCAGCGGCGGCATCCTGGCCCATCGCGCCTGCCGCTCCGGCAACGGCGACGAGCGAGAGCTTGAGGGCCTGTGAGGAACTGGTGGCCTTCATCTGTTGTTTGTGCATGGGTAGACCATTTTGTTTAAGGAGATCATGAGAACCCGTCGGCTCGGTACGTTTTCGAGTCGACGGCAGCCGGCAGCGGGTACCAGCCGCCGACAGGCTATCCCCTGCCCCGCTTTCCCCAAGGCGCCGGCCCCAAAAAGTGACGAAATGGGATATCCGTGCACGAATCGGGTATTGGCCCCTACGGATTGCGCAATCGACAGAGCGAAAAGCGCAAGACGGTCTGCGCACTTTTGACTCTTAAAAGCGGCGCCATCCCGTGGGGATCGAAGCGCGCCTGCACGCATCGAGAGCGACGGCGGCGGCGAGCCGGGGAGGCGTTGCGGGCGAGGCTTGCATGTCGCTGCCGGCGCGTGTGGACTGGGAAAGCGACGTCGGTTTGCCATACTGACTGAAAGCCGCTGGCAGCCCGCCCTGTCTTGCAATTCTCCGATGCCTCTCTCCGCCCTCACAAGCCCCGAGCAGCCTGGCGTCACGGCCGCCGATGGGGGGCGGCGTCGCCCGGGCTGGCGGCGGGAGCGGATTGTCTGGGTGTTTCAGGTGCTGTTCTGGCTGGCGGTCGGCGCGACGCTCTGCGGGTTCTCCGTGGCGCTGCGCCCCGATGAGCCGCTCCCGTGGGGGGCGATCGGTCTGCGGGTCGTGACCGGCTTTACGGTCTCGAGCCTCATCGACAGGCTGTTTCGACTGCCGGCCCTCCGGGCCCTGCCCCGTTCGCAGCGCTGGCCGCTGCTTGTGATCGTGGCGGTGTTGGGGATGGCGACGACCCTTGTGACCGCCCTGTTGCTGCTGCGCGAAGGGCCGATGATCCGGCAGACCGGGATGGCGCTTCCGACCTTCGCCCCGCGGCTGGTGGCGGCGCTGATGTGGTGCGCGATCTATCTGGGGATCGACCTCCTCGACGACATCCACGAGTCGGAGATGCAGTTTTTTCAGGCGGCGGCTGCCGCAGCCGCTTCCGAAAACAGGGCGATCCAGGCCGAGTCGCTGGCCCGGCAGCACGAGCTGCGGCAGTTGCAGGAGCAGATGAATCCGCACTTCCTCTTCAATGCCCTCAACGCCGTGGCGGCGAGTAAAAACGACCCCGCTGCCGTGGAGCAAGTGACGCAGGATCTTTCCGAGTATCTGCGCTTCGCCCTCCGCGAGGCCGACACGCTCGAGCCGCTCTCCCGGGAGCTGTATGCCCTGGAAAAGTATCTGGCGGTGCAGCAGCGCCGGTTTGGCGACAACCTCGTCTGCCGCATCAATGCCGACCGGGTCGCGCCGCGGGTGCTCGTGCCACCGATGCTGATCCAGCCGCTTTTGGAAAACGCGCTCCACTACGGCATCCAGACAAGCAGCATGCCGCTGAAAGTGAACGTGCGGGCGAGCGTCAAAGACGACTGGCTCGAAGTCGTCGTCGCCAACTCCGGCCAGTGGGTAACGCCGGATACGACGAGGTCGCCGGGGACAGGCATCCGCTCGTTGCGGAGGCGGCTCGAGCTGCTCATCGATGCCAGCGCTACTGTTGATGTCCAGCTCGATCCCGACCTCGACGACGGCTGGGTGCGGATCGTCATCCGCATGCCTGCGAATGTGAGGGCCGCGGCGGACCGGGCCGGCGAGCCGGCGTGACGGTCGATCTATCCCCCACTCAGACAAGCCCCCACTCAGACAAGCCCCCACTCAGACAAGCCCCCACTCAGACAAGCCCCCACTCAGACACAACAAGACACACAACGCTGGACCCTCACCAATGCTCACCGCCCTGCTTGTCGACGACGAACCGCTCGCGAACGAACGGATGCGGGGCCTGCTTGCCGACAGCGGCGGGGTGAACTGCATCGGCGCCGCCGGCAGCGTGGCGGCAGCGCGAAAAGCGCTGGAGACGCTCTCTCCGGATGTGATCTTTCTCGATATGGAGATGCCCGGGGGCTCGGGGCTCGATCTGCTGCCGAGCGTGCCTGAGGGGACGCAAGTGGTGTTTGTCACGGCCTATGAGAAATACGCGCTCGAGGCCTTCGCGGCGGCAGCGCTTGACTATCTCGTCAAACCGGTCAACCCGGAGCGGCTCACCGAGACACTGCGAAGGGTGAAGAGGTTTGCCGACCTGCAGCGGCTCCAGCCAACGGCAGCGAACGAGCCAAGCCCTGTGGAAGACGACGATGATGACTCGGTCGCTATCCCCGCGGGGCCTGGCGGGCCTGGAAAAAGCGGGCTCGGCGACACGATCCACGTGCGGCTGCGCCACTCACGGCTGTTGACGGCTGTGACCATCGACGAAATCTGCTGGATCGAGTCGCTGCGAAACTACACGCGCGTCTGCCTGCGGAACCCGGGCCGCGTCGTCCTCTTCAGGCGACGGCTGGGGGATTGGGAGGTCGACCTGCCTGCCGGCGTGTTTGCCCGCCTGGGGAGGTCGCTGCTTGTCCGCACCGATGCGATCGAGGAAACCGAGTGGAAGTCGCGCAACGACAAGGTCTTGAAGTTTGGGGCCGGCATCGAGCCGCTCGTCATCGGCCGGCTCGCCGCGATGCGGCTGCGGGACATCCTCGACGGCGAGGGGGAAGAGGCGCCGTGAGCTGAGAAGGGCGGGCGGCTGCCGCTCGGGTGGCGATCAGCCGCGGGGCGCATTCGCGCCGGTTGGGCTCCTGCGCCCACTGCAAACCCCCTTGCCTCCCGCCATTCATGCCTTCCGCGCCGTTGCTTGACAGCCGGCTTCGCGGCCGCGACCATGATACGTGAACATCCGTATCTTTCAGGGGAGCTTCCCGATGACCGCCGAGGCCCTTCGCGATTGGATGCAGCGCCGTCCCTTTGAGCCGTTTCGCATCACGATGTCGAGCGGCGACGCCTACGACATCAGGCATCCCGAGATGGCCTTCCTCACCCGGGCTGAAATCATCATCGGCCTGGGGGAACGGGGCGGAATCCCCTCCCGCCACCGCACGGTGTCGCTCCTCCACGTGACGGCCGCCGAGCCGATCGACTCGTCCGCCGCAGCCTGATCCGTCTTGCTCGCCGTGGCAGCCTTGCCCCAAACGTGGCCGTGTAATACACTGTAATACATGGAAACAACACTCAACGTCCGGCTTCCGTCGGATCTGAAGCAGCAACTCGACGCCCTCAGTCGGCGGACGCACCGTTCCGCGAGCGAACTGGTGCGTGAGTCGCTGCGGCGCTACATCGCCAGCGAACAGATCGCCGCGGTCCGGAAGATGACGATGCCACTCGCTGAGGCTCAGGGCTTCGTCACCGACGAAGACATCTTCAAGGCCGTTTCGTGAGGGTGGTCCTCGACACGAACGTGCTGCTGGCGGGTTTCGCCACGCACGGGCTCTGCGAGGCTTTGCTGAAGATCGTCTATCGAGACCACACCGTGATCCTGTCGGAGCACATCCTCGACGAGGTGTCGCGGCACTTTTCCGGGAAGTTCAAGGCAACGAAGGCCCAGACCGAGGCCGTGAGCGCATTCCTGCGGTCGAGCAGCGAGATCGTGGAGCCGGGAGCGGTGCCGCGCGGCACACTCCGCGACAAGGACGACCTGCCGGTTCTGGGCACGGCGGTCGCCGGTGGCGCTTCGTGCCTTGTCACCGGAGACCAGGAGCTTCTCTCCCTGGGCAGATTTCAGGGGGTCGACATCCTCTCGCCCCGTGCCTTTTATGACCGGCTCCGGGGTTGAGAAATCTGGATAAGTCCGGGGCGTGAGCAGGCGTGCTCGGCCCGTGCCCGCATCTCAATCCCGGGACCGAACCGGGCAGGCGGGCCGCGGCCAGGGAGCTCACGACCCGACACGGTCGCCCAGGCGGAGCCGCACGAGCAGAGCGTGGAGCGCCGGCCCGGCGGTCGGGCTCTCGGGGAGCCGGCTCTCCGCCGCTGCCCTGTCGAGGGCCGCGGTCAGTCGCCCCACCTCGGCGATGTGGAAGGCGATGTCGTCATCGGGAAGCGTCTCCTTCTCCCTGCCGGCCACCTTGCGGGCGACGAGGTCATCGATCCACCCGAGCTTCGCCTCGGCGGCGAGGCGGACGAGATTCGCCTCGATCCGCCCGGTGCGCATCAGATGGATCCCGGTGAGGAGAACGCGGTAGGTGTAGAGGAGTGGCTTCACGCGCCGGGGCCGCTCCTTGTCGAACAGCGTCCACTGCCGCGCGGCGAAGCCCTGGTAGTGGTGGGCGTGGTGGCGCGTGATGCAGGCGGGGGCCAGGGCGACGAGCTCTTCGTGGGGCGGCGAGGAGAGCACCACCAGCGGCGAGAGGAGCTGCTCGAGGACGTAGCCGTTGTTCTTCAGAAGGAGACGGAAGAACTTCGCTGCATCGTGCGTGACGAGATCGAGATCGAGGCCACCTTCGAGCGAGGATCGTTCGATCGTCTCTGGACCATGCTCGAGCCCCACGACCTCCTCCGCGGGGAGGGAATGGACGCCGCGGAGGTCGTAGTCGGAATCGGGGGAGGCGAATCCGTAGAGATGGGCCCCGCTGACGGTGGCGAAGAGGAGCGGCCGGGGATGGGCCGCGGCGATGGCGCGGAGCCGGTCGGCCGCCTCGGCGCCGATGCTTGCGCCCGGTCCGCGGCAGGATGGATCGGAGTCGTTCATAGGAGGTCTCTGACGCGGTCGAGCTCGTGCTGGATGGTCTTCAGGGCGGCGACGGCGCGGTCGGGGTCCTCGACGCAACCGGATAGGCTGCCGTAATGGGCCTCGAGGCATTCGAGGAGGAGCCGGCGGAGGGCTTGTTCGTCGGGCAGGGCGCGGAGACGGCTTTCGGCGCAGGCCCGCTCGAGCTGCCCCTCCTTCTCGGCGCACCACGCCTGGAGCCGCTCCAAGGTCCACTCCCCGCGGCGGATCGCCTTGAGCCGCTCCCGGTCACGCTGCAGATCGAGATCCCCCTCCGCGAGAATCATCTCCACCTCCCCGAGCAGGCGGACGACATGGTAGGCGAACTTGACGTCGTAGCCGTGGTCGCCGACGAGCGCGGCCCGCTTCCCCACCGGCCGTTTCGTGGCGATCTTGTGGAGCTGGGCGTAGGCGTAGCCTTTGAACTTCGGCCAGCATCCCTTGTGGAGGAAGAGCTGGCGCCGTTCGCGGACGAGCGATCCCACGGCGGTACAGTGGAGGACGCAAGTGGCAGGTGTGAACAGCGAATCGATGATGTTCGGATTGTTTTCCATCGCCAGTTGGAAGAACTTCACGATCGAATAGATCGTCAGATCGTGACTGCGGCCGGAGCCTCCGAGGGCGTCAGGATCGACGACATGATGGGCCTCGAATTGCTCGAAGCGCCGGTGCGGCGTGCCGAACCCGGCGATCTCGCCGCGGAGGTGCGGGAAGAGGTCGTCCTTGGGAGGGATGGCAAAGCCGTAGATGTCCATGTCGCTCGAGTCACCCGACACGCCGAACGCGACGCTCCCCATGATCGTCTCGTACATCACGTTCCGTGGCAGCCAGCGGGGCGGCCGGACGAGTCCCTGGTCGGCGAGGCGCTCCAACGTGCTCATTGGTGGTCCACGTGGGACGGGCAGAGGCTTTCCGTGGCCTGCCCCGGCGGGGCACCGGCGATGCTCCCATCATGCCAAACGCACGAGCGGGCCGGCACGGGGATCCGGCGGATTCCCGCAGGCACCGCCGGGCGCGGCCCGCAGGAGACGGCAGCCGGGGCGGCGCAGCGTCGCTGCTCCTCAAACCCCGGACCCCGCTGGTCAGGGCCGAGGAGGCGCGGTACGAATGTCGCAAGGGTGCGCCCGATCGGGGGGGCGACCCCGTCGACGGGGTCGCTCTGGCCCGCGGTCGGCAGATCAATCGGAGAGGAGGGAGGGAGATGGCGCTCGACACATTTCTGCGCTCGCTTTTCGACCACGGCCGACTCGCCGTCCCGGTCCCCGAGTCAGTCGAAGGGGAGGCGGAGCTTGCCGCCTCCGGCGCGATCCTCGCTGGCTTCGAAGCCGACTGGCGGCTCGACTTCCCCGGCACCGCCCCGGAGTGGGATCGGGAGTCAGGGCTGTTTGCGGCCCGGGTCCTGTACCGCGGCGCGCAGGGGGCGATGTTCCGCCAGATCGGCACCGAGGCGCTCCGGGCGGGATTCGGTTTCCCCCCCCCCGATGTTGGCGACGCAGCCTCAGCGCATTACTCCGTCGACGTCACGCTCCGTTTCCTCCCCGATCTCGCCCGGATGGCGCGGGGGGCCTCGGCCGACGATCCGCTCGTCGGGCTCCTCGACACCCTCGCCCGGGAGTGGCCGCTGTCGAGTGTCGGCATGCCCGGCGTGGAGCCGGAATCGATCGAGCCGATCGCCGGCCATTCCGGACTTCTCCGTCTCTACGTCGATCGGATCGTCGCTGCCGCGGACACTTCCCGGCTCGGCGACCCGCGCGTGGTCGATGCGGCCCGCCGCGCCGTCGGAGCCCATCACGAGCTCTGTCCGGTCCTGTCCAGATCGCTTCCCCGAGGTGACGATCCATGAGCTCCGAGCCTTCCACCGACCCCCGCCTTCTCCTCGGCAGGCGACTGACGACCGACGTCCTCGGCCCGCTGAAGCAGGTCTTCGTCGGCAAGGAGGAGATCGTCGATCTCCTCGGCATTTGCCTGGTCGGCGGCGAGAATCTCTTCATCCTCGGGCCTCCCGGAACCGCCAAGAGCGCGCTCGTTCATGAGCTCGCCCGCCGCATCGAAGGGCGTGTCTTCGACTATCTGCTGACCCGCTTCACCGAGCCGAGCGAGCTGTTCGGGCCGTTCGACATCCGCCGGCTCCGCGACGGGGATCTTGTCACCAACACCGAGGGGATGCTCCCCGAGGCGTCGCTGGTGTTTCTCGACGAGCTCCTCAACGCCAACAGTGCGATCCTCAACTCGCTCCTCATGGTCCTCAACGAGCGCGTCTTCCGACGCGGCCGTGAGACGCGCGCGCTGCCGCTGCTGGCGGTCGTGGGGGCGAGCAACCGGCTCCCCGAAGACGACTGCCTGGCGGCGCTGTTCGATCGGTTTCTCCTCCGCGTCCGCAGCGACAACGTCGGCGATGACCTTCTCGGCGACGTCCTCGCCGCGGGCTGGCGGCTCGACGTCGACCGGGACCACGTCGTGGGGACGATGCGTGTCGACGACATCCGCCGCGTGCAGTCGCTCCTCCCGGAGATCGCTCTCGACGGAGTCCGGCCCCGGTTCGTGGAGCTGATCCGAGCGCTGCGGCGCGCCGGGATGCCGGTCTCCGACCGACGGGCGGTGAAGCTCCAGCGGCTCGTCGCCGCGAGTGCCGTCCTCTCCGGCCGCCTCGTCGCCAACGCCACCGATCTGTGGGTGCTGCGTCATGTGTGGGACACCGAGGAGCAGCGCGAGCCAATCGCCGCAATCGTCGACCAGGCCGTCGACCGGGCCGAAGCCGCCGAGCTCGAGAGTGCCCATCCGCGGGCGCGGGGGGCGCTTCCCGACCCCGAGGAACTCGCGGGCGGGATCGAGCGGATCGCAGCCGCGCTGCGCGGCGGAGCGTCGGAAGGGGAGCGTGAGGTGTGGCGCGACCGCCTCGGTCTGCTCGCCGCCCGGTGTGCCTGGGTCGGGAACGAGCAGCAGCGGGCCTTCCTCGAGGTGCAACTGCAGAAGTGCTGGGCCGACGCCGGGGATGGGGCATGAGCTGGGCGATCGAGCTCGACGCTGCCGATGCGCCGGCCTGCGGCCCGCTCCGCGATGAGCCGGGCATCGAAGCTTGCATCGTCGGGGAGCGGATGTGGCTCCGCGGCGAATTCCTCGACGACGCGCTCGCCGGCCGTCTCCGCAAGCTCCCGGCCCGCGGCCGGTATCGGGCCGGCACCGATGGAGCGCTCGTGGCGGAAGGCGCTCGCGTGCCGCAGGGTTGCCTCCCCGGGGGGACCTGGCTGGCGCTGCGCTCCTGGCTGCCGGTCGAGCCGCCGCCAGTGCGCTCCTGTGGCGGGGCTGCGCGGATCGACCGGGTCGGCCTGAAGCTCGTGCGCCACGGGGCACCGCGCGGGGCAAACCTGCTCGAGGTTCCCTTCGGCGTTTGGAGGGCGCATGCCGAGGTGGCGCCGGCGATCCGCCTGGCGCGATGGTCGTTTGCCGTCGGGGATGGCGGCGCGACGCTCGTCCGTGGTGCCCCGCTTCCCGCGCTCCACGGGCGGAGGCTTGTAGAGGAGGGGAGCGTCGCGGTTTCTGCTGGTCTGATGTGGTTCCCCTCGGTGTCGCCGGCGGTGATTCGGGCCCTCGTTGGGGCGGTCGGAGATGACCTGGTCGTGCTCTCGGCAACCCCCGATTCAAAGGCGCTGCGCTGCACGGTCGTCCCGGGGGATTCGTTCGTCCGGGCCGGCCGGTCGGCGGTGCGTCTCACGGCGCAGGCCATCGGAGGGCAGACACCATGAGTGGCCACGCGAGGCACCGGGCCGGTGTCGTGCCGTTCCAGCCGCCGGTCGGATGGTGGTGGGAGTGGCGTGACGAGGGGCGGGTCATCGTCTGGCGGGAGCAGGAGACGACGATCGCCTTCCGCGAGGAGGTGGAGGGGATCGTCGGGGAGTTGGCCCTGGAGGATCCGCCCGTCGCCGGATCGATCGTCCTGCTCCTGGCGGCTTGCCGGGACGACTGGCACGATCCGACCGCCCGCGCGGTCCTCCACAACGTGGTCCGGCGCTGTGGCGGCGGGGTCGTCGAGCACGGGGAGGTGGCCGAGGTGATGGCCCTGCTCGGGAAAGTCCGCGCTCTTCCCGATGACCTCCGCCGGTCGTTCGCCGCCCGGAAGGTGCTGGCGGCGATGGTGTTGGAGTCGCCGCCGGGCCGGTCGCCGGCGGTCGGGCCGGCAGCCCGCGCCCCGGGGGCCGGCAAGCCCCGACAGCCAACGCTCGCCGAGCTGCGCCGGGAGTGGCAGCCGCTGCGCTTTGGCTTGGTTGGCCTCGATGCGGGGGCGCTGCGCACCCGCGTCGCCACCGGGCTCGACGCCCCGCCATCCGCCGCCGATCCCGTCGATCTTCCGCTCCCTCCCGAGACGGCGATCCGCGGAGTGCCGCCGGAGTTGCTCGACGATCCCGAGACCAGCGCCGTGGCAGCGCTCGCCCGGGATGTGATGGCGGCGGTGACGTTGCCGCGCCGGCTCGAGGCGCCGGTCGATCGGCCGGAAGGGGGCTTTGCCGACATCGCCAACCGCGGATCGCTCGACCGGCTCCTCCTCTCGGAGCTGGCCCACGATGCCTCGATCTTCGCCGCCCGGGTGGCCCTCGGCGAGGCCCTCTATCTGCGCCGTGAGCTCTCCGCACCGCCGCCGCCGCACGGTCGAACGGTGCTCCTCGATTCCGGCGTGCGGATGTGGGGCGTGCCGCGGGTCTACGCCGCCGCGGTCGCCCTGGCGCTGCGGGCCCAGGCCGGGCCGGGGGGCGCGACGTCCGTCTTCCGCGTCGGCCGGGAAGGCCTCGTGCCGGTCGATCTGGCCACGAAGGAGGGGCTCGTCGACCACCTCCGTGCCCTCGAAATCCACGCTCACCCTGGATTGGCGTTGGCCGCCTTCGCCACTGCCACGCCGCCGGGGGCCGATGCGGTCCTCGTCACCTGCGAGGAGGGGCTGGCCGATCCCGAGTTCCAGCAACTCGCCGCCGCCTGCCCGATTGACGTCCTCCACATCGTCACGGTGGCCCGCGATGGCCGGCTCCGGCTCCTCGCCCGGTCGCGCCGCGGGACGCGCGTCGTGAGGGAAGCGATGCTCGATGCCGCGAAGCTGCTCGCGACAGGACCTGCGCCCAAGCCCGTCCGGCCGCTGTTCGATCCCGCGCCACACGACCTCCCGGCGATCTTCAGCGTCGATCCCTTTCCATTGCGGCTCGCACATCAGGCCGACGTCGAACGGACGTGGCGGGTCGACGGCGTCGGGGCATTCACCTTCACCGAGGATGGCCGGCTCCTCCTCTGGGATGATCGCCGTCTCGGTGCCCGGCAGATTGCCACCGGTCTTCCGCGCGGCCGGCTCATCGCCTGCGAGCCGATGGCCAGGGGGGACCAGACGCTCGCCGTGGTCGGCAGGCTTCGGCCAGAGGGGCTCCACGCGCTCTCGATCGACTGCCGGTCGTTCCGCGTCGGCACGGTAAAGCTCGACGTCGACGCTCCGGGGTGTGCTATCGGCAAAACACCGATTGGCAACATCCAGATCGTCGCAGGGCGGATTCTCATTCGGAATGGCCGCAAGCTCGTCGAGATCGATCCGCATGGCGGTCTGATCACGTCCAGCTGCGAGGTGCCCGGTAAGGGGCGCCAGATCGGCCGCGTCGTGCAAGGAGCATCGGGTGGTGGCACGATCGTCCTCGCCGCATCGCCGGCCCGCTTCGAGCGGGTGAAGGGCGAGGCCATCCATGGCGCCCTGGCGGTGTTCGAGACGGCCGGCATCGAGGGGATCACGATCGTCACCAGGGAAGCGAACCTGATCACCGGCGCCGCCCCCCGCGGGATCGACGTTTCCCACGGCCTCCAACCCCCCTGGCAGGTCGCCGGGGTGTCGCGCGACGGGCGGCGCTTCGCGCTGGCCGGGGGGATGAGATCTGCGCGATGGTCGGGCCGGGGATGGAGAATCATCGACGTCGCCACGGGCTCTCCGAACGTCCCCGCTCTCTCCTCCTTCACGCCGAGGGACCTCGAGATGTGGATGTCAGACCAAAATCGCTGCGAACCGTTCGCGAGCTTTTGCGACGGCGTCCGTCTCGGAGCGGACGGAGAGCTCGAGATCGGGTCGCCGGGCCCGCAGGGCAGGATCGAAACCTGGACGCTCACCCTGGGGAAGAACGGCTTGGAGGGGAGGATGGCGAGACCTTCCCGTGGACGAACGCTGCGGGCGTTCGAGTCGGCGGACGGCCGCCGACCCGGGCACGGGCTGCGATCGGTCCGGTTCGCGGATGGGACGACGGTCTGGCACGACCTCCGTGGACTGTTCCACTTCCGGAGTTCGGTGCGGACGCTCCCCGAAGTTTCCCTCGTGATGGTCCCCGATCACGACTTCGGGAAGGATCGCGACAGAGGCGCTTTTGTCGCGGGGTGGTTGAGCGACGGTCGTGTCTTCGGGAATCGATATTTCCACGGTCGGGAGGCGACCGACGACGTCGTCGTCTGGAACGAGGTTCTCCGTCCCCTTCTCGCCGCCATCCGGGATTGAACGATGCGCCTCTCCCTCCAGCCCGCCCCCCACGGCATCCCCGCCCGCCCGACGACCGCGTGGCTCTTCCCGTCGGCCGACTCCACGGCGGTCGTCGCGGAGCTGACGCGGCACGGAATCGACGTCGCGGAGGCGCGCGTTGTACCGCTCCCGATCGGTCTTTTCGTGATGCCGGCGGCGACGGCGCCGCTGGGCCCGGCGGGAGGCGCGATCTCCTTCGGCCACCTCGCCGGCAACGTCCTCGCCCCGGTCGACGCGCTCCCGAACGCCGCGATCGCGGCCAACGAGTGGGAGGAGATCTTCCCCCCGGAGACGACGTTCGTCTGGCATCCCACCGCCGGGGTGTATGGGATCGCTGCCGGGGAGGGGCTGCGGGTCGCCGATCTCCTCCTGCCCCCGACGGTCGAAGAGCGCCGGTGGGACCGGGCCGTTCCCGGCATCGCCTTCAACGGGCGGATCGTGGAGCTCGTGCCAGAGCGTCCGCCCACGGCCGCCGAGATCTGGGGGGAAGCGGCGGCGGAGATCGGCGTTGGGGCCCCGTCGCTTTCCTCGCTCCCGCGGTACCCGGGGGAGTGGACGCTCCCCGGTGCCGCCGGGCTGTCACCGCGATCGCGCGCGATTCCCATCGTCGTCGTTCTGCTGCTGGCCGTCGCTGTGGTCGGATGGTGGAGCGGTTTCGGTCGGGCGACATCGGGTGGCGGGGGCTTCGCTCTTCCCGGGATCCCGTGGGGCGGGCTTCTGATTCTGCTCGGGCTGGTGGCGCTGGTCATGGTGGCAGCGTGCTTGACAGCGCGAGGTGAGGTGACTCCAACCGCGGACGGGGGCTCGATGGAGGGACCGCTCCGTCCTGCCAGAGAGCAGCCGCAGGGGCCCGAGCTCGCCTCGTGGGGGGCGCCGCCGCGGTGGTTGCACCACTGGCAACAGTCACTCGCGCAGGCCTTCGAGAGCCGGCACGAGCGTGAGATCCGCCGGCTCCTCCACCTCCTCGAAACCGATCCCGACGCCGGGCTGCGCTTCGCTGTGCCCCTGTCCGGCCAGGCGGGGCGCGGGATCGTGCCGCCGGCGGCGGGGCTCTCCGAGCAGGCTGTCGACTTTGGCTCGAGGGCCAGCGGCCCGGCGGCTTTCTTCGTCGTGAGCTCCCTGCAGCGGGAAGCCCTCGCCAGACGCTACCACGAGTTGGCAAACCGGGAGATCGGCCTCGGCCGTCACCGCCGCGCGGCCTCCATCTTCGCCAAGCTCCTCGGCGATCATGCGAAGGCGGCGCGGACGCTTCTCGACGGGGGCCATTTCCGCGCGGCGGCCACGCTCTATGCGGAGAAGCTCGGCAGACCCCAGGAGGCGGCCGAGGCCTACGAGCGCGGGGGGCTCCTCTCCGAAGCGATCGCGCTCCACGAACGCCTCGGCGACCACGAGAAGGTGGGGGATCTGGCCACGCGGCTCGGTCTGGAGGAGCAGGCCGCGGCGGCCTACCGGCGTGCGGTCGAAGACCGGTTCGAGGCGGGCGACGTTCTCGGTGCGGCCCGGATCCTCGAGGAGAAGCTCGGCGCCGTCGACGAGGCGCTCGACCGGCTCGTTGGAGGGTGGCCCGATTCGCCGCAGGCCGAGGGCTGCGTGACGGAGGCCCTCCGCCGGCTGGGGCGGCTGGGGCGGCACGGCGCGGCGCGCGGGCTGGTGCGCCGGATGGCATGTGAAGGTCATCTCGATGCGGATGCGGCCAAGAAGGTGATCGGAATCCTGCCGTCGTTTGCCCGCCAGTATCCCGACGAGGCGACCCGGCGACTCATCGCTGACCAGACCCGTCTCCTCGCCGCCGACGTTCTTGTGACGGCGAAAGAGGACGGACTCGCGCCGATCATGAAGGCGCTGCGATCGCTCGAGCCGGGGGATCGGCTGCTCGATCGCGATACGAGGCGCTACGGCCGCGAGCGCCAGCAGAAGCCTGCCGACCGGCGGCAGGTGGAGTTGCTCAATCCCCGTGAGATGGTCCGCCTCACCCCGGGGACGTGGACCACGCTCGCCGGAGCCGGGGAATCGCTGATCGTGGCAGGGCGCGACGGGCGTCAACTGACCGTCGCCCGCTGCCTTCCCGGCCGGGGTGTGCAGTATGCGACGAACAAGAGCTGGTTTGCCGGTGGTTTCGACGACGACTGGGCAGCGCGTCATCCCTGTCTCCTCGCCGTCTCGGAGCGGTTGGGGAGGGTCGTCTTGCAGATGTCCCTCGGATTCGCGATCACCGAGCGCGAGACGCTGCCGGCCTTCCATGACCAGGGGCCGCTCGTCGTCGGCAGCCATCCGGCGTTCGCCACCGAGGGCCAGTTGCCGTACGTCGCCGGCATGGCGTTCACCGACAGCTCGACGTTCGACCTGCTCCGCGGTCGAGTCGACCAGGACCGCCAGGCGGACTGGATCCGCGAACGCTACGACGCCGCCACCGACACCCTCCTCGGCTCGTGGTCGCTGCCCCGCGGAGACATCCGTGAGGCGTATCTGCCCACCGCGGCGTTCCTCGAAGATTGGTTGTACGCCGCGAGCGGCGAGGATCTCGTCGTCCAAGTCGCCGGCGGAACGTCTTGGAAAAGGTGGATGCCGCAGAGCGTGATCCGGCTGTGCCCCTCGTCACACGATCGTCACAGCGTCGCGTTGTCGTTCGCCGAGGGAGCACGCGTCATCCGTTGGAACCCCAGCGAGGAGACGCCAGGGAGGCAGTTCGGTGCGGGGCTCGAAGCCCCGCACTGCTGCTTCCTCGCGGTGGACCTTGTCGTCGCCGCGGCCAAGGGGATCGTGGAGATCCACGACATCAGCCGGCGAAGTTCGACGTGCCTGGCGACCCACCGCGACGCGACACTCGACCCGGTGGCGATCGCCCCATTCGGTTCCGGTACCCCGTCGGCCGGCTTCGCCGTCTTGGGCGCGTGCGGAGGCCTGTTTCTCTTCGACGTCCGGTTGCCCTATCCGCTCTTCCAGGCCATCGTCGCGGCCGACGTCCGATCGGTGCCGATCGATCCTGTGGCATTCGATCCCCGATGATTCGGGATCGAGGCGGGAATCCGCTTTGGCATCTGCCGCCTCCGGGGCTCCTGCCAGGGGGCATGCCGGAGCCTCCGTCGACGGTGAAAGGGCCTCCACGTCGGGGGAGCCCAGCGACCGCGGTGCCCGGGGGCTGGGGGGACGTCGGCCGGGAGGTTGATGAGCCCCGGCTCAAAAAAGTCCATCCGCTACGGGCCGAGGGCGGGGCTCGGCCCCAGAAGCCGGGGGGGCTCTCCCGGCCGGCACCTTGTCGGCCGGGGTTTTCTTGGTTCAATTGGGTGCTTTGAGAATCTCGTGACTTTCCTCCGGCGGCAGCGTGCGACGCTTCGCGGCGGAAGGCCCACCGGGGGGAAGTCGCTGGTGCGGCCCTGCTGCCGATCGATGGGTCGATCGGGTGGGGCTCGGTCAGATCTGGCTTTTCTGAAAGCGTGAACAAAGGGCTCGCAATGCGTTCGACCGTCCTGGCTGTGGCTGCACTGGCGTTCCTGCGGATCGTCATCGGCATGCACTTCTTCCTCGAGGGGATGAGCCACCTCCGCGACCCGTCGTGGTCGAGCGCCGGCTTCCGCCGCGCCGCCGTCGGGCCGCTGGCTGAGAAATACCGGGCCGACCTGCCGCAGACCGGCAACTGGACAGGCACCCTCCGGGCCGTCGACGGCCGCGACACCGCCGAAGCCGTCGCCGACTGGAAGCAGAGCGTCGTCGACGGATGGCAGGGATTGCTGGCCCGCCGCGAGAAACTCGTCCCCCTCGCCGCCGATCAAAAGGCCGGCACGAAGGCCGCCCTCGACGCCGCCGCGGCATCGCTCGACGACGCGATCGCCTCCTGGGGGGAGGATCTCGTCGATTACCGGCTCCAGGTGGCACGCCTGGCCACCACCGAAAACGCCCCCGCCAGCAAGGCAATTCCCTACGCCCGCGACCGGGTGGCGAAGAAGCGGAAGGAATTGCTTTCCAAGGAAGCCGGCTGGATGCAGCAGGCCAGCGCCATTGGCGACAAGCTCGAAGGGATCTGGAACGGCCTGCTCTCGGACGAGCAACTTGCCAAGGTGTCTGCGGCCGACGAGCCGAGCCCGCTGTGGAAAGCCGATCGCTTCGTGAGCTGGTCGCTGGTCACGATCGGGGCCTGTCTTGTGGTCGGATTCCTTGTGAAGGTCAACGCCATGGGGGCCGTCTTCTTCCTCGCCAGCGTCGTCGCTTCCCAGCCTTTCTGGGTGGCCGGAGCCCAGTCGACCTACGATCAGTGGGTCGAAATCGCGGCTCTCCTCGTCATGGCCTGCCTGCCGATCGGCGGCTGGAGCGGGCTCGATTACTTCCTCAAATCGTGCTGTGCCTCGTGGTGCGGCCAGATACCACTCAAGGTGCGCGGATGAACCTGACCGAAGGCCAGAAACAGATCGGCAAAGAGAACTTCAGCGACGTCGTCGAGATGACGCGCCGCGACTTCCTCGGCGGCACCGTCGCCGCGGGGCTCGCGTCGGGGGCCGGCCTCGGCTCGCTCTACTTCGGCTACGGCCGCAGCGTCGGTAACCCGCTGCGGGTGGGAGTCCTCGGCACCGGCGACGAGGGGAGCGTGCTGCTGGGCGCCCACACCCCCGACTACCTCCAAGTGGTCGCGATCGCCGACATCCGCCCCTACAACGTGTTCCGCGCTTTCCACGGCGACGTTTCGAGCCCGAGCGCCAACACCGCCCGGCCGGGGTTGATGGCGAAATACAAGTGGAAGACCGAGGACGAGGCCCGGAAGAACGTCAAGGTTTATGGGGCCTATCAGGATCTCCTCGCCGATCCCGACATCGAAGCGGTCGTCATCGCCCTGCCCCTCCACCTCCACTCTGTCGCCGCCATCCAGGCGATGCGGGCGGGGAAGCACGTCCTCACCGAGAAGCTCATGGGGCACTCGATCCACGAGTGCAAGGAGATGGGCCGCGTGTCGCGCGACACCGGCAAGATCCTCGCCACCGGCCATCAGCGCCACTACAGCATCCTCTACGACAACGCCGTCCACACGATCGGCAAGGCGAAGCTCCTCGGCGATCTCCACTCGATCCGGGCCCAGTGGCACCGGGGCAATCTCCCCGGCAAGGATTCCTGGAAGCCGCCGATGCCGGGCGACGACGGGTCGCTCAAAAAGCTCGCCGGCTGGAAGAAGGATCTCGACAACGCCAAGCCGGCCGACATCGATTCGCTCCAAAAGCGGATCGCCCAGATGGAGGCCCAGATCCTCGACAAGGATGTCGACGCGGAGAAGTTTGGCTACACGCAGATGACCCTCGGCGACGGCTCGACGCGGACGCCGCTGGAGGAATTGATCCGCTGGCGGCTCTGGAACCGCACCGGCGGCGGCCTGATGGCCGAGCTCGGCAGCCATCAGCTCGACGCGGCGGGGATCTTCGTCTCGGCGATGCGCGGCGACGGGCAGAAGGTGAAGCCGCTGACCGTAACGGCCGTCGGCAATCGGAGCATCTTCCCGGCCGACCGTGAGATCGACGATCACGTCTACTGCATGTACGAGTATCCCGCCCCGGGCTACGAGGAGGACAAGAACAAGAAGGTGGTCGTCACCTACTCCTCGATCAACGGCAACGGATTCGGCGACTACGGCGAAGTGGTGATGGGAACGAAGGGGACCCTCGTGCTCGAACGCGAGCAGGAGGTGATGCTCTACAAGGACAGCGCCAAGGACACCCGCGTCACCGTCGCCAAGGCGAAGGACGGGGCCCCGACGCTCGACACCACCGAGAGCGGTGGCGGTGGCGGCAAGGCGGCGGCAGCCGGCCCCGGCGGCGAAGGGGCTCCCCCGTCGCGCGGCTATACCGAAGAGCTCGAGCACTGGGCCTGGTGCATCCGCAATCCGGCTCCGGAAAACCAGCCCCGCTGCAAGCCGGAGGTGGCGATCGCCGATGCGGTCATCGCCCTGGTGAGCAACATCGCCTTGGGCGATCCCGCCAAGGCGCGGATCGATTTCAAGCCGGAGTGGTTCGACATCTCGAGCGACGAGACCCCGGAGGGGGTGGCTCCGGACGTCAACCGCGAAAAGTACAAGGCTTGACCAAGAAAACACCACCCGGCACCGACTGGACAGGTCGGAGCCGGGTGGGATAAGGGGGCCGAACGTTCCACAAAGGGCGTTCAATCATTTTGTGTCGCCGATTCTGGACGGCGGCACTTCCCTGGCGGACGGGTGCTTCTGGCGGAGCAGCCCCGCGGAGGAGAGCTCTCATGCAACTGCGGACGAAGTCCAGACAGTCCCGTCGTGTCTCGATGGCGGTCATCCTTTCCCTGATCGCGTCGTGGGGCGTCTCGCTCCTCACGACCGCGTCGCTTGTGGCCGTGGGGTGGCTCGGCCATGCCACGCACTGGACCTTTGGCCTGGCCGGCCATGCCGAGCCGCATGGCGCGGACGGCGAACATGCCGAGCACGCCGGCAGCGGCGCTGAGGGGGCGTCGGTCGACGGGCCCGATGATGCCGCGCCGGGAACGGTCCGGTTTTCCTCGCGCGAGGCGCTCGAGCGGACCGGGATCGAGGTCGTGCCGGTGGAACGGCGGTCGATGGTAAGCGAGCTCAAGGTCGCCGGGGTCGTCGACTATGACGAGCGCCGCACTGCCCAGCTCTCTTCCCGCGTCGGCGGGAGCATCTGGCGCGTCGAGAAGCATCTCGGCGACGTCGTCCGCAAGGGAGAGGTGCTCCTCGTCATCGATAGCCAGGAGGTGGGGCGGCTCAAGGCCGAGTTTCTCAATGCCCTGGTGACTTTCGAATCGCGGCGCGAGCAGATGGCGATCCTCGAGGAGGTGCAGGGGGCCGTGATGGGGCGGCAGCTCCGCGAGGCCCGCGCGGCGCTCCGCGAAGCCCGAATCCACCTCGTCAACGACGAACAGGCGCTGGTGAACCTCGGGCTCCCGGTGGCGATCGCCGATTACGAGACGCTCGTCGACGAGGCCCGGGCCGAGCGGATCCGCACCGTCGGTCTCCCGGAGGGCCTGCTCACCGAGCTGAATGATGATGTCGTGACGTCGAATCTCCTCCCCCTTGCAGCGCCATTTAACGGCATCGTCGTCGGCCGCGACGCGGTCGTCGGTGAGGTGGTCGAGGCTGCCAAGCCGATTTTCGAGGTGGCGGATGTCTCGCGGATGATCATCTCGCTGAAGGTCGACAAGGAGGATTCCGGCAAAGTGGCGATCGGCCAGCCGGTCCGCTTCCGCCCCGACGGCTCCCACGAAGAGTATTCCAGCCGCATCACCTGGATTTCCACCGAGGTTGACGAGGCGACACGCACGCTCCAGGTGAGGGCGGTGGTCGACGGCCAGTCGACGCCCCCCGTTGCCGCCTCGGGCGCCCTCCGGGCCCACACCTTCGGCAGCGGAAAGATCGAGATCGATCGCCGCGGCACCGCGATCGTCGTCCCCTCACAGAGCGTCCAGTGGGATGGCAGCCGGTGGGTGGTGTTCATCCCGTCGGGCGACGTCTCCTTCACGGCCTGTGAGGTTCAACCGGGCGTCCGCGAGGGGAATGTCGTGGAGATCGTCGGCGACCCGTCGGGGGGAACGCTCGAGCGGGTGGTGGGGGCGGGGAGCCATGTCCTCAAAAGCCAGGTGCTCCTGGAGCGGATCGAGTCGGGAGAGCTGTGAACGGCGGGGACCATCGCCTCGATGGCGCGGCCCGCTCGCTTTTGCCTCCAATCCCGTTCTGAATCCCCTCACCCCCCACCCCCATCATGCTCGATTCCATCATTGCCTGGTCGTTGTCGCGGCGCCTCATGGTCCTCCTCGGCGCGGCCGTTGTTTGCCTCATCGGCTGGGTGGCCGTGCGCGGGCTGGTCATCGACGCCTTCCCCGACACCACGCCGGTGCAGGTGCAGATCAACACCGTCGCTGCCGGGATGGTGGCCGAGGAGGTGGAGCGGCAGATCACCTTCCCGGTGGAACTGGCGATGGGGGGGATGCCGGGGCTCGAAGACATCCGCAGCGCCAGCATGTTCGGCCTGTCGGTGGTGATCGTCACCTTCCGTGACGGCACCGACATCTACTTCGCCCGCCAGCTCATCAATGAGCGCCTCGGAACCGTCGAGGTGCCGCCGGGGGTGGCCCGGCCGGAGATGGGGCCGGTCTCGACCGGCCTGGGGGAGGTGTTTCACTACCTCCTCGTGCCGAAGGGGATGAGCCTGACCGACGTCAAGACGCTTCAGGAATGGACCCTCAAGCCGGCCCTGCGGGCCGTGCCCGGCGTGGCGGAGGTGAATGCCTGGGGAGGGCTCAACAAGCAGTATCAGATCCGGGTCGATCCGGGGCTGCTGCGCCGCTACGACCTCTCCTTCGATCAGGTCGTCGAGGCGGTGCCGCGCAACAACTTCAACGTCGGCGGCGGCTCGATCGACCGCTCAGGCGACGCGGTGCTCGTGTACGGCGTCGGCCGGACGGTCGATCCGGAGCAGATCGGCCGGATCGTGATCGCCTCGCGCGACGGCGTCCCGATCCGCATCCGCGACGTCGGCGAGGTCTTCATCGGCCATGAGATCCGCAAGGGGGCGGTGACGGCCGGCGGCGAGGGGGAGGTGGTCCTCGGCCTCGGCTTCATGCTCATGGGGGAAAACAGCTACGCCGTCACGACGCGCTTGCGCGACCGGTTTGAGAAGCTCCTCCGCACGCTCCCGGAAGGGGTGGAGGCGAAGGTCGTCTACGACCGCACGAAGCTCATCGACCGGGTGATCGCCACGGTGCGGCAAAACCTCCTCGAGGGGGCCTTCCTCGTCGTCGTCATCCTTTACATCATGCTCGGCAATCTCCGCGCCGGGCTCGTGGCCGCCACGGCGATCCCGCTGTCGATGATGTTCGGCTTCATCGGCATGTGGCAGGCAGGGATCGCCGCCAGCCTGCTCTCGCTCGGGGCGATCGACTTCGGGATCGTCGTCGATTCTTCGGTCGTCGTCATCGAGAGCATCCTCGAGAAGATCGCCCACCATCCCGGGGCCACAGGCGCTGCCCGCCTCAAGCTCGTCATGGAGGCAACCAGCGCCGTCAAGAAGCCGGCCTGCTTCGGGCAGCTGATCATCATGATCGTCTACATCCCGATCCTGTCGCTGGAGGGGGTGGAGGGGAAGATGTTCCGGCCGATGGCGATGACGGTGATCTTCATCCTCATCGGATCGCTTGTCCTCTCGCTCACCGTCGTGCCGGTGCTGTCGAGTATCTTCCTCCCGAAGCGCGTCGATGCCCATGATGTGTTCCTTGTCCGGCTCCTCCGCTCGCTCTACCGCCCTGCCCTGCGGGCCTGCCTGTCGGCCCGGGGGACACTCGCCATGGCCGCCACGGCACTCCTCTTCATCACCTTCCTGCGGGCCTCGACGCTGGGGACGGAGTTCGTGCCGAAGCTCTCCGAGGGGGATATCGTCCTCGGCATCATCCGGGCCCCGGGAACGAGCCTCGAGGAGTCGGCCCGGATGAACACCCGGATCGAGAAGGCCCTCCTCGACGCCTTCCCTCACGAGGTCGCCGCGGTGTGGAGCCGCGGCGGCACGCCGGAGGTGGCGACCGACGCCGGTGCCATCGAGGGAACCGACGTCTTCATCGCCCTGCGCCCCCGCGAGGAGTGGAAGGCGGCCCGGACGCAGGTCGGCCTCGTCGAGGCGATGAACAAGATCGTCGAGGGGATCCCGGGGCAGATCATCTGGTTTACCCAACCGATCGAGCAGCGGATCAACGAGATGGTGTCGGGCGTGCGGGCCGACATCGCCGTGAAGGTGTTTGGTACCGATCTCGACCAGCTCGTCACCAAGGCCAACGAGGTGGCGGCGGTGATCCGCAAGGTGCCGGGGGGGGCCGACGTCGCCGTTGAGCAGGTCGCCGGCCAGCCAATCCTCAAAGTCGCCGTTCGCCAGGACGCGATCGCCCGCTACGGGATCTCCGCCAAGGAGGTTCTCGACGTCATCGAGAGCGTCGGCGGCAAGGCCGTCGGCCAGATCGTCGAGGGGCAATTCCGCTTCCCGATCGTCGTCCGCCTCCCGGAGGCGCTCCGCACGGGCCCCTAGGCGCTGGCCAACATTCCGCTCCGTTCCCCGGCCGGCGAGATCGTCCCCTTGGGCCGGATCGCCGACATCGACACGATCCTCGGGCCGAAGTATGTGACGCGCGAGTGGAGCGAGCGGCGCGTCGTCGTGCAGTGCAACGTCCGCGGCCGCGACGTGGGGGGATTTGTCGCCGAAGCGCAAGGGGCGATCGCGGAGGCCGTCGAGCTTCCCGAGGAGCAATTCCGGCTCGTGTGGGGCGGGCAGTTTGAGAACATGCAGCGGGCCCAGAAGCGGCTCGCGATCGTCGTGCCACTGGCCCTCCTCCTCATCATCGCCCTGCTCCATCTCACCTACCGCAACGTCGCCGACACGACGCTCCTCTTCGTGAGCGTGCCGTTTGCGTGTGTCGGCGGCATCTGGGCGCTCGCCGCCCGGGAGATGCCGCTGTCGATCTCGGCGGCGGTGGGGTTCATCACGCTCTCGGGCGTTTCGGTGCTCAACGGGATGGTGCTCGCCAGTGCCCTTCGCGAGAGGCTCGCCCGTGGCACCTCCCGCGATGTGGCGATCGAGGAGACGGCGTCGGCGTCGCTCCGCACGATCGTGATGACGGCGCTCGTGGCGAGCCTCGGCTTTATCCCGATGGCAGTCAGCGAAGGGACCGGCGCCGAGGTGCAGCGGCCGCTCGCCACGGTCGTGATCGGCGGCGTGATCACCAGCACGCTCTACACGCTCTTCGTCCTCCCGGCGCTCTACCGGCTCGTCCTCGGCGTGCCGCCGGCGCCTCTGCTCCCCAAGGAATGGGCGGCCAAAGACTGACCGCGTCGGTCACTCAAGCGAAGCGTGGCGGATGACAAACTCGACGACTGGCGTCGGATCGTCGAGGCCGTGGGGGTGGTGGCCGACCCCCGGCTTGTGGATCACTTCAACGGTGCCCCCGAGGGCCCGGTAGCGCTCCGCGACAACGAGCCCATTCTCCTCCGGCGGGACAACATCATCGGCATCGCCGACGACATGAATCAGGGCCACGCCGGCCTTGGCGAGCGGCGCGAGCGTGTCGATCGGGTTCCTCGTCCAGGCAAGCGCCGCGGCGTCGTCGGCAAAGCCGTAGAGCTTCTTCACCTCGGCCCAGTCGCCGGCGCTCCCCTTCCCCTTCCTGCCGGCCGCCACCCCGCCTGGCCAGCTGCGGATGTCACACACCCCGGCGTCGCCGTAGATCACGCTCACTCTGTCGGGATGATCAGAGGCGAAGCGGTGGGCGTAGAGGCTGCCGCGAGAGATGCCGATGAGCGCCGGCCGGGGGGCGAGCCCGCGGCGCACGAGCTCGTCGTGAAAGCTGGCGAGCTTCGCGACTGCGGCCGGCGAACCGAACGTGTTGCCGACGTCGAGAAAGGCATGGTGGAAGCCGCGGGCCACGAGCGCCGGCGCCGCACAGCGCTCGGTGAAGGCATCCGGAAACATCAGGCACCAGCTCCAGGGATTCCCGGGAAGCGGGGTCTCGGGGACGACGACCCAGGCCTCCGCCCCTTCAAACTGGAAACGGTGGCGGGCGTGGCCGTGCCACTGGTCGGCCGTGGCGCCGGGGAAGTCGAGGTCGACAGCCGCGCCAGCCGTCATCGAGGCCAGGGCGAGAAGGGCAGTGAGGGAGAAGAGAAAGCGGCGGCGGTGCATGGCAGATTCCGTGGGCCTTTGGTGGAAGGGCGAGCCTTTGTCAGCCGATGTCGAAGAGGCGCGGGAGGGGGGCATCGGCGGGGAGGGCGAGGATCGTTCGCAGCTCGGCGAGCTCGTCGTCGTCGAGCGACACGAACACGACCGGATCCTGGACGAGGTCTGGATTTACGAGCCGGTAGCCGGAGACTTTCCCCTCCGCGACGATCGGGGCCCGGCCGTATCCATACATCATCCAGTCGACCGGGCCGAAGAAGTCGGCCAGCGTGATCGAGGGAGGGAGCGGCCGGCGGACGAAGTAGAGCTCGACGCACGTCTTCCAGAAGTGGGGGACAAACTTCTCGCCGACGTCGGCGATCCCGTAGCGATCGCGGTTGGTGCCGGCGAGGCAGGTTGGCAGGGCGACAAGCGGGCCTCCGCGCCGCAGGCTTCCGCGCTCGAGCGCCGCGCCGAGATTTTCGAGGAAGTCGGCGCTGAAGCAGTCGTCGCAGACGATCGTCAGGTGGGAGAGATCGATGCCGGCGGGGGCCGCGGCCGCCGCCCCTTGTTTGGCATCCCCTTGCTTGGCGCCGCCAAGGATCGCGGCGGCGAACTGCTCGCAGGGGATCGAATAGCTCTGGATCTCCTCCGGAAGGCCGTGGCCGAGGACAACGACGGTGGTGGGCTCCTGGTCGCTGGCTGCCTTCTGGACCGCGGCGAGGAAGCCTGCGGCGGTGGCCTGTTTCGTGTTGGGGCCGGTGGGGCCCCCCTGCCCCTGCTTCCACACCGTCGCCTCGGCGTCGTAGGCCCCGGCGATCGTCGTGATCTCCTTCGGGTCGAGGCCGCGGTCGGGATCGAGAAGGCCGATCACCCTCCGCCCTTCACCAACGACGACGTCCGCGCCATGTTTGTCGCGCATCCGGAGGATGAAGTCGGCAAGGCGGGCGAGCGTCTCGATCCGGTCGGCGGCCCCGAGGGGCGCGAGCGCCGCGGCGTGGCGCGTGGCGAGGAGCCAGAGCGTCGGCTCGATCTGCCGGTATTCGCGGTCGGTTGTTTCCAGCCGGTCGCGGATCCGCGGTGAATCGTCGCGGGCAAACGCGGCGAAAGCAGCGGCGGCGGCCTGTGGGTCAGGGTTCGTAGCGGGCTTCGCATCCGGCTCGGCGGCCAGCACGGTGAGGACCCTGATGCCGATCGCGATGACGACGATGAGGGCGAAGGGGAGCGTGCCCCAAGCCACGCGAAGGAGTCGAGCGGAAAGCCGGCGGCGCGGCTGCAGTTGGTCAGTGGTGAGCGTGAGGATCAAGACTTGGATCAAAGCGTGGATCAAGGCAAGCGGCCCTCCGGTAGGAATGAGCCAATTGTGGCACAGCTTGCGGCGGCACACCCTTCACCGCCGACCATGGACTCAACGCCGTTCGATTCGAGCAATCGAAAGAAGTCTTCGAAGTCGGGTTGGGTATTCATAGAGGAACTTTCCAGCCTCGATCCTCAACCGCTCGACTTCGTCGAGCCGCTCTTCCGGCGTCCGCCTTCTCCATGCCCGTCGATCAGCCTCGGCCTGCGATTTTTGGTCGGTGATGTGTAGCTGCGGCATGACGCAAATGATTCCGTGGGTGCTTGTCGATTCTATCCCCTCGATCCGTGGGGCATCAGCATCGACTCGGGGACGCCTCGCGTCTGCCCACGCGCATGGCGCTCCCCTTCCGGGGCCGTGCGGCCCGGCGGCCGTGATTCGACGCTGCGCCGACCTGAAAAAATTTCCGGAATGGAGCGTTGACGGTCGTGCTGCCGATGGGTACTGTACGCGCGTTCACATTTCGAGGGAGGCGGGCGCAGTGGCCGACGACACGACAACCTCCGACACGACCGCCGAGACGACCGCCGGCAGCCTGGCTGATCTCGTGGCCCGGGGCGTCGTGAGCCGGGCCGGAGGGGGGGCTCGAGGACGGTCTGGAGGCCAATTCGGCAGCCAATTTTCTAGCCAGTTCGGCACCAGCGTCTGGACCTGCCTCGAGCCGGCCGACGCCACGGCAAGCGTGCCGCGGGCGATCTTCCCGAGCGGATTCCGGGGGATCGATCGGCTCCTGCCGGCCGGAGGGATTCGGAGCGGCAGTCTGATCGAATGGATCGGCGGGCCGGCGTCGGGAGCGGCGACGCTCGCCTTTGCGGTCGCCGGGAGACTGCGCGTGGCACGGCCCGAGTTGGCCGCCGGGCCGATCCTCGTGGTCGATCGCCCGGGGCGGTTTCATCCGCCGGCGGTAATGCCGTGGCTCGAAGGGCCACCGGTGGGGAAGCCGAAAGCCGGCGGGGCCGCCGTTGGGGCGATCGTCGTCGTTCGGCCGTCGCGCGACGAGGACGAAATCTGGGCGATCGATCAGGCGCTGCGCTGCCCCGGCGTGACGGCCGTGCTTGCCTGGCCGCAGCGCGTTTCCAGCACGGCCCTGCGACGCTGGCAACTGGCGGCCCGCGGCAGCGGCACGGTGGGGTTTTTGGTGAGGCCGGTGGCGGCCCGGCGCGAGCCGTCGTGGGCCGAGGCCCGGCTCAACGTGGCGGCTCTCCCGATGCTCGGGCGCTGGCGGGCACACGATGACGTCCCCTGGTCGCATGTCTGGGCGCCCCTTGTCGGCTCGCTCGCGGTCCGGCGGCTGCGGCTGTCGCTCCAGGAGGGGCCATGGGCGTGTGAACAGCCCACCGATGTTCCCACGGTGGAGATCGCGATTGACCTGGCCACCGGCCGCGAAGCGATCGGCGACGCCACCACCCCCCTCAGCAGGGGTGGCCCGTGGAGCGGCGCCGCGCCGGCCGGTCGGCTCTGGTCGCCGGGCGTGCTCCCCGATGCCAGTGGGGGGGGAGGCGTGTCGTGCCGCGCATCCTGACCCTCTGGCTGCCGCGCTGGCCGGTGCAGCGGCGATTGAGCAGCAACGCCGAGCTGCGCCATGGGCCGGTGTTCGTCTGCCAGCGTCAGCCGCAAGGCGCGATGACGGTGGTGGCCTGGGCCATTCCCCGTTGTCCGGCAGCGCCGGAAGTCGGGGGAGAGAGAGCCGGGGGAGAGAGAGCCGGGCCAGCAACGGCCGGCGCTGGAGTGGTGATCCAGGCCGGCATGCCCCTGGCTGAGGCGATGGCGGCGGTGGCGCTCGTTCATGGCCCACACGCCTGTCGCCGGGCCTGGATCGATCATGACGATCCGGTGGCCGACCTCGATGCACTGCTCGAGATCGCCCGCTGGTGTCGGCGCTTCACGCCGGCGGTGGCGGTGGAGGGAAGCGGCGGGGACCAGCGCCAACGGCCGGAGTGCCTCCATCTCGACGTCACGGCCACGGCAGGCTTTTTCGGTGGCGAAGAGAGACTTGCACACACGGCCGTGTGGACACTCGCCGCGCGCGGCCTCCATGCCCGCGGGGCGATCGCCGACACCCCCGGAGCCGCCTGGGCCGCCGCCCACCACACCGATCAGTTGGCGGCGCTGGCCGGCGAGCCGGCGCCACGCGGCCGGCGCCGGAGCGTGGTGGTGGCGCCGGGGGGCCTGATCGATGCGTTGCCGGCCACGGGGCTGCGGTTGGATGGCGGCACGCTCCAGAAGCTCCGCGAAGTGGGGATCGATTCGATCGGTGGAGTGATACGGCTGCCGCGCCGCAGCCTGGCGTCGCGCTTCGGCCCGCTGCTGGTTCGCCGGTTGGCGGAGCTCACGGGAGAACGGGCCGAGCCGCTCGAGCCGTTGCCAGGGGGGGAGCTGCCGCAGGCCAGCCATGCCTTCGATTTCCCCCTGGCGCTCCGCGGCACCTCGGAGGAGCAGTTCGCCCAATGCCTCCGCCCGCTCCTCGAAGCGTGCATGAGGCCCCTTTCCGCCGCGGGGCGGGGCGTGACGGCGCTCCAAGTGAGGCTCGAACGGGTGAGGCTCGAACGGGTGAGGCTCGAACGCACCGGTTCGGCCGGTGCCGATGCGATGACCGGGCCGGCGCGGCGATCGACGGCCACGGGCGCCCCGGTCGTCATCGACGTCGGGCTCTTCCGCCCGAGTGTGGCGGTTGCCCATCTGGCGGAATTGATCCGGCTGCGGATGTCGCGCATGCAACTGCCGAAGGAGATCGATGGGGTTTCGATCGAGGTCGTGGCCGCCGGCGAGATCGGCAGCCGGCAGCGGATGCTGTTTGGCGCGGCGGAGGAGGCGGGGGATGGAGAGGTTGCCATGCTGCTCGAGCGCCTGGCGGGGAGGCTCGGCCGCGCGGCGGTCTACGAGCCACGCCCGGTGGCCGACGCCCAGCCGGAGCATGCCTGGATGGCGGTCCCGCCGGGGCAGAGCACGCGATCGGCCGGACGCGTCACCAGAGCGCCGTCAGACGATCGCGGCAGGCCTGCCAGGGGCACGCCGCGCAGCGTCGGGAGCCAGTCGGGCCCCTGCCCCGCTCCGGAGCGGAGGCCGGTTGCGATGTTCCCCCGTCCGCTGCGCTTGGAGCCTCTCCTGCGGGGAGCAGCCCGTGAGCCGCCGGAGCGCCGGGCGGCCTCCGGAGTGCCGGCCCGCTTCCGCTACCAGTCGCGGGTCCATCGGGTGCTCTGTGCCCAGGGGCCGGAGCGGATCGAGACGGCATGGTGGCGCGGCCCCTGGGTGCGCCGAGATTATTTCCTCGTCGAGGCGGTGGTCGAGGACGTGGTCGAGGGGGGCGGTGAGGGCGTGGCCGGCGGTGACCGGCAGCGGGACGCTGGCCGCGACGGGTCAGGGAATGTCGACGGGATCCTCCGGCTGTGGATCTTCCGGCAGGTGCGGGACGGGGGCTGGTTTGTCCATGGTGTCTTCGCCTGACTCAAGCAGCCGGCGAGTGGCCGGGGAAATCCTCCAAGGAGCCTTGTCATGCCGTCGTCGCGACCCGTGATCGCAAGTCTGAGCTCGGGGGTCAGCCCCGGGGGCGCGCACGCGCCCTCCCGCTATGCCGAGCTCCATGTCACGAGCAACTTCTCCTTCCTCCGCGGCGCCTCCCATCCGGAGGAGCTCGTCCGCACCGCCCACGCCCTCGGGTATGCCGGCATCGCGATCACCGATCACACGACGCTCGCCGGCATCGTCCGGGCACACGGGGCGGCGAAGGAGGTCGGTATCCCGCTCATCGTTGGAGCGACGCTCGAGCCGGTCGATGGCCCGGCGCTCGTGGTGTGGTCGGAGAATCGGGCCGGCTACTCAAACCTCTGCCGCCTCCTCTCGCTCGGCTACGGCGGGATCCCGGCGGGGAGCGGGCAGGAGCAGCGCGATGGCACAGCGGCTGCCGGCGCGATGGCGGAGGACGAGAAAGATCGCGGCCCGGTCACCTGCCGGCTCTCGCTCGACATGATCGCGGCCCATGCGGCAGGCCTGCGAGCCGGCGTGCCGCTGGCGGCCGCGGACGGAGACTGGCGGCGGCTGGCGGCGTGGCGCGAGGTGTTTGGGGAGCGCGTCTGCGGGCTGGCGGAGGTGGCGCTCGAGGGGGATGACACGGTGCGGCTCGAGCGCTTCGCCCGCGCCTGCCGGCGGGCGGGAGTCGACGTCGTGGCAGCCGGCGACGTTCGCTGCCACATCCATGCCCGGCTCCCCCTCCTCGATGCCCTCACGGCGGTTCGTCATGGCGGCACGATCGAGGAGGTCCGGGCGCGCCTCCTCACCAACGGCGAACGCCATCTCCACGAGCGCCAGACCATCGCCGATCGCTTCAGCGCGCTCCCCGGCGCCGTTGAACGCTCCGTGGAATGGGCGGCGGCCTGCACCTTTTCCCTCGACGAGCTGCGCTACGAATATCCCGATGCCGTCGTGCCGGCCGGTGCGACGGCGGCGGGCACCCTCGCCGAGACGGTGTGGCGGGGGGCCGCGAAACGCTATCCAGACGGGGTTCCCGAGAAGGTCCGCGGCCTCCTCGAGCACGAGCTTGCGCTCGTCGCCGAGCTCGGCTACGAGGCCTATTTCCTCACCGTCTTCGACATCGTGCGCTTCGCCCGGCGCCGCGGAATCCTCTGCCAGGGGCGCGGATCGGCGGCCAATTCGGCGATCTGCTACTGCCTCGGGATCACGTCGGTCGACCCGGCCAGGATGCAGGTCCTCTTCGAGCGCTTCATCAGCCGCGAGCGCCGTGAGGCCCCCGACATCGACATCGACTTCGAGCACCACCGCCGCGAGGAGGTGATCCAATACCTCTACGACACCTACGGCCGCTCGCGCGCGGCGATGACCGCCGAGGTGATCTGCTACCGCCTCCGCTCGGCCGTGCGCGACATGGGAAAGGCACTCGGGCTGTCGCTCGACCGGGTGGCACGGATCGCCGAGGTGCTCGATGTCGGCGACCGGGTCGACCGACTGCCGGAGCGGCTCGCCGAGGCGGGGCTCGAGCCCGACGGCGACACCGGCCGGCGGCTCACGGCTCTCGTCGGCGAGCTCGTCGGCTTCCCCCGTCATCTCGGCCAGCATGTCGGCGGCATGGTGATGACGCGTGGCGATCTGTGCGACCTCGTGCCGATCCAGCCGGCGACGATGGCGGGCCGTTCGATCGTCCAGTGGGACAAGGACGACCTCGACGAATTGGGGATTCTGAAAGTCGATTGCCTGGCGCTCGGGATGCTCACCGCCATCCACCGGGCGTTCGATCAGGTCGAGGCTGCGGGGGGCCCGAGGCTGACGCTCGCCACCGTGCCGGCCGAGGATCCGGCCGTCTACGAGATGGTGTCGCGGGCCGACACCGTCGGTGTGTTCCAGATCGAGAGCCGGGCGCAGATGAGCATGCTCCCCAGGCTCAAGCCGCGCTGTTTCTACGACCTCGTCATCGAGGTGGCGATCGTCAGGCCGGGGCCGATCCAGGGGGGAATGGTCCATCCCTACCTGCGCCGGCGCAGTGGCGAGGAGCCAGTGAGCTACCCCAACGAGGCGATCCGCGGCGTCCTCGAGAACACGCTCGGCGTTCCCCTCTTTCAGGAGCAGGCGATGCGGCTGGCGGTGGTGGCGGCGGGGTTCACGCCGGGGGAGGCCGATCAGCTCCGTCGGGCGATGGGGGCGTGGCGGCGGCCGGGGGTGATCGATGAATTCCACCGCCGGCTCGTCGAGGGAATGACGTCGCGCGGGCTCGCCGCGGAGTTTGCCGAGCAGGTGTTCGCGCAGATCCGTGGCTTCGGCGAATACGGCTTCCCCGAGTCGCACGCGGCGAGCTTTGCCCTGCTTGTCTACGTGTCGGCATGGCTCAAGTGCCATCATCCGGCGGCCTTCACCGCGGCGCTCCTGGCGAGCCAGCCGATGGGGTTTTACGCGCCGGCCCAGCTCGTGCGCGATGTCCGTCAGCGTGGGGTGCGCGTGTTGGCAGTGGATGTGAACGCGAGCGCCTGGCATGCGCGCGTGTGCCACCGGGGCGGAGAGGGGGCGGATGGCTCGCCGCCACGTTCCGGCAAGGGGCCGGGTTTGCGGCTCGGGCTCGAGCAGGTGCACGGCCTCGGCGCGGCGGAGGGGGAGCGGATCGAGGCGGCGCGGCGCGACGGCTTGTTCGGCAGGGTCGATGATCTCGCCCGCCGCGCCCGGCTCGGCCGCGAGGCGCTGTTGTGCCTGGCGCGGGCCGGGGCGCTGGCTTCGCTGGGGATGGACCGGCGGCGGGCGGTGTGGGAGGCGCTGCGCGATCGGGAACGCCCCGGCAGTCAGCCGCTCTTGGTCGACCTCGCCGACGACGAGGATGGTGACGAGGTCGTGCTTCCGGCGACGACTCCCCGCGAGGAGGTGATCTTCGATTACCGTACGTCGGGCCTCTCGCTCGAGGCCCACCCGCTCCAGTTCGACCGGGCGGGGCTCGCCCGGCGCGGCGTCGTCACCACGGCGGAGGCCCACGATGCCCCGGAGGGGCGGTGCGTGGCGGTGGCGGGGATCGTGCTCTCCAGGCAGCGGCCGTCGACGGCCCACGGGATCATCTTCCTGTCGATCGAGGATGAGACAGGCCCGGCGAATGTCGTCGTCCGGCCGGAGGTGTGGCAGCAGGCCGAGGCGCTCGCGCGGCGGGCGGCGGCGGTCGTGATCGAGGCCCGCGTGCAACGCCGGGCCGGGGTCGTTCACCTCCTGGCGACACGGATGGAGCGGCTGGTGTCGGACGAGGACGGAGGCGGGGGGGAAGCGGGGCTCCCGGCCGGCGGGACGCTGCCGCGGATGTCACGCGACTTCTGTTGAGGACAGGTTGACGCACGGCGGAGGGGTCGGCGTTCGAGAGCGTGCCGAAGCGGGGGGGTGATGCTACAACGTTTCCCATGAGCACCCCTGCCCACCCTGCCGTCGTCAGCACCGATCTCCCCCTCGGCCCCGTCCATCGCGGCAAGGTCCGCGACTGCTACCGCCTCCCCCCCGAGCAGCCCGGCGGCGAGGCGCGGATGCTGATCGTCTCCACCGACCGGATCAGTGCCTTCGACTGGATCCTCCCCACGCCGATCCCCGACAAAGGCCGCGTCCTCACCGCCATCTCGCGCCACTGGTTCGACTGGCTTTTCCACGGCCCCCAGCCGGTTTCCCACCACCTGATCACGACCGATGTCGAGGCGATGGGACTGCCGGCGGGCATCGACCTCGGGCCGCTCCGCGGCCGCTCGATGCTCGTGCGGGCAGCCACCGTGATCCCGTTTGAGTGTGTCGTCCGTGGCCGGCTCGCCGGAAGTGGATGGGCCGAGTACCGGCACAGCGGCACGGTCTGTGGCGAGCCATTGCCGGCCGGGCTCTCGGCCGGCGATGAGCTCCCCGAACCGATCTTCACGCCAGCCACGAAGGCCACCAGTGGCCACGACGAGAATGTCTCGTTTGCCGTCATGGCCGAGAGCATCGGCCCGGAGCTGGCTGGGGTCCTCAAGGCGAAGAGCCTCGATGTCTTCCGGCGCGGAGCGGCCCATGCCGCCGCCAAGGGAATTGTCCTCGCCGACACCAAGTTCGAGTGGGGCCGGGCTGCCGACGGCACCGTGATCCTCGTCGATGAGGTCCTGACCCCCGATTCGTCGCGGTTCTGGCCAGTGGCGGCTGTCGGCGCGGGGCGCGTCCCCGATTCCTTCGATAAGCAGTTCGTCCGCGACTGGCTCGAGGCGAGCGGCTGGGACAAGGCGAGTGCCCCTCCGAGGCTCCCCGCCGAAGTCGTGACGAAAACGCGGCAAAAATACCTCGAGGCCTGCCGGTTGCTCACTGGCACCCTCCCGCCGGGTGTGGAATGAGCGGCGGAGCCGTCGTGTGGGAGTGTGCCGGGCCAACACTGCCCTAGGGATGCGGCGGGAGCGAAACTAGAATCCGTTGGCTCCCTCCCCCGCAGACCCGCCCCGGGTCTCCCCAACGCGAACCCCTCCCCTGCCCCATGCTGCGCTACTGGACCGCCGGCGAATCGCACGGCCCCGCCCTCCTGGCCCTTGTCGACGGCTTCCCGGCGGGGCTGGCCGTCGACCTCCCGGCGATTGATGCCGAGCTCGTGCGCCGACAGGGGGGCTACGGTCGTGGTGGACGGCAGCGGATCGAGACCGACAGCGTCCGATTCCTTTCGGGGCTGTGGCGGGGAACGACGCTCGGCAGCCCGTTGGCGATGGAGATCGTCAACCGCGACGCCAAGCTCGAACGGCTCGACGATGTAGACCGTCCGCGGCCCGGCCATGCCGACCTGGCCGGGGCCGTGAAACATCTCGGCGGTGTCCGCGCGGTGCTCGAACGGGCCAGTGCCCGGGAGACGGCAGCGCGCGTGGCGGCCGGAGCCCTCGCCCGCCAACTCCTTGCCACTTTCGGGATCGAAGTCGGCGGATGGGTGACAGCGCTCGGCGGGATCGAGCTGGGGCCCCGCGAGGGAACGCTTCCCGAGCTGCGGAGCTTGCGGGATTCCAGCGATATTTATTCGCTCCACCCCGAGCGCGATGCGGAAGTCACCGAGCTCATCGACCGGGTCGGCAAGGAGGGGGACACCCTCGGGGGCGTGGTCGAAGTCCGCGTCGACGGCCTGCCGATCGGCCTCGGGACCCATGCCCAGTGGGATCGTAAGCTCGATGGCCGACTCGCCCAGGCGGTGATGGCCGTGCAGGCGATCAAAGGGGTGGAGATCGGGCTCGGCTTCGAGGCCGCCAGGCGCCGTGGCTCGCACGTTCACGACCCGATTCATTACGACGCGGCCCGGCGTGATCAGACCGATCTCGGCTTCACCCGGCCGACGAACAACGCCGGCGGCCTCGAGGCGGGGATGACCAACGGGCAGCCGCTGGTGATCCGGGCCGCGATGAAGCCGATCAGCACCCTCCGCAAGCCGCTGGAAAGCGTGAATCTCCGGACGAAGCAGACCGAGGAAGCGGCCTACGAGCGGAGCGACGTCTGTGCGGTGAGCGCTGCAGCGGTGATTGTCGAGCATGTCGTCGCCTTCGAAATGTCCGCGGCGCTCGTCGACAAGTTCGGCGGCGACAGCGTCGAGGAGATGCTGGCGCGCTGGAAGCTCTACCACGATCTGGCCCGCGCCCGTTGACGAAGACGATGACGGAAAGCCGCCGGGGAACGGTTTCCCCGGCAATCCGCGAGGGACATGGATGTTCGTCGCCCAGCACGCCGCCCGCAGCCGTGTCGTCCGCACGACGTTCGTCGTCGCCTGCCTGATCCCCTGCGCGGGGCTCGTCGCCTGGGCCGGCTGGCGGCGCACCGACGCCCACCGCGACCGGCTCGTTCGGGAGTGGGAGGGGACACTCGGCATGCCGCTGGCGGTCGGGCGCGTCGAGCATCTCCGCCCCGGAGCACTCCGGCTGGTGGATGTGGCCTTGCCCGACGGCCGCGAGGGGGTGACGGTTCGCGTGCCGCGGGTCGATGTGGAGTCGTCCGCGACGGAAGTCCGCATCCGTCTGTCGGACCTCACCGGCACCCCGACGGCGATCGCTGCCGCGGTGCGATTGGCGCGCGCGTGGCTCGATGAACCGGCCCGATTCAATCGCAACGTCGTCATCGATATCGGTCGGTTCGGGTTCGGCGCGGCGGAGACTGCCGGCCGGGCCGGAATGCGGATCGAGTGCGTCGGGGCCGAGGCCGGCCGGGCGATCCGCCTCCGCGCGGAGCCGGAGAACGGGGAGTGGCTTGTCGTCCAAGCCCTCGCGGGTCCCGGGGTGCAGGGGAAACGCCTGTCGGTGCGCGGGCAGGTGGCGACGCCCGTTCCGGTGAGCGTCGTCGCCCCGACCCTCGGTTGGTCGGCCGGGGGTGCCGGGGGAACGAGCCGTGCCAGCCTCACCGGTTCGATCGATGCCGAGGTCGGGGCGAGCGGCTGGGAAGGATCGTTCAGCGCGGTCCTCGCTGATGTCGATCTCGCCGCCGCCACGACGGCCATCCCCTGGCATGCCACCGGCATGGCACGGGTCGACATCGACGAATGCCGGATGGTGGCGGGGCGGGTCGACTCGGTCCGCGGGCGCGTGGTGACCGGCGCTGGTGGGATCGCTCAGGAGGGCCTCGAGGCCCTCGTGACGACGCTCGGATGCCGCGCCGGTCCAGGGTGGAGGCCGGCCCCGCGCGGCACCGTTATCCGCTTCGAGCGCGGCGCGGCCAGCGTCGAGATCGATGCGCGGGGGATGCGGATCACCGCCGCTGACCAGCCGGCCCTGCTGGTGGGGGCCGAAGGTTCGCTCCTCGAGGCACCGGTCGCCGCCGCGAGCCTCTCTTCCGTGGCGCGGGCCCTCTCCCCGACCACCGCGCTGGCGGTGCCGGCCACGCCGATGAGCGGATGGCTCCTCGCGATCTTCCCCTTTCCTGCGACGACTGCAGCGGCTCCACAGGCAGGCACGCCGCCTGGGACCTTCCGTTTGGTTCCCCCGGGGGCCCCCCGGGCGAACGCGCCCGCCGCGGTCAGTGCGGGGGAGCCGGCAGCGCGGCGCTGACGTCCCCGCTCCGCGCGGGCCGGGCACCAAACCCTCTTCCCCCACTCGACCGGAGGGGAAACGGGGGAAATTGACGAACTCTTGACGGTGAATCGACTGGGGACTGACCCGCCGACGCTGGCAAGCCCGGGGAAATGCATCAAAGTAAGGTCCAGGCCGGCGATGGCTGTTTCCATCGCAGGCCAGCGTTCCCACGTCGACTCCCCCGCTCCCTCCGAGGCCCGTCCCGACATGACGTCGAAGACCAGTCACTCCCCCAAGCAGTCGCGGCGCCCCAAGGCCGGCAAGCCCGTGTCGACGGCCTCCGGCCATGCCACAGCTCAGCCGGCCAATGGCGGTCGCCATCCGCAGGTCGACGCCGCCGACGAGTTCGCCTTCGGGCGGTCAGCGATCGGCGGCCCCGAGAGCGAGGGCGAGCGGCACGACGGTGTCGGCGGGGAAACGGCAATCGTCACCGATGCCGAGCAGCTCAATCGACCGACGGGCCAGCACTGGAGCGACCTCGATTGGCCGGTCGTCATCTGGATCGGTCTCATCCATGCCGCCGCCCTGGTGGCCCCCTTCTACTTCACCTGGTCGGGGCTGGCGATCTGCGTGGCTTTGAGCTGGGCCACCGGCAGCCTCGGCGTCTGTCTCGGCTACCACCGCCTGCTGACCCATGGCAGCTTCTCGACGACCCGGGCCGTGAAGATGTTCTACGCCTGGATGGGGGGGGTCTCCGGTGAGGGGTCGGCGCTCCACTGGGTCGCCAACCACCGCAAGCACCACGCCTTCAGCGACCTCGAGGGGGACCCGCACACGCCGTACGACGGAGGCGTCTGGAGCCACATCACCTGGATGTTCCCGCGGCGCGATCCCGCCGAGCTCGACGCCCACTGCCGTCGCTGGGCCCCCGATCTCTACAAGGATCCGGGGATCCTTTTCCTCCACAAGACGTTCCTCCTGTGGCACTTCCTCATCGGCGCGGCTCTCCTCTTCACCGGGGCGGCGCTGTACGACTGGCGGACCGGAGTCTCGTGGCTCCTGTGGGGGCTGGCGATGCGGATGGTCTACGTGTTCCACGTGACGTGGTTCGTCAATTCGGCGACGCACATCTGGGGCTACCGCAATTACGAGACCAACGACAACTCGCGGAATCTGTGGTGGGTCGGGTTGCTGGCGTTCGGTGAGGGGTGGCACAACAACCACCACGCCTTCCAACGGATGGCCAAGCACGGACACCGGTGGTGGGAGTTCGACACCACCTACTGGATGATTCTGGCCATGGAAAAGCTCGGGCTGGCTTGGAATGTCGTCAAAACTCCCCGCGGCGGCCGGACGACGGCCGCTTGAGGGAGAGGGGGCCGTTTGCGGTCGGCCCCCAGCGTCAGTTTTTGTCTGCTGGTCCCGGGCGGGAGGCATTCCCCCCCGGGGCCATCCGGCCTGGGCAATTGGGCCCGGGGAGGGCGGGGGATGCCGGCGGGGGCGGATGGTGTTGCAAATCGGCCCCCCGCCGATACACTTTTCGGTTCCTCAAGAGACATGGTTTGTCGCGGTGAACGCCGCGGTTGATTTGGTTTCCGTGGCAGGCGTGCCGTGGTACATGGAGTGGGATGCAGCGTGCATCCTCGGAGTGCCGCGCACGGCTTGCCCGTCACGTTTCAGGTCGCCTGCAAAAGGGCGGTTTTCGGCTGATGTCGCTCACGAAAGATCGCAAGACAGAACTCATCGGTGCGTATCGGCGAGGGAATGCCGACACCGGCTCGGCGGAGATCCAGATCGCCCTCCTCTCGGGCCGGATCACCCATCTGACCGGGCATTTCAAAACGCATTCGAAAGACTTCGCCAGCCGGCGTGGTCTGCTGCAGATGGTCAGTCGCCGCCGCCGCTTGCTCGACTATCTCAAGCGTGTCGAGCCGCAGCGCTACCTCGACATCATCCAGCGTCTCGAGATCCGCAAGTAATCGCCACGACATGGTTGGGCCCGGTCGCCATCACGCCCAAGGCAAACCCTCGTCGCGGCGAACGTGAGCGGGTTGCTTCTGGGTGGCCACGGGCCCTTGAAGTGAAGGGTTCATACACTCCGCTCTCCTTGCGTGGCACTGCGGTGCTCGGCCTCGATGGCGGTTCGGAGAGAGATTTTGGTCTGTTGGGGGTGGGGTGTCGTGGGGGCAATGATCCCCCAGGCCCGCATTCCCCGGTCCACTTGATGCTCCCGGCGGTTCGTTGCTGCCGGGGGCGTGCCACCGGGAACTGTTCCCCTGATTGCGGGGGGCGTTCAGGTCGGTCGGCAAAGGCGGTGGTGGAGTCCTGGAGGTTCGGCACGTGGCCGAGCCTCGGACGTCTCGCCGCCTTGGTTCGGTATCGGGGGGAATGGGCAACAGCTCCATCGCCCCCGTGACGACGGCGTGCACAGGGCGCGCGGTCGGGCGGGAAGGGAAGAAAGAAGAGTTTTCATGAAAACGGTTGTCGAACGGAAAATCGGGGATCACACCCTCTCCATCGAGACGGGACAGTTGGCGAAGCAGGCGGCCGGGGCCGTCCTCGTGCGTTATGGGGAAACCGCGGTGATCGTGGCGGCCGCGACCGGCGCCCCGCGTATGGGGATCGATTTCTTCCCGCTCACGTGCGATTACCGCGAGCGTTCTGCGGCGGCGGGCAAGTTTCCCGGTGGCTTCCTCAAGCGCGAGGGGCGCCCGACGATGAAGGAGACGCTCACGAGCCGTCTCATGGATCGCCCCATCCGCCCGTTGTTCCCCGACGGGTTCTTCGACGAGGTCCAGATCCAAGCCTCGGTCCTCTCCAGCGACAAGCAAAATGACGGCGACGTCTTGGCGATGAACGGTGCCTCAGCGGCGCTGTCGATCTCGCAACTCCCCTTCCGCGGGCCGCTCGGGAGCGTCCGGTTGGCACAGGTCGACGGGGTGTTCGTTCCGTTCCCGACCCAGGATCAGCTCGAGGAGAGCGATCTCGACCTGATCGTCTCCGGCAGCGAGACGGCGGTGCTGATGATCGAGGGCTTCGCCCGCGAAATGCCCGAGGCCCGCATGCTCGAGGCGATCACCGAGTGCCACCGGATCATCCGCGAGCTGTGCTCGATGCAGCATGAGCTCGTCCGGCTGGCCGGCAAGCCGAAGAAAGAGTATGTCCTCGCCGACTACACCAACCTCCGCGAGCGGCTCACCCGCGACTACCTCCACGACCTCAAGGCCGCCAAGGCGACCGCCGTCAAAGCCGAGCGTGGTCAGGCGGTGAAGGCCCTCAAGGAAAAGGCGAAGGCGGCGATCGTTCCCCTCGAGCCGGCCGGTTCCGCCAAGTCTGGTGATGCCGGTGGCGTCAGCGAGGCCGATTTCTCCCATGTTTGGCACGGGCTCGAGGAGCGTGCCGTCCGGGACCTGATCTACGAAGGAAAGCGTCCCGACGGTCGTGACTACACGACCCTCCGTCCGATCTCCTGTGAGGTCGATCTGCTCCCCCGCGTCCACGGTTCCGCGGTCTTCCAGCGCGGCGAGACCCAGGCGCTAGTGACGATCACCCTCGGGACAGGCAAGGACGAGCAGCGTGTTGACGGCCTCCTCGACGAGTATTCGAAGAAGTTCATGCTCGACTACTACTTCCCATCGTATTCCGTCGGCGAGGTCCGCCCGATCCGCGGCCCCGGCCGGCGCGAGATCGGCCACGGCGCCCTCGCCGAGCGGAGCGTCAAGCCGGTGCTCCCCGATCCCGACACCTTCCCCTACACGATCCGGGTGCTCTCCGACATCCTCGAGTCGAACGGCTCGAGCTCGATGGCCTCGGTGTGCGGTGCGACGCTCGCCCTGATGGCCGCCGGCGTGCCGATCACGAGCCCCGTCGCGGGGATCTCCGTCGGGCTCGTCAAGCAGTCGGAGCACGAGTGGAAGCTCCTCACCGACATCATCGGCGACGAGGACCACTACGGCGACATGGACTTCAAGATCGCCGGGACCCCGGCCGGGATCACGGGCATCCAGCTCGATCTGAAGATCGACGGCATCTCGCCGGCGATCATCGAGGCGACGCTGAAGCAGTCCCGCGTGGCCCGGCTCGAGATCCTCCGCGCGATGCTCTCGACGATCGGTCGTCCGCGTCAGGAGATTTCCCCGTGGGCTCCGCGGCTCCTGCGGACGCAGATCAATCCCGAGAAGATCGGCCTCCTCATCGGCCCGGGCGGAAAGACGATCCGTGCCATCCAGGAATCGACCGGCGCGAGCATCGAGGTGGAGGACGACGGCACGGTGACGGTGGCCAGCCATGACGCCGAGGGGGCGATGGCGGCGATGGCGAAGATCGAGGCGCTGACCGCCTCGATCCAGGTCGGCCGGATCTACGAGGGTCGGGTGACGAGCATCAAGGACTTCGGTGCGTTCGTCGAGCTCGTCCCCGGCAAGGATGGTCTGTGCCATATCAGTGAGCTGTCGGACGACTATGTCTCGAGCGTCGGCGACGTCTGCCGCGTCGGCGACATCATGCGGGTCAAGGTGATCGCCGTTGACGATCAGGATCGGGTGAAGCTCAGCCGGAAGGTCGCGATGCGTGAACTTGCCGACAATGGCGGCAACGCCGGCAACGCTGGCTCCTGACCCGTCGGAAGACCAAGCGGGATCTCCCGGGCGTCGCACCAGCGTGGCGGCGCCCGGGACTCCGCGCGGAGGGGGGAGCATGTCTGCGGCAGACGAATCGGTCCATCCCCGGGCGGAGACGTATGCCGAGTTTGCGGCGCTGGTCGGGGCCCTCGCCCACGAGATCCGCAACCCACTCTCCACGATCCGGCTCAACATGGAGCTGTTGGCGGAGGATTTCGAGAACACCGATCCCCAGTCGCCGACGAAGCAGCGCGACCGGCGGGCCAAGGCAAAGATCGAATTGGTCCGGGAGGAGTGCGACCGCCTCCAGAAGCTCCTCGGCGACTTCCTCGACTTCGCCCGGCAGGAATCGCTGACGCTCGAGCCGGGCAATCTCAACGTCGAGATCGACCAACTCCTCGACTTCTTCACGCCCCGGGCCAACGAGGCGCAGGTCGAGATCGTTCGCTATCTCGATCCCGAACTGCCGATGGTCCGCCTCGATCGCGAGACCTTCCGCTCGGCGCTGCTTAATCTCCTCATCAATGCCGTCCAGGCGATGGATCCCGGCGGGCAACTCGTCGTCCGCACCCGTCCTTCCGGGCTGGGGGTGGCGATCGAGCTGATCGACACCGGCCAGGGGATGTCGGAGGAGACCCTCGCCAAAGTGTTCCGCGCTTTTTACACGACGAAACAGGGGGGAAGTGGCCTGGGGTTGCCAACCGCGCGGAAGATCGTCGAGGCCCACGGCGGAACGATCGACATCGAGAGTGCGCCCGGGCGGGGCACGAAGGTGACGATCTGGCTGCCGTCCCCTCCCCGGCTTCCCCCGGCCGGGTCTGGTCCCCGGGTGGCGCTGTGAGGCCTGCTCGCCCCGCCCCGGGTTTCGTGTCGCGACGCCTGCAGGGAACTGGACGGGGCAGGCCCACGCTTCGTACTCTTCTCTCATGACCGGATCCCGTGAATCGCCGCCGTCCCCCGCACCGGTCCTCCCCGATCCGGGGACGCAAAAACTCGTGCGCGTGCTCGTCGTCGACAACGACATCGTCCATGCGCGGACGATGGGGGAGGGATTGAGCCGCCTCGGCTACCAGTGCTCGATCGTCGGCAGCGGCACGGAAGGGGCGCGGAAGATCGAGCAGGATTCGTTCGATGTCGTCGTCACCGACTTGATGATGAACGACATCGGCGGCCTGGAGATCCTCTCCCGAGCGAAGCAGGCCTCACCCGAGACGGAGGTGATCGTCGTCACGGGCCATGGCACCGTTCCCTCGGCGGTCGCGGCGATGCAGCAGGGCGCCTTCACGTACCTCCAGAAGCCACTCGATCTCTCCCACCTCCGCACGGCCGTCGACCGGGCGAGCGAGGGGGTGAGGCTGAAGCGGCAGAACCTCGAGCTCCACCAGCGACTCGACGAGAAGTTCGGCTTCGAGGGGGTCGTCGGATCGAGCCCGCAGATGATCGGCCTCATCGAGCGGCTCAAGCGGATCGCCCCCACCGATGCCACGCTCCTGATTCAGGGGGAGACCGGCACCGGCAAGGAGCTCGTCGCCCAAGCCGTTCACCAAAACAGCCCGCGGAAGAACAAGACCTTCGTCGCCCTCAACTGCGCCGCGTTGAGCGAGAACATCCTCGAGAGTGAGTTGTTCGGGCATGTCCGCGGCGCCTTTACCGACGCCTCGAGCGACCGGGTGGGGAAGTTCGAGTATGCCAACGGCGGCACGCTGTTCCTCGACGAGGTCGGCGACATGCCGATGGCGACGCAGATCAAGCTCCTCCGGGTGCTCGAATCGGGCGAGATCACCCGAGTGGGCTCGAACACCCCCGTGCGCGTCAATGTCCGCATCCTCTCGGCCACCAACCGCAATCTCGAGGACGCGATCACCTCCGGCGCGTTCCGCAGTGATCTCTACCACCGCCTCAAGGTCGTGACGATCGCCATCCCGTCGCTGCGGGAGCGGTCGGCCGACATCCCGCTCCTCATCGAGCACTTCATCCGGCTGTTCGCCAAGCGGCACGGAAAGTCGATCAAGGGGATGTCGTTGCCGGCGCGGATGAAGCTCGCCGCGTTTGCCTGGCCGGGCAACGTGCGGCAGCTGCGGAACGTCATCGAGAGCATGGTTGTCGTCGACTGCGACGAGACCCTCGACGTCGACGACCTGCCGATCGAGCTCGATCCGGCGGGCGCGACAGGCGCAACGCCGGCCGGTGAACCAGGGGGCACGGCCGGGCTTCCCGGGCTTGCCGGGATGGTCGGGAGGCCGCTGGAGGAGATCGAGCGGTTGTTCATCAGCGAAACGCTGAAGGTGACCGGTGGCAACCGCGAGCAGGCAGCCGAGATGCTCGGGATCGGCGAGCGGACACTCTACCGCAAGATCAAGGAGTTTCAGCTTTCGTGACCCTGTCCGTGGCGGCGGCGCCAAGGAGGTCCGATCGCGCTGCTATGGGCCGCATCCACACCCTGCCGATGTCGGTCGTGAACCGGATCGCCGCCGGCGAGGTCGTCGAACGCCCGGCGAGCGTCGTCAAGGAGCTCCTCGAAAACGCGCTCGATGCCGGGCCGTCGCGGATCGCCGTCACACTCGAGCAGGGGGGAGTGGGGCTGGTGCGCGTGGTCGACGACGGGGCTGGGATCGACGCCGAGGATCTCCCCCTGGCGGTGTCGCCGCACGCGACGAGCAAGCTCCGGGTCGCCGAGGATCTCGAGAGGATCGGGACGCTCGGCTTCCGCGGTGAGGCCCTCGCTTCGATCTCCGAGGTGGCGAGGGTCGTGATCCGTTCCCGCACGCCGACGGGGGAGCACGGCGCCCGCCTCGAAGTCGATGGCGGCGTGATGGGGGAGGTGGTGCCGGAGGGATGTCCGGTCGGCACGACGGTCGAGGTCCATCAGCTCTTTTCGAAGGTTCCCGCCCGCCGGGCTTTTCTCCGTGCGCCCGCGACGGAGTGGTCGCATGCCGCGGAGGCCTTCGTGCGCACCGCCCTGGCCCATCCGGCCGTGGCGATGACGCTCGATCACAACGGTCGGCGCGTCCACGATCTCCCCGCAGCCGATCGGTGGCGGACGCGGATCGGCGACCTGTTCGGGACACCGTTGGCGGAGCGCCTCATCGAGGTCGAGGCCTCCGACGACGGGATCGCGGTCCACGGGCTCGTCGGTCGTCCTGAGGACGACATGGCCGGCACTCGGCTCCAGCACCTGTTCGTGTCGGGGCGGCCGTTTCGTGACCGGTCGATCCTCCATGCGGTCCAGGAGGGCTACCGGGGTGTGCTCCTCACCGGTCGGCAGCCGATTGCCTTCCTCCGCTTCGAGATCCCGCCCGACCTCGTCGACGTCAATGTCCACCCGGCGAAAATGGAGGTGCGGTTCCGTGATCCGTCGCGGCTCTACCGGCTCGTCCTCTCGGCCCTGCGGACGAAGTTCCTCACGCTCGATCTCCGCGCCCCGCTGACGCCGCCGACCGACGCCGGCCGGAACGGGCCCGCCCCCGCGCCAATCTGGCCGCCGACCGGTCACCGAGAAGGGGAGGATCCGCGGGCTCCCACCGCTCCGGAGGGGAGGTGGCCGTCCCCTTCTCCGGAGCCCTGGTTCGCCCCCCCGACACTCCCGGCGTGGAAGCCGCAGACGCCGCTGGCCTCGCCCCGTCCGAGCTCGCCGGCGCCCCTCCCCGGATGGGAAGAGGAGCCCGCAGACGGGCGGAGCGTGTCGGTGGGGGGCATCGAGCGGGCGGTCCAGATGCACAACCGCTACCTCGTCGTCGAGAGCCGCGAGGGGATCGAGGTCATTGACCAGCACGCCCTCCATGAGCGGGTCCTCTACGAGCGGTTCAAAGGAGCGATCGCGGCTGGGAGCCTCGAGGTGCAGCCCCTGCTGATCCCCGAGCGTCTCGATCTCCCGCCGGCCGAACTGGAGGTCGTGACGGAGCATGCGGAGGCGCTGGCTGCGGCGGGCCTGCGGGTCGAGCCGTTCGGCGGGGCGACCGTCATCGTCACGGCGAAGCCGGTCCTCGCCGGCGGGGCTTCGGCGGCCGAACTGCTCCAGGAGGTGATCGGCCGCATCGCGTCGCTTCCATCGCCCGCGTCCACCGGGGGCGGCAACGCCTCGTCGATGCTCGTCGACGAGGTCCTCCACGGCCTGGCCTGCAAGGCGGCGATCAAGGCGGGGGACCCGCTGTCGCAACCCGAGATCGATGCCCTCGTCCGTGACCGCCACCTCGTCACCGACGCCCACCACTGCCCCCACGGCCGACCGACCTCCCTGACCCTCTCCCGTCACGAACTTGACCGCCAGTTCCGGCGGACATGAGCCCCTCTCCACCCGTTCCCGCACACCCTTGGAACCCCGCGACGGGGAACAGACACCATGATCTGCGTGGGGATCGCCCGCGGCCGCCACCGGCACATGATCGCGGAGCACAAGTTTCTGGCCGACAACGGCATCGGGCTGGTGGAACTGCGGCTCGACTTCATCCAGGGGAAGGTCCAGGTGAAGCGGCTCTTCCGCTCGCGCCCCTGCCCCGCGATCGCCACCTGCCGCCGCGCCGCCGACGGCGGTCACTGGGCCGGCAGCGAGGAGGAGCGGCAACTCGTCCTCCGCACGGCGATCGTGGAGGGAACGGAGTATGTCGACCTCGAGGACGACATCGCATCGCAGATCCGCCGCTACGGCCCGACGAAGCGGATCATCAGCCACCACGACTTCCACAAGACCCCCGCCGATCTCGCGGTGCTCCATAGACGTCTGGCCGATCTCGATGCCGACATCGTCAAGATCGCCACGATGTCCAACCATCCCGGCGACAACCTGCGGATGCTCGAGATGGTGCAGGCGGCGACGGTGCCGACGATCGGGATCTGCATGGGCGACATCGGGATGCCGACGCGGGTGCTGACGGGGCGCTGCGGTGCCCCGTTCACCTATGCGACGTTCCACGAGGATCGGCTCCTCGCCCCGGGGCAGATCGGCTGGCGGCAGATGCGCGACGTCTACCGCTACGACCAGATCGGCCGGGGGACGAGGATCTACGGTGTCGTGGCCGATCCTGTCGGCCATTCGCTTTCGCCGGTCGTCCACAATGCGGCGCTGGCGGCCGCCGGGATCGACGCGGTTTACCTCCCCTTCAGAGTTCCCGCGGAGCAGCTTGATGAGTTCGTCTGGGAGGCGGGGCGCTGGCCCCTCACGGGTTTAAGCGTGACGATCCCGCACAAGGAGGCGATTCTGCGGCATGTCACCGCGAAGGACGACCTCGTGACGGCGATCGGAGCGACCAACACGCTGACGTTCTCCGACGACGGTGTCATGGCCCACAACACCGACGCCACCGCTGCCGTCGAGAGCCTCGAGTCGGCGCTCCGCGAGCAGGGGGGCGAGGGGCTTGTCGATGTCACGGTGGTGAAAAACGCGCTCGTGCTCGGGGCGGGTGGGGCGGCACGGGCGGTCGCTTTCGGGCTGCGAAAGCGGGGCATCGAGGTCACCGTCTGCTCGCGTACGGTCGAGCGGGCGCGGCGGATCGCGGCCGAGGTCGGCTGCAAAGCGATCGATTGGACGGCCCGGTACAAGGTCCCCTACGACTGTGTCGTCAACGCCACACCGGTGGGAATGCACCCGTTGGTCAACGAGACGCCTTTCGAGAAGGACCATCTCCGCCCTTACATGGTCGTGTTCGACACGGTCTACAATCCGGAGAATACGCTCTTGGTGAAGGAGGCACGGGTGTCAGGCTGCCGGATCGTGACGGGTGTCGACATGTTCGTCCGCCAGGCGGCGATCCAGTTCCGCCTCTGGCACGGCATCGAGCCGTCGGAGACGGTGATGCGCGAGGCCCTCAAGCGCGCCACGGCCTCGGCAAAACTCCCCGGCTGACCGGAGGCGACCCCTTCCATGCCCACCGTCACCCTCATCGGCTACCGCGGCACCGGCAAGACGACGGTGGCCGCGGGCCTCGCGCGGAGGCTCGGGTGTCCGTGGTGGGACGCCGACGTCGAGCTCGAACGGCGCGTCGGCACGACGATCGCCTCTCTTCTCCGCGATCACGGCGAGCCGTACTTCCGCGACGAGGAGTCGGGGGTGCTGGGCGAGCTCCTGGCGAAGCCGGAGGGGGTGCTCGCCACCGGTGGCGGAGTGATTCTGCGGCCCGGCAATCGGGAGCATCTCCGGAAGAAGGGGGGCTGCGTCGTCTGGCTCACCGCCCCGAGCCCGATCCTCCGCCGCCGGCTCGCCGCCGATCCGACCACGGCGTCGCGGCGGCCGGGGCTCACCAACGCCGATCCGCTCTCCGAGATCGAATCGATCCTTGCCGCCCGCGAGCCCCTCTACCGCGCGTGTGCCGACGTGGTGATCGATGCATCGGTGGCGTCGCCGGAAGAGGTCGTCGAGTCGATCCTCCGGGCGCTCCCCGCGCTGGCCGGCGCTGCTCGGCCGACTCCCCCGGAGGTGACGGACTGATGCCCCTTCCCGATCCAGGCCTGCTCGGCGGTGGCGTGATCGCGGCACTTGTGGGGGGATTGTTCGGCTGGACGCAAACGGCCATCACGGGCCGATGGCTGGCGGCGTGCGAGCGCGGGCTGGCGGAGGGCACGGCCGGGGAGGCAGGCGCCGCGGGCACGGCGGTCGCTCGTTCGGCCACGATTCTCGGGCCCGCGATCGTCGTCGTCGTCGGGCTGTGGTGGTGGGAGGTCCGCTGGTTCGCCGAGCTCCCTCGCGATGATTCCGGGGCTCCGCTGGCGTTCAGCTTCGCTCCCGTCGCCGGCCGCTGGCTGGCCCACACGCTTCTCCTCTGGCTGCTCACGGCCGCCACTTGGATCGACTTTCGCTACCGGGTGATCCCCGACTGGGTGACGATTCCGGGGCTCCTGGCCGGTCTGGTCGTGGCCTGGCTGGCGCCCGGCACGCTCCTCCCAGTGGGGGCGGAGTTGGCACGGCCGTTTGCCACGCCGCTGATCCTCCCCGATGTGCTCGGGTGGGCGGGGCCGCTAGAACAGGCCGCGGCCGAGCGGGGCGCCTGGGTGGCCGCCCACCCGGCAGCGCTCGTCGCGGGCTTGGTGCTGTTTTCCGTCTGGTGGCGCGTCGGCACCGGGCCCGATCTGGGGGGCAGTGATTCACCCCAGGAAGGGGATGGAACGACGACAACCGATGCCCCTCCCGCGGCGCCATGGTGGCCGCGGCTGGGCCTCCTGGCGGTCGGCTGGCTGGTTCTGGCCGGCGCGTGGTCGATCGGCGGGCTCCGCTTCGAGGCGATGTTCACGGGCTTGGTCGGGGCGGTGGTGGCCGGGGGCGTCGTCTGGGGCACGCGGGCCGGCGCGAGCCTGGCGCTCGGTCGAGAGGCGATGGGGCTGGGGGACGTGACGCTGATGGCAATGGTGGGGGCGTGGCTCGGTTGGCAGGCAAGCGTGCTGGCCTGTTTCCTCGGGGTGCTGTTCGGGTTGGTCCATGGGGTTGTCCAGATCGTCCGTCATCGCGAGAGCGAGCTGCCCTTCGGCCCGAGCCTGTGCGCGGGAACCGTGGCCGTCATGGTGGGCTGGCGGCCGCTCTGGAAGGCGGCTGCGGCGTCGTTCGCCGAGACCGGCCAACTCGTCGGGATCGTCCTCGCCGTCGTGGTCGGGACGGCCCTGTCGCTGTGGGTGTGGTCGTCGTTGGGACCGCCGGCTCGGCGTGTCGCGCTGGCCGCGCTGTTTCTTCTCGGGGCCCTGCTCGTCGGCTGGCTGATGGTCCTGCAGGGCTGAACCGCCGGAGTGATGCCCGCCGCGGTGGGACCGAATCGCGGCGCGGCGGTCTGTGAAAGAAGGGCAGGCGGGGTGTTCCGTGGGTGTCCCGGGGGATGCTTCGGGCTTGTTCCCAGCCAGCGGGGCCCCTACCATCCCCCCTCCCACGGCCGCCCCCACCTCCACCGACCCCGCGGGGGATCGGAACCGGCACCATGGCGCCCAAGCATCTCCGCGTCGTCGCCTCACTCCTCGTCGCCGTCGCGGCAGGGGGCTGCACGCAGAACCCGTTCCGCGCCACCCCCGCGATGATGCCGGTGAGCTTCGCGCCGCAGGCTCCGTCGGTGCCCCTCTCGACAACGCCGCTGCCGTCGTACGCCAATGCCGATCCGAAGCTCCTCGAGACGCAGCTGGCCCGCAGTCGCCAGGAGACGCAATTGGTTCAGGAGGAAGTGTCGGCACTGCGGGAGCAACTCGCCTCGACCTCGTCGCAGCTGTCCCAGGCGCGGGCCGCCGCCCGCCCGGCGGGGCCACCCGGCACGTTCGCCCCTCCGGGGGATCCAGGCAGCCTACCGGCCCAGCCGACCGCCCCGGCGATCGATTCGGCCACGATGCGCGAGGGGATGAACCATCTGGCGATCCCCGGCATCACCTCCCGGCTCGATGGGGCGGTGGTGCGGATCGAGATCCCGGCCGACAAGTTGTTCGAACCCGGAACGGCGTCGCTCCTTCCCGCCGGCGCCGCCCTCCTCTCGCAGACGGCGACGGAGGTCTCGGGGGTGTTCAAGGGGCAGTTCATCGGCATCGAGGGGCACACCGACACCGAGCCGCTCCAGAATGCAACCTGGGGTTCGCCGCATCAGTTGAGCGTGGCCCGGGCCAGCGCCGTGTTCGACTTCCTCTGTGGCCGGACGACACTGAAGCCGGGGCAGTTGTTCGTCGTCGCCCACGGTCCCAACCACCCGGTCGTCTCCAACGCCACGGCTGCCGGCCGGGCCCGGAACCGGCGGATCGAGTTGGTTGTCTACCCGGAGCAGATGGGTGCCGAGCCGGCCACGAGCATGGCCGATGCCCCCGGCGCCGGCTGACGCCGGGGAAAGACCGGCCGACCGCCGGAGACCACGGCACGCGGCTCCGGGCCCTCCCGGCCACCCGGTCGCCACCGTAGACTGCCCCCATGGTCACGATCATCGATTACGGCAGCGGCAATCTCCGCAGCGTGCAAAAGGCGCTCGAGCGGATCGGCGTCGAGGCCCTCATCAGCGACGATCCGCAGCGTGTGGCGGAGTCGGAGCGGGTGGTGCTTCCTGGTGTCGGCGCGTTCGGAGATGCGATGCGGGAATTGCGGTCCCGTGGCCTCGTCGAGCCGATCGTGGCGCATGTCCGCGCTGACAAGCCTTTCTTCGGGATCTGCATGGGCCTCCAGCTCCTCTTCGAAACCGGCTGGGAGGGGGGGGAGAACCACGGCCTCGGTCTCCTCGAGGGAGACGTGGCTCGCTTCGAGATCCCGACGGGGATGAAGGTGCCCCATATGGGATGGAACACCGTCACCTGGGGCCCTGCGGCAGAGCGCTTCGCCCCGCCCGCCGGGGATTGGTACTACTTCGTCCACTCCTACGCCGCCCGCCCCCGCGACCCCTCCGTCGTCGCCGGGGTCACCGACTACGGTGGCGAGTTCTGTGCCGCCGTCGCCCGCGGCCGTTTGTTTGCCACGCAGTTTCATCCCGAAAAGAGCCAGGAGACCGGCATGCGTCTCCTCCGGGCGTTCGTCGACCGTTCGTGACCCGCGATCGACGTTTCCCCGACGTTTCCCTGCCGCCCCTCCGGAGATGCCCCCATGGACCTGTGGCCCGCGATCGATCTCCGTGGGGGACGCTGCGTCCGTCTCCTCCAAGGGGACTACGACCGCGAGACGGTGTTTGCCGACGACCCGGTCGAGCAGGTGCGCCGGTTCGTCGACCAGGGAGCGCGGCGGCTCCATGTCGTCGATCTCGACGGCGCGAAGTCGGGGAGCCCGGTCCAGGCGGAGCTGATAGCCCGGATGGTCCGCGCGGCCGGCGTTCCCTGCCAACTCGGTGGGGGCATCCGCTCGCTCGACACCGCCCGCGCCTACGCTGACGCCGGCCTCTCGCGGCTCGTCGTGGGAAGCGTCGCCATCGAGCAGCCAGAGCTCCTCGCAGCGATGGCCGCGGCCCTCCCCGGTAGGATCGTCCTTGGCCTCGACGCCCGCGACGGCCGTGTGGCCGTGCGGGGCTGGGTCGACACGAGCCGGCTTTTTGCCATCGATGTCGCGAAGCGAAGCGAGCATCTTCCGCTCGCCGGCGTCGTCTACACCGACATCGCCACCGACGGCATGCTCTCGGGGCCGAACCTCGTCGCCCTCGGGGAGATGGTGGAGGGGGTCCGGTTGCCGATCGTGGCGTCCGGGGGGATCGCCGTCGCCGACGATCTCCGCCGGGTGGCAGGCATCGGGGCGGAGGGCTGCATCGTCGGCCGAGCCCTCTACGATGGCGGGCTGACGCTTGCCGCCGCCCTGGCCGCGTGCGGCGAATCGGCCTGAAATCCCCGCCGTCCCCCCTCCCTTCCCAGCCACCGGGGCCGCAGCCATGGCGGGGGGAACCTGCCGAACAACCCTCAATTTCCGCAGGCTCCTGCGTCGAAGGGAACGGTGGCGCCGGTACTGGGCGCGCCGGTTGGGTTCCCAGGTTCCGAGCCGGCTCCGTTGCCCGCCCGGCCGTCCCCGTTGCCGAGCGGGCCGGCGGGGCCCTACGATCGAGTCCCATGGCCACCGACGTTCGCATCAAGGAACAACTCCCGCAGCTCACCCGGCGGATCGTGGAGACGTATCAGGATGTTCCCACGATCCAGTACCTCGGGCACTGCCCGCTGCCCAAGTACGAGACGATCATCGCCGCCTGCGAGGACCTCAAGGAGATCCTCTATCCCGGCTACCGGCGGCGCGAGAATCTCCATCTCGGCAACGTCACCTACCACGTCGGCGACCTCGTCGACGGTCTCCACGACAAACTGACGACGCAGATCGGCAGGGCCCTGCGCCACAGCGTGGCGGCACGAGCCCAGGCGGCCGTCCATGGCGGCGAGTTGCCGCTCGTGCCGGATGTCGTCCAGGAATGTGTCGACGCCGCCGACTTCGAGGCGCTCGGGCAGGCGAAGGCGGTCGAGTTCCTGGAAAAGATCCCCGACCTGCGGCGCGTGCTCGCCACGGATGTCCAGGCCGCCTACGACGGCGATCCGGCCGTGCGGACGCTCGACGAGGTGATCTTCTGTTATCCCGGGCTCGAGGCGGTCACGATCCACCGTCTCGCCCATATCCTCCACCGCCTCGACGTGCCCCTCATTCCCCGGATGATGGCCGAGTGGGCCCATTCGCGGACCGGCATCGACATCCACCCGGGCGCGACGATCGGGGATCACTTCTTCATCGATCATGGGACTGGCGTCGTCATCGGCGAGACGTGCGAGATCGGCAGTCACGTCAAGCTCTATCAAGGGGTGACGCTCGGCGCGTTGTCATTCCAGACCGACAGCGACGGGCATCTCATCCGGGGGACGAAGCGTCATCCGACGATCGAGAACAACGTCGTGATCTACGCCAATGCCACCGTCCTCGGCGGGGCGACGCGGATCGGCCACGATTCCGTGATCGGCAGCAACGTCTGGCTGACGCGGAGCATCGATCCGCGGACGACGGTCGTCCTCGAGCGGCCGAAGCTGCGCATGCGCGGCGAGGTCCCCGCCCTCGAGCACGATTACCAGATCTGACGATCCAAGCCAGCCCGTCAGGTCGGCCCGCCGCGGTGTCAGTCGATCCGTTCGAGCGTCACGCTCCGCAGGTCCATGACCGCGGCCGCCTTCTTTTCCAGAGGGGTCACCACGAGTCTGACGTTCCCGGCGGGGAGGTCGAGCGTGCCGACGGCCCGCGGCACGAAGCGTTGGAAGTGACCCGTCTCCTCGACGATAAACTCGAGCGCCGAGGCGCCGGTGTTCAGTTCCACGGTCGATCCCCCCTGCCCCGCCCCGCAGCCCTGGAGAACGGCGACCCGGTAGCGGCCCGGTTCGTTGAGCCGGAAATCCCACCATGCCCGGTCGGCGGCATTCACCCAGTAGCCGAGCGTGTCCTTCTCGGGCTGCGGCTCGTAGCAGAGTTTCTCTCCGGACACGGTCGCGTCCCTCGCCAACAGTCGGATGAAGCCGTTCCGCGCTGTCGGGGGGCCGGCGGCTCCATCGTCCATCGCCTTCCGCCAGGCGGCAAGCGCCGCGACCATCTCGGCGGCTGTCGCCGCGGCAGGGAGGCTGGAGACATCGATGTCCGCATGACAGGCCTGCCAGGCGGCCGGGTCGAATCGTGGGTTGGCCGTCATCCCCTGCGCCGAAACGCTGCGGCGCCAGGCTTCGAGCCGGCCACGCAGTTCGGCCACCCGTCCCGGTTCGGCGGCCGAGCGGTCGGTCGTTTCGCCGGCGTCGTCGCCGGTGTTGAAAAGTTCGAGCCGACCGTCCTCGAGGTGTTCGACGAGCTTCCAGTCGCCCAGCCGGATCGCGCCGGCCGGCCGCCCCCCCTGGTTCGTGTTGTGGGGCTGGTGCCAGAAGAACGGGCGATCGTCGCCGGCAGACAGGATGGCGTCGTCGGCGAGATCGCGGAAGTCGGCCGGCTGCGGCACCGCGACCCCGGCCAGGCGGCAGATCGTCGGCACGAGGTCGCCGGTGGAGACCGGCGCCGTCACCACGCTCCCGGCCTCGGCCCCGCGGGGAAAGCGCACGATCAGCGGCACCCGCACGCCACCGTCGTAGAGGAATCCCTTGCCGGCCCGGAACGGGGCATTGAACGTCGGCGGTGGATCCCCGATCTCCGGCACATGGAGGCCGCCGTTGTCGGAGGTGAAGGCGACGAACGTGGCGTCGGCGATACCGGCGTCGTCGAGCGCCGTGAGGATCTTCCCCACCGCGTCGTCGAGCGCCGAAACAAGAGCGGCGTAGGTCGGGTTGAACGCGCCGGCGTGCGCTGCCAAGCCCGCCGCCGGGGCCGCCAGGGGAACATGCGGCGCGTCGAAGCCGACGACGAGGAGGAACGGCTCGTCGTGGTGGTCGCGGATCTGCTCGGCGATGATCCGCACCGCGTCGGCGGCCTGCCGCTGCTCCCCCTTTGCCCCCTCCGGCGATTCAGCCCCGGGGTTGGCCGGCCCGCTGGTCGCCGTGGCAAAGCCCCGGTCGGTCGGCAGGGCCCCCTCGCCCCCGAGGTGCCACTTGCCGACGAAATGACTGCGGTAGCCGGCCGGCGCCAGCCGCTCGGCAAGCGTGGGGATCGCCGCCGGCAGTGCCTGTTCGATCACGGGGGGGAGGAGTTTGTGGCTCGCCCGGTCTGATCTTCCGGGGAGGAAGGTGGTGAGATGGGCCCGAGCCGGATGGACGCCGGTGAGGAGGGCGACGCGCGAAGGGGAGCAGACGCTCGCCGCCGCCGTGGCAGCCGTGTACCGCGTCCCCGCGGCAGCGAGACGGTCGATCGCCGGGGTGACATGATCGGCCCTGCCATAACAGCCCAGATCGTTGATGCCCAGGTCATCGGCCACCAGCAGCACGATGTTCGGCGGTCGGTCGGGACCTGCCGCGACGGCGACGACGGGCAAGGCCGCTGCCAGGACGAGCGAGGCGAGGATGAGCCCCCACCTCCGCTGGCACTCCGATCCCTGTTCCATCGTCCCCTCCCCTCGGCTGTAACGTCATAGCCTGCCAGACCGGATAGCCTGCCAGACCGGCCAGCGATGGTCACCGCGGTTCGTTCGCGACCACGGCCCCGTCGATGACCACGCCGGTGCAGTGTGTCGTGTATTCGAACGGATCGCCATCGAAGAGCGCCAGGTCGGCATCCTTGCCCGGCTCGAGGGAGCCGATGCGGTCGGCGACTCCGAGGATCCGCGCCGCGTCAATCGTGATCGTCGCGAGCGCTTCCGGGATCGTGAGCCCGTTGGCCGAGGCCACGCCGGCCTCGAAGAGGACGACCCGCGTCTTGGGGACGTAGCTCTCGTAACCGCTTTGGAGCGCCACCGGAATCCCGGCCTTCCGCAGCGTGGCGGCAGTCTCGAAGCTGGCGTTCTCCGTCTCGCCACTCCCGGCGCGCTTCATCGTCGGGTGGAGGATGACCGGCACCCCGGCCGCGCGGATGCGGCCGACGAGGAGGTGCGATTCCGCGGCGGAGTCGAGAACAATCCTGATTGAAAACTCCTCCGCTACCCGCAGCGCCGCTTCGATGTCGGTGGCCCGGTCGGCGGTCACCAGGAGTGGCCACTCCCCCGCGACGATCCGCGCCAGGGCTTCGAGGCGCAGATCGGGCGCCGGGCGTTTCTCGGGATCGGGATCGGCCTGCTTCCGGCGGTATTCCACCCCCTTGGCCAGTTCGGTGCGCAGCATGGCAACCGACTTCGCCCGCGTGCCTGGGGCCTTCTTTTCCCCCTGGGCGCGCCCGGCGTCCCCGAGCGTCACGGCGACCATCGCGGTCGGCTTGAGCACGACCGCAGTCGCTGCCGTCTTCACCACCATGGTCTGGCCGGAGACGAGAGTCCCGGGGGCATGGCCGGTGTGGAGAGTGGTGACGCCGAAACCACGCACCCATTCAACGAGCCGCTCGCGCGAGTTGTAGGCGTCGACGGCCCGCAGTTCCGGCTGGACCGGCTCCGTGGCGTCGAGTTGGTCCTGGTCCTGATCCTGGTTGAGATACCCCGACAGGCCGACGACACAGTGGGCATCGATGAGCCCGGGGGTGACCACCGCGGCCTCGAGAACGCGGGCGTCGGCGGGGACGGCCACCGTCGCCGCCGGCCCGACAGCAACGATCCGGCCATCGCTCACCACCACGACGCCGTCGGGGATCGGGTCGCCGGCCATGGTGTGGATGATACGGCCGCGGATGGCGAGGGTCTCCCCGGCAGCCGTGGCAGAGCCGGCAGCGAGCGTAACGAGCCAGACGGCTAGGCCGGCGGTGACGGAGCGGAATGTCGATCGGAGGGGCGAGTCGCTCATTTTGTCGGCCCCGCGCAGCACATTTCCGCTTCCTGGTCGCGTCCCGCGCCATACCCACCGACGGCGAAAAGGCGGTCTTCGGGATCGTCGCGATCAAACACCTTTCTCCCTTCGACCCAGGTCTGGAGGACCTTCGTGCGGACCGAGAACGGATCGCCGGAGAGGATGACGAGGTCGGCATCCTTGCCCGGCTCGAGCGAGCCGACGCGGGCGTCGAGATCGAGCATCCGCGCCCCGGCGAGTGTGAGCGCCTCGAGGGCCTTCTCGCGCGACATTCCCGCCCGGACCGCGAGCGCCGCGGAGCGGAGGAAGAGACGGGAATCGGTGACCGGATCGTCGGTGTGGAAGGCACAGGGCACCCCAGCCGCCTCGAGGACCGCCCCGGTGGCCAGCGACATGTCCATCGCCTCGATCTTCCCGCCGGGGCTGTCGATCACGATCACCGAACAGGGCACACCGGCCCGGGCCAGTTCGCCCGGCACCTTCCAGGCCTCGCTGACGTGGTGGAGCACGACCCGGAAACCGAACTCCTCCCGCAGTCGCAGCACGGTGAGGATGTCATCGGCCCGGTGGGTGTGGTGGTGGACGATGCGACGCCCTTCCAGGCATTCGACGAGCGATTCCAGTTCGAGATCGCGAGCGGGGCGCTTCGTGACGTCTGCGTCGGCGAGTTTCCGCTGATATTCGCGGGCGGCGGTGAACTTCTGCCGGACGATCGCCGCCGACTTGCCGCGCGTGCCGGGGAACGGCGGATCACGCTGGGAGTTCGTGCCGTTGGCCATCTTCAGACCGACCAGCGCGTTCCCCGCGGCATCACGCTGGAGCAATTCATCCATCGTGTCGACCCGGCGGAGCTTGACGTACACCGTCTGCCCGGCGACGAGGAGCCCGGAGCCGGGCATGATGTTGAGCGTCGTCAGCCCGCCCGCCCGGGCCTTGCGGAGCCCGGAGTCACGGGGATTGATCGAGTCGAGGATCCGCACGTCGGGCTGAACGGGGCCGCTGGAGTCGCCACCGCTGCCGCCGCCGATGTGGCTGTGGGTGTCGACAAGCCCGGGGATGATCACTTTTCCGGAGACGTCGATCCGCTCGGCTCCCTCCGGCACTGGCGTTGTTGCCGCCGGCCCGACGGCGACGATCCGCTCTCCTGTGACGACGACCGTCCCTGCCGGGATCGGCGGGCCGGCAACAGGCATGACCATCCCGCCGACAAACGCCACCGTCGGCTCGGCAGAGGCCACCGCGGCCCACGGGGCGAGGGAGGCCAGAGCAACCGCGAGCCAGGCGAGCCGGTCGGTGGTGCCCGACCGGTGAGCAGGGAACGCGCCAACAGGCGACCGGCCAAAGGCTGTTTGGGGCTCGTTCAGGGTCGGCCCGTTCGACGGGGCCTCGAGTCTGGGCCACGTCGTCGGCATCGGCTCAACCCTTCCGTTCGGCGGCCCGGAGGAGGGCTCGGGCCGCTTCCTCGCTCCGCATCCTAACCGAGATCGCCTCATCCCCGTGCGACGGGGAAGCTTTGAGCTTCTCGAGATCGGACCGGGCCGCCGCGGCATCGAGCTTCTCGGCAGGGATCGATCGTTGCGTGATGATCGTCACCTCGTCGTGACCGACCTCGACAAAGCCCCCTTCGATGAACGTCCGGCGGGTCGCCCCGGCGCCACCACGCTCCCCCGTGATTCGCACCTCGCCGACACCGAGGCGGCCGACAAACGGGGCATGCCCTCGGCCGATTCCGCGCTGGCCGTCAAACAGCGGCACCGAGATGAAGTCGGCCCGGGTGTCGAGCACGGTCGCCTCGGGGGTCGTGATCACGCAGCGGACTCCGGTCTCGCCACCACGCTTCGTTTCAGCCATCGCGTCAGTCCTGCTGGGATTTCACGGGGAGCTTGGAAGTGGCCGAGCAGCCGGTGCCGGTCGGTGAGCGTCTTGCGGTCGGGGAGGGAATCAGGTCTTGGCGGCGAGTTTCTTGGCCTGTTCCTCGGCCTGCTCGATCGAGCCGACGTACATGAATGCCGGCTCGGGGAGGTGATCCCACTTGCCGTCGGCAATCTCCTCGAAGGAGCGAATCGTGTCGGCCAGACTCGTGATCTCACCCGGCTTACCGGTGAACACCTCGGCCACGAGGAACGGCTGCGAGAGGAACCGCTCCATCCGCCGGGCGCGGTGGACGACGAGTTTGTCCTCTTCCGAAAGCTCGTCGACACCGAGGATGGCGATGATGTCCTGGAGCTCGCGGTAGCGCTGGAGGGTGCGCTGGACGCGGCGGGCGATCTTGTAATGCCGCTCGCCGACATACTGTGGATCGAGGATGCGGCTCGACGAGGCGAGCGGATCGACGGCCGGATAAATCCCCTTCTCCGAGATCGAACGCTCCAGATAGAGAAACGCGTCGAGATTGCCGAACGCTGTCGCCGGGGCGGGATCGGTCGGATCGTCGGCCGGCACGTAGACCGCCTGCACCGACGTGATTGCCCCCTTCGATGTCGAGGCAATCCGCTCCTGGAGGGCACCCATCTCCGTGGCCAGCGTCGGCTGGTAGCCGACCGCACTCGGCATCCGGCCGAGCAGGGCGCTGACCTCACTCCCCGCCTGGGAGAAGCGGAAGATGTTGTCGACGAAGAGGAGCGTGTCGGTCCCGGTCGTGTCGCGGAAATACTCGGCCATCGTCAGCGCGGAGAGGGCGACACGGAGACGAGCTCCCGGCGGCTCGTTCATCTGGCCGAAGACCATGCAGGTCTGCTCGATGACGCTGCGGCCGGTGTCGCCGATCTTGGCCTCCTGCATCTCGAGCCACAGGTCGGTCCCTTCGCGGGTCCGCTCGCCGACGCCGGCAAACACCGAGGAGCCACCGTGGGCACTGGCGATGCGGGCGATGAGTTCGGTGAGGATGACCGTCTTGCCGAGGCCGGCACCGCCGAACAGGCCGGCCTTGCCGCCGCGGACGAACGGCGTGAGCAGATCGATGACCTTGATGCCTGTCTCGAAGAGCTCGGTCTTCGTCGACAGATCGGTGATCGGCGGCGGATCGCGGTGGATCGGCCAGCGCTCCGAAGTGTTGACAGGGCCACGGTTGTCGATCGGCTCGCCAGCGAGATTGAAGACACGGCCGAGGGTTTCCTTGCCGACCGGCACGGAGAGGGGAGCGCCGGTGTCGAGGCAGGTGCCGCCGCGGACCATGCCGTCGGTGCTGCCGAGGGCGACGCAGCGCACCTTGCCGCCGCCGAGATGCTGCTGGACTTCCCCGATGAGGTGGACGGATACCCCCTTCGACTCATGGTCGATCTTGACGGCGTTGTAGATCGCCGGGATCGAGTCCTCGGGGAACTCCGCGTCGAACGTCGACCCGATGACCTGGGTGACATGACCGACCTTGCCGCCGTGCTTCTTTGTTGCCGTTGCCATGCGTCGTGACGTGCCTTTGCTGCTTTAGGAACCGTGTGTCCGGAGGTGTCCGGGAATGTGGTTGGCTGGGGACTTGTTGGCTTGTTGGTGTGTCTGACGTGAGAGGGGCGGTGCCAGACGGGGCGTCACTTCTTGAGCGCCTCGACGCCGCCGAGGATCTCCATGATTTCGCCGGTGATCTGCGACTGACGGGCGCGGTTGTAACGCCGCGACAGATCTTTGATCAGCCCGCCGGCATTCTCGCTGGCCGCCTTCATCGCCACCATCCGCGCCACCTGCTCACTGACGGCGGAATCGAGGAAGCACTTGAAGAGCCGGGCCATGAAGCTGGCAGGGAGGATCTCCTCGAGGATGCTCTGGGCGGAGGGGTAGAAGTCGTAGTCATCGCTGGCCAGGCCCCTCGCAGCGGCCTTGGCGGCAGCCGCCTCGCGGGCAGCCGCGGAAGGCGCTTCCGGAGCTTTCAGGGGGAGGAGCATCTCCGTGACGGCAGCCTGGCGGGCGATGCTGTCGAAGCGGGTGTAGACGACGTCGAGTCGATCGATCTTCCCCGCCGAATACTCCTCGAGGTAGGCGCGGCCGATCGGGGCCACCTGATCGAACTCCGGTTTGTCTTCGAACTGGAGATACCGCTCGTCGATCTCGACACCGCGGAATTTGAGGGCCGAGATCCCCCGCTTCCCCGACACGGCCGTGTGGATCCCCACGTTCTCGCTCCGCCACTGGCCGAGGATGGCCTGCGCCTGGCGGACGATGTTGGAGTTGTAGCCTCCGCACAGCCCGCGGTTGCCGGTGAGGACGAGCACCGCCGTGCGCTTTGTCGGCCGGACCTCGAGGAGCGGATGGGAGAAGCCGAGCGACGAGCCGGCGCCATCGCCACCGGCGGTGGCCGCCGCGATGTTCTCGAGGATCTTGGCCAAGCGGAGGGTGTAGTCACGCGAGGCGACGGAACGATCCATCGCCTTCTTGAAACGGGCGGTGGCGATCAGCTCCATCGTCCGCGTGATCTTGCGGATGTTCTTCACCGACTTCCGCCGGCGGTCGAGTGCCCTGGCCTTGGCCATGAGTTTGGTCCTGTGGTTCTTGCGCTCAAGCGCGTGCCGAGGAAACGGGGTTCAGCGGGCGGCGGCGACGGCCTTCGCCCCCTTGGCCCCTGATGCCCGGGCCGCCCACTGACGCTTGAACTCCGCGATCGCCGCCTCGAGCATCCGCTCCCCTTCGGCGTCGAGCTCCTTTGAATTGACAACACGGGCCCGGAGCTCGGGCACTTGGTCACGGACGAAGGTGAGGAAATCCTTCTCCCACGTCGCCACATCCTCGCGCTTCACCGCGTCGAGGTGGCCGCGGGTGCCGGCGTAGATGCTGAACACCTGATCGACGACGTCCATCGGGGCGAACTGCCCCTGCTTGAGAAGCTCCACCATCCGGTAGCCGCGGTCGAGCCGCTGCTGGGTGGCAGCGTCGAGGTCGGTGCCGAGCTGGGCGAAGGCCTCGAGCTCACGGAAGCTCGCCAGATCGAGGCGGAGACCACCGGCGACCTTTTTCATCGCCTTCGTCTGGGCGGCACCACCGACGCGCGACACCGAGATGCCGACGTTCATGGCCGGACGCTGACCGGCGAAGAAGAGATCGGGCTGGAGGTAGATCTGGCCGTCGGTGATCGAGATCACGTTGGTGGGGATGTACGCCGAGACTTCGCCTTCGAGCGTTTCGATGATCGGCAGCGAGGTGAGCGAGCCGCTGCCGAGCTCGGCAGAGAGCTTCGCCGACCGCTCGAGGAGACGGCTGTGGGCGTAGAACACGTCGCCGGGGTAGGCCTCACGTCCCGGCGGACGACGCATGAGGAGCGACAGCTGGCGGTAGGCCGTGGCTTGTTTGGAGAGATCGTCATAAACGATCAGGGCATGCTCCCCCTTGTACATGAAATACTCGGCCATCGCCGTCCCCGAGTAAGGGGCGATGTACTGGAGAGGCGCTGCGGTGGAGGCGCCGGACACGATCACGGTCGTGTAGTCCATGGCGCCGTACTTCCGCAGCGTGTCGATCGCCACGGCGACCGAGGAATCCTTCTGGCCGACGGCAACGTAGAAGCACTTCACGCCGCTGTTCTTCTGGTTGATGATCGCGTCGATGCCGATCGCCGTCTTGCCGGTCTTGCGGTCGCCGATGATCAGCTCGCGCTGGCCGCGGCCGATCGGCGTCATGGCGTCGATCGCCTTGATGCCGGTCTGGAGCGGCTCGCGGACCGGTGACCGCTCTGCCACGCCCGGGGCGAGCGTCTCGACCGGGCGGCGCTCGTCGGAGACGATTGGCCCCTTGCCGTCGAGCGGATTGCCGAGCGGGTCGAGGACACGGCCGATGACCGCTTCGCCGACCGGCACACTCAACAGCTTCCCGGTGCTGCGGACCTCGTCCCCTTCGGTGACCTTGAGGTAGTCGCCGAGGATGATCACGCCGACGGAGTTTTCCTCGAGGTTGAACGCCAGGCCGATGATCCCGCCGGGGAACTCGACCATCTCACCGGCCATGACGCCCTGAAGGCCCCAGACGCGCGCGATGCCGTCGCCGACCTCGAGGACGCGGCCGACGTCACGGACGTCGATCTTCCGTTCGAAGCGGTCGATCTCCTCACGGAGTACCGAGGCGATCTCGTCTGTATTGAATTTCATGGATGCTCCTCTGCTTCAGGCTGCGCCCAAGGCGCTGCAGGCCCGTGGCGACGGAATGGTCATAGACGGTGTCCTCGACGCGGACGACCAGTCCGCCGAGCACGTCAGGGTTGACGGTGAATGTGGGGGCGAGCCGCAAGCCGAGGGCCTGGGCGGTGTCGGCGACGACCTGCTCGCGTTCGGCCGCATCGAGCGGCACCGCGGTGGTGAACTCGGCGCGCTTGAGGCCGTCGCGCTCGTCGGCCAGTTGGCTGGCGGCGGCGACGACGTCGGCGAGCATCCCGAGGCGATCATGGCGGGCGAGGACATGGAGCGAATGGAGCGTGGTGGGGAGAACGCGGCCGGCGCAGATCTTGTCGATCATCGCCCCCTTCTCCTCGATGCTGACGCGCGGCGAGGCGAACACCCGCGCAGCGGCCGGCACCTTCGGCAGGACATCGGTGGCCAGGGAGCGGAGCTCGTCAAGAACCTCCTTCCGGCAGCCGGCCTTCTCGGCCGCGTCGAGGATCGCCTGGGCGTAGACACGCGCGAGGCGCTGGGCACCGATGTCGGTGACGGGCTTGTCGGCGGTGCTGGTGTCGGCCGAGGAGGTCATCGTGGTCCTGCGATCGGAAAGGTTGCGGTGGCCAGGCTCTCGGGCGCGGGTCAGTTCACGCTCGGCTTCGTGCCGAGGCTGGCGATCGAATCGCGGACGAGCCGGGAGTGATCTTCTTTGCCGATTTTCTCGCGGAGAAACTTGCCCGCCACCTCGACGGCCAGATCCCCCGCCTTGAGCGCGATCGACGAAAGGGCCTCGTCGCGGGCCAGGCCGATCTCATGCTTGGCGCGGGCCTGCTCGTCTTCGGCGGCCTTGCGGGCCTCGGCAACGATGGCGACCTTCGTCGACTCGGCGTCGCGGCGGGCCTCGTCGAGCATCCCGCGGACCTCGTCGGCCGTCTCGGAGAGGCGCCGCTCGTAAGAGACGAGCATCCGCTTGGCTTCCTCGTGGGCTTTCTTTGTCTCGGCGATCTGGTGCTCGATCCCCTGCTCCCGCTTGTCGAGCCCCTCCATGATCGGTTTCCAGGCGAACTTGCCGAGAAGCCCGAGGAGGAGGAGGAAGACGGCGAGCGACCAGATGGCCAAGTCTGTGCGGAGCTCGGCCGGGCTCTCGAAGTCCTTCTTGGTGACCCCAGCCGGCGGGTTGTGGCCGATCTCGACATGGTCACCGTGACCGTGCTCGTGGTTGCCATGGGCTTCCTCGTCGGCCGCGGCCGCGGGCACCGCTGGCATGGTCGCTACGGCAAGGGTGACCGTCGCCACCCCCCACAGCAGCATCCCGGCCATCGCGCGGACGAAGCCACCAGTCATGCGACGACGAAATTGAGTTTCCTTGGAAGCCGAGACGAACCCGCTCACGTCGTTTTCTCCTGCATCACCCGGATGACAAAGACAGATGATCACTACAGAGCCCAAGGACAGCGCACAAGGAAGCAGAAAATCACCCACTGCATCAACGCATCGAAAGAGAGACGAACCGGAACGATCCCCGAACGACAGAAGAATCAACGGTTACGGCAAGGCAGACGACTCACCCCAGGGGTGAAGCAGACTGATTGCGACTCGATTCATGCCTGCCGGGATAGTGTTCCCGGTAGGCCAGTCATATCACGGTGCGGAAGCGGCAGTTTTTTCAACCACCGCTTCCGCGCCGCCGTTCCGTTTCCTGCATGCGTGGACCGTCATGAAGCACCACCCCGCTTCGGGCAAGGGTAGCCTCCGCCGGTTGATTCCGCATCGATCAGGTCTTCTGGGAGCAGATAAAGAGGGCGTAGAAAGTGAAGCCTTCGATGAGGGCCGCCGCGATGATCATCGCGGTCTGGATGTTGCCGGCCACCTCGGGCTGACGCGACATGCTCTCGTAGGCCGCAGCGGCGAGCTTGCTGATGCCGTAGGCCGCGCCAATGACGACCAGGCCGACGCTGAAGGCGGAGGTGAGGTCGATAAGGGACCGGCCGCCGGCGGCTTCCTGGGCGGAGGCGAAGTCGGCGACGAACATCGTCAGGGCGACGGCAGCGACGACGGAGAGCGTGCGGAACGAGTAAAGCGAACGGATCACTGGAAGAAGCTCCTTGGCAACGAGAACCCGGGCGGGCTGCCCGGAACGATTGAAATTGGAAACGGAAACGGTCAGTTCGGAGGTCCGGGATCACCGGGGCCGTCCGCGGGGACAGGGATCATGGTCGCTGCCCGCGGATCGTGCAAACGGGACGCGGAAGGTGGTTGGATTCCTGGGGAAACTTGGGGTGTTCAAGGGACGGAGTGAGCCGGGATCTCCCGGTGCGACGGCACGGAACACTCAGTGGTGATGGACCGACGATCCGATGAACAGGGCGGACAGGAAGGTGAAAATGTAGGCCTGGAGGAAAGCGACGAACAGTTCCAGGACGCTGAAAAGCGTGGCGCTGACGACACTGATCCCCGTGACCGTGCCCCACATTCCGGCCGACATGGCTGCTGCCGCGGGGATCAGCGCCATGATCCCCAGCAGCACCAGATGCCCGGCGACCATGTTGGCGAGGAGTCGGACGGCGAGGATTCCGTGTTTGATCAACAGGCCGCCGAGTTCGATGCCGAACAGACCTGCGGAAATCACGATCTTCAAGGGGAAGAGGTAAGCCGGCATGTCGATCGGCGGGACGAGATTCTTGAAGTAGCCCGCCAATCCCAGTGATTGCACGCCCCCGATGAACCCCCCGAGCAAGGTCGCGATGGCCAGGGCCACCGTCACGGCGAACGACGCCGTCGGCGAGCCGGCCCAGGGGACCATCCCGAGGAGATTGCAGCCGAGAATGAAAAAGAACAGCGTCCAGAGGAGGGGGACGAACTTGTCGCCGTCGTGGTGGACATGGCCATGGTCGTCGGCGTGGGCATGCTTGTCGTCGATCGCCGGCCGGGCGATCTGATCGCGGACGAAGAGGAGCATCACCTCGAGGAGATTGGCCAACCGGCCCTTCGCCGGAGCCCCCGAGGCGATCCGCTTGGCGAGCCACGAAAAGAGCAGCAAGATCGCCCCACCGACGGCGAGTTCGAGAAGCATGTACTTCGAGATGCCGATCCCCGACTTCATCGCATAGAGGCTGTCGAGCTGACCGAACGGCTGCGGAATCAGCACCTTCCCCGACATCGCCTCGTTGAATTCCGCCAGCGACGGCATCGGGTCATGGTCGCGCTCGTACGGGGCACGAAGAAACTCTGGAACGTCCTCGAGCTTTCGCCAGTCGCGCCGCCACAGCGCCTTCGGGACCTCAAAGAAGTAGGAATCCTTGAGGTGGTAGATCGGATTGTGATCAGACATGGAGCGAATCTCAGACTTGGATGTCGGGGCTGGTCTCACGTTCCCGGGCAGGGAGGAGGGGACCCTTCGGCCCCCACATGATGTGCAGAAGTATGTCGGTGGCAAGGAGGGTGAGGTAAAAAACGACCAAAAGGCCCCCGGCGCCCGCTTCCCGCAGGCTTCCGGCTCCCGGAGCCGTGGCCGGATCAACGGACAGCCAGCCGAGCAGGATCAACGGCAGAACGAGGCGGAGGACGATCCCGCCGAGGGAGTCAGAGACTGCCAGCGCGGCCCCTCCGGCGCCAAGCCGGGCCACGAACCACCCTCCCAGGCTCGACGCGCCACACACCCCTGCCACGAGCGCCACGGCCCTCAGCCACTCCGGGCCCCCCTGTCGGGTCGGGCCACCGTGGGCGATGGCGCCCCCGGCCAGAAGGGCGAGGACGGCCACAAGGATGACCGCTCCGCGGAGCGTTTTTTCCCTGCTGCGGGCTGGGGTGGCGTCTGCGGCGGCCGCGGCCCGGTCATTCATGCCCGATCCCCTTCCCCGGTTCGCATTCCCGGTTCGGCTGGGTCGGCGGGAATCCGGTCAGGCCCTCTCGGCGTCCCACGCCGGCTGGATAGAGCCGGCGTCCTACGCCGGCTCGGCTGCCGGTAGGGCTTGACGCTGTTGCCGATCTGCACGAGCCAGAAAAGCGCAGCGGAGAATCCGAAGATCAGCCCCACCGGACCAAGGAATCGGGTGCCGAGCCGGGCGTCGAGCCAGGTGCCGCCGACCCCGGGGAGAAACATCGCCAGTCCGATGGCGAGGATCCGCGACGCCCACGCAAACGCCTCGCCGACCGGCGACGGGGCGTCGTCCGGCGCGGCGGACGGGCCCTCCGGGGGCCCGCGATCGTCTGGTGAATCGGGATTCGGTGAAGGTGGCATGGCGGGGCACGGGAGGGGGGCGCCAGCCGGAATCGTCCGGACGGGGCTGGAGAGAGTATGACTCTCGTCGTCGCGGGCCGCCACGGGAGTGCCGGCCGCGGCGCCGAAACACCAGGGAACTTGCCGCATGTCCCATCGCAAGCAGCGCCGCCGTCGTCGTCACCGTCGTCCCGATCTCGCCGGCCGGCTGGCGCTGGAGCCAACGGCGGCCGGGGCCACCCCGCCGGCGGTTCTCCGGCTCCTCGGATGTGATCCGACGACGAGCGCGGAATCGACGGTCCTGCGGGCCGACGAGTTGACGATCGCTCGGGAAACCTGGCCGGTGCTGTGGATCGACGTCGAGGGGCTCGACGACCCCACCGTCACGCGGATGATCGGTGATGTCTTCGAGATCAGTGATCTGGCCCTCGAGGATGCCGTCACCCCCGACGAGCGGCCCAAGGTTGAGGTTTTCGGTCATCAGGTGCTGATCGCCGCCCGGACGGTGCGGCACGACGGGCAGCAAATCGTCACCGATCCAGTCTGCATCTTCCTCGGCGACCGCTACGTGATCACGTTCCGGGAACGCTCGGCCCACGATCCGTTTGCCACCGTCCGCCAGCGGATCCGGCATGGCCGCACCCGGATCGGTCACGAGGGGGCCGACGCGCTGTGCGCGCTGCTGATGGATGTGGTCATCGACGGCTATTTTCCGGTCCTCGAGCAGTTTGGCGACCGGCTCGAGGATCTCGAGGAGGAGGCCCTCGACCGGCCGTCCCGGACGGCGCTGGCCGGGATTCATGATGTTCGCAACGACCTCATGACCCTGAGGCGCGCCCTCTGGCCGACGCGCGATCTCCTCCACGCCATCGGCCGCGAGCCGACGTCGCTGGTGGGGGATCATGCCCGGGCCCACTTCCGCGACTGCTACGACCACACCATGGAACTGCTCGACCTCATGGAGGCCTACCGGGAGATCGGCAGCGATCTGCGCGACATCTACCTGGCGAGCATCAACAACCGGATGAATGACGTCATGAAGGTGCTGACGGTGATCGCCACGCTGTTTATGCCGCTGACGTTCATCACCGGCTTCTACGGCATGAACTTCGACACCGATTCCCCGTGGAACATGCCCCTGCTGCGCTTCCGCTACGGGGCGCTGGTGGCGATCGCGATCATGCTCGCGACGACGGGGGGGCTGATGTGGTTTTTCTGGCGCCGCGGCTGGCTGCGCCGCTGGCATTGACAGACGGCCGAGAATCCCCAAGCGATTGGGTTGTCCGCAAAACCCCGCAACTCCACCGCGTCAGGCCCGAACCCGAGTGCCGAAAGCCCCTCGGCGCGTGAGAGAAAAACGAGAGATCAAAACTGGGGAACTAGGATTCGAACCTAGACTAACTGGTTCAGAGCCAGTCGTGCTACCGTTACACCATTCCCCAAGAATGGCTTTCCAGGACCCGAACCGGGCGGGATCGGGGTTGAAAACGACCTCGACGGCGGATTTCCCAGCTGGGGAAAACCACCGGCCGGCCACTCCCGGAGGTCTCTCAGCGTACCGGCGAACCGGTGTGCTGGCAATTCGGCTCTTCGGGGGCCATTCTGGGAGGATCTGGCGGGCGATCCGGGGCCAGGGGGCGCAGGGCACAGGATCCGAGCGGATCCCAGCGAGGTGAAACGTGTCGGCCTACAGTCTCGAGTTCGGCGCCGGCCCCCGCAGTGGGGAGAGGATCCCGCTTCTGGCCGATCGGACGGTCGTCGGTCGCCACCCCTCCTGCGACCTGGTCATTCCCGATTCGTCGGTCAGCCGACATCATGCCGCGGTCATCCGGAAGGTGGACCGCGTTCTGATTGAGGATCTCCGCAGCCGCAACGGCACCCTCGTCAACGACCGGCGGGTGGTCGGGCTGCGACCGCTGAACGATCGCGACGAGATCACGATCGGTGAATACCGGCTGCGCTTCCGGGTCGCCGCGTCCCCGCACCCGGAGCCGGAGCCGGACTCCTCGACGCGCGACGACGACTACCTCGACTCCCACGCCGGCAGCTCGCTGATCGTCTCCCAAATGGAGTTGCCGGGCGGCAGCGACGACGCGCTCCCCGAAGCAAATGCGGCCGAGCAACTCCGGGCCCTGTTCGGGATCAACCGGGCGATCGGTGTGTCGCTGTCGCTCGAGGAGGTCGTGCCGAGGCTCCTCGAGGGCCTGTTTGAGATCTTCCCCCAAGCCGACCGGGGCTTCGTGCTCCTGGTCGACCCCGATTCGGGCCGGCTCCTTCTGCGGGGCAAGAAGCTCCGCGGGCAGGGCCAGGAGGGGCCTCCGCGATTGAGCGTGTCGGTCCTCGACACCGTCGTGAAGACCCGGCGCGCGATCCTCTCCAACGATCTCCAATCCGATTCCCGCTTCGACGCCAGCCAGAGCATCATGTCGGGGTCGATGCGGTCGGTGATGTGCGTCCCGATCTGCCGCGCCGATGGCAGCGTCCTCGGGGTCGTGCAGCTCGATGCGGCACGGGGGCGGGGGGAGTTTCGTGCGCGTGACCTCGAGGTCCTCGCCGGCATCGCCGGGGCGGCTGCCCAGGCGGTGGAGCAGGCCCTGGCGCACGACGAACGGATCCTCCAGGAGAAGCTCAACCGCGACCTCGAACTGGCCGGCGACGTCCAGAAGGCGCTCCTTCCCGCGAAACCCCCGGAGATCCCGGGCTACGACGTGTTCGACTTCTACGAGCCGGCCCGGCATGTTGGCGGCGATTACTTCAATTACGTCCCCCTCCCCGATGGCCGGATCGCCGTCGTCATGGCCGACGTGTCGGGCAAGGGGGTGCCCGCGGCGATGGTGATGGCGGTGCTCTCCGGGGAGGTGAAATACTGCCTCGCCGCGGAGCCGGACCTCGTCCGCGCCGTGACCCGGATGAACGACAGCGTCTGCCGGAGCGGGTGGGACGAACGCTTCGCCACCTTCGTCGCGGCGGTCCTCGATCCCCGCACCCACCGGGTGACCCTCGTCAACGCCGGCCACCTCCCCGCCTATGTCCGCGATGCAAAAGGAGGGGTGACGGCCGTCGGACCCGAACAGGGGGGGCTGCCGCTGGGGATGGCGGCCGAATGGGAATACCGCGCCTCGGAGATCGCGATCGAGCCGGGGACGACGCTCGTCTTCTTCACCGACGGCATCAGTGAGGCGATGGATGTCGAGGATCGGCTCTACGGGCTGGAACGGATCGAGGCCCAGGTGGGAAAGCCCGGCGGCAGCCCCGCGGAGGTCGGCCGCAGGATCCTCGCCGACGTCGAACGGCACACCGCCGGCCAGATCCGCAGCGACGACATGTGTCTGGTTTGTGTCGGGCGCGGCAGCGGGTCCGACGAGGCCAGCGGCGGCAGTTCTCTTTCCCTGCGGCCCGCCGAGCCAGCACCACGACGGAGCGGCCGGGAGCCCGCCTGACTTGGCCCGCGCTGAATCGACCGGCCCGCCCGGCGGCTGTCCGGGGAGTCGGCTTTGCCGGTCAGCGTTTCGGTCGGGGGATCCTCCCGGCGGAACCGCCGCCCCCCCCTTTCCGGCCCCGCCCGCCGGCGCGGCGCGGGCCCGCGCCGCTCCCCTCGCCGCGCATGCCGGCGATGCGGTCGCGGATCGCGGCCGCGCGTTCGAAGTCGAGCTCGGCGGCCGCCTGCATCATGTCGGCCTCGAGTTGCTCGAGGAGCTCGGCTGACTGCCGCCGCCCCTCCTCCCCCTGCCCCACCGCCTCGAACGCCCTGTTCCGGGCCGCCGATTCCGCCTCGATCCCCGAGCGGATCTCCTTGCGGACCGTCTCCGGCGTGATCCCGTGGGCGGTGTTGTAGGCCTGCTGGAGCTCGCGGCGGCGCGCTGTTTCGTCGATCGCCAGTTGCATCGATTCGGTGACTTTGTCGGCGTAGAGGATGACGCGGGCTTCGACGTTGCGCGCCGAGCGGCCGATCGTCTGCATGAGCGAGGTCTCGCTCCGCAGAAAACCCTCCTTGTCGGCGTCCATGATCGCCACGAGCGACACCTCGGGGAGATCGAGCCCCTCGCGGAGGAGGTTGACGCCAACGAGAACGTCGAACTTCCCCTCGCGGAGCTCCCGAAGGAGGTCGACACGCTCGAAGGCGTCGAGCTCGCTGTGGAGCCAGCGGCAGCGGACGTTGCGCTGCTGAAAGTAGGCCGTCAGGTCCTCGGCGAGCTTCTTCGTGAGCGTCGTGACGAGGACGCGGTGGCCGGCTTTCACCGTTGTCGCGATCTCGCCGGCGAGGTGCGTGACCTGGTTGCGTGCCGGAACGATCTCGATGACCGGGTCGAGGAGCCCCGTCGGGCGGATCACCTGCTCGACCACCTCGCCGCCGGTGCGTTCCAGCTCCCACTCCCCCGGTGTCGCCGAGACGTAGATCGTCTGATGGAGCTTCTTCTCCCATTCGTCGAACTTCAGCGGCCGGTTGTCCATGGCGCTCGGGAGGCGGAAGCCGTGGTCAACGAGCGTCGTTTTCCGGCTCTTGTCGCCGGCGTACATCCCGCGGACCTGGGGCACGGTGACATGCGACTCGTCCACAAAGAACAGGTATTCCTCGGGGAAATAGTTGAACAGCGTCTCGGGCGTGCTGCCGGGGGCACGGCCGGAGAGGGGGCGGGAGTAGTTCTCGATCCCCGGGCAGAAGCCCGCCTCGAGGAGCATCTCGAGGTCGAAGCGGGTGCGGGCGGAGAGGCGCTGCGCTTCGAGGAGCTTTCCCTGCGACTTCAGCTCCTCCAGACGGGCCTCGAGCTCCTGGCGGATCGTCCCCACCGCCGCCCGGACCCGGTCCTCCGGCATGACGAAGTGGCGGGCGGGGTAGAAATAGGTCTCGTCCTTGCGGGCGGCCACCTCGCCGCTGGTGGGGTGGGTGACGGCGATCGACTCGATCGTGTCCCCCCAGAATTCGATCCGCGTCGCCAATTCCTCGTACGGGGGCCAGATATCGATCGAGTCGCCGCGGACGCGGAACCGGCCACGCTCGAGGGCGACATCGCTGCGCTCGTAGTGGATCGAGATCAGCTTCTCGAGCAACTGCTCGCGCGTCAGCTTCATCCCCGAGGCGAGGCGGATGACCATGGCTCGGTAATCGTCGGGCGAGCCGAGGCCGTAGATGCACGACACGCTCGCGACAACGATCACGTCGCGCCGGCTCACGAGGGCGCTCGTGGCGGCCAGTCGCAGCCGGTCGATCTCCTTGTTGATCGCGGCATCCTTCTCGATGTAGATGTCGCGCTGCGGGATGTAGGCCTCGGGCTGGTAGTAGTCGTAGTAGCTGACGAAGTAGTGGACGGCGTTGTGGGGGAAGAAATCGCGAAACTCGGCATACAGCTGGGCCGCGAGGGTTTTGTTGTGGGAGAGGACGAGCGTCGGCCGGCCGATCCTCGCGATACAGTTGGCCATCGTGAACGTCTTGCCGGAGCCGGTCACGCCCATGAGGACCTGCGCGGCCCGCTCCTCGGCGATGCCGCGCACGAGGCTCTCGATGGCTGTCGGCTGGTCCCCCGCCGGGGCATAGGGGCTGACGAGCTCAAAGACGCCGGGGCGCGGGTTCATCGGGTGGACTCCGACGGCTGCGCCGCCCCGGGGAGCGGCCGGAGATGAGGACGCAGTCGCGCGAGCGTGGCCTCACCGACACCGGGGACGTCCAGGAGCGACTCAGGGGTCCGGAAGGGGCCGTGGAGATCGCGGTGATCGACGAGGCGGCGGGCGAGCGCTGGGCCGACGCCGGGCAGCTGCGAGAGCTCGACGGTTCCAGCCGTGTTCAGATCGACGGTGAACCGGAGCGGGACAGCGGGGGGGGCATCGTGGTCGACCAAGCCGCCTTGGAGCCCACCGGCACCCACGTACCAGACCGCCATCCCCACCAGGCAGCCGGCCAGGGCAACGGCGATCACCGGCTGAACGCGCCGGGGGAACTGGTGCGCGAGGAATCCCTCGGTGTCGGGTGAGCCCTTGGCCATCAAGGTATCGTACCGCCTTCCCCGCTGAGGTGTTGTCGCGGTACGCTGCGTGGCTGCCGGGCTCGAGTCCCGGCCGTGGATGTGTTGCGCCGGAGGTGCCATGACTGCAGGTTGCGATCCCGTTGCAAATCCCCGGTCCGGGCGGCGTGACCACCGCCGCCTCGAATGGGACGAGGCGCTCGAAGGGCTGGTGGCGCGGCTGCTGCCGACCTGGCTGGGGGAGGATCTGGGGCACGAGTGCGACTGGACGAGCATCGCCCTGGTTCCGGACGGGGCCAGGGCCGAGCTCGACGTCGTCGCCCGGGCGAAGGGGGTCGTGGCCGGGCTGCGGGGGGCGGGGATCGTGGCGGCGGCGGTCGATCCGCGCCTCGTGTGGCTTCCGGCCGCGGTCGACGGCGACGTCGTCGACCGCGGGGCGGTCGTGGCCCGGCTCATCGGCCCGACGCGCAGCATCCTCACAGCCGAACGGACCGTGCTGAATGTCCTCGGCCGGATGTCGGGGGTGGCCACCGCCACGCGCCGGCTCGTCGACGCGGTCACCGGGACGCCCTGCCGGATCTACGACACCCGCAAGACCGTCCCGGGATGGCGGCTGCTCGACAAATACGCCGCCCGGGCCGGCGGTGGTTGGACGCATCGCATCGGGCTCTATGACGCGATTTTGATCAAGGACAACCACCTCGCGGCGGTCGAGGCGGCAGGGGCCGATCCGGCGGCGGCCGTGCGCCGCGCCCGCGACTTCGTTGCCCGGACGTTTCCCCCCGAGCGGGCCGAGGCAACGGTCGTGGAGATCGAGCTCGACACCCTTGACCACCTCCCGGCCGTGCTCGAGGCGGGCCCCGACATCGTCCTCCTCGATAACATGCCAGCCGAGCGGCTGGCGGTCGGAGTCGAAATCCGCAATCGCCTCCGCCCGGAGGTGATTCTGGAGGCTTCAGGCGGGGTCTCCCCCGACACGGTTGGGAATATCGCCGCCGCAGGGATCGACCGGGTCAGCAGCGGCTGGCCGACCCACGGAGCACCCTGGCTCGACGTGGCGCTCGATTGGAGAGCGGCCACGCGGGGCGGTTGACGATCACGCCGAGCTCGGGGCGGGAACAACAACCGCGGACCGAGCGCCGCGACTGCGAACGTCAGACGCCGAGGAGGCGATTGCGCTTCGTACGCCGTTCTGCCCGGAGACGGGCACGGCGGCGGGTCTCGCTCGGCTTCTCGAAGAACTCGCGTCGCCGCATCTCTTTCTTGATGCCGCTGCGCTCGACCAACTTGCGGAAACGGCGAACCGCCTCCTGAATGCTCTCCCGTTCACGAACCGTGAGCTTGACCATACGAATCCCGATGAGCTGGAAATACCTGGAACGAAGCTCCAGAGGGTAGCCGAAGGAGCCCGGAAAGTCTATCCCGCCCCACGGCGCTGCTCCCTGGTCGATGGCGGCGGGGAAAAGCCCCCCTGCGACGACCGCGGCTTCCCCCGCCGGGTGGCTGTGGGCCTGGCTCGGTCCCCGGGAAACGGTCCGGGAATCGACTTGGATTGCCCGTTCTCTGCTCCGGGCACACAATTGTCCCCGGCCTCCCCCCGCCGCGGAGCGCGGCCAGGCCCGTGGTCCTGCCCAGCGGGCCTCTCCTCCCGACCCTGACGCTTTTTTTCCATCTTCCATCCCCACCGGGCGATGGGGGGACCGACGGAACCGCCGATGATCGCCGCTGTCGCGCCCCCTGGCACCCTTGACCAACTCATCTTCTGGTCCGACGGCATTGCCGTAAGGGAGGGAATCCTGGCGCTGGCGGCCCTGGTCGCCTTTCTCCTCACGGCCCCCCGGGGCCGGCGCTGGCTCTCCTGGTTGTCGATCTCGCTGCTCGCGCTGTCGGTGATCCCGTTGATCGCGATCATCCTCTTTCCGCACCCCGCGGTGCCCGATGCGCAAGGGGGGGAGGTCCATGGCATCGGCCATGCCCACCATGTCCACCGTTTTCTTCTCCTCGCGTCGTTCCTCCAGTCGTGCCTGCTCCTGATCGTGGTCTGTGTCTGGGAGCGTGTCACCCGGCCGATGCCGAAGATCTTTGTCGACATCCTCCGTACCCTGATGCTGGCCGTGGCGCTGCTGGTCGTCCTCTGGGACGCGGGGATCGATGCCGGCGAGCTCGTGACCGGCTCAGCGCTGGTCACCGCCGTGCTCGGGTTCGCCCTCAAGGACACCCTCGGCAACGTCTTCGCCGGCCTCGCGATCCACGCCGAGCATCCCTTCGAGGTCGGTGACTGGATCCAATATGACGCCGTGCCGGCGCATGTCGGCCGGGTCGTCGAGGTGAACTGGCGGGCCACGAAGGTGCTGACGCTCGACGAGGCCTACGTGATCGTCCCCAACGGCCAGCTCGCCCAGGCCTCGATCCGCAATTTCACAAAGCCGGAGTCGTGGTCGCGCCGCTCGCTCTACGTCGTCACCCCCTTCGATGTCTCCCCCCAGCACGTGCAGCGGATCATCCTCGACGCCATCCGGGGGAGCTTCGGCGTTCTCGAATACCCCACGCCGTCGGTTGTGACGAACAATTTCACCGACCGCGGAGTGGAGCACTGGGTACGGCTGTTCACGAACGACTTCGACAAGCGCGACCGGGTCGACGGCATGGCCCGCGACCGGATCTGGTTCGCGCTGGCCCGCCACGGGATCGAGATCCCGACCGCCACGCAGGCGATCCGGTTGACGCAACTTCCCCCCCCTCCCCCGCCGGAGCCGGCCGAGGCCCGGGTCGCCCGCCGGATCGAATCGTTGCAGCGAGTCGGGATCTTCGCCGGACTGTCGCCGGGCCACCTCAGCCACCTCGCCACCGTGGGGCGCGAGTCGAGGTTTGCCGGGGGGGAGCCGGTGATCCGCCAAGGGGATCCCGGGGAGAGCCTGTTTGTCGTGCTTGAAGGGGGCGTGGAGGTCAGTGCCCGCGAAGGGAACGGGGTGCCGGTGGTGATCACGGCACTCGGGCCCGGCGGCTTCTTCGGCGAGATGTCACTGATGACTGGCGCCGCCCGCTCTGCCACGGTCACCGCGCAGGGCGAGACGCGCCTCCTCGAGATTGACAAGGCGACGTTCCGGCGCGTCCTCGAGGAGCAGCCGGATCTCGTCGAGACGCTTGGGCTTGCCCTCGCCGCCCGCGCGGGGGAGCGTTCCAAGGCCCTGGCCCGCGACGGGCAGCGGGAGGATCCGCCGCAGCCGGACGTGTTCCAGCGGATCAGGGATTATTTCGCCATGTGACCGGCGCCACCGCCGCCCTCCCCTTCGGAGCCCCCGCGCCATGCGGATCGAACTTCTCCCCTCGAGCATTCCCTCATCCGACCGGCAGTTCCTCGTGTCGTTCGTCGTCAACGACACCGTGGCGATCGATGCCGGCTCGATCGGCCTCCTCGCCGATCTCGATCGCCAGCGGGCGATCCGCCACGTGTTCATCACCCACGAACACCTCGACCACATCGCCAGCCTGGCGATTTTCCTCGAGAACGTCTATGAACCGGGGCCCGACTGCGTCGAGCTGCTGGCGGCGGCCAACGTCCTCGAATTCCTTCACGGCGACGTCTTCAATGGCCGGGTGTGGCCCGACTTTTTCGAGCTCTCGAGCGTTGAGAATGCCTTTTTGAAGACGACCGTCCTCGAGCCGATGGTGCCGGTGGTGCGCGGGGGGCTGACCATCACGCCGGTGCCGGTGTCGCATGGCGTCGAGACCCTCGGCCTGATCGTCGACGACGGCCGGGCGGCGGTCGTCTTCCCGTCGGACACCGGCCCCACCGAGGATCTCTGGTGCCATCTCGCCTCGATGCCCCAGCTCAAGGCGGCGTTCCTCGAGGCGAGCTTCCCGGCGGGCCTGAGTGAGCTCGCCGCCCTCACCGGTCACCTCTGCACGCGGACCTTCCCGGTCGAGGTGGCGAAGCTGCCCACCGGGGTGCGGAAGATCGTCGTCCACCGCAAGGTGCGATACGCCGCACAGATCGCCAAGGAGATCGCCGACTTGGGGCTCGACAACGTCGAGCTCGTCAGGCCCGGGCACGTCTACGAGTTCTGACGTCAGTCATCCAGACGCGGTCTCTCCGATCAGCCCTTCCCGCGGCCTTGGCGCTTCCTGTCGTGCTCCGAGAGGAGGATCTTGCGGAGACGGATGACGTCGGGGGTCACCTCGATGAGCTCGTCGTCCTCGATGTATTCCAGCGACTCCTCGAGCGACATCCGCCGCGGGGGCTTCAAAAGGATGTTGCGGTCGCTGCCGCTGGCCCGCATGTTGGTGAGCTTCTTCTCCTTCGTCGGGTTGACGGTCATGTCGTCACTGCGGGCATTCTCGCCGACAACCATCCCCTCGTAGACTTCGTCGCCCGGTTCGATGAACAGGTCGGCCCGCTCCTGGAGGCCGTCGAGCCCGAAGGCGACCGCCTTGCCGGGGACCATCGAGATGAGCACGCCGTTGGCCCGCCCCGCCACCTCCCCTTCCATCGGGCTCCACTTCTCGAAGCGGTGGTGCATGATCGCCGTCCCCTGCGTGGCATTGAGGACGCGCGTCCGCAGGCCGATCAGGCCCCGGGCCGGGATCGAGAACTCGGCATGGGCAAACTCCCCCCGGTTCCCCATGTGGCGGAGTTGTCCGCGACGCGAGCCGGTCAGTTCCATCACTGGCCCGAGCTTGTCGTGCGGGACCTCGACAACGAGCGACTCAAACGGCTCGAGCGTCGTGTCGCCCTCCTTGTGGAGGATGACGCGCGGCTTGCCGACGGAGAGCTCGTAGCCCTCGCGCCGCATCGTCTCGATGAGGACGGAGAGATGGAGCAGGCCGCGACCGGAGACGGAAAAATTATCGGAGCCCGCGATCTGTTCGACGCGCAGGGCGACGTTCCGCTCGAGCTCCTTCATGAGCCGGTCGCGCAGATGCCGGGTGGTGAGGTACTTGCCGGAGCGGCCCGCCAGCGGCGAGCTGTTGACGCCGAAGACCATGTTGAGCGTCGGTTCGTCGACGGTGAGGCGCTCGAGCGGGCGGGGATCGGCCGGATCGCAGATCGTGTCGCCGATCTCGACGTTCTCCATCCCGCTGACGGCGCAGATGTCACCGGCGGTGGCCTCCTCGGCATCGACCTTCCCCAACTTGTCGAAGAGCTGCAGCCCGCCAACCTTCGACGCCACGAGCGTCCCCTTCGACGTTGATCGGACGATCTGCTGCCCCTTCGTGATCTTCCCCGACTCGAGCCTGCCGACGGCGATCCGGCCGACATAGTCGGACCAGTCGAGCGTGGTAACGAGCATCCGCAACGGCGCCTCCGGATCGATCGCCGGGCCGGGGACCTTCTCGATGACGAGGTTGAGCAGCGGCTCCATCGTCCCCTCGCGGGCGTGGACGTCGTGCGAGGCGTAGCCGTGCCGCGACGAGGCGTAGACGAACGGGAAGTCGGCGAGGTCATCGTCGGCCCCGAGTTCGAGGAACAGCCCGAGGATCTCGTCGAGGACCTCGAGCGGCCGGGCGTCGGGGCGGTCGATCTTGTTGATGACGACCACCGGCAGCAGCCGGGCCTCGAGCGCCTTGGAAAGGACGAACCGGGTCTGGGGCATCGGCCCCTCGGCGGCATCGACGAGGACGAGGGCCCCGTCGGCCATCCGCAGCACCCGCTCCACCTCGCCGCCGAAGTCGGCGTGGCCGGGGGTGTCGATGATGTTGATCTTCGTCCCCTTCCAGTCAACGGAGATGTTCTTGGCGAGGATCGTGATCCCCCGCTCCCGCTCGAGGTCGTTGGAGTCGAGGATCCGCTCGCCGGTGAGCTGGCTGGCGCGGAACTGCCCGCTTTGTCGCAGCAGGCAGTCGACGAGCGTCGTCTTGCCATGATCGACGTGTGCGATGATGGCGATGTTACGGATGTCGGAGCGGCGCGTGAGTGGGGCGGAGGGGGCGTCGGAGGCGGAGGGGCCGGACATGGGGTGCTGCCCGGCGAACCGGGCTTCTCGGGGCGGGGGGGGTGCGCTCGCCGGGATCGGGAGCGGGCGGGATCGGGCTGGTGAGGGGAAACCCTCGAGTATCCCTGACGGGGGGTGGTTCCGTCTAGTGAGGAAGACGTGTGGGCCACGCCACCCGCTTCGCGGTCAGTCGCCGCGGCGGGCGGCGGCGTAGAGCCGGTCGAAGAGATCCGTCGTTGGCTCCCCCGCCTGAAGCTCCGTCCAGCCGGCACGGAGGGGGGGCATTTCCGGGGCTGCGGCGGCGGCGCTGGCCTCCGCGGCGCGGGTGGCGGCGGTGGGGCCGACGAAGACCGCCACGAGCTCATCTCCGCCAAGGCGTGCCAGGAGCCGGGCGTCGGGAGCGAGTGACCGGAGCCGCTCGGCGGCCCGGCGGAGGAGCGCATCGCCGGCGGTGAAGCCGTGGAGCATGTTGGTCTGTTTGAGGCCGACCAGATCGACGAGCACGCAGGCGATGGTGGATGCTGCGGCGGTGTTGGTTTCAATCGTGAGCAGCGCTTCGAGGGCCTCCCGCCCCGCGAGACCGGTCAGCGGATCGAGGGCCGGGCCGTGGTCGTGATGGCAGGCGTGGACCACCGTCCGGCGGCGGGAACAGGCCGGCCCCTGGGGGCGGCGGGAAGGATCGCGGTGCCCGGCAGAGGAGAGAATCACGGGACCACTCCGTCAGCGCGGGGCCGGGCCTGCGAAGCGATCGAGCCACAGCCACCCGGGGTATTCAGCGGAAGGACAAAAAGGTGCGCCCGCGGGATTGGCCCGGCGACCGGGGGAGCAGAGAAGAGAATGGAGACGGAGGGACTTGAACCCACAACCCCCGCGTTGCAAACGCGATGCTCTGCCAATTGAGCTACGTCCCCGACATTGACCACGCCCACCGCCGCGTCAGGCCCGAACCACCAACCGACCCCATTTCGCGCCCACCGCCGCG
>JBBAVV010000002.1:0-82577 GCA_040397545.1 Pirellulales bacterium
ATTGGACGCGCGCGATCGGCAGTGCGTTTGTCGGCTGGGCGATGGCCCAAGCCCAGGCCGATGCCGACTTCGGGATCGCCGGAGCGATCGCCGGTGCCACGGCGGGCAACGCCGTCGCGGCAGCGGGTTCGATGTTTTCAGCGGCCGCCTCTAAGGCTGCGGTCGATCTGACGCGGGCGCTGAACGCAGTTCAGACGGGCTTCGTGGACGCCGCGACAGCAGCGAGCGTCAAGGCGACAAAGACGATCGCCGCGGCGGAGACCGTCGAGTGGAAGGCGGTCGCCAAGGCCGATGTCGTCCTCGCCAAAGATCTCCAGGCTGCCTGGGGCACCTACGCGGCGACTGAACGATCCGCCGTGACGGCAAACGCCCGGGAACGGGCGACGATCGGCGCTGACTACAAGAAGGAAGTCGCGGGGGCAGAGCTCGCAGCGGTCAAAGCCGTCGCCCCGGCGCGAAAAACCTCGATGGTCGCCACGGCCGAGGCCAACGGCGTCTATCACGTCAAAGTGACGGGGATCGTCGCCGACCTAGGGATTCTCAGCGGCGAGATCAGGGTCGAGTCGACCAAGGTTAAGGCGACGAGCCTCAGCGACTGGCTGGGGAAGAAGGCCCACGGGATTTGGACCACGGCGAACGACGTCGTCGCCACGATCAGCAAGTCGTACGACGCCATTAGCATGGCGGCGCATACCACCTTGAGCGGGCTTGGGGTGATTCCGGGCTACGGCGTCTTTCCCGACGCCGCTGATCTCGCCCTTACTCTCGCAGAGCTCCCGTTCGGGAAGTCAGACGGCAAGGATCTCGCGCTCGCGACGATGAGCCTCGTAACCACGGCGACCCCTGGGCCAGTTGACGGGCTTGCTGCCGGTGCGAAGATCGGGACGAGGATGGCAAAGGCCGGTGCCAAGGTCGCGGATGGGGCCGGGGCTGCGGGGAAGGGCCTGAGTGAACTCGCCGACCAAGGACGGCGTTATTTAGCCCCAAAGTGCGGATACCTCGGAGATTTCCAGTCGAGAAATACCATCCCAAGAAGCGGCATGTTTAACTCCGAGGGCCATGCTCGGCAACTGGCAAGAGAAAAACTTGGTGCGAATCCAGTGAATGTCGGAGACAATAAATTTCGGAGCGTCGATGGAAAATGGCAATACAGGGCTAAGTCTGTCGACACGACACGAAACCACGTGCACTTGGAAAGATTAGATCCTGAAACTGGAGAAGTGTTGGAAAACTGGCATCTGTGCTGGCCACAAGGAGGAAGCAGATGAATCGCCGCCTGGAACTACGGCAGTCACTTGAGACATGCAGATTCGACGCAACAAACTGGGCGGCCGAGCTTACGGTTCGAAGCTCAGAGGTTACATCCTTGATCTGTGAGCTTACGTTATTGATATTTGGGAAATCAAACCAATTGACGTTGTCTTCCGCGAGCAGCGACACAGTTCTGGCCGTGTCAAAAGAGAAGTCCTCCGTCGAAGTGCGTGACACCCGTCGATTTCTGATGAGCATGAGTCGAAATGACCTTGAGTTTATTGTTAGTTACCTTCTTGCGTGGTATCGAGACGGCTTTGCGGAGGTTGATCACATCGATCTCGAATTGAGTGGCGCGGAGGATTGTGGGACAAATTGCACTCTGGTAGTAAGGGCCGAGGTGTCGCGGTATCCAATGAATGGCGAGGAAGCACAACGGATGTTGAGGGAACTGAAGTAATGATTGCGGCAGCGATCATGTCGGCATTCACGCAGCCAGCTCGACAAAATGCGTGAGGAGCATGGCTGGCCGGCTGGGTTTTCGGAGAGGGGAGAAGGTGCAGCCGCCAAGCCTATGTAAAGCGTAACACGGCGATCTCCGAAGCGGGGTTCGCCTGAATGTCGATCGTGGGGCCGGCATGGGCCGCGGTGGCCGACGCCATCGGCGCGTTTGCCGACGCCTCGCAGGCCTGGGCTGACGCGGTCGGCAGTGCCTTTGTCGGCTGGGCGATGGCCCAAGCCCAGGCGGGTGCGGACTTCGGGATCGCAGGGGCGATCGCGGGTGCCACTGCCGGCAAAGCCGCCGCGGCAGCGGGCTCGATCTATTCCGCGGCGGTCTCCAAGGCTGCGGGCGATCTGATGCGGGCGTTGAACGCGGTCCAGACAGGCTTTGTCGACGCCGCGACAGAAGCGAGCGTCAAGGCGACGAAGGCGATCGCGGCCGCGGAGACGGTCGAGCGCAAGGCCGTCGCGAAGGCCGACGTCGTTCTCGCCCAGGATCTCCAGTCCGCCTGGGGAACGTACGCGGCGGCCGAGCGATCCGCCGTCACCCTCAATGCCCGCGAGCGCGCGACGATCGGCGCCGACTCCAAAAAGGAAGTCGCCGGAGCGGAGCTCGCAGCGGTCAAGACCGTCGCCCCGGCCCGAAAGACGTCGATGGTCGCCACGGCCGAGGCCAATGGGGTCTATCACGTCAAAGTGACGAGCATCGTCGCCGACTCGGGGATGCTCGGTGGGGAGATCAAGGTCGAAGCGACGAAGGCGAAAGCCTTGAGCATCAGCGCCTGGCTGGGGAAGAAGGCCCAGGGGCTGTGGGACACGGCGAAGGACGTCGTCGGCACGATCAGCAAGTCGTACGACACCATCAGCCTGGCGGCCCATACCGCCTTGGGTGCGGGCGGAATGATTCCCGCCTTCGGTATCTTTCCCGACGCCGCTGATCTCGCCCTTACGCTCGTAGAGCTCCCGTTCGGGAAGTCAGACGGCAAGGATGTCGCGCTGGCGACGGTGAGCCTCGTAACCACAGCTGCCCCGGGGCCGGTTGACATAGCCGCCGGCGGCGTGAAACTGACCGCGAGAATGGCCAAGGCGGGCGCCAAGGTCGCCGATGCAGGAAGGCCCTTTATTGATGGGGCGGCGGCGGCTGGACACAGCCTGCAAGCGCAGGCCAGAGTGCAGAAGGTGAGGAACGCGACTTGGGGAGCTGTCGTCGAGCACGGCGAGACGGCGATGGACCACATTCGCAGGGGCCATTTCCACGACTCGCGACCTGGTCGAGCAACGAGTAGATTCAGCGAGGCAAATAGCTTGCCGGGAAAGATCAAGGCCTTGGTCCAGGAGGCCGTGGCGAAAGGAAATCACTCAATAAACAGCCGAGGCCAGACGTCGATTCGGCACACGTTTGACGAGGTCATCGGCGCAGATGCCAATGGACGTAAGACAAGGTCACTTCGAATATTCATAGACGAACTCAGTAACGTCGTTAACGCGTTTCCTGTCCACTAATTAACATCCACCATGATCACTATAGATTACTCACTCAAGCCGTCGACAATACAGAGGGATCGAAGCACCTTTAACATGCATACGCTCGACGAAGTCGGCCTAAGAAAAATTGGCCGAGGAAGACTCTTCGTCGTCGACGATAAACAGCGAGTCTATTTCATAGTTGATTCGCAAGTGCTCGACTACGCCAATCAGCTCGTCGGCGTAGTTTCTGAGTTTGAAAGGGGGAATCGCGAGACTTTCGCGGTCTCACCGGACTTCTTCAGCAACAACCTTCGATTTACACTCGATCCGCAATCGAGAGACATGGAGGTGTACGAAGAAAATGGCGGCAGCTTTCGATTGAACTTCAAGTACAAGGCATTCAAGGAAGCGATCCGTATTTTCTATCAGGGTATGCTAAGAGATTTTTTGCTTTACTATCCGGAACTGTCTGATAACATCGCCTTTCAACGACTCGTCTCTCAGTAGGTCGACACCGCTTCTTGAACGGGCTGTTTTCCCGGGAGGAAAAAAGGGGGAAAGGTGCCAGCAACAAATCTAGGGCGGCGCGACCAGTAGGTCGCCGGGCAGGGCTGGCGTGGGCCACGATCGTGGAGCCGGCGTGTTGCGCGGCGGCAGCGGCCCAAGCCGCGGCCGCCGCCGCAGCGATCGGCGAGCTAGCCGACGCCTCACGGGCCTGGCAAAACGCGGTCGGCAGCGCGTTTGTCGGCTGGGCCATGGCCCAAGCCCAGGCTGGTGCCGACTTCGGGATCGCCGGCGCGATCGCGGGTGCCACGGCCGGCAAAGCCGGCGCGGCAGCGGGCACGATCTATTCCGCGGCGGTCTCCAAGGCTGCTGGGGATCTGACGCGGGCGCTCAATGCGGTTCAGACCGGATTTGTCGACGCCGCGACAGCGGCGAGCGTCAAGGCGACGAAGACGATCGCGGCGGCGGAGACGGTCGAGCGAAAGGCCGTCGCGAAGGCCGACGTCGTTCTCGCCCAGGATCTCCAGTCCGCCTGGGGCACGTACGCGGCAGCCGAGCGATCCGCCGTGACTCTCAACGCCCGCGAGCGGGCGACGATCGGCGCCGACTACAAAAAGGAAGTCGCCGGAGCGGAGCTCGCAGCGGTCAAAGCCGTCGCCCCGGCCCGGAAGACCTCGATGGTCGCCACGGCCGAGGCCAACGGCGTCTATCACGTCAAAGTGACGGGCATCGTCGCCGACCTGGGGATTCTCGGCGGGGAAATCAAGGTCGAGCAGGTGAAGGCATCCCACAGCCTGATCTCGCCGGCAACGCTCAAGAAATGGCTCGACGTGCTCTCCACCTGCGGCGACATGACTGTGGCCGCCGTCAAGGGGCTCGCGCAGGGGGCGGCGAACAGCCCCAATGGAGCGCAGGACAGTTTCGCCCACACCGGAAACCTGTTCTTAACCTACGTCAATACGGTCGCGGACGTCACCGATGCATTTGTCGGAACACCCAAGGACCAGCGGATTCGCGTGCCGATGATCCCCTTGGTCGACTGGTCGCGAGGCCGCTTCGTGGCTGAGACCGACTCCGATCACGGCACGAGCAAGACCGCAGGCGGATTCGGCCTCGGTGTCCTTGGGCCAATGGGGTATGCAAGGCTTGCATCCCTGCGAAACCTGAGCACTGTTGACGGAGCCGGACTCCTCGCAAAGAACCTAGCAACAAGGGCTTGGCCAGCCGCTTCCGTCGAAACTGCCATTGCAAGACATGCCGGCAACAATTGCACAACATGGCTGACGGCCACTGGAAAGCGAATTTTTGAGAATCCACAGACTGGTCGACAGGTGGTTGTGGACCTCCAGGGAGGCTATTTTCGTATTTTTCAGCCAAATGCAGTGGGGAGCAGCAAGGGAACCTACCTCAACATGTTAGGACGTGAGGTCCGTCCGGCTCGTCACACACCGAACGGGATCCAGAATCCGTTGCTGAGGGATCTGGACAAGGGAATGTGGCAGCAAGAAACACACTTCTTCATCGAAGAGATTCTTCGCAAGGCGAGGTGACCGATGCAAATGAGCCAACTTTTTCGCCGCGGGATTCTTAGGCCGGTCGACGACACCGCCGCAAATGAACTGTCGTCATTCCACATCACGCAGCCTATTTTAGTTGAGTGGCTGCCCATTCCATCGGATGGCCAGTTTCAGCTGATCTGGGACTCCGGACTTTTTCAGCGGATAAATGAGGCCTGTGGGCTTGCCATCTCCGACTTCGAAGAAGTTGAATTACCATGGAGCCGCATTCGTGACGCGATTCAAGCAGCCCAACTGAGCAGGTCGCAAGATCCGCACGTGAGAGCGTTCACCGTCATGACAACAACCCTCCTTGAGCGGGCATGGCAGTCAGAGCACAGCGTGTTTTTTGTTTTATAGCTTGGTTTCCTTCGGTCAAAAAGGTGCCAGCCACCAAATCTGGGAGAGTTGGGCGATCTGCTGGCAGCGGATGCAATCGCTGCTCAAGCAGAAGCTTCGCAGGCGGAGCCAGCGGCGCTGGTCCGCATTGACGGGCGCCGCTGCAGGCCACGCCACGGGCACGGCGGGGGCGCCGACGCTCGAGCGAGCTCGCTGGCTTTGTTGAGGCCGATATCGCTCGAGGCTCGAGCCGCGTCGGTGGTCTATCGTTGACGTCAGGCTGCCCGGCGGGCTGGCGATGCCACCGCCGACTGACGGCGGTAGTACCAGCCGAAGTAGCTGCGGGCGGCCGGCGCCAGAGCGCCGGCTTCGTCGAGGTATGGCGAGAGATCGCGGACCGGGCGCGGGCCGACGTTGCAGCGATCGAGGCTCGTCACCGGGGTCTCGATCCCCCACTCGTCGGTCAGGGCGGCGAGGTCGTCGTCGATGGATTCCAGGTCGAGCAGCCGGGTGTTCTCCCAGGCCTGCCCGCCGACGTCGAAGAAGTTGTCGTACTTGGGGAGTTCCCGCCGCAGGATCGCGCGCTCGAGAAAGGTCCGGAACGAGTCGGTCTTCGCGGCGGCGATCAGCGGTGTGATCGGCTCGGTGCCGAAGTCGTAGCTCTTCCAATACTCGAACAACGACACGAGCATCGCCAGCGGCTCGCGGACGACGCCGATGATCCGCAGCGGCGGCGGCTGATGGGGGAGGATGTGGCGGGCGAGGCTGCCGACGGCGTTCCGCCCCGATCGCCCCAGGAAACGGAGGGACTGCGGGGCGATCCCGAGCCGGTCGAGCGATTCCCGGACCGAGAGGTGGCTGACCGGGTGGATCGGGTCGGGTTTGACGAAGGCGGCGTCCGGGAACGTCGCCCGGAACCACTTCACCATCGAGTGCCCGGCGGTCTTCGGGTAGTGGGCGAAGGCGATCCCATGCCGGCGACTGTAGAGCATCGATTCCCCCTCCGCATGCCGCCAACGGATCCCTTCCCTGGGATCGCAGCGCGGCTGTGGCGTTATCGGCGCGAAGCTAAAGCCTTCTTAAGACATCCTGGGCGGGCTGAAGCAGCTTCTCCAGCCGGCCGTCTCAGGTTGGAAAAATGGGCGGGTCGGGCAAGCCCTGCCGGCGGGAAGGGACGCGACGGTGGTGTCGCGGGGAGGGATTTCTATGATGGAACATCGAGCGGGGGCCGCGCCCCGTGACGCCCAGACACCAAAGAGGAATGCCCGATGAGCCCGCTTGCCGCTGCGATCCCCTCCCCTGCCCCGACCGCCCGGCAGCCGCTCCGCCTGGTGATGCACGGTGCCGCGGGGAGAATGGGGCAGCGAATCATCGCCTGTGCGGCGGCGGAACCGGCGCAGTGGACGCTCGTGGCGGCGGTCGATCGGGCCGGTCACCCTCGGACCGGGACCGACGCCGGGACCCTCGCCGGAGTGACGGCGGCCGGTGTCGCCATCAGCGACGGCTGGACCTGCTCGGCCGATGTCGTCATCGATTTCTCCCTCCCCGGCGCCGTGGCAGCGATCGCGGCGGAATGCGTCGCCCGGAAGGTGCCGCTGGTCGTGGCGACCACCGGCCTCGAGGTCTCCGACCAGGCAGCGATCCACGAGGCCGCCAAGCAGATCGCCGTCCTCCAGTCCCCGTCGATGAGCCTGGCTGTGAATGTGGCGATGGATCTCGTGTCGCGAGCCGCGGCGCTCCTCCACCGCACCGGCGTGCGGGCCGATGTGGAGATCATCGAGTGCCACCACCGCCACAAGGAGGATTCGCCGAGCGGCACGGCGCTCAAGTTCGGTCATCTCGTCGCGGCCGCGATGGGGCAGACGAGGGCCGCCCACGGCCGCGAGGGGCGCCCCGGCGCCCGGCCGGCCGACGAAATCGGCTACCACGCCGTCCGCGGCGGTGACAATCCCGGCGAGCACACGATCCTCTTCGGCCTCGAGGGGGAATCGCTCTCCGTCAACGTCCGGGCGACCAACCGCGACTGCTATGCCCGTGGGGCCCTGGCTGCTGCGGCGTTCCTCGCCGGGAAGCCGGCGGGGCTCTATTCGATGCGCGACGTGCTCGGGATCGCCTGACGGTGCGCCGAATTGTCGCGCTGAGTTTGATGTCCTGACGGGTGTGGCGGGGACCGGATGTCACACGCCCGGTCGACCGCGGCTACAATCTCTCCGCGCGTAGCCCGGGGGGTTCGGCCGCGTCGTCGGGCACGCCCCCCCACTTTCACTTGCATCCTTTTTTTCGCAGGGATCAGCATGCGACTCACGGCCTGGCTCCGCTCGCTCACGTTCGTCGGCCTGATACTCCTCGGAAGTGTGGCGCCGGCGGACGATTTTCCCGCGCCGCCGAACACCGAGAAGTCGACCGAGCTCCCGATGGATCCGGCCGAGGTCTGCCGGACAGCGAAGCTCCCCCCCGGCTTCGCGCTCCAGGTGTTTGCCGCCGAGCCCGACGTCCAAAACCCGATCGGCCTGTGTACCGATGCACGAGGCCGGGTGTGGGTGGCGGAGAACTTCACCTGGGCGGGGAGCAACCTCGGGGGGTGGGATGACACGCTGCGCGACCGGGTCACGGTGCTCACCGATACCGATGGCGACGGGAAGCATGACGAGCGGACGGTGTTTTGGGATGGCGGCACGAGGCTGACGAGCGTGGCGGTGGGACTCGGAGGGGTGTGGGTGATCGACCTGCCCCATCTCCTCTTCATCCCCGATCGCGACGAAGATCTCGTCCCCGACGGCCCCCCCGAGATCGTCCTCGACGGCATCGACGAGAAAAGCGTCGGCCACACCCCGTGCAACGGCCTGAAGTGGGGCCCGGATGGCTGGCTGTGGGCCCGGCACGGGATCCAGGCAACGTCGCGGATCGGCGTCCCGGGGGCGGGGGATTCGCAGCGGGTGGAGATCAACACCGGCGTGTGGCGCTACCATCCCGGCCGCAAGGTCGTCGAGGGGGTGATCTCCGGGATGACGAACTCCTGGGGCACCGACTTCGACGAGCATGGCGAAGCGTTCGTCATCAACACCGTCATCGGCCATCTGTGGCATGCCGTCCACGGGGCGCACACCGAGCGGATGTATGGCACCGATCTGGAGTCGCATGTCTACGATCTCGTCCCGCAGGTGGCTGACCACGTCCATTGGGATACCGGCGAGAAGTGGAGCGACATCCGCTTCGGCGTCTCCGACAAGACCAGCGCCGCCGGCGGGGGCCATGCCCACATCGGCCTGATGATCTACGGCGGCACCAACTGGCCGCGCGAGTACCGCGGCGGGGTGTTCACGCTCAACCTCCACGGCCGGCGGATCAACCACGACCGCCTCGCCCCACTCGGGGCCGGCTACACCGCGTCGCACGGCGACGATCTCTGCTTCATCGTCGATCCGTTCTATCGCGGCATGGATCTCGTCAGCGGCCCCGACGGCGGGGTCTACATCGCCGATTGGTCCGACACCGGCGAGTGCCACGACCATGACGGCGTCCACCGCACCAGCGGCCGGATCTACAAGCTCGTCTACGGTGCCCCGCGGAACCCGGCCCGCGTCGATGTCGCCGCGCTCGAAGGGACGGCCCTGCGCGGCAATCTCCTCGTCGCCGACCAGTGGTGGAGCCGTGCGGCGGTGCGCGAGTGGCAGAGGCGGGCGCTGCGGGGCGACGACCTCGCCGCCGACATCGCCTGGCTCCGCGGGCATGCCGCGGAGGCCGCCGATCCCGCCCACCGCCTCCGCGCCCTGTGGGCCCTGGCCGCGATCGACCAGCCGGCGGTGGCCCTCGATGAGGCCTTCCTGCTGGCGCGCCTCGACGATCCCGATCCGTTCGTGCGCAGCTGGGGGGTGCGGCTCCTGGTCGACGCCTGTTCGGCGGGGGGCCGGCAGCCCTCTCCGGCGGCGGTCGAGAGGCTCGTGGCCCTGGCCGGCACCGATCTGGCCGGCCCGGTGCAGCTCCATCTCGCCTCGGCGGTCGGTCGGCTCGCCGACGGCCCCGCCTGGGAGCTCGCGGGTGCGCTTGCCCCCCACGACACCTTCGCCACCGACGCCCAGTTTCCGAAGCTCGTGTGGTTTGGGCTGGCGCCGTCGGTCGCCCGGCATCCCGATGCGGCGGTGGCCCTCGCCGGCACCGCGGCGCTGCCGCAGCTGCGGCGCAACCTCGCCCGGTGGGTGGCCGGCCGTGTCGACGAGCGCCCCGACCTCGTGGCGACGCTCCTCAAGACGGCCGTCGACGGGGATCCGCTGCGGCGCCGGGACCTCGTCACCGGCCTGGCCGACGGCCTCCGCGGCTGGCGGCAGGCCGCCCCTCCGGCCGGCTATGCAGACCTGTCGGCGGCGCTTGCCGCGGCTCCCGACGAGGCCACCGTGCAGGCCGTCCGCGAGCTCGACGTCCTGTTCGGCGCGGGACGGGGCATGGAGACGGTTCGGCAGGTGGCCCTCGACGGCTCAGCCGCGCCCGAGGCCCGTCGCCAGGCGGTGCGGACGCTCGTGGCCACGGTGCCCGAGGATGGCGCCGCGCTTCTCCAAGGGCTTCTGGGGGACCGTCCCGTGATCGCCGAGGCGCTGGCGGGACTGGCCCGCTACGACCATCCCGATACCCCGGAGAAAGCCCTCGGCCCGGCGGGGATCTTTGCCCCTGCCGACCGGGCGGCGCTGGTCGATCTCCTCGCCTCGCGCCCGCCCTATGCCGCGAAGCTCCTCGACGCCGTCGAGAGGGGGCAGGTCCGGGCCGAGGAGATCTCGGCCTTCCATGCCCGCCAGATCGCCGATTTCGGCGACGAGGCGCTCGCGGAGCGGCTCGGGAAGCTGTGGGGTCAGGTGCGCGTCAGCGCGGCTGACAGGAAAGAGCTCATCGAGCGCTGGCGGAACGAGCTCTCCTCCGACGTCATCGCGGCCGCCGATCGGGGCCACGGCCGGGTGCTGTTTGCCAGGGACTGCGCGAGCTGCCATGTCCTGTTCGGCGAGGGGCGCAAGCTCGGCCCCGATCTGACCGGCTCAAATCGCAAGAACCTCGACTACCTCCTCGAGAACGTCATCGATCCCGGCGCGAGTGTCGGGGCCGACTTTCGGGCGGTGTCGTTCGTTCTCTCCGACGGCCGGGCGCTGACCGGCGTGATCAGTGCCGCCGACGACCGGACCCTCACCATCCAGACCGCCCAGGCGCCGATCGTCCTCGACCGCCACGACATCGCCGAGCAGGTGGTTCAGGAGCAGTCGCTCATGCCCGACGGGCTCCTCTCGAAGCTCTCGGCCGACGATGTCCGCGACCTCGTCGCCTACCTGACATCACCCGATCAGGTTCCCCTGCCGGACGACAAGACGGCAGCCTCCGACAAGCCTTGAGCGAACGCGCCGGGAGCGCCGGCGGAAGCGGCGCGTGGGGTGAAAGTCTTGGACTGCCGCCGGATTGCGTTGGGAGGGTACATTTTCCGGCATCCGCCGGTCAGGCGGAGGAATGGCTGGCTTGCAGGAGTGGCACGTGGCGGACGACGATCGGCTCATCGTGCAGGCGAAGCTCCTCTACCGCGGCCCCAACCGCTGGTCGGCGCTGCCGGTCCACGAGGTGGAGGTCGACGCCGGGAGTCTGGCCGAATGGTCTCTCCGCAGCGATGCTCCCGCCATGGGCAGGATCGCCGGATGGCGGGAACGCCTCGAGACGACGCCCTACGAGGTCGCCGCGGAGCGGGCTGCGACCGGAGAATCACCGCCGCGGCGGGCCGGCCCGTCCTTCGACGAGCTCGCCACGGCCTCCGGCCCCGGGCCGGTCCTCCTCTGGCTCGAGGCCACGCTCCTGGCGACGGCCGGGATCGTGCCCCGTTTCGCCCGCTGGGTGGGCGGCGGTCGGAGATTCCGCCTGGCGGTCGAGCTCGACGACGAGGAGGTGTCGGCCGCCGCGCTCGAGCTGGCGCGGAAACTGTTGCTGGCGGCGATCGACGACGGCCCGGTCGACGTCGGGGAGGAGCTGGCGACGTTCGCCGAATTCGCCGACGACTCGCGGCTGGGGCCGAGCACGCGCGCGATCGTCCGCGCCGCCCAGGCCCGGGGCATCCCCTGCCGCCGGGTCACGAACAACAGCCTCTGCCAACTCGGCGAGGGGGTGTGGAAACGGCGGATCTGGACCGCCGAGACCGACGCCACCGGCGCCATCGCCGAGGCGCTGGCGCAGGACAAGCAGATGACCCGCATGCTCCTCGAGCAGGTCGGGGTGCCGGTGCCGCGCGGCCGGGTGGCGACGAGCGTCGAGGAGGCCTGCCTGGCCGCCGCGGAGCTCGGCTTCCCCGTCGTCGTCAAGCCGCGCGACGGCAATCACGGGCGCGGCATCTCGTTCGGGGTCCGTGACGACGACGACATGCACGAGGCGTTCGAGATCGCCATCCGCGAAAATCACCGCCGCTCCGGCGGCGTGATCGTCGAGCAGTTCGCCCATGGCGTCGCCCATCGCCTCCTTGTCGTGGGGGAGCGGTGCGTGGCGGCGGCCCGTGGTCAGAACGACGTCGTCGTCGGCGATGGCGTGCGCACGATCCGCGAGCTCGTCGATGACGCCAACCGCGACCCGCTCCGCGGACCGAACTTCACCGATATCCTCTCGGTCATGAAGCTCAACGATCTGGCGGTGGGGCTGCTGCGGCGGCAGTCGCTCGAGCCGGGGAGCATCCCCGCCGTGGGGCGCCGCGTGACGATCAAGGTCAACGGCGACCTGACCACCGACGAGACCGACGAGATCCATCCCGACGTCGCCCGTCACGCCGTTCTCGCCGCCCGGGCCGTCGGGCTCGATATCGCCGGCATCGATCTCGTCGCCGAGGAGATCGGCCGCCCCCTGTGGGAGCAGCGGGGGATGGTGATCGAGGTCAACGCCGGACCGGGGATGTTCATGCACATCGCCCCGAAGCAGGGGAAACCGCGACCGGTGGGGGAAGCGATCGTCGACTTGATGTTCAAGGGGGAGGACGATGGTCGCGTACCGGTGATCGCCGTCGCCAATGGTCCGGTGTCCGGGGAGGTGGCTGGTGCTGTGGCCGGTTTTCTCCGCGGCGGGGGCATCGTCGCCGGGATGGCGGCCGGGACGCGGATCGATGTGCCGGGGCAGGCCTCGTACGAGTTCCCCGGTTCTGATCGCGACCGCGCGATCGCGCTGCTGGCCCATCCGCACGTCGAGGCGGTGATCCTCGTGAGCCGGCCGGCCGACGCGGCGGTCGAGGGGCTCGCCACGCTCCACTGCGAGGTCGCCGTCCTCGCGCCGATCGCCGGTCCCGACGACACCGCCTCGGGGCCGATCGATCCCGCCACCGCCACGTTCCTCCACGCGATCGAGCCGGACGGCGTGGCGATCCTCGACGCAGCGGCCCCCACGGCCGATGCGATCCTCGCCTCCGTTGGCCAGCGGGTGGTCCTCGTCGTCGACGGGCCGGTCGTGGGGGCGGTCGCTGCCCGCGTCGGCGCCCATCGGATCTCCGGTGGACGTGTCGTCCACCGCACCGGCACGGTGGCCAGGCTCTGCGCCGGGCGGGCCGAGCATGATCTCTCCGCCGCTGATCTCGCGGCGGTCATCCCGGCACTTCCGGCCGGCATCGCCGGGGCTGTGGCGCTAGCGGCGGTGTGGGCGGCGGGGCTCCTCCCCAGGGATCGGCTCATCTCCCCCGGCCCGGTCGCGGCCCGACTGCGGTTCGCCGCGGGAGGTGGCGATGCGTGAGCGTCGTGTGGACCGTCGACAGCCGCCGGCGATGTCGCGGCGCGGGTTCCTCGATCTGTCGGTCGGCGGGGCGGCCGGCGCCGGGCTCGGGCTCACGCTCGGCGGCCTCCTCCGGGCCCGCGTCGCCGGCGCCGAGCTGGCGGTGGCCCGTCCGATCCGCTCCTGCATTCTCCTCTTCTGGTACGGCGGCCCGAGCCATCTCGACACGTTCGACATGAAGCCGTCGGCCCCCGCCGATATCCGCGGCGAGTTTGCCTCGATCTCCACCGCGGTACCCGGCGTGCAGATCTGCGAGCACCTCCCGGGGCTGGCCCGGGTGATGGACAAGATCGCGATCGTGCGAAGCATGCACCACGAGGCGAATCTCCACGATTCGGCTTCGATCCATGCCCTCACCGGCCGGCCTCTCGAAGGACCGGACCGGGAGCTGTTCGTGCCGACGCGGCAGTTCCATCCCTCCCACGGCAGCGTCGTCTCGGCGCTCAATCCGGCCCCGGTCGGCGAGGTGCCCTTCGCCTCGCTGCCGCATGTGTTTCGCAATGTCCATCCTGTGCCCTGCCAGGGGGCCGGCTTCCTCGGGGCCGCGCACGACCCGCTGCTCATCGACGTCGATCCGGTCGCGCGGACGTATCCTGTCGATGCCCTCCTGCCGCGGCAGGGCTCCGATGCCTTCCGTCGCGCAGGCCGCCTCGGCCTCCTCTCGGCCCTCGACCACGCCACCGCGGCGGTGCCCGGAGCCAATCCCTTTTCCGCCTTCACAGATCGGGCCTGTCGCCTCCTCGAATCGGAGGCGATCCGCGAGGCGCTCGATGTCTCGCGGGAGCCGGCGCGTGTCCGGGAGGCCTACGGCTTCACAGCCGACCCCCTTTCCGCCGGCGAAGTCAACGGCGGCGGCGGCGAGATGGGGGTGGCGCGGCAGATGCGGGGGCAAAATCTCCTCGTGGCGAGGCGGCTCGTCGAGGCGGGGGTGCCGTTTGTGAATGTCTACGACTACCGCCAGCAGGGGCAAAACTGGGACGCCCACGTCAAGTGCGCCAGCCAGCACAAGAACCATCTCCTCCCGATCGCCGATCGGTCGCTCGCCGCGCTGATCACCGATCTCGACGAGCGTGGCCTCCTCGAATCGACGCTCGTCGTGGCGATGGGGGAGTTCGGGCGGACGCCGAAGATCAATTCAGGCGCCGGCCGCGACCATTGGCCCCACTGCTATTCGGTGCTCTTGGCCGGCGGCGGGATCCAGGGAGGGGCGATCCATGGGGCGAGCGACCGGAGCGGCGCGTTTCCGGTGGCCGATCCGGTCGAGCCGGGGGATCTGGCCGCGACGATCTTCTGGCGATTCGGGATCGATCCTGCCCGGGAGATCCACGACCCGCTCGGCCGTCCGCATCGCATCGCCACGGGCTCTCCTGTCCGGGCGATCTTCTGACAACGCCGGCGGGAGATGAGTGGCGGCCGCCTTACCCGCGCGCCGGCGGGAGGCGAAACGGCGCCCGGTACTCCAGCCGCTCGAGATCGCGGGCCGGCCCCGCCACGAGCACCGGCCCGCTGTCGGCGGCGAGGGCCTGGGCGCTGGTCGACTTTCCTGCCGCCGTCTCGACCCACTCTCCGCAGCGGATCGTGCCACCGGCCGGGTCGCAGCCATTGGCCACGAGCATCCGGCGGACGCGGTCGACAAGTTGGGCCGCGTCATCCTGCGGCTCCCGGGCGGCGATCCGCTCCACGATGCTCTCGAAGGGGAGTTCCGTGCCGAGCCGATAGGAAATGTTACCGAGATGGCACAGCGCCGTCGACTGCACCCCTTCGCCGATCTCGGCGGCGAGGCGCTGCGGATCGTGGGCCCGGACCGCAGCGAGGAAGTTGGCGACATGATTGGAGAAGTGATTCCCCTCGCCGGGAAGTGTTTTCACCGGTCTGCCGGCAAGGTCGAGGACGGCCACCTCCGGGCTGTGCGCCTTCCAAACGACGCTTCCCTCGGTGCCGTGGATCTGCACGCCCATCCCCAGTCCGTCGACGTCGGCGACAGCTTTCAGATTGCGGATCTCGGTAACGAGGGTCACGTCGGGGAAGAGCGTCAGGCTCGTTTGGGTGTGGGGCGTCTCGGCGGCGTCGGCGTAGCCTGAGCGGGTGCCGAAGGAGAGCGTCGCCGAGCCGGGCCCCGAGAGGTCGAGCATGGTCCGGGCGGCGTCGAGGAAATGGATCCCGTTGTTGCCGAGGTCGCCGTCGCCGGTCGGCCAGAACCAGTGCCAGTCGTAGTGGAACTGCGGCCGCGAAAGCGGAGCGAGGGCTGCTGGTCCGCAGAACAGGTCGTAGTTGATCCCCGGCGGCGGCCGGAAACCGCCCGGGCCCCCGATCGGCGCCCGGTGGCTCGTGTAGAGCATCCGGGCGAGCATCGGCTGGCCGATCCCACCGGCGGCGAGAAAGGCCCGCGCCTCGCGGAGGCAGGGGAGCGAGCGGGCCTGGGTTCCCCCCTGACAGACGCGCCCCAGCCGGCGGGCCGTGGCCGCCAGGCGCTGCCCCTCCTCGATCGAATGGCAGACCGGCTTTTCGACGTAGGTGTCCTTGCCGGCCTCCATCGCGAGGATCGCGGCGAGGGCATGCCAGTGGTTCGGCGTGGCGACGGTGACGATGTCGAGGGAGGCGTCGTCGAGGGGCGTCCGCAGATCGGAGGCGACGCGCGGCCGCTGCGCCTGCTTCGTGGCGATCTGGTCGGCGAGCTTCTCGGCGCGGCCGCGATCGGGGTCGCAGACCCAGCTCACGCGGGCCCCGTGCCGACCGGAGAGCAGTTCCTCGGCATGGGCGGGACCGCGGATGCCGCAGCCGAGGATTGCGACGGAAACCTCGTCAACCGGGGAACCCACGGCCGCAGCGTCGTCGGCCCGGCCCGAGCGCCACCATCCCCCCTGCCCCACGAGCGCTGCCAGGGCCGCGCTACCGGCGACGGCCCGGCGCCGTGTGAACCGTTTCCCTCGCATCGGGTGCCCCTTGCCAAAAAGACGAACCTCGGCGACGTCTCCGTCAGCCCATCAGCTCCGCGATCGGCTTGCCATGGTCGACGACCGGCGTCGGCCGGCCATTGAGATCGTCGATCATCACCCGCGGGGCATCGATGCCGAGGTGGTGGTAGATCGTCGCCAGGAAATCCCCCGCCGTGCAGCGGCGCTCGGTGACATCCTCCCCCTTGCGATCGGTGGCCCCGACGACGCGGCCGGTCTGGATGCCGCCGCCGGCCCAGATGTTGGAATAGGCCCGCGGCCAGTGATCGCGGCCCGGCTGCTTCGTGCCGGCCGGGGCGCTGGCGGCTCCCTCCCCTGTGCTCGGCGAATACTCGATCCGCGGCGTGCGGCCAAACTCACCGGTGACGACAACGAGCACGCGCTTGTCGAGGCCGCGGTCGTAGAGGTCTTCGATGAGCGCCGTCACCGACTGATCGTAGGCATCGGCCCGGTAGCGGAGGGCATCGAAGACATGGTGGTTGACGGCATGGTCGTCCCAGTTGCCGACGCGGCCACACAAGGGACCGGCGAGCTGCGTGGTGACGATGTCGACCCCCGCCTCGACGAGCCGGCGGCACATGAGGAGCTGTTGCCCCCAGGCATTGCGGCCGTAGCGGTCGCGCGTCGAATCATCCTCGCGCGAAAGGTCGAAGGCCTCCTTCGTGCGGGCGTTGGTGAGAAGCGTCATCGCTTGGGTTTCGAATTGGTCGAGGGCCTGAAAGTCGGCCTGCTTTTCAATCGCCCGCTCGAGGGCATCGAATTGCTGGCGGAGGGCGACGCGGCGGTCGAGTCTGGCGCCGTCACGCCCCGAGGCGGTGCCGATGTGGGGCACCGTGAAGCTCGGCTGGTTCGGGTCGCCGGAGACGACAAACGGCTGGTAGGCGTCGCCGAGATAGGCCGGCCCGTTGTATTCCAGCGGTGGGCTGACGCCGACGTAGCGCGGGAGCGGGTTGTCGCGCGGCCCCTCCTTGGCGCGGAGGTAGTTGGCCACCGTCATCCAGTCAGGGTATTTCGGCTTCGGCTTGTCGCGCGTGTCGGGATCGCCGGAGAGCATCTGCATCGAACCGGCCGGATGGCCACCGGCCGTCTGCTGCATCGACCGCAGCACGGTGAACTTGTCGGCGATCCGCGCCTGCCGGGGGAGGAGCTCCGTGAACTGCACCCCGGGGATCTTCGTCTGGATCGTCTGGAAGGGCCCACGGTACTCGCTCGAGATATCGGGCTTGGGGTCGTAGGTGTCGATGTGGGAGGCGCCACCGGGGAGCCAAACCATGATCACGGCGGTCGGCTGCTTGCCGGCGGCCGGCGTCTCGGCCCGCGCCCGGAGAATACCGGGGAGCGAGAGCCCCCCGAGGCCGGCCATGCCGATGCGGAGGAGCTCGCGGCGCCCCATCGCGCCGGCGTGTGGCACCGGCATCCGTCCGAACGGACCGGGGCAGTTGACGGGAAACTGGCTCATGGCGTGGCCTCCTTGGGTGCGGGGCTCACCGGCCCTGCGGGGGTCACCCGCAGATGGATCGGCGTCGAGACGAGGATTTCGGCGATGTCGGTGGGAGCGGGGGGCGTGGCCTGACCGGCCACCACCGGGGCATACTTCGTCACGGCGCTGGTGACCAGCGCGAAGGCATGGTTACCCGGCGGGATCTTCAGCTTGGCAAGATCGATGGTCAGCGCCTTGGGCGCCGCGACGTCGAGCTCGAAGCCGGGGATCTGATCGAAGCCGGGGCCGATGACGCGCATCTGGAGCGTGGCGCCCTGCACGCCGGCGCGCTGGACGAGCTCCCAGGGCACGCTGACTGTCGACCCCTCGACAGCTTCCAGCGGCGTCTCCGCGGCCACCCCGGCCCCGGTCGTGCGGAGCGTGAGGGGCGATGGCTCGCTGCCACCGGCCGAGACGGTGGCGTCGGCGAGGAGCCGCGGGAAGGGAATCTCCGACCAGCCATCGCGGATCGGCCAGCACTGCCCGGCGAGCCGGCAGGGGCGCTCGAGCGCTTCTCCGTCGGCCGTCCCCCGGCCGGTGATCGAGACGCTGGCCAGGTTTCGCGGCGGGGAATCGGCTGCCGTCAAGAGGATCTGGCCGCGCGTCGCTCCGGCCGGGATCCGCAGGCCGGTGGCGCTGACGCCTTCCGGCAACCCGCTCACGGCCAGCTCGATCGGGCCTTCGAAGCCATCGCGGCGGATCGCCGCCACTTCGAGGCTCACCGTTCCGCCGCCGCGCAGCGCCAGTGGCTTGGAGAGGGCTGCCCGGTCGCCGTTGCGCAGTTCCATGTGGAGCGGCCAGCAGACGAGGGCGAAGTCGGGCCGGGCCTTGCGGATCAGGAGCCGGTAGATCGCCTCCGGTTCATCGCGCGTGCCGCCGAACAGATCGCGGATCTGGAGCCGGTGCGTGCCGGTCTCCTTGATCTCGAGCCGGCCGAGGCAATCGGCCGAGCCGGCCTCGTACGGAGGGCCGTCGTAGGCGTAATGGTTCGTCGACGGCTTGATCGGCGCGGCGATATCGGACAGCTCAGCCAGATCCTCAAACGGCGCGGGGGCTCCGCCGGAGGGGGCCGGGAGGCGGCGCTGGACGACGATGGCCGGGTTCGTCGGCGCTGCGAGCCGTTCGGAGGCGACCTCGATCCACCACACCTCCCCCGCGGTGGCCTCGAACTCGAAGCTGTCGACGTCGGCCGCCGGGAAGAATCGCCCGCCGAGATCGAGCGGCAGCGTCACCTGCTGGGCCGCTGACGGATCGGGCCCCTCGATCTCCTCCACGGCGGGCTTCGCCGGCAGCCCGGGGGGAGGCCAAGAGAAGGCGAGGACCGGCGCGACGGCTGCCTGCCGCTCCGGGAGCGGCGCGCCGGCGGGGAGATCGTGGGCAAGGAGCCGGTAGAAGCACTCGGGCCCCCCCTGGAACGAGAGGTCGTGAAGCTTGACGAAATACGTGGCGGTGGCCGGGGCGGTGAAGTCGAGGAGGCCGCCGCGACGTTCGGCAACGAGATCGGCGCCGGTGGCGTCTGCCAGGATCAGGACGGGCCGCAGCTTCGACTCGATCCCGCGCGCCGCACAGTCGACGACGACGCGCTGCCCTTGTTGGAGCTCGAGCCGGTAGTAATCGGCGGCCTGCGCGGTCGCCTGGGCATTGCAGACCATCCCCATGCCAAGCGGAAAGGCCGTTGCCGGGGTCGTATTGGCTGCAGTGCGGAGCGTCTCGGGGTCGATCCCGACGGTGAACACGCGCGGCGACGATACCCCCAGCCCCGTCATCATCCGGGCATCGTGGAGCCCCGCCGGCACGTCGGAGGCGATACTCACGAGGAATCGATCCTTCTCCGCCTTTCCCTCGGCCGAGAGAACCGGCGTGGCGGTCAGGCCGGGATGGGAAAAGAGGAGCCGCGGGGGAACCGTCTCGCCCCCCGCGTCCCAGCCGTCGAGGGCCTCACCGGTCACCTTCACCTCGACCGTCGTCGCCCCCCCTTCCCCCGGCTTCTGGGCGCCGGCCGGCACGAGTGTGAGGAGGCGCGGCAGCGGCAGGCAGACCGACTGGCCGCGGAGATCGGCCCCGGAGAGGGCTGCCATCGACAGGGCGAGCGACCAGACGCCGCACCAGCGGGAGGCAAACCGACGCACAGGATTTGGGTGGAACATCGAAAGGCTCCTCGATCGTGCGGGCAGCTAGTGGTTGAAGAGGAACTCTTTGGCATTCAGAAGCGCCCAGAGGAGATCCTCGAGGTTTTCGCGCCGGGCCTGGGGCTCGGGGAGCGGTTGGCCGTCGGGGGAGGTGCGCGGCTCGGCGATCACCCCCACGGCCTGCGCCATCTCGGCGTCGCTGGGGAGGCGCGCGAAGGTGGCGAGGAACACCTCGCGAATCCTGTCGGGATCGGTGGAATTGTCCTTCGAGAGCCGGTCGGCACGGCCGCCGTCGGCGGAGAGCTTCGCCTTGATGTCGGCTGCCGAGAGGAGGTGGAGGCTCTGGGAGAGGCTCGACGACTGCACCCGCTCGCACTCGCAGACGCTCTGCCCGTCGGGGCGGCCGAACACCTGGAGAAAGGGGGAGGAGCGGTTGTAGCTCGTGTCGGGGAGCGCGATCGCCCGCGTCCCCGCGGGGAGATTCGCGAAAGTCGTGCTCGATCCGGTGACGGCGTCGATCGAATCGAGGAGCACCTCCGCCGGGAGCCGGCGGGGGAGGAAATGGGAGAAGTGCTGAAGATCGTCGGCATTCCCCTCCAGCGGCACGGCGCTGGTCTGGTAAGTCCGCGAGAGGACGATTGCTCGGACGAGACTCTTCAGATCGTACTTCGACTGCCGGAAGCTTTCGGCCAGGCCGTCGAGGAGCGCCGGGTTCGTGGGGGGATTGGTGTCGCGCAGATCATCCTCCGGCTCGACCAGCCCGCGGCCGAGGAAGTGCTTCCAGTAGCGGTTGACCAGCGCCCGGGCGAAGAACGGGTTGTCGGGGCGGACGAGCCAGTCAGCCAGCCGGAGCCGGGGATCCTCGTCGGCGGGGATCGGTCCCTCCGGAGTGCCGAGCGCCGATGGGGAGATCCTGGCGCTCGTCTTCGGGTTCACCGCCGCGGCCACGCCGCGCTTGTGGAAGATGAGATCCTCGCCACGGGTCGATGTCGAGCGCCTCCCGACCTGGCTGAAGTAGGCAGCGAGGCCGTGGTAGTCGTCCTGGCTCCAACGCTCGAAGGGATGGTGGTGGCACTGGGCGCACCCGATCCGCACCCCGAGAAAGAGCTGGGCCACGTCCTCGATCTGATCCTTCGGCTCCTTGACGCGCTTGTACCAGGCGACGGGGGGATTCTCGACGATCGTGCCGGTGGCGGCGAGGAGCTCGCGGACGAAGCGATCGTACGGCTTGTTGGCCAGGAGACTGTCGCGCACCCAGGAGTGGAAGGCGAAGTTCGACACCGTGTCGCTGGCGTCGTCGCGCCGGTTCTTGAGCAGCGCCGTCCACTTGTTGGCAAACCAGTCGGCATACCCGGGGCTCGCCAGGAGACGGTCGACGAGCCGCTCGCGCTTGTCGGGGGCGGAGTCGGCGCGGAACGCCTCCGCTTCCGCGGCGGTGGGGATCGAGCCGGTGACGTCGAGCGACACCCGGCGGAGAAACGTGGCGTCGTCGCATTCCGGCGACAGCGGCACGCCGACGGCCCGGCAGCGCTCGAAGACATGCTCGTCGATGAAGTTCCGCGGCGTCGGGAGCTCGGCCAGCGACGGGCCATGGGGAACGGTGCAGGTCGCCACGGCGACCTGCCCCTGGAAGCGGACCATGACCGCGGCCGTGCCAGGGATCGATCCGACGGTGACCAGCCCCGCGCTATCGACCTCGGCCCTGGCCCGGTCGTTTGACTCATAGAGCGCCAGCGCCGTCACGTCGCGCGTGCTGCCGTCGACATGGCGGGCGATCGCCCGCAGGCCTTGGCTCCCCCCAGGAGCGAGCGTCACCCCGGCCGGTTCGACGATGAGCCTGTCGAGCGCCGGCAGGTCCCCAGGCCCGAGCCCGGCCCCCTCGCCGATCCACCGCAGGAGCACTCGATGGGCGTCGGAGCCCGGGGCGATCCGCTGCCCCCCGCCGTGGGGCACGCTCGCGGTCGCCTTCAGAAGGAGCAGGCTTTGCTCGGGGGCCGCGGTCGACACCCGCCGGCCGCGCGCCTCCTTCAGAAGGTGGTCGTAGTCTTCGTCGGGCTGGAAGCCGAGGAGCGACAGCTGAAAGCCGTTTTGTCCCCCCCCCGCCTTGGCATGGCAGGCTCCCATGTTGCAGCCGGCCTTGGTGAGGATCGGCACGACGTCGGCGGTGAAGCTCACCGCCCGCTCGGGCGGCACGAGCGAGGCGGCGCGGGCCGGCGTTGCGACAGGAGCGAGCGCAACGATCGCCAGCATGGCGGCGGGGAGCCAGCGCCCGGCCCGGGCGGCCGACGGGGGAAGGCCGGCCCACGGCGACTTCCGGGGAAGGGATGGGGCCATGCGTCGCGCGTCCCTTCGGTACGGTGCCATGGGGTGTTCCAGGATCGGGGCGCGGGCCTGCCGAGGGAGCGCAAAAGCCCGGTGTGCAAGCTCATCCCCGCAGAAATCCTATCCTTTTCCAGGGGGAGGGTCCACCTGGAGCGCACCCCCATCTATCCATCGACCGTGGGGATCAAGATTGTGGAGTTCGCCATCCGGAAGGTACAATGCTTGCCGGGGGGGATGTCTGTCGTCAGCTCCATAGTTCGGCACCAACGCGATCGACACCAGGAAACTATCACCGGCGAACAGACGGCAAGGAAGCGCCTCGGACTTTGACAGTCTGGGCATGAAGCCCGGGGTTGTATGTTCTTTCCCACCAAAAGGGGGTGAACCATGCCGCTCTCCGTGACCTGCACCTGTGGACTCGTCTATTCGGTTTCTTTAACGCGGGCCGGCAGCGTGATTGCCTGCCGCTGCGGTCGCGCAATCGCTGTTCCAGAGGCGAATCGGCCGACACCGCCACCGGTTTCCGCGCTCGGCCGGGATCAGCCGCGGGAGGCGAGCACCGCCGACGACACGATCCACGCCATCAAGCGGATGATCCGCACGCGCGAACTGCCGGCGCCGGGCAAATGCCCCCACTCCGGCAAGCCTGGCAACGACGTCATCGTCTTCAGGCTTCACTTCGACCCCGTGGCCGAGGAGGCGCTGGCGGCCACCGAGCAGGCCTCGGCGGCGGCGGGCGGCTGGAGTCTGTTCGGCCTGTTTTCCGGCAAGCGGGGGACGGCCATGGTGAAGCAGCCCTCGGAGAGCCTCGGCCGCGATGTGTGGGTCGATATGCCGGTGCGGGTGGCACACGAAGCCCATGCCGAGATTCTCCTCTCGCGGAGCCAGCAGCACCTCCGCGACATGCTCCGCACCGTGCCGATCTACGCACAGCTCCTCGCCGAGCATCGCACGGCGCGGATCGAAACGCTCCCCCGCCACAGCGACGGCCAGCCGAATCACGCCCGCCACTGATGCGCCGCGGCGGCGGCGGCGGGGCTGGGGCGGGCCCCCGGAGGCTGGCGGCCACCAGCGCGCCGGTGAGCCTCCGACCCGCCGGCATTCGGTGTTTCCCCCCGCGCCTCCTCCCCCTACGATCCCCTCTCGGATACCGACCGCGGCTGGAGTCGCCCCCGGGGGCCGGCCGTGGGTCAATCGCCCTTTCGACCTAGTGCCCGGGACCGACCAGCAGGTGCGGCGGCGGGGGCCACGGAATGCCTGTGAGGAGATCGCATCCCCGTGTTCCCGATCTTGCGTCAACCGCCGGTGACCCAGCGGGGAATGGTGATCTTCGCGCTCCAGCTCCTGATGGTCGTTCTGATTCCCGTCCTCGACGACGGTGGGCAAATCGTGCCGATGCCCTACGCGGCCGCGGCGCTCACGGTGGCGATGCTGACGGTCCGATTCCTCGGCTACCAGCGTACCGCTGGGGCGATCGCCGCGGTCGGCATCGCCGCGATCGTCTGGGAGATCGGTGTGCCCAGCGTCCCCTCGCTGTTGCGGCTTCCGCTCTGGCTGGCGATCGTCGCCGCCTGCATCACTTCCGCGGTGCTGTGCATCAAGTCGGCCTTCGCCCTCCGCATGCCCCCGGTGCAGCGGATCTTCTGCGGGGCCGCGAGCTTTGTTTTGATCGGCTTCTTGTTCGCGAGCCTCCACGCGCTGGTCGGAATCGGCACTGGGAACGGCTACACGCTCGTCGGCGGCGTCGAGGAGGCCCGGCCGCTGCGGTGGGTCGATTTCATCTGGTTGAGCTTCTCCACGCTCACCACCTCCGGCTTCGGCGATCTGGCGCCTGTGAATGCCACGGCCTGCGCGATCGCGACCCTCGAGTCGCTGTGCGGGATCCTCTTCCCGGCCACGCTCATCGCCCGGATCACCTCGCTCCCTGCGGCCCCCCACGGGAGTAGCGGCTAGTCGTCGCTCGGCTGGAGCGGTGGCACTTCCCAGGTATCGACCTCGACGACGGCGACGATGTGCGCCGCGTTGATCGAGCTGTTGGCCCGCTCGTCGGCGGAGAGCTTGACGAGGGGGAAGTGCCCCCAGGGAAAGCCGTCCTTCTTGAACGGCACGATGATCTCGACGTCGAGCCACACCTGCCCGCCGGGGGCCGCTCGGACGTTGCGGACCTGGTCGATAATGAGGACATGCCCTGTGCCCAGGAGCACGCCGAAGCGGGTCCCCTCCTGGGCGAGCCGTTCGGCGAACCAGGCCGGGAGGAGCTCGGCCGCCTGCCGCCGCCAGTCGCTCGGGGGTGAAGCCGGACGGCCGTTGGAGTGGTCACCTGTCGCCATTGGAGCGGTTCCCAGAGCGGTGGCGGTCGGGGCGCGGGGCCGTGCCGCCGTGGCGGGCCGGTGTTGAACTTCCCGGGAATCTAACAGGCGGGGCCTGACGAGAGCCAAAAAAAGCTCCCATGAGACGCCCTTGTCACGTGCGGGCGGGGCTGGCACCTCCACTTCCGGCAGGGCCGTTCGGCGTGCGGCTGAGGCGGCGGATCGGGCGGGCAGTCTCTCTTTCCCCGTCGGCTGGATTGCCGCTAGGCTTATTATGGCGCCGCATCCGGCACGTCGTCGGGTGGCATTCGCGAGGCGTCCGCCAACGTCATCAGGAAGGGAGTCGATCGATGGGCAAGGGCAACAACAGCCAGAAGAACGACAAGAAGAACAAGAAGCCGAAGCAGGAAAAGCCCAAGGCCGCGCCGAAGAAGTGATCGCGGCGGCCCGCCGTCTGGCCCCTGGCCGGCGGTGGATCGGGTGGACACGCGCCACGGATGGCCTTGGCCCACCGACAGCCAACGCTACGGCCGGCGTCCCGCCAAGGGGCGCCGGCCGTCGCCGTCGGATCGGGCGCCGGCCGTCGCCGTCGGGAGAGGATGACGAGGTTTTTTCACCCCGGCAGCTGGAATGAGACCCACTCGGAGGTGGCGCTCCCCTGGCTGTCCTCGGGGGTATGCCCGGCGGGGGTCGTGAAAGTGACGTCGTCGACGGTCTCCCCGGCATACTCCGCCTGGCCCCGGCTCATCGAGACCGCAACGACGCCCGGCGCCGAGCGGGCGTATTTCACGGCGGCGAGCATGTCGGCCGTGGCGTTGCTCTTGGCCTCAACGAGGAGACTCGAGCGCCTCGGGGGCGTGGAGAAGCGATGGTCGCCCCTGGCGGCGATCCCTGCTCCGCGCTTGCCACCATCCCATGGTGTGCTCCCTTCGCGGCGACGTGCCCAGGCCGGCGGACGCCCACTTTGGCGCTCGTTGCCCCGCGGCGTGGCGAAGCCTTTGGACCTTTGGAGAAGCCATCGGCATCGGGCGGGTCCCGGTCGGTGCCCGATCGGCTCCGGCGTCAGCCCCCCGCTCGTCGGGAGGGTCGTTGGCCGTCAGGGTCGGCGCCAACCACCCCGTCGATGGAGCCGGTAGAGCGCCACGACGACAGAGCCGGAGGGGCTAGAGGCATCATCCCATCATCCGGCCCGTCGCCGCCGGGCGATCCGCTTCCGCTTGGCCACCCAGCCGGCCGCGGCGAGGCCGGCGAGCGCCAGCGCCCAGGTGGACGGCTCCGGCACCACCTCGAGCTTTCCAGTGATCTCGTCGAAGCGGAGGAATTGATCCGAGGTTCCGTACGTCGAGACCCATTCGTCGGTTCCCAGACGGTAGAAGTTGACGCCCGAGTAGACGCCGGTGCCGGCGGCGATCACCGACGAGAAATGCCCGATGGGGTTGCCGCCGGCGAGCGCGAAGAGTTGGAACTCCTGGCCATTGGCGACCGGAACCTGGTTGGCGAAGTCGAGGCGGAGCGTGCCGTCGAACGTGACGCCGCTGCTGTTGTTGATCCGCAGCGAGTCGTAGTTGACGCCGGCTGTGCCGGAGAACTCGCCGTTGGCGTTGATGGTGAACGACGCCATCCCCTCCGGCCCGAAGCCCAACGAACCGACGGTCAAGAGTGAGGGGACGGCACCGATGCCCGGCGAGATCGTGCCCCCCGATGCCACCGTCACCGTCTGGGCGATCGTTCCGGAGCCGGCAAGGAGGGCCCCCGACTCGACGACGACCGCCGAGCGGGAGAGAACTCCGTCGACGATGAGGCCACCGGCCGCGACGGTCGTCTGGCCGGTGGAGCCGAAGCTTCCGGCGGTGGTGAGGGTGAGCGTGCCACTCCCCGCCTTCGTGAGCGTGCCGTTGCCGGCGAGCGTGCCACCGTAGCTGGCAGCCCCGGAGCGGTCGAAGACGAGCGCGCCGTTGAAATCGAGACTGGCCTGGAGGACACCCCCTGTTCCGCCCGTACCGATCCGCAGCACGCCCCCGGCCTGGAGATCGATGCTGTTGGCCGTCGATTCCGAATCACCAGCCCCATCCGCCGCGCCCAATCTCGCGCCGCACGGCGGCGGACACGGTTGACGACACGATCACGAAACCGTCGCCAAAGAATCGTGGCATGAATCCGTCCCCACCAGCCCCGACTCCATTCCCGCTTCATGGGACATCCTTTGCGTTATCAGGCTGTGAATCGAGTGCCCCACCGCTCGATGCGGCGGCCGTCGACCACAGAAACCGAGGGCGTTTCCTCCGGTCGACAACGCGGAAAAGATCGGGAACGACTTTTCCCAAGCCCAAGACTGTTCGAGAGAAGACATTTCCCGCGGCTGCGGGCAGTCAGTACGGACCAGCGCGGGCAATCAGCGCCGGCAATCAGCGCCGGCAAGAGGCGGAACAAAAAGCGGTCGCCACGGCCGAAATGGTCGAAACCAGCGGCGTTTTCGGCTTAAAAAAAAGCTTTAGGGCATGGTAGGCGATGCCGTCAATTTTGCAAGGATCGGGTTGTTTTTCTGGCTCGTCGGCAGAATCGGTGGGTGAAAAATGGGAGGCGGGAGTTTGCGTAGTCGCCGGCAACGGCCCACTCAGTGGTGATCGTTCCGTTCGCCGCGTTGTCCAGATCGGGAGCGTTGCGAATGCCGCTGCCGTCGACATACGCGGTAGAGCCGCCGACGCCATCGGTCACCTGCCGGGGGCGATTGCCCGGCAGAGCACCGGCAAGCCCATCGGCGCGGACAACTTGCAATTGCACCGCCTCGCCAACCTGAAAGTTGTGTTGGTTCGAGTCGGGTCCGCTGGAGGTGGAGAGCGTCAAAAGAGAGTCGTCACCATAGCCCGCGACGCTGGCCGTTAGCATCGCTCGGCCTTCGAGCGACTCCATCTGCGCCGAGCCCCACTCGCTTGCCCCAGTCGCGCGCCGAGCGCTGGCGGGCCCGCAGCAACACCCGGTCGCGGAATCTTCTCCAGACAACCGTGGCATGGATCCGTCCCCACGCGCGGCGCTCCGGACCAGCGAGCTTCAGCGGCTCGAGGCCCAACTCCATCCCCACTTCCTCTTCAACGCCCTGACGGCGGTGCTCGCCTGCCGGCACGATCCTCGTCCCCACCGACGAAGTGCTGTGGATTGAGGCCCGGCAGAACTATTCACTGATCCATCGCGCGGGCGGAGGTCCGCTCCTCGTGAAACGCCTGCTCGGCGATTTCGGTGAGGAGCTTCCGTCGGGGCGATTCGCGCGCATCGGCCGGTCGCTCGTCGTCAATCTTCGTTCGCTTCGCACCGTCAGCAGGCTCGACGGGAGCGGGACCCTGCTCGAGTTTGCCGATTCGTCTGAAACGCTCGTCGTCGGCCGAGCCGCGATGGCCAGGCTCCGACAACGGCTCTCCCTCCAACCACCGAGCGAATCGGTGCTTGAAGAGAACGCCGGCAACGGTTCGCCGACCGCTCCCCTGTTCTCCCGGCCCGGCTGCAATCGCGCCGTCGGCAGGCGTCAGTGCTGGTCTGACGACGTCGTCTGGCGGTCGTCGGTGAGGGAATAGCCGGTGAAGCAGGCGGCGACGAGGGCTGCCATAACGGCCAGGAGGATGTCGATGGATGCCATGGACGAGGCCTCGGAGTGGACGGCGACCGCCCGGGGGACAGGCGGCGACTCGGATTTCGACAGTGCTTCAAGCCCGGGGGGAGTCAAACGGACAGCTGATCGGTCGTGTCGGTCGGAGATGGCGGGGAGTGAAGCCGTGCCCGGCCCTCCGGCGTCAGGCGGCCCGGGACAAGGGGGGCGATCGGCGGCGGACCTGGCTGGAAAAGGGGAGCACGGTGGGGATCGGTGCACTGCGGACGAGATTCATTCCCCCCTGGAAGTGGTGGGCTGATCCGGGAACGATCCGGCCGTCGGGGATCAGCCCCCCCGCATCGCCGTGCAGTTCGACCGAGCCGTGCCGGGTGGTCCAGGACGAGGGGACGACATCATCGAACCGGATACGATTGACTTCGGGGCCGATGCCGGTGGGCTTCAGAACGATCAAATCCCCTTCGATGAACGCGTCATGGGCACGGAGATCCCGTTCCCACCGGGCGAGGATGGGGGGCTTGTCGTCGCTGTAGCGCATCGAGACGTCGAGCCGATCGTCGGCGGTGGCCCGGCCGAAGGCGGTCCGCCCGTCGTCGATCAGCGCGATCGACGCGGCCACGTATTTGGGAAAGCCGAGGTGATGCCCCCCTTGCCTGGCGACCCAGGTCGTGACCGGCATCGTTACCGGAAACCATCCTTCGACCCCGTCGTGGGATGCCCGGAGGAGCATCGACCATTCTTGGTAGCAGGTCAGTGGCCAGGGGCTGACCTGGAGATAGTCGACGAGGAACAGCTTCACGACCGGCCTGGCCGGCATCGCGAGGCGATCGGGGAGATACTGGCGGTAAAGGCCGGGATCGTCCGGCCCGTAGTGGGCGGTGATCGCGTTGAGCTCGAGGAATTGGCCGCCGTTGTGGGCGAAGAGGAGCCAGTCGAGGAGAGTCCGGATCATCGGTTCGTCCTCGGAGAATGGCTGGGGCAGAGGACTCGAGGCGGGACGGTAGCGAAACCGACGCCCTCTCGCCACCGCATTCCGGGCCGGCTTTCAGCCCTGATGCGGTCGGGTCTGTTCGGCCGTCCGCGGCGGGGGGGGCGGGCAGAAGCAGAGCCGGGCCGGCTCTCCCCGGCGGCCGATGACGATCGCCACCTGGCCAAACTCCAGGCCGAGCTGCACCGCGGCCTTTTGCCCGATGCCGAGGACGAGCAGGCTCGGCTCCGGCGGCCAATCGTTCCCCTCCCCGACTCCCTCCCCTTCCAGCATCGGCAGGCCGAGGCAGGCGATGCGGCGGGCGAGGTCTGCCATCCGGCGCCGGTTCTCGGCGGCGTCGAGGGGGAGCGAGCCCGGATTGCAGGCGGTAATGTAGGCCCAATGTTCGTGCCCGTGATCGGTGAGGAGGGCGTCGAGGGGGGCCGAAAGCGCGCCGCAGCGAATGGTGAAGCGGTCGCCAACCCGGTAGTCGGTCGCTTCGTAGGCTTCTTTGAGTGGATGGTCGGTCATGATCACCCTTCCTTCCGAGGGACCGCCATCGTGACAGCCGCCAAGCCGCTGCGGTAGACACATGTCACCAGGGCGCGGGGTGGGGCAATCTGTCCGGAGCATCCGAGCTCCAGCGGTGGGTTCATCGTCACAGCCGGCTCCACGGTGGCGAGGATTGCGGTTGGGGTGAAAAGTGTTGCTTTCTCAACGCCCCGCCGAGCCCTTATCTCCGGGGCAGACCCGGCCTGGATTCATCGCCGCCGGTATGGGAAGGTCCGGGGGGCCGGGGGATCTCCGGCGCGGACGGCGGCCAAGCCCCGCCGGCGGGCCCAGGCGGCGGCCGGTCTCTCCCCTGCTCCCGCGAGGTCAGGCATGGAATACGACGACACGTTCAATGGCAGCCCGGCCGCCGGGATCGACCTCCTGCAGTGGGATGAGAAAAACCGGGCGTTCTGGACCGATCGCCTCGGGCGCCGCTATCTCCTCTCGGTCGTGCCGACGCGCGCGAGAACGGGGAAGATCCTGGAGATCGGAGCGGCTTGGTACAACAAATATCAAAAGGAGGTCGTGGGCCGGGAGAACGAGCTCACCATCTTCGACATCAAAGAGCCTGATCACCCCGACATCGTCTCCATTGCCGGTCTCGACCGGTACGTCCGCTTCGACATGACCGCGAGTACCGCGGCGACCGACGCCCCCGGCGGCGCGCTTGTAGGCGGCTTCTGCAACGCTTTCGACGAGATCCGCAGCTGGGGTGTGCTCTCCCACTACGGCTTCGCGAGGGACCAGTGCCGACAGTACCTCGACAATGTTCGTGGCTTTCTCAAGGACGGCGGGCAGGCGATCTTCAAGCTCGATCGCGATACCCACAAGGCGAAGAAGTATCCGCCGACGATCACCCTGGAGTTTCTCGAGGAGTTGATCCGGGAGCGGTTCACGATCTGCCACACCGACACGCTCGTGGGCAACACCCCGGGAAACGTCCACTACGTCGAGAAGCGGTGAGCGACTCCGCCCCCGTTCTTCCCCGCTCACGATTCTCGCCCGGGGCGGATGAACCGGGATGAACCTCCCCTTCCGGTCTGCGGGGAGGTTTTCGACCGCAACAGACGGGGCGGGATCGGCTTCACGCCGGTGCGCTCCAGCTCGGCCCGCGTGAGCGAGTGGCCGCGGGAGGATGGCACGACAGCCCGCATCGTGCAACTCGTCGTCGCCGACTGTGGCCGCACCGTCGACGAGTGGAAGCTCCTCCCCGGTCGCGAGAATCACCTCTTCGATGGCTGGGTGATGGCGACCGTGGCCGCCAGCGCCGCGGGGATCACCGCGGTCGGGGCGGAGCCGTCGCCGGAGCGGCGGCGAAAGCGGGTGAAGGTGCCGAAGGCATGGGCGTTGCGGAAGACGATCACGGTCAAGCAGGCCGAGTGGCGACGGAGCGGCCGCGGCGATTCGATCCGCAACAGTTCGGGCCAGCCCCACCATCACTCTCCTCACGGAAGGTCCTTCCTGCCAATCCCGACCGGGCTGTGGTATGGCTGCCTGTTTCATCGCTTTTGGGGTCTTCAGCCGCTTGCGAACCGAGAGGCGATTTGAAATACTGTCGACCGGGAGAGATTTTTTGAGGTCGATGGTTCCGAATGACCATCGGCTCTCGCTTCACACGCAGGAGTTCCGCCCCCGATGAATCGCTTCGTTCGATCTTTTGCTCATGTGGTCATCGCCACCCTCGCCGCAGTCGCTGCCGCCCAGGCTGAGGCAACGCAATTGGTAATCTCTGGATCGGCGAATTTTCCCACGAGTTTCACCGCATTCACTGATAGTGTGAGCACGGCGTATCTCTACTTCGATAACAGCGGCGTGGCGTCTGCCCCCATGACCCCGTTCAACGCATCGCTTGGAACGCTCGACAAGGTCAACGTTGATTGGGATTTCGGTGGGTCGTTCAACGGCACCACCGGCAGTAGCGGCGGCGGCGCGGGTATTGGTTTTGGAGGATCCATGTATGTGAACTCGATCTCGTATGCCGGGAACGGGGGTGGAAATGGAATTGATGGGATTGCACCAAGCACACTGTTTTCGTTCACGGTGTCCAACGTCGCTACCCACAATGAGTTCCTTTCCTCGGAGGCCGGCGTGAGCTACAGTTCAGCGATTTGGGCCGCTTTTACCGGCGTTTCTCCGTATACCGTCTCTCTCGATTCCGGAACGGGGTCTTATGGTTCGTACGACGGAGTCGCCAGTGGCACGATGACCACCTACCGAAATGTGATCGTGTCATACACATACACACCGTCCGCAGTCCCTGAGATAGAGCCCGCTACTGGCTCGAGCGACCTCTCGCTCGTCGCTGGTGTGCTCGCGATGATCGAGCAGCGGCGTCGGCGTGCCACGCTCGCAACTTAATCGAGCAGACCTGTTGATCGCTGATCCACTCCCGGGCCGGGCATCGCAAGGTGCCCGGCCCGGTTTCTTTTTGGGGGCATAGGGTCGTGCGCGTTGAACGCATGCGCGATAGGTACGCCCCATCGAACCGGGAACGAGTCCCGATATCTCTCCGCCACACCCCCTGCGCGTTCATGCCTATCCCTACAACAATCGGAGGCATGAACAATCCAATCACCGTCAGCCGACCCCGTGTCGCCGAGATGATCGGCCGAAAGTCGGGCACGCTTCGAGCATGGAGTTCGCAGACTCCGCCCTGCGTCCACGTCCTCGACTTCGACGCCCTGGGAATCCGAAGCGAGATCCTGGCGGGCTTCGCCCTTCGACGCGGCGCCTGCAACAACTTCGGGCCCCTCTCTCCGCCGCGCGGGCCTTCCGACAGCCGCAGGATGGGCAGCCGATGGGTGATGGGGCCGGGCGCCGATTGGCGGCCGCTGTCCCGCATCGATTTGGCCGTGATAGCAGGAGCACTTAGACTGCGATCGACTCGGTTGTCGCCGGGTACTCGTGCCGTGGAGCAGCAGCAATGGGGGAGTACCGCATTCCTTTCGACGATGTGTTCTTGGTCGAGATCCTCGGTCGGCATCGCCGCACCAAGAAACGCCGCATGATCGCGATCAAGGGCTTCGTCGGATGTTTCCTCGTCTTTGCCGCCGTTTCGTCACTCATGCAGGGGTGGCCCGGCATGGCGGCCTTCTGGGTGTTTTTGGTCGTGGCAATACTTTTCTCGCATCGGATCGATTACTGGCTCGCCCAGCGGGCATTTCGTCGATCACCGTCATGCGGCAAAATCGTCACACTCACGGTAGGGCCGGAGGGAGTACACACCGTCTCGAACACCCACGACGCGAAGGTGGCGTGGGCAGCGTACACCAGCGCCTCCATCTTTCCGGACGGCATGATGCTGTATCAGGGACCGGGTGTCTTTCAGTGGCTCCCCGACCGATTGCTCGTATCGGGGACCCGAGCGGGTGCGGAATCGATCGTGCGAACGCAGATCAACGATGTTCGAGTTGTGCTTGCCGGAGGTTGAGTCTCGTGCCCTGTCCCCTTTAACGGGGCCACGGTTGGAGCGAGAATCCGGCGTGATCGAGGCGTTGGGAGGGGCATCGATGCCACCCGGAAAGCGAGGCCAAGAGGTGGGGAGGCGGCTCCTCCGTCCACGTCGTGGCCTCTGGCACGCACCCGGAGCAACCCGGTGAGAACTTCACCGCCTCCAGCGCCAAGCTCAACCTTGCCGATAGCCACCCCGGCGGGCCCGAAGCCACGCTCCAGGCCGGGTTCACGAAGCTGGTCGATAGGCTCCCCGGAGCGCGGTTGGCCGCGGGAAGATGACACCACGGCCCGCATCGAACAACTCGTCGTCGATGCCAACTGGGGCCAGTCAACGCAGACGGTTCGCGAGTTCTGCCGGCGGCACGCCTCGAGCGCCATCGTTCTCCCCAGCCACGGCCGCGGGATCGGGCCGACGGCTCGCCCCGTTCCCGACCGGAAGGAGAATCCCGGGGAACGGATCGGCCCCGGCTGGAAGATCGGCACCATCAGCGGCCAGCGCGGATTGCTCTTCGACGCGAATCAATGGAAGCGCTTTCTGGCTGCCCGGCTGAAGACTACGGTCGGCGATCCGGGCGCCCTCACCTTCCACCAGGCGGAGCATGGCATGCTCCTCGATCGCCTCACCTCCGAGCAGCCGATCGTCGACAGCGCCCGCGGCCGGACCGTCGACGAGTGGAAGCTCCGCCCCGGGCGGGGAAATCACCTCTTCGACTGCTGTGTGATGGCGACCGTCGCCGCCAGCGCCGCCGGGATCACCGTCGTCGGGGCGGAGCCGTCGCCGGAGCGACAGCGAAAGCGGGTGGAGATCCCGAAGGCGGGGGCGCCGAGGACGATCTCGACCATGCGTGGCAAGTGGTGAAGGCGGACGATCTACCCCGCGATCCCGTCGCCTACGGGGCGGCAAAACGTCAGGACAATCCGTCTCCGACGGGGTGACACGGGAATCGTGATCCCACTGGTCGTCAGAGTTGACAGGCTGGAACACTGCCGATCTGAGGCAACTTGCTGTGCGAGCCAAGTGTCGTCGAGGAGTGATTGGCGTCCTGCAGCCAGCGGTTGAAGTCCTTCCGAAAGGGAAGTAAGAATGGAGGGAGTGCGTGTTGTGCGCTGGCTGTGCCTATCGGTTTCTTAAACAATCCCTATGACCAGCACCGACGTGAATAAAGCACGCCCACCGAAACGCAGGCGTGATAACACAAAGACGTCAGTTGCACTAATGACTAAATAAATACGGCGTTGGGGTAGAGGAGATCACTTCGCATGATGTCGAACAAGCCTTCATTCGTAGACAAAACGGCGGATCGCGGGGACTACTTGGTTGAGTGCTACCGCTCCGGCCATGAAGAGTTGATGTTTCGCGTGTCTCATCGCGACAACTGGCTCAAAATTCAAATGCTAGCGCAGACAACGTTTCTGGCGCTAGCGTTTGGCGTGGAAGTGGCGGGTGTCAAGGCGACATCCAGTATTCCAACGGCGCTGGCGCTTGCACTGCCGACGGCATTAACCTTGACCTGCCTTTACGTTGTCGAAGACCGACTAATCGGTTTGATTTCCCGATACCTCGGTCGGCTATCGGATCTCGAAGCCAGTTTGACGAAGAGCGACGCGGTTATCGAATACATCGGTTCCTCCTCAGAAATTCGCGAATATGCGAATAGCGTACTGCCATTTCGTGTGCTGGCACAAGTCGTTGCGTTCGCACTTGTTCCTACACTTCTCTCGACATATCGGTTTGCCAACGTTCCTGAATGGCCGTGGTACACAAAAGTAGAGATCGTGCTCAATGCAGCATGCTTTGAGTTAATACTAACTCTATTGCACATGTCCTACAAAGAGCGCAAAACTTCCGGCCGTGCCAAGTTTACTAACCCAAGCGAATAGATCCGAAATAAGTTTCTGCTCAATAAAATGAAAAGCCCGAGTCGCGGCTCTGGCGATTTCTGAAATCAACGATAAGAGCCGCCGCCTGGTTCCGCTGGTCTTTAGGAGGCACTGAAGCGGCGTGGTCGGCATGGGTGAGCATGAGTCGGCAGTCGTCCGCGGTCCGCCCCTGAGGTCTGGCAAGAGCCAGAAATCGCGACTTGTCCCGATTCCTCTCTGCCACACCCCATTCGCCATTGGTCAGCATCCATACACATTCAGGGCATGAACACACCACATGCCGTTCCACGATCCCTTCCTGCCGAGATGATCGGCCGAAAACCTAGCACGCTGCGGTCCTGGGCTTCACAGACGCCGCCCCGCGGACCCCGCCCCGTCAAGACCGGACCGACGCAGCAGGCCCGCACGTTCTACCCCGTGGTCGAGATCCCCGACTGGCTCGCCGATCCCGTGGCCTACGAGGCACGAAGAAGGCCGCCCAATGCCCCCGTGGCTGACATCACATCCGACGAGGCCCGGATGTCGCCGCGTACCGCTTTAGGCGGGGGTGGGGCTCGGAGCTGATTGATGCAGCACGAGCAGTGCTCTTCACCCAGATGCTCCCGCGATCCCCAGGGCAAGCGCTCCCCGCGGGGCAATAAAGTTCGGTGGTGTTTTTTCCCAATCTGGTAGGGTCGACCCGCGCACGGGCGTCTGGGAGGGGATGGAAGTCCCGGAACGGGCGCCAGGGAAACCCGACCTCGGAAGACGATTTGCCATCTCTTCGTTTGCGGAGCGGTGGAAAAGCGTAGGCCGATCGACGCAAAACGATTCTGTTGTTCACACTGGCTCGATTCGCCAGTCGCGGCGAAACATTTTCGGCTGCCCGCCCGAACGGACTTTCGTCTGGTGTACTTTCCGAAAGGATCATTCATGCGTTTACGACCATCATCGTTTCGGGGTGTGGCGATTGCGGCGGTGTTTCTTTTCGCCGCACTCGCCTCCGTTGTGCCTGCTCCTGCTCGTGCCGTCACGATCGACATGGTGAAGGTGGGCAACGCCGGCAACGCCGACGACACGGGGGGGAGCTATATTGGCCGCGTGGACTACAGCTATCAGATCAGCAAGTACGACGTGACGATTGGTCAGTACACGGCGTTTCTGAATGCGGCCGATCCCACTGGCATCAATCCCAACGCTATCTACAACTCGGAAATGGGAACTCATACGAGCATCTCCGGTATCTCCTACGACTCGACCGCGTCAGACGGAGCGAAGTACAGCGCTATCGGCCCGGCTGGAACAGCGTATGGCCAGACCGCAGCAAACCGCCCGATCACGTACGTGAGTTGGTTTGACGCCGCGAGGTTTGCGAACTGGATGACGAACGGCCAGGGAGGCCCCGGGACCACGGAGACGGGGGCGTACAATCTCTTGACCGCCGATCCCGGCGTGGCCCCGGCAAAGACTCCCGGCGCGGCGTTCTCCATCCCGACTGCAAACGAGTGGTACAAGGCGGCCTATTTTTCACCGAACTACGGCGGGCCAGGCCTCGAGGGCTACTACAAGTACGCTACGCAGAGCGATGCCGGGCCGGGCAACATCATCGGGAGCGGGAACAACCAGGTAAATTACCACGCTGTTGTATGGTCCGTGACGCAGCAGGGGGGGGATGTTGTTCCGAACCAAAATTACCTGACGGATGTGGGGGCGTTCACGAACAGTCCGTCATATTATGGAACGTTCGACCAGAGCGGGAACGTGGATCAGTGGAATGATCTCGATGGTGCTGCCGGCACGGTTCGTGGCTTTCGGGGCGGCTATTGGTACAGCGGGCTTGCCGATTTCGTGTCCTCCTCCGGCAGCAACTCGCGCGATCCGTTTTACGAGCACGACGGCCTTGGTTTTCGTCTTGTCTCGGTGCCCGAGATCGACCCGAGTCACTTTGGTCCCGCTCTGGCCCTGGTGCTCGGGTCGCTGGGGCTGCGTGAATATGGGCGGCAAGCCGGTCGTCGCCGAGCAGGTGCAAAGCGGGTTCGCTAGCGACAGGTCCAGTTTGACCGCCGCAACGAGTTCGGCGGGCTGGAGCACGCCGCACCGGTCGCCCCTGGGTGGCGAAGGACGGAGAAGGAGGGCAAGCAGGCGCGGAAGGCCGTGGGGTAGGGGCGGTAGAACGCCGGCTGTGTGCCCGCCGGCGGGCTGTGTGCCCCCGACTCCAGCGCCTCGGGCTGCTCGTTGCACCGATCGATTCCAACCATCCTGATGCTTTTGGAGATCCGATGACGAACGCCAATGAGCCGGCCTGGCGGCTGAAGTGCGACGGCTGCGGCAAGGTCCTGTCCGGTCCGATCAGCCTCGCCGGCCGCCAAGTGAAATGCCCCAAATGCGCGCATGCGTTTCGCGTTCCCGATGCGAAACCGACGGCAACGCCGGCGGATCTCGCTCCGCCCACGGCACCGATTCCCAACCGCGGCGCCGCCAGAAGCACGGCTTCGGATCCGGGCAATGTCAGCCTGTCGCGCGCGAAACTGGAGGTCTTGTACCCCAACTTCTTCACCCCCAGCGGGCTCCTGATGCGACTTTGGAAGAGTCTCGCAGGCAGTGCGCCGTTCTCGCCCTCGGGCATCGACAAGCATCTGCAGTTCGGCGACAGTCGCGCGGCGGTTGTGGTTTCGGTGTCGCCGCTGCTGGTGGCCGCGTATTCCGATGAGCGCGATTGCGTCGTAATGCTCGAGTTTTCGGAGGAGCTTGTGGCGACCTATCGCCTGAAACCGGGCTCACGGTTGATCACCGTCAACACGTATATGCAGGGCCCCAAGCGACCCGTCGCCGACTTGATCGAAGGGCCGCTTTCGCGGGGCCATTGGCACAACGTGATACCCATGATCGCCGATTTCCTATCGGACGACATGGGCACGATCGAGAGCCGAAAACAGGCGATCAGAGACGAGGAATGGCAGCGAACGGCCAAGCTGGGCGCGGAGTATATGCAAAAGAAGCCCGGCAAGGCCCGCGACGGTCGACCCCTCGGCAGCTGGAAGCCGTGCGTCACCAGCTTGTTCTGAACCCAGCCTGATCTACGTTCTGTCTGAAAACGGTTTGGTGAGTCGCCGCACGGGTCTGTCATTGGTGTTCCGACAAGGAGGTCGGCCATCAGGAAACGGCACGAAGTCAGGGACGATCAATGGGAAGTGATCCACCCCATCCTTCCCAGGCGGACGGCTCGACCTTCCGCCCGTCGCTGGTACTGATCGACGGCCCGCAGACGGACGAGGTCGCAGGCTCCCCGACGCAGGTTGCAAACCGGCTGGAGATCATGACCGGCGCTATCCTCGGTCTGGCCGGCCCCGGCCAGAACTTCGCGGGGCTGTGCACGATCACCGTCATCAAGCCGCACGACCTCGCCGATCAACTCCTCGACCGCGACGCTCACCCCGAGTGGCAGGGCAAACGCACGCGGCTTGTCTACCAGTGGCCTGACCGGGAAGACCTTTTGGCGCAGTACGCCGAGCTTCGCCGGGACGGGCTGCGAAGCGGAGTCGCGATCGACATCCAAGAGCGGTTGCTCTTCTGGTCGGTCGCATCGTGGGGCGGAGGCTACAGCGGGCATCTCCTGGCCTACGGCACGCACCCCGAGCAGCCCGGCGCCAACTTCACCGCCGCCAGCGCCAAGCGAACGCTTGCCGATGTCCACCCCGGCGGCTTCACCTTCCACCAGGCGGAGCACCACATGCTCCTCGACCACCTCACCTCCGAGCAGCCGATCGCCGTCAGCGCCCGTGGCCGGACCGTCGACGAGTGAAAGCTCCCCCCCGTCCGGGGAAATCACCTCTTCGACTGCTGTGTGATGGCGACCGTCGCGGCGAGCGCCGCCGGGATCACCGCCGTCGGGGCGGAGCCGTCGCCGGAGCGGCAGCGGAAGCGAGTGGAGATCCCGAAGGCGGGGGCGCCGCGGCAAAAGATTTCGACGAAGCGCGGGAAATGGTGAAGGCCAGTGGATCGCTTCTGGTCATACCATACATGAACGTGCATAAGACGCTTCTGCATTTGTAAAATGCTCGTATGCGAAAATAATCCGAGCCGCATTGCCGGGCAAGGAGTCCAGACGCATTCAGCCGCAAGTTGACATGGCCAGGGAAATCTGATCTAGCTGGTTTGTCGAGGGCGTGAAGCGGGGGAAGCGATTTGATCCCCGAGCAGACGCCAGAGGCACCTGACCTCGGAAGACGAGTTGCCATCGAGTCGCTTGCGAAGCGGTGGCGAAGCGTAGGCCGATCCACGCTGAACGATTCAGTCGTCAAAGCGTGTCGATTCGCCAGTCGCGCCGAAAGCGTTTTTCGGCCGCTCGTCGTGGACGGACTTTGGTCCGTGTCTTACTTTCCGAAGGGATCAACCGCACGGCATTTTCCCACCGGCGAACTCTTGCGGACCCATTCATGAATGCAACCCCAGAGCGTCCATCAAAACAATGCATTATCAATAGATGAGGGCCCAGGCGTTATGAAGAAAGCACTAGATCCAGGCTAGCAGTGCATAGTCAATCCGACAACGACTTAAGTGATCCCTGCCTCGGAAGAATTAATGAAGACCAGAAGCCTACTGATCGCTATCGTTCTGTCAGGCAACGCCCTGCTTCCTAGTCATGCGAACAGCGAACCGTTGTACAATATCGATGGACTAGTCGTTAAATCAACGGACTACAACAAAGATGACATTCCTGTTTTTCTTAAAATGCTGAGCGCCTTAACGGGCGGGGCCTATTCCATCGACGAAAAAACTGGCCAAGTGGCGATCACGGATGGTCATGCAGGAACAGGTAAGAGCGCCGATCGTATCAATACAATATTGGCAGACAAGACCCATACCACAACAATCTGGCTCGCACTGCCCGGACTGTTTGACAAGACAACGATTGGCCGATGGAGGGGCGGCGGAACCCAAAGCATCGATGTGCGTGATGTCGGGAAGTTCCCGACTGATGCGACAAAAGGGATTGACACCCAATCTAGTATTTTGATTCATGAGATCTATGAAGCTTATCAAGGTGCGCTCGGAGCAACATCCGATGCGGCACACATTGACGGCGTCTCGGCCGGAAATGAGGAATTGAAGGAGAAGGGCGGAACTACATACGGGCAACGCTACGATTTATTGAACGGCAATGAAGGCCCTGACTATTTTGATGTGCCGTTTATCACTCCGTCGAAACCGGGCTCGGCCCCATACTACGAGAGAATATGGTTTATCGACTACGACGTGACTAAGGTTGAGGTTGCCCTCAAACCAATCCCCGAGCCCTCCACATACGCCATGGCCTTGACCGCCCTGGCCTGCGGTGGTTGGCAGATGTTCCGGCGTCGCCGATCGCGCTGACCGCCGCCTGAACCCTCGACGACCAGTCTGATTCACAACCGGGCCTGGCATCGCAAGGTGCTGGTCCGGTGTTTTTTGTGGGGATAGGGTCGTGCCCGTCGAAGACCGCCGCGACACTCACGGCCCCTAAATCGGGAATTGTCCCGATTCCTCTTTGCCACACCCCGTACGGCATTTGTGATCGTCCATGCACATTGAGTTGCATGGACACACCGCATGCCGTTTCCCGAGCCCGTGCCGCCGAAATGATCGGCCGCAAGCCCGCCACCCTCCGAGCATGGGCCGCACAGAATCCCCAGCGCGGCCCCCGCCCCACGAAGACCGGGACGGCCCGGCAGGCCCGCACGCTCTACCCCGTGGACGAGATCCGCGAGTGGCTCGCCGATCCCGTGGCCTACGAAGCCCAACGGGGGCCGCCAAATGTCCCCCGTGGCTGACATCACCACCGATGAGGCCCTCGCCGTCGCCGTCGCAATCAAGCAGGCCCGCATGGCAAGCATGAATCCCTTCGCCGTCCGTCGGGCCGAGCGGTTGCTCTTCGAAGCTCCGGGGCGCAAGGCATACCGCCACAAGCTCGCCCGCACCGAGGCAGACGACGTTCAAGAGCTTCTCGACCGCCACGGCCGCGGAATCGTCGCCGGCGCCGCCGAGATGCTGCGAACCGTCGATCCGATCGCCCTCGAGTCCGCCCCAATTCATGTCGTCAGCTTCGAGGCTCTGGGAATCCGCAACAACATCCTGGCCGGCTTCATCCTCGCCCGCGGGAGCTTCTCGACCTTCTGTTCCCGGCTCCCGCCGGCCGCCCGGCCCGGTCCGGTCGTCGCGATCAACCTTCGGGGGATCGTCGCCGGGGCCGTTCGAGAGATGCCGGCCGACGCGACCGAAGAGGAGATCATCGCCGACGCTGCCCAACTCGTGCGCCTTGTCGCTCTCCACGAGTACGCGCACGTCGTCGAATCGGCCGCCGCGGGCCAGCCGTTCGACGCCCCTCGTATCGGCACCAGCGCCGAGCGGCTGAAGGCCGTCGCCCTCGCGATCGCCAGCCCGCCGCCGATGGCGGTCACCATCGCCAACCACCCCGCCCCCTGGGTCCGGGCGCTGTTCCACGCATGGCAACGGAGCCCGGAGCGTAAGGCTCAACGCTGGCTCTGGAACCAGATCGGGAGCTACTTCAGCGGCGAGCCCGGCCACCTGGTCGAAGCCCTCCGCGACGACCCAAGCGACGGGCGCGAGCCGATCGTCGACATCCTGCGGCGACCGGCCCCAGACCGATTCACGACCTTGACGACCGAGAGATTCAAAGCATTGGAGGCCCAAGCATGACGAGCACGATTGAAGCCCTTCGAGGGCGCGAGCAGAAGGCGGAGCGTGAAGCTCTGGAGCAGATCGCAGTAGCAGCCCGGACCGTCGCGGCCGGCGGGACAACCGACCTGGAAACGGTGAGCACCGCGCTTGCCACGCTGGGAAAGTCATCCACCGACTTCGAGGCCGCCGTCGCTCTGGCTCGTCAGCGGGCGGAGTGGCTGGCTCTGGTCGAAAAGCTCCCCAGCGTCAAAAGCAATCTCGGGAAGGTCGAAACTGCCCTACAGATCGAGGGGGAGAAGTTCCTCGCCGCGCAGACCACCTACGCGGAGAAGGCGACCGTTCTCCGCTTCGAGCTCGACGAGGCCAACGCAGCCATCCGTGACGGCACCACCGCCCGCGAGCGGCTCCTCGATCCAAAGAATGTCCCAGGCGCGATCGCGGCGGAGTATGCGGAGGCCGTCGCCCAGGCTCGTGCCGCGGAATCTGCACGCCACAGGGCCGAGACTCAACTCGGCGAGATCGCCGGCAAGCTGTCGTCGGCAGCCGACTGGGTCAAGCGCATCAGCGGCCAGGAGGTGGAGGAGATCGACCCGAGCACCTGGAAAGCTCCCGAGGGCTCGCCCGACTGGCAGCGCGACGGCCACCACGGAGAGCTTGAATCCAAGCTCAAGAAGTGGCGTGAGATCGGCCGGGAGCGCGACGCAATCCGCGCCGCCCTCGCCACGGCCACCAAGGATTTCGCCACCTGGAAGAAGAAGCGCGACGGAATGGCTTCAGGAGTTCTCAAGTCATGAGCACCGACCCGGCCGTTCAGGCCAAGTCAGACGCGACCCTCGCCGTGTTCGACATCCTCGCCGAGCGGGGCGCCCGCTCCGGCAAGGGATTCATGCGGACCGCCTTCACCCCGCAGGGGCGGCGGAAGGCGATCGCCGACGCGCTCGCCCCGTTCGTGCCGGCGGGGACCACCCGCGACAACGTCGAAGCGGTTTCCCAGGCGCTCGCCCGTCGGCTCCTCTCCGATCCGAACGTACGAGCGCAGATCGAGACGCGGGCAGCAACGCTGCCGGGAATCAGATCAACGAACGTGCCCCCGGGGAGGTAGCCCCCCGGTGGCAACGCGCCGCGGGCTCGCCGGGGATGGAGACTCCACCGGCGACCCGCGGGCAGCGGCGGCGGACACCCTCCGAGACAGCCCGCCCTCTCGGCATGATGCACCTCCAAGGAGGAAATCATGCCAATCACGACTTCAATGGTGGCGACGGTTCGTTTAGGGGACGGCGCCACGCTCGCCGCATGGTGGGATGGCGGCCGCCACATCGGCATCCACATGGACTGCGGCCACGGCCCCGAGCCGGTCGACCGGTGGGACGTGTGGAATCCCGTTTGGAACTGCCCGCTGATCGAGCCGACGCGGGATTCCTTCGAGCGGTTCCTCCGGGGCCGGCTGGCGGAACCGAGGATGCTCGCCGACCTGGTCGCCGCGGGAGGTGAGCGTTGAGCAAAACCCGCGACGAACTGACGGAGACGAAGCTTATCTCGATCGACCTGATCGAGCGCGAGCCGCTGATCGAGGCGCGGATCGAGCCGGTCGACCGCCACATCGTTCAGGCGATTGTGTGGTCGATCCGCAACGGCATTTCCCCGCCGCCGATCCTGGTCTACGCCGTCGGTCCGAGGCGCGGGAAGCGGTTCCTCCTGGTCGATGGTCGCAACCGGATCGCCGCCACCCGCTCCATCGGCGAGAAGGAGATCATGGCGGAGATCGTCGACGGGACGCTCGAACAGGCCGCATGGGCCGCCGCGGGCGTCAACGGCCGCCCGCAGCAGACCCGGAGCCCCGCGGAGGTGTGGCTGGCTGTGGAAATGGCAATCCGAGCCGCGCCCCGATCGGAAGACAAGCGAATCGCCGAGCATTGCCAATGTCCGCGGGCCACGGTTCGCGACGTTCGCCAGGCGCTCGCGGTACGATGACCGCATGACCAACCCCGCCCTCCTCGCCGTTGCCCTGGTACTCGCTGAGCATCTCGACGGTGACGCCGAGAGTTGCTGACTGACGCTCATCCCCGAACGCCCCGTGCCAATCAAGAAGGCCGCGACCGTCTGCTAAGAGTGCCCGCGCAACATCCGGGGAACGTTCTCGTGCGTGCACGGGTGACGGACTCGCGCAAAGCGCACAAACTGGCTCGTCCCGACCTGTCACCGAAAGTGACGTTTGCATCGACCCGCGCATGCTGTTCCGGTTCGCGGGCTGCGGAGATTTCGCGACCGAACCTACTTATTCTTGGACCTTAACGCTGCCCTTTTCGAAAGGCGGTTTTTGCTGTAGCCGCCGCATCCGAGCTAATGCTGCACGATTGAAACGGAAGAACCGATCACGAGAAGGAGAACCGCCCTGAGGAATGGCCATTACCTTGACCAATCTATCACCGACGAGAAGCAAAACGTCTCCAGCTTCAGAGATAGTTACTATCGATGACTTGCCTTCAGCCGTCAGCGAAGTCACAGAACCGCCGGACTCCGGCCGACTCTCGCCAGGGGGCAATGATCTGCCGGAGATCGGCGTCGAAAGCCTTGTCGAACATGAAGGAACATATTCGCCGCGCCCCGCTCTAAGCCGTGCCGAGATGAGATTCTGAATGTCTTGACTGATCTTGGGGCCGATGAAAATCGAACCGGGCAAAGAGTCGCCGGTTTTGGCGGGCATGATGCACCTCGGGGCTCACTTGAGGAATGTGGGGGGTGAAACTGCGCGGCGGACCTAAGTTCTGGCAAGGCTGGAAGCAAACGAAGTCGCACAAATCGCAACCGTATCGACTGCGGATTGGGAGAAGTAGTTCTCGTCCGAAGATTCAAAGTAAAGCACAGCGCAAGGGTTGTCTGCTGGATTGTCCCCGTCTTGGATCGCCAAGGCAAGAAAACTCCTTGCCGATGGATTCACGCGACGCAGGACATCTGGCGGCATGCTGTAGTTTTGAGTCAACACGCGGTGCCATTCGCTGGATGGGGTCGTCACTGAATTCGTGACCAGTACCGGACTTTGAGGATTCCGAAACGCCGCACCTACAACACCAACGCTGAACGGTATTCTTTGCCCGAAACAGTCGTCCTCGACACGCCCATGGTACTTGTGGCCAACGTAGTCTGTTACCTGCTCGAGAACCGTTTGGCCTTTATGCTGAACGGGCTTGTAGACGCACCCGCATAGCTCAGGATCTTGAGAGTCCGGCAAGCCCACGCGTACCAAAGCATCGATGGTGAAAATCAAGCCCGCCTCGTTGGCCATTTTCCATCCTCGGTGCAGTCCGATCACCTCATGGCTCAGAGTGGTGAACTTCAGCCAGCCTAGAATAATGGTAATGACGCACGTTGTGACTATGCCCCAGAAACTAAGGGTCTCGTTCCATGGTTTCGGTGGACCACCGAACGGGTAATATCGAAACGCGGTGGCAAACGCGGCCAGCGAGGCACTCCACGTCAAAAGCGCCTCGTAGATGGATGGCCTTCTAAACCAATCGGACAAAGTCAAGGCGGCGGAAGCCTTAAAGCTCGTATCTGCCATCGACACCATCCAAACAGCTTGTCGGAGTGTAACGTGATGACCTGCTTGGGGGGACAGGCGTGCCCCCTACGCCAAGAAGTCTATTGAAGATCCTCAGAATGTGCCAATAGAGGCGTCAAGTGCGTCCGATTCCGACGATTTCGGCCAATGGCCTAGAAATGTGGCCGGCGTCTGAAACCGCCGGTTCCGTAAAATCGCGGGAGATTCGTGATTTTGCTTGATCGTCCACCCGTCGCGGCTTCTCGCTGATACCCAAATGATCCGCCCCTTCATCGTAGGCTCCTACTCTGTGTCATAACCGCACAGGCCGTCGCCGCGCCACGGCCAAAGTCACGGGCACGGTCGTCAGCGTCAACGGCGCGGACACCGTAAACGCAAGGACCGACGACGGCCAGACGCTCAAGGTCCGGCTCCACGGCATCGCCGCCCCGGAGGCCGTGCAGGCCTTCGGCAACGTCTCAAAACAGGCCCTCGGCGATCTGATCGCCGGCAAGACCGTGTCGGTGGAGGAGGTAGACCGCGACCGCTACGGGCGGGTGGTCGGGCGGGTGACGATCGGCGGGAAGCTGGTCAACGCCGAGCAGGTTCGTGCCGGGCTGGCATGGCAATACATCCAGTTCGACCGGCGAAACGAGTTCGGCGCCCTCGAGGACGACGCCCGCAGGCACCGCCGCGGGTTGTGGGCCGACGCCGCCCCGGTCGCCCCGTGGGAGTGGCGGAGGACGGAAAAGGACCGCAAGACGGCCCGGAACGCCGCTGGGGTGGGCCGGTAGGTGAGCGCTGCGGCCTGTCTACACTGGCGACCAGTCTGTCTACATGGCCCTCCGATCCTGAACGCCAGCGATCTCCCTCCAGTCCGAGCGACACGAGCGCCGATTCCCACGACGGGGAAGGCTGGATATACTCCGCGTTCCCGCAGGTTTTTCGGCCGAAACGCGGCTGTTTCATGGTCCGGGTTAGCTCCCCAAACGGAGCGACCAAATCCGGTTTCGATGTAGACAGCAATGTAGACAGCCCGAAAAAAGCCTGTTTGGAGGGTAAGCGAATGGTTAGCGGCCACACTGGAAATGTGGTGCCGGGAAACCGGTTGTGGGTTCGAATCCCATGCCCTCCGCTCTGATAATGCCCCGGTCTCCACGCGACCGGGAGGGACCGAGGCCGGCCTGAAAACCGGCACCTCGCGCCTGCCGATCCCCCGCCCCCCGGCGGGCCTGCCAGCCTCTGCTCCACCGCTCACCGCCTCCCGCCCCTCGCCCGTTCTGTCTGCCCCCGCCGCTCCGCTCCGCCGCTCCGCCCTGCCGCCCGCCCGCCCCGCCCTGCCCCACCGAGCCCACCTCCCCCTTCGATGGCCGTTCTCCTCGACATCAAGAACGCCACGAAGCGGTATGGCCATCAGGTCCTCCTCGAGGACGCCTCCGCCACGATCACCGACGACGGCAAGATCGGGTTCGTCGGCCGCAATGGCGCCGGCAAGAGCACCCTCCTGCGGATCATCCTCGGCGAAGAGGAGCTCGACTCCGGCGACATCGTCCGCTTCCCCCGGCTCCGGTTGGGCTATTTGCGGCAGCATGATCCGTTTCTCCCCGGCGAGACGGCGCTCGAGTTTCTGATCCGCGACAGCTCCCAGCCCGACTGGAAGTGCGGCGAGGTCGCCGGCCAGTTCGAGCTCAAGACCGCCCAGCTCCAGGGCCCCGTCGCCAAGCTCTCCGGCGGCTGGCAGACGCGCGTCAAGCTCGCCGCGCTCCTCCTCCATGAGCCGACGCTCCTCCTCCTCGACGAACCGACCAACTTCCTCGACCTGCGGACGCAGATCCTCCTCGAGCACTTCCTCCGGGGCTACAAGGAAGCCTGCCTGATCGTCTCCCACGACCGGGCCTTCCTCGCCGCCACCTGCGACCAGACCCTCGACCTCTCCCACGGGAAACTGACCGTCTTCCCCGGGAAGGTCGACGCCTATCTCCAGTTCGAGAAGGAACAGCGCGAACACGTCGAGCGGACCAATGCCGCCGTCCTCGCCAAGCGCCGCCAGCTCGAAGACTTCATCAACCGCAACAAGGCCCGCGCCTCGACCGCCTCGCGGGCGAAGTCGAAGGAGAAGCAACTCGAGAAACTCGAGGTCGAGGAGCTCGTCGTCGACGCCCCCACCGCCGCCATCCGCTGCCCGCGCGTCTCGCCACGGAGAGGCCCGGCCGTCCGCTGCCGCGACCTGGCCGTCGGCTACCCTGACCGGACCGTCGCCGATGGGATCGACGTCGAGATCGTCCACGGCTCACGGGCCGCGATCGTCGGCGACAACGGCCAGGGAAAGACGACCTTCCTACGGACGATCGTCGATTCGCTCCAGCCGATCAAAGGGGAGGTGAAGTGGGGCCACGGCTGCGAGGTCGGAATCTACGCCCAGCATGTCTACACGAGCCTGACCGAAACCGACACCGTTCTCGGCTACCTCGAACGCTCGGCGATGATCGGTACGAAACAGCAGCAGATCCTCGACCTCGCCGGCGCCATGCTCTTCCGCGGCAAGGCGGTGGAGAAGAAGGTCAAGGTCCTCTCCGGCGGTGAGCGGGCCCGGCTCTGCATGGCCGGATTGCTCCTCGGGCCCTTCAACGTTCTCGTTCTCGACGAACCGGGCAACCACCTCGATGTCGAGACCGTCGACGCCCTCGCCCAGGCTCTCCTCGCCTACGAAGGGACCGTGATCTTCACCAGCCACGACCGGTCGTTCATGCAGACGGTGGCCACGAACGTCATCGAGGTCAAGGACGGCCGCGTCGTGAATTATCTTGGCGACTATGGCGCCTACCTCGCCGCCGTCACCAAGGAGATCGACGACGCCGAGGCCGCCGACGGCGGGCGGCCGGCCGCGCGCAAGCCCCCGCCGGCCGACCGCGGCGGCAAGATGGTCGCGACCGCACCGGCCAAGGGGGAATCGCCCCGCAACGAGCGCGATCTGCGGCGCGAGCTCTCCAATCTCGAGCGCTCGATCGCCAAGCTCGACGCCGAGAAGAAGCAGGCCAACGCCGCGCTCCTGGCCGCCACCGATCCCGCCGAGGCTGTCCGCCTCCATGGCGAGATGACGGCCCTGGCCGGGAAGCTCTCCGAGGCAGAGGAGCGCTGGCTCGCGATCCAGGAACAGCTCGGCTGAAGCCGGGGACGCCTGCCGCACCACCACCGCCGCTCCCCGGGCGAGTCAGCGCCGTCAGGCAAAGATCCGCCGCAGATCGGCCGGCCGGCGGAACGTCCCGTCGGGCTGGAAGCGGTTGACCGGGTGGGGAGCGATGGCTGAGCGCGGATGAAAATCCTCGCGCCGCGTGAGCAACGCGATCGGCCGATTCAGAATCCCCTTCGAGGCCAGGAAGGCCGACCGATCGACGAGCTCCAGGGGAGAATTGTAGAAGGCGGGGAGATCCTCGAGCTCGTCGTGCGGATCGATCGCCGCGGCGTCGAGCATCCCCGGCAGCTGATACATCAGCGCCCAGCCGTAGATCTCGACCACCCCGGGAGCGCGTTCGACGTGCACCCGATCCTCCCAGGGTTGGGACGGGGCCGGCGCCGCGGAGCCGGTGGGAGCGTCGCTCGCCGCGGCCAGCGGCGGGATCGACGTCACGTCGCAGCAGGAGACGAGCGCTGCGGCCACCCGGCAGGTCTCCCCGCGCTGTCGCCGCCAAGCCACGACCCGCTCGAGGTCGATCGGTCGCGAGGGGGCATCGGGGAGGAGCGACCGGCCCGGCAGAACGTCGACATGCCAGCTCCCGCGCGGGATTCCCCGCTCCGACCGCACCCAGCCCCCCAGCGAACGGGAGAGGATCGCCGGCCCGACGATGAGCGGACGGTAGAGGCGCCGCAGGGGCCGGCCCGATCGGTCGGCTGCCGAGGATTCCCAACCGACCAGCCGGACACGGGCTGATCGGATCCTGCCGAGGTTGTCGCTCATGGTGCGTCTCCTGGGAGGACCCCTGCATCTGCTGCAGGACCGATCCTCCAAAGATCAAGGCGTACAGACGAGCCAAAACCGGACGCTCCCCGGGGAAAATCCGCATCTGCCCGGTTCCACCCGGTGTTTTCGCTCCTTCCCCCGCTCCTCCGCAAGCTCGATCGACGGGGCCGGCTGCCGTCGGAGCGCCGCGCCGCCCCAGGCACCGGTGGCGGAAAACTGAAAAAAGCTCTCTGTCGGAGGGCCGGAGGAAAAACGGCGCCGCTTTCGGGGTACCGGCCGCGCGCTTGCCGATGCGACACTGCATGCTCCACCCAGCCACGGCGGACCCCCCTCGGCTCCCCCTCCGATCCCCTGCCGATCCTCTTCATGTCCATGTCCATGCCCCCTGCCCTGTTTCCCCCGTGTCCGCCGTCTGGCGATTTCCCCCCGATCCCGAGCACCGGGCTCGCTTGGCTGCGCGACATGGTCGCCCGGCGCTCCGCGGCATCCGCGATCCTCGGCCGGGGGGCCCTTGCCACCGGGGAGACGTGGCAGGCCCACCGGCTGACGAGCCAAGCCTGGCGCGGAGCGGATTGGGTCCACGAGCTCGACATCGTTCTCCCCGCGCGGCCCACGGTCGGCCACGGCCCGATGCTGCTGTGGGTCGGCGGCGGCACCAGCGCCGAGCTGCCCGCCGCCGGCACGAGTCTCGGGGAGGCCCCCCGGGGGGTCGGCTGGCTGGCCCCCCTCGTCGCGGCCACCGGCCTCCCAGCGGCACTGGTCCGGCAGGTCCCGAACCAGCCGTTGTGTGGCGGGATGGTCGAGGATGACCTCGTGGCCCATTCGTTCGTCGAGTTCGTCCGCAGCGGCGAGCGCGACTGGCCGCTCCTCCTGCCGATGACCGCCGCGGTCGCCGCCGCGATGGACACCGCTGGCGCGGCAGCCGGCGCGGATCGATTCCGGGTCGAAGGCTTCGTGCTCGGCGGCACGAGCAAGCGCGGCTGGGCGAGTTGGCTCGCCGCGGCGGCCGACGACCGGGTGCTCGGCCTCGTGCCGGCGGTCATCGACATGCTCCGCCTCGATCGCCATGTGCCGCTGCAGCTGGCAACCTTCGGCGGGCGGATGTCGGAGCGGCTCGACGACTACACCTCGCGTGGCATCGAGCAGATCCTCGTCACCCCGCGCGGCCGGGAGCTGATCGACGTCGTCGACCCCTGGTCGCACCGCGCCCACCTCGGCCAGCCGAAGATCGTGGCGCTGGGAACGAACGACCCGTACTGGCCACTCGGGGCGCTCGATCTCTATCTCGACGGGCTCCCCGGAACGACCGCCGTCTCCTACGCCCCCAATGCCGGCCACGGGATCCCCGGCGACCGACTCCCCGGTCTCCTCACGGCCCTCCTCCTCCATGTCGCCGGAAGCCGTCCTCTTCCCCGGCTCCGCTGGTCGTTCGAGCCCCGCCCCGCCGGCTCCCTGGCCTGCCTCGCGTGCGACGAAACGCCGACGGAGATCATCGCCTGGCAGGCCAGCGCCGACGGGCCCGACTTCCGCGCTGCCCGCTGGACGCCGAGCCCCCACCGCGGCGCGCGCGATCCGGCTGGCGGCGGATGGATCGTGCCGCTGTGCCCCGGTGGCCAGCGGTGGAGCGCGGCGCTCGTCGAATGCCGCTTCGACCGTCTTGCTCACCCGCTGTGGCTGACGACGAGCGTCCACCGGCTGCCCCCTGTGTCGCTCGCCTCCGACAGCCGCTAGGCTTCGCTCTGCCTTCCGGCGCCTGCTGCTGCTCTCGCCTGCCCAACCTTGCCCTTCTTGGTGCCCCGCCGATGCGCTGGTTCTGGATCGACCGCTGCACCGAGTTCGTCCGCCACACGCGGGCCACGGCCATCAAGGCGGTCACGCTCGCCGAGGGGCATCTCCACGATCATTTCCCCGGAGCGCCGATCGTACCGGCAACGCTGATCCTCGAGGGGATGGCGCAAACCGGCGGGCTGCTCGTCGCCGACCACCTCGATTACAAGCTCCAGGTTGTCCTCGCCAAGGTGGCGGCGGCCGACTTCCGCTTCGAGGCGGTTCCCGGCGATGTCCTCCGCTTCGAGGCGGTGCTTGTCGAGACGATGCCGAGCGGGTCGCTCGTCAGGGTCACCACCCGGGTCGGCGACCGGATCCAGGGGGAGGCCGAGTTGTTCTTCGGGCACCTCGTGGCGGGGACGGCGATCCCCAAGCTCTTCAAGGACGGGGAGATGCTCACCTGGATCGACCAGCTGCGGATCTGCGAGGTGGCCACGAACCCCGACGGCTCGAAGGCGCCGCGGATGGTGTGACGCTGCGCCCGCCGGTCATGGTCGAGCGGTGAGCTTCTCCAGCGCCCCCAGCGGCACTTCGACCCAGTCGGGGCGGTTGGCCAGTTCGTAGGCCAACTCATAGACCGCCTTGTCGAGCGTGAAGGCGGCGAGCAGGCGCCGCTCCTCGTCGGCATCGGCCGGCCACCAGGGCTCCCCTGCGGCGCCGCGGCGGTAGGCCGCGAGGAACGCGTGGGCGAGCGGGGCCGGATCACCATGGCCAAGCCCGTGGATCCGATCGACATGCGTGTATAAATAGTCGAAAGAGCGCAGCATCCCCGCCACATCCTTGGCGGCACTGGTCTTGGTGCGACGCTCGGCGATCGACCGTGTCGGCTCCCCCTCGAAGTCGATCGGCATCACCCGCTCGGCGCTTGCATCGACGAGCACCTGGCCGAGGTGATAATCGCCATGAACGCGGATGTCGGCGGCCGTCGTACCGGCGGCGGCGAGCTTTTCGAGCTCGGCGCTGATGCCGGGGGCCAGCTCGGCCAGGTGGGCGAGCCGGGGGGCGAGCGCCGGCGACGAGGGCGCGGCGAGCGCGGAAGCGGCGAGGACGTTGCGGGCGTGGGTGGCGAGCCGGTGGCCGAGCGCGCGGCGCCCCGCGGCCGTGGCCGGCTCGGGGGCGAAGTCGGGAAAATCGCCGCGCGAGGCGAGGGCCCGGTGCATCTGCGCGGTCGCTGTGCCGAGCCGACGGGCCAACTCAAGAATCGGCTCCCTGTTGGCCTCGTCGAGCCCGCCGTCGGCCAGCCACCCGACGAGCACGTCCCAGGCGCTCGTGCAGCCGGGCTCGAAGGTGTGGAGCGTGGCCACGGCCGAGGGCTCGCCATCCAGCGCTGCCGGGAGATACTCGACCCAGCCCCGCAGCCCGGGCGTTCCCCGCCAGTCGGTCGAGGTGGCGAAAAACCGGCCGAACTCGACCTCGGGATGGAGCCCCGGCCGCGCCTGCCGCAGAAGCTTGAGCACGAGAGCGCCGTCCGGCGCGGCTCCCCCCTCGATGACCAGCGAGGTGTTTGACGCGTCCGCGCCGAGGGGCCGGACCCGGAGCCCGGCGGTGGGAAATGCCGAGCGGGGGAGCGGGGCGTCTTCGGACCCGCGCGCCCCGACGGGCCGACCGACGAGGCTTCCCTGGAGGCCCGTCACTTGCCCTCCGCCGAGCGCGAGCATGGCGAGCGCTGCGGCGAGTGCCGGATCGGCTGCTGCGTCGCGGCCGGTGAGCGGATCGACCGGGATGACGAGCTCCGCTCCGGCGCTGTCGACGAGCGCGACGGCCAGCCCCCCCGTCCCCGGGATCTCCATCCGATCGATGACGCGGACGCTGCCGGCAGCGCGGTCCTTGCCCGGAAACCAGCGGGCTGTCGGGAGCCACGGAGCGATTCGGGCCGCGAGGTCGGCAAGCGCCCCGGCAGAATCGGCAGGAGTGGCAGGAGTGGCAGGATGGTCGTGGGCTTCAGCGGACACAGGCGAGGGGCTCCGGGGTGAGGCGGAGAACGTGGAGCGGCTTCGAGGGCGTGCAGACGATGCGCGGAGTGAAGCCCACCGGCCAGCGCTCGTCTGCCGCGGTGAGGAGATCGTGGACCTGGATCGCCTCCGCCCGATCGAGCCCGAGGGGGGCCCGGTCGAGGTGGAGGAGGCCGGCGCGGGAACGATTCGGCTCGAGGTTCACGATCACGAGGATCATGGTGCCACTGGCGGGGTCGTGGCGGACCCAGGCGAGGAGATGGTCGTCGTCGATCGTCTGTACCAGCGGCGGTCGATTGAGCACGAAGCTCGGCTCGGCGCGGCGGATCTGATTGAGCCGGGCGATGAACGGCGCGAGGCTCCCGGGGGCGTCGAGATCGCGGTGCCGCAGTTGGTATTTCTCCGAGTCGAGGTATTCCTCGCTTCCCGGTCGGTGGGGCTCGGCTTCGAGGAGCTCCATCGCCGGTCCGTAGATCCCCCAGGTGCCGACCGAGAGCGCGGCGAGGGCCAGCCGGACCTCGAACATCGGCCGGCCCCCCTCCTGGAGCGTGGCGTGGAGGATGTCGGGGGTGTTCGGCCAGAAGGCGGGGCGGAAGAAATCGGCGAGCGGCGGCGTCGTCACCTCCGTGAGGTAGTCGGCCGTCTCCTCCTTGCCGGTCCGCCAGGTGAAGTAGGTGTACGACTGCGTGAAGCCGAGCTTGGCAAGGCGGAACATCGTTTTTGGCCGGGTGAAGGCCTCGGAAAGGAAGAGGACGTCGGGGTGATCGCCATGGACCTCCGTGATCAGCCATTCCCAGAACGCGAACGGTTTGGTGTGGGGATTGTCGACCCGGAAGATCTTCACCCCCTCTCCCACCCAGAAGAGGACGACCTCCAGAAGCGCCTGCCAGAGCGCCTCCCACGCCGGGCAGGCGAAATCGAAGGGGACGATGTCCTGATACTTCTTCGGCGGATTCTCGGCGTAGCGGATCGTGCCGTCGGGGCGATGGCGGAACCACTCCGGATGCGCGCTGACCCAGGGATGATCGGGAGCGCACTGGACTGCGAGATCGAGGGCCAGCTCGAGCCCCAAGCCCGCCGCCCGGTGGCGGAGCCGGGCGAAGTCGGTGTGGTCCCCCAGCGCGGGATGAATGGCCGTGTGCCCCCCCTCGGCGGCCCCGATCGCCCACGGGCTGCCGACGTCGTCCGGGGCTGCGGTGACGGTATTGTTGCGCCCCTTGCGATGGGCGCGGCCGATGGGGTGGATCGGTGTCAGGTAGAGGACGTCAAATCCCATCTGTTGCACATATTCGAGTCGCTCGGCGAGGTCGGCCAACGTGCCGTGCCTCCCCGGCTCCCCCGACCAGGAGCGGGGAAAGACCTCGTACCAGCTCCCCACCGCCGCCCGATGGCGATCGACCCACACCGGCCGGGGCGCTGCGAGGTGGACGGCGGTGCCGGTGGTGTCGGCCACGAGGCGGGCCGCCCGGGCCATCGATTCGACGAGCCCCGCAGCGGCAGCCAGCGTCGGCCAGTCGTCGTCGTCGAACCGCGCACAGGCCGCCTCGAGGACGGCGCGGAGGGGGGCCGGAGCCTGCGCGGCGACGGTGCTGACCAGCGCCCGCCCCACCGCCCGTTCCGCCGTCACCGGCTCCCCCGCTTCCAGCCGCCGGGCGAGGTCCCGGAGCCAGGAGGCGTAGTCGTCGACTCGGGCGACGACGTCGTATTCCCAAGCGCCGATCCGCTCCAAGGGCACCGTGCCGAGCCAGGCATCGTTGCCGATGCAGACCATCGGCACGTCGATCCAGGGGCCGGACGTGCCGGGGCGAACGCGGAGCCGGCAGTCGAGCTCGTCGTGGCCGTCGCAGACGATGTCGGCGCCGACGACGAGCGCCTCCCCGACGACCCGTTTGACGGCGAACCGGCCTCCGTCGACCTCCGGGCTGACCCGGTCGATCGCGACCCGCGACGGGGCCATGGGGAGCGTGGCGGCCGGGCCGATCTGCCGGGGGGAAGGCATGAGAAACTCCGGGCGGAGCCGACGCGGCCGGGGGGGGCCGGCGCTGGCGGGGAGGGAGCGGGCGGGGAGGGAGACGCGGAGGGCGGAAGGGAGTGTAGAAAAAGATCCGGCGGAGCGGCGACCGATCGTCTGCCCCCCTCCGCCCCCAGCCCCTCACCCCGAGGCTCCGCGATGTCGCCCGCTGCCGATGAAGCTGCCCCCCCGACGGTCGATGTCGAGATCCCCGTCGATGTCGCCGGTCGGCGGCGCACGGCCGTGTGCTGTGTGCCGGACGTTCCCCCGCCGGCCGCCGGCTGGCCGGTCGTGCTCGCCTTCCATGGTGGGCAGAGCCACCCCCGGCAGATGCGCGGGTTCTCCGGGCTTGACGACCTCGCCGCGGCGGGGGAAGCGGTCGTCGTCTATCCGGCGGGGACCGGCAGCCGGGAGGGAGTTTTGACGTGGAACGGCGGCAACTGCTGCGGGGAGGCTCTCGCGTCGGCCAGTGACGATGTCGGCTTCGTCGCCGCGCTCCTCGATCGGTTGATCGGGCGGCTGCCGGTCGACCCGCGGCGGATCCATGCCACGGGGATGTCGAACGGGGCGATGATGGCCTATCGAGTGGGGGCTGAATTGGCGGGGAGGATCGCCTCGATCGCGCCGGTAGCCGGCCCGCTTGCGCTCGCCCGGATCGCCCCCTCCCGCCCTGTGCCGGTTCTCCATTTCCACGGCTCGCTCGACCAATTCACGCCGCTGGAGGGGGGCGTGGGGCGGCGAAGCGTAACCGGCACCCACCATCGCGGCATCGTCGCCGGGCTCCTCGACTGGGTGCGGGCCAACGAGCTCGATCCGGAAGCGGTGCGGACGTCGATCCCCACGACCGATGCCGGGATCACGATCGAACGGATCGCCTGGGGAAGCTCTGACGAGGCGGAGGTGGTGCTCTACCGGATCGACGGGGCGGGGCACACCTGGCCGGGGCGCGTGCCCGATTCGTTCTACCTCGGCACGTCAGCCGTCGGCTTCCCCGCCAACCCGCTGATCCTCGACTTCTTTCGGCGGCATCCCCTCCCCGGTTGATCCCGGCGGCTTCAGTCGTCGAGCCGGTAAAGCGCGGTGTCGGTGCGGAGGAAGAGCGCTCCGTCGGCCGCGGCGAGCGAGGCGAGGGTCCGGCCGGGGAGCTCGTTGGTCGCCAACTCCTGGAAGGTCTTCCCGGGGGCAATGACTTTCGTGACCCCATTTTCATCGGTGATGTAAATCCGACCGGCGGCGAGGAGGGGGGAAGCGGTGCAGTCGCCGCCGAGACGCTCCTGCCAGTGGACGTCACCGCTGCGGGCATCGAGGCAGGAGATGACGCCGTTGTCGCTCACGAGGTAAAGCTCGTCACCGACCAGCAGCGGCGAGGCGTTTCGCGGCACGGCCTTCGTCGACTTCCAGACGACCCGGTCGTCGCCGAGCTCCCCCGTGCCGTCGAGGGGGAGGGCATAGAACACCGGCGTGTCGTAGCCGGAGCTGACGAACGCCAGGCCGAAGCCGGTGACGGGGCGCGGTACGTTGGAGTAGCCGCCTGGATAGCGGAACCGCCAGCGTTCCTCGCCGCTCTCCGGGGCGTAGGCGATGACGAACTCACCCCCGCAACTGACAACGAGGGGCTTCCCCTCCACGTCGACGACCGTCGGCGTCGAGTAGGCCATCCGCCCCTCACCCCGCGGCTTTCGCCACACCTCCTGCCCCGTTGCCTTGTCGAGGGCGACGACGAACTGGACATCGGTGCCATCGCAGGCGATGACGAGGAGATCGCCGACCACGACGGGCGATCCGGCCGGGCCGTGACGGTGGTTGTAGTCGAGCTTGGTCTTCCAGAGGATCTCCCCTTCCCGCGACAGGCAGGCGGTGCCGTGGCTGCCGAAGTGGACAAACACCCGCTCCCCATCGATCACCGGCGTCGGCGAGGCGTGACTGTTTTTGGTGTGGACGCTCCCCGGCTCGGCAGGGGCGAAGACCTCGATCGACTGTTCCAGAGCGCCGCTGCCGGCATCGAGCCGCAGCACCCGCAGTGAGCGGCCGTCGTCGACGCCGGTCGTCAGCCAGACCTTCCCGCCGGCGATGGCCGGTGAGGACCACCCCAACCCGGGGATGTCTGCCTTCCAGACGACATGCTCGGTGGGGCTCCACGTCAGAGGGAGGCCCTGTTCGTCGGAGTGACCCTGCTGCCCGGGGCCACGGAACTCGGTCCAGTCCCCCGCCCCGGCGACGGCCGTGGGAAGGAACAGGGCCAGGGCGATCGGGAGGATGGATCGGGAGGACATCGGAGGGGCTCCGGGGGAATGGGGCCGGCAGGATACCAGCGGGGGCTGCCGCCGCGTCGACAACGCTCCGGGCATGGCCTAGCCTAACGGACAGTGGACAGAGTCATCCGCGGCCCTGGCCCACTCGATCCGAATCCTCCCCGCGCCCCTGCCGGGCGCGGGCCCACTGTGGCGCCCCGATGTCCCCTGCCCCGAACCCCCGCCGCGCCTCCCCCCGGCCTCCTGCCGACAGGCGGCGGCACGGCCCGCATGCCCCGGTCTCGGCCGGGGGGCGGTGGACGCCGGCCCGGCTGGCGATCGTGGGGATTCTCACCCTCGCCGCCACGGCCGTGATCGTTCGGGGGATCGTCACCTGGAACGAAGCCCGGGCGAAACGGCTCGGGATCGCCTGCCGGGAGGCCCATGAGGCCGGGGACTATGCCGCGGAGGAACGGCTCGCCACCGCCTGGAACGGCCTCGAACCGGCGGCCGCCGAGCCGCTCTTCTTCCTCGCTCAGGCTCAGCTCGGCCTCGGGAAGCAGCGCGCGGCGGCCGACACCCTCGGCCGGCTTCCCGACGGCGACCGGCTGACGCTCACGGCGCTCGGCGATCGAGCCGATCTTCTCTTTGGCGATCTCCAGGACCCGCGCGAGGCCGCCCGGACGTGCGAGCGGATCCTCGCCCTCGATCCGGCCAATGGTGAAGCGCACCGCCGGCTCTGTTTCTTTTACGCCGCCACGCTCCAGCGGGAGAAGCTCGCCGCCCAGGCCCGGAAGGCGGTCGAGCTCGGCTGCGAGACGCCGGAGACGTATGTCTACGTCGTCGGCTCCGACTGGCTGACCCTCTCCAACACCGCCGCGGTCAACGGCCATTGGCTCAAGGCCGCGCCCGACGACGAACTGTTTCTCGTCGCTGCCGCCCGCGGGTTTGTCAGCAACAGCGGTCTGGAGGAGGACGTCGCAGGGAGCGAGGTGGGGGAGGGAACGGGGGAGGAACGGCAGGTTCCCGAGCACGATCGGCGGCTCAAGGAGCTCCTCGATCGCTTCCCCGGCAATCTCGAGATCCTCGCCTATTTCCTTCAAAAGGCGACCACCCGCGGCGACATCGACGACGTGACGGCGCTCCTCGGCCAGGCCCCGACCGACGCCGAGGCCGACAACCGCTTTTGGCGCTTCAAGGGTTGGGTCCATGCCCAGAGCGACCAGCCGGCCGAGGCGGAGGCGGCCTACCGTCGGGCCCTCGAGATCGATCCCTATGACTTCGCCACGCAGCACCAGCTCGGGGGGGCCTTGAGGAAGGGGGGAAAGCTCGAGGAAGCGGCCGATTTTGCCCGTCTGGCGGCGCAGGGGCGGGGACTGCGGAAGTCGATTTTGGAGCAGCCGGATGTCCGCGCCATCCCTCCGCCCCTCCTCCGCGAGATGGGGAGCTACGCCGGGGGCTGCGGGGACCGCGACGTCGCCGACCGGATCGCCGCCCGCCTCGCGCAGATCGGCACGCCCTCTTCCGGCAGCGGGCCTGCTCGTTCCAAGGTGCAAATCCCTTGACGGCGGCAGCGTGATGGAATTAGATTTCATATGGGTGGGTCGTTCGGGGATCCCGGAAAAGATTTGTCTTCCGGGATGACAAGACTCGATGGATCCAGGATCCGGGTTCGCAGCCACTTGCGGCGTCGGGTTCTGGGGCACCGGGCTCGGGGGCGTCGGCCGGGGAGTTCCCCGTCATGTTCCCGCCGATCAAGCCGAGCGGCCGGCTCGTTTGTTCCTCATCATTCGCACCTTCATCAATTTCCTCCGTAGACGTTCCCGACCGGCGTCATTCCGCCACGGCGCGTCTGTTCGGAAGCAAGGCACCTTAAGCACCATGTACCTTCCCGCGTTTCCCATCGTGCGTCCGCTCCACGCCCTCTTTCTGGCGAGCGTCGCCCTGACGGTCGCCGGCTGCGGTGCCGGCGGCCCGGCCTTTCACCCCGTCAGCGGGAAGCTGACCATCGACGGGCAGATCCCCGCCAATGTCCAGGTCTCCTTCTATCCGGTCGACGGCAAGGGGCCGATCGCCTCCGGCACCGTTGATGCCGGTACGGGGCGGTACGAGCTCACCAGCAGCGGCGGGGTCGGCAAGCCCGCCGGCAAGGGGGCGGTCGCCGGCAAGTACAAGGTCGTCCTGAATGTCGGCAGCGGCGGTGGCACCTCGAACGAGGCAATGATGGCGCAGTACAGCGGCGGCAATAATCAGGGGAAGGCTCCAGCCGTGCCGAAGGCTTCTTTCAGCAAGGAGTTCGGTTCGGCCACCACGAGCCCCAAGGAGGTCGAGGTCAAGTCGGGTGCCAACGCGATCGATCTCGCCCTGTAATCACTGCGGGGGATCGCTGCGGTGGCCCGTTCAACGTTTGATGTCGGATTTGTCGGTCCCGGTTCCCGCGTTTTGCTTCAATTCTTCATTCCTTCGCCTGCGGATCCCGGTTGATTCGGTTTCCAGGTTCCCGTTCAAAGTCTTCTCAAGATCGATTTTCCAGGGCCGTTCAAGACGGCGGACTTCTCTCAGATTTCTCTCAGATTTCTCTCATCGGCTTCATTCACGGAGATTCACTGATGTCCATGCAAACCCTCTTCAGGGGGCGTGCCCGCGGGGCGTTCACGCTCGTTGAGTTGCTCGTTGTGATCGCGATCATCGGCACGCTCGTCGGCCTGCTCCTCCCGGCGGTTCAGGCCGCCCGCGAGGCCGCCCGTCGGAGCAATTGTTCAAACAAACTCAAGCAGATGGGTTTGGCCATTCAAAACCACGCTTCTGCCAAGCAGGACGTCCTTCCTTACAACAAGGATCAGGCGATCTGTGGCAACGGCAATTCGACGACCGGCAGGAGGGAGTTCAACCTCTCCAACGACGGGGCTTGGTCGTGGGTGTTCATGGCGCTCCCCTACATGGAAGAGAATGCCATCTACAATCAGTTCACTCAGAGTCTGAATACCTACGACACGAGCACCAGCCCGAGCAATCTCTCGCTCGCTGCCAAGCCGCTGAAGGGCTTTCTCTGCCCGTCGAACACGTCGATGGATCCGGTGCGCAGTGGTCAGGCCGCCAGCTACTTCAACTGGAATGGCTACACATTCGGCGCTGCCGACTACACCGGCAGCCTCGGGCATGTGTGGGCCGGCTGGCACGACTGTGGAGCGATCCCGACGTTTACCGATCCGGAAAACAAGGGGCGGTTCAACAAGGGGCAAAACCCCGGTACGCCGTGGGTCAACGGCGAGTGCTGGGATGAGCAGGCCAACTACAACGGCGTCTTCAAGCAGGTCGGCCCGCGGAAGCTTTCCGACATCGTGGACGGTACGTCGCGGACGATCTCCGTCTTCGAAAACATGCACTGGCGGGGCGGTAACGGCGCCAACTTCGACTACAACAGCCAAGCGGATGCTGCCTGGATCAATCCCAACGCTGTTGTCGACAGCCTGCTGAAGCCCCTCAACAACACCAACCCCGCTTGGCAGCAGGGGGCTGGTGATCAGCGGTGCCACGGCTGGAGCAGCAACCATCCCAACGGTGCGCATGCGGGCCGGGCTGACGGGAGCGTGGGCTACTTCAACGAGAACATGGATCACTGGGTGCGTTACTGCCTCGCCACGGCCAGGGGCCGTGAGTCGCAGAACGAATAATTCGATGGCGTTTTCCCCGGCTGTGGCCGGGGGACGCTCTCGATCTACGAAACGAACACGGGGCCTGCCGGCGACGGCGGGCCCCGTGGCTTTTTCGGGTATCCTCTGGCGATATCCTGTGCGGGGTGGCACGCCACCGCCGGATCCACTCTGCAGCGTTCACCGCCATGCTTCGCCCCCCTTCTTCGTCCATTCCGGGCCGGATCGCTGCGAGCGTGGCCTTGGTTGTGGCCTTGGCTATCGGCTGTGCCCGGCCGCAGCCGGCCCTCGGGCCGGGCACGCCGCTGCCGCCAGCCCGGGCCCAGCCCGCGGGTGGGGCCGGGAAGGCTCCGGCGAGCGCCGCGAAAGCCTCGCCGTTCAAGTTTGAGCGACCGGTGCGCTCCGCCGGTGAGTCGGGAGACGACCCGGTCGCCTGCCCGCGCTTCGAGGATGTCAGCTCCGCCCGCGGGCTCGAGCATGTCTACCGCAACGGTGAGGCCGGTGGGTCGCTGATGGTCGAGGCGATCGGCGGCGGGGTCGGCTGGCTCGACTTCGACCGCGACGGTCGGTGGGATCTGTATTTCAATCAGGGGGGGGATCCGGCGGCCGTCGATCGGACCGACCAACCATTCGACCGGCTCTTCCGTCGCGTCGGCACGGCCGCGGGGGACGGGGCGGGCGGGTTTGTCGATGTCACCATCCCCGCCGGGATCCGTGAGACCGGCTATGGGCAAGGGGTGGCTGTCGGAGACTTCGACGACGACGGCTTCGATGATGTCTATGTGACGAACGTCGGCGCCAACACCCTCTACCACAACCTCGGCGACGGGACGTTCGTCGATGTGACGGCTTCGGCAGGGGTCGGCGACGAACGCTGGAGCTCGTCGGCCGCCTGGGCCGATCTCGACCTCGACGGCGATCTCGATCTCTATGTCTGCAATTATGTCCGCTACGACCCCTGCCACCCGATGGACTGCCGCAACGTCAAGGGGGAGCCGAGGATCTGCCATCCGCGCGACGTCGAGCACTGGCCCGACGAGTGCTACCAAAATCTCGGCGACGGGATCTTCCGGCCGGTGGCCGAGGCGTGGGGGCTCGTCGGCCCCGGCAACAAAGCACTGGGCGTGGCAGTGGCCGACTTCACCAACGACGGTCGCCCCGATATCTATGTCGCCAATGACACCACCCCGAACTTCCTCTTCGTCAACGAGGGGGTGGGAGCGGATGGGGGGATCGTGTTCCGCGAGTCGGCGACGCTTCTCGGATGCGCCGTCGACCGCAACGGGATGGCGCAGGCGAGCATGGGGCTCGCCGTGGGCGACTACGACGACAACGGCTGGCTCGACGTCTCTTCGACCCACTTCTACGACGAGTCAAACACGCTCTACCGCAACCTCGGGGCGAGCGGCTTCGAGGACGTGACCGGGCTGGTTGGGCTCCACGAGCCGACGCTCCCGCGTCTCGGCTTCGGCACGGCGATGGCCGACTTCAATGCCGATGGCCGCCAAGACTTGATCGTGGCCAACGGGCATGTCGAGAACTACCCCGGGAACCCGCTGCTGAAGATGAAGGGGCAGTTGTTCAGCTTCACCGGGAAGCGCTTCAGGGACTGCAGCAGCGCCGCCGGGGCCTACTTCGACGAGAAGCTCGTCGGCCGCGGTGTCGCCCTGGCCGATTACGACGGCGATGGCGACCTCGACGTGGCAATCGCCCATCAGAACACCCCGGCGGCGCTCCTCGAGAACCGCTCCGATTCCGGGCACTGGCTGACCTTCCAATTCATCGGGGAGCGGAGCAACCGGCGCGGGATCGGAGCCCGAGTGACGGTGACCAGCGGCGACCGGTCGTGGATCCGTGAGCTGTGTGGCGGCACGAGTTACGCAAGCACCCACCAGCCCCTCCTGGCCGTCGGCCTGGGGGATCGGGCGGGCCCCTGCACCGTCGAGGTGCGCTGGCCCAGCGGCGTGACGCAGCGCCTCGAGGGGGTCGCGGTCGACCAGGCGCTCCTCCTCCGCGAGCCGCTCGATGGCCGCTGACGGAGCGATTCAGGCCTGACGGAGCGCTTCAGGGGACAGCGGCAGGCGCCTCGGGATCGGGCCGGCGGGGCGGGGCGACCGCACCTTTGAGCCGTGCAATCGTCGCTCGCTCCGCTTCGGCCTCCTGGTCGTGGTTGGTGCGGGAGAGGAGCTCGGCGAGGAAGGATCGGACCGCCAGACTCGAGGGATCGAGCTCGAGGCTCGCGCGCACCGCGGCGATCGCGTCGTCGGGGCGGCCGAGGGTCACGAGGAGCGCGCCGCGCTGGGCATGGACGGCCGCGACCCGGGGGTTGGCACTGATGAGGCGATCGAGCATCGACAGGGCTTCACGGAGCCGGCCGCCGCGCTGCATCTGCCGGGCGAGGAATGCCATCGTCTCTCCGTCGCCAGGATCGGCGGCCAGGGCCCCCTCCCAGCAGGCGGCCGCGGCGTCCATCCGCCCGGTCGAGGCGTAGAGTTGCCCGAGGCCGCGGAGCGCCTCGACGTCGCCGGCGAGCGCGGCGACGAGCGCCCGCTGGTCGCCGCGCTCGACCCCGTCCGGCACGAGGGCGGAGATCGCCTCCTGGGCCGCCCGCGTGCTCTTCGCGGTGCCGGGGAGCGAGGCGAGGGCGAGCCCGCGGGCCCGGGCAAGCTCACGGGGGGGAACGCGCGCGGCGGCGTCGTCGAAAGGGACCAGGCCCGCGGGCGCACCGCGCGGGGCCGGAGTGGCATCGTCGGGGCGCCTTGGGACTCGGTGGTCCGACATCGCCGTATGGGCCACTTCCACGAGATCCTGCGACGGCATGTGGCAGCGGATGCACGAACCGGCGGCCGGGGGGGCGTCGCGTTCGACCGCCGGCAGCGAGCACGGCTGCTCCTCGTGGCAGGCTTGGCACTTCGTTCGGTAGAAGGCATCGATCTCTTCCGGGGCCGGTTTGGCGTGGGGATCGTGGCAGGAGATGCAGCCGAGGGTGCCCCCGGTCCCCTGCCAGCAGCGGCTCTGCCGCATCTGCTCGACCTGGCTAACCGGCTTCGCACCGGAGGCTGCCGCGGCCCGCTCGTCGTGGACGAACACGAGGAGTGTGTCGTCGAGGAAATCGCCGGGGCGGAAGTCGTAGAACCCGCGGCCGAAGCGGGGGATCGTCGCCTCGCCACCGAGATGGCATTGGTTGCAGACCGCTTCGCGGCGCTGCGGTTCGAGGTCGACCGGATTGACGATTCCCAAGTCGGTGGCGGTCACCCCGGGGGCAAGAGCGGCCATCGTCGCCACGTGCTCCCCGCCGGGCCCATGGCAGCGCTCGCAGCCGATCGCCGCCTCCGCGAAAACCCGCGACGAATACCTCCCGCTGCCGTCGGCGGCGTGCTCCACGAGCCCCGCATGGCAATGGAGGCAACCGTCCCCGATCGCCCGCTCGAAGCGCAGCCCCCGGTCGTGCTCATAGCCCGGGGAGAGCCCATACCGACCGGTGCCGCTGTACCAGCCGATCGGAGATTGGGTGAGCAGCCCGTCGTGGTCGAGAAGATAGGAGCGGCCGCGCGTCCCGGAGCCGACCGCGAACCGCACCGGCAGGCCCTGGTCGTAGATCGGCCGGCCGTCGGCGTCGAAGACGCGCTCGTGGTGGAGAACGATGCCGTCGCGCTCCTCGACCACGTACTCCCGCTCCCGATCGGTGAACGCTCGCACCTCGCTGCGCTCCTCGACCGGCCGCTCCCCGGGCACGGTGTCCATCGCCTGGCCCATCGGGTGCTTGGCGAAGCTCTCGGCGATCGCGGCGTGACAGCCGCTGCAGGCCTGCGAGCCGACATACCCGGAGGGGCGCGGCGCGGGGGTCTCGAGGGCCGCTACCGGTGCGCGGGGGGCCGGAGGGGAGCGGGGAACGATCGTGGCCCCAGCCGGCTCCGGACGGGCCTCCGCGCGAGGAGCCTCGACCCCCGCGGGGGGCGCAGCGTCGTTCCCCCCCTGCCCCCCGCCGACCGATGCCGGTCGCCACCACAGCGACAGCCCGGCGATCCCGACGACCACGGCAGCGGCGACGAAGAGAGCGGAGTTGCGGGACCGGGCCATGGCGGCGACGAGGCTCCGATGCGGGGGGGCGATGAAACCTGGATACAGGATAGTGGCGACAGGGTGCCGGTTGCCATGCCGGCGACCGGCCCTGCCTGCACCGGGCACCCATCCGACGTTGGTGCCAGACACGGCAGTCTGGATTCGAGGTTCCCCGGGCCGCTGATCCGGTGCCTGCCGGTGCGGCCCTTGTCACCACCAGCCGAGGCGAGTCCACCACGACGACAGCCGGGGGCACGGCCCCACGGCGGCGCCGCCGGCGCACCGACCCGCGCACCAGTCGCAGACGTAGGCCACCTTCCGCTTGATCGTCGGCACGTCCTCCTCCACGGTCTCCTTTTTCAGTTGTTTGCGGCTGAGCACCCATGACGGGCACCGGCATCGGTCCTGGCAGCCGTTCGTACAACCGCCGCGATTCCCGTATTTTCCCCACGGCCATGGCCTGCTGCCGCAGCCGGCGATACAAATCGGCTCGCACTCCACGTCAAATTCGACCTTCGGTTGCTTCTTCGTGCCGGGCTCGCAGACGCAGATCGCCGTAAGACCACACGTCGCGCCGCAGTGCATGCAGGCAGGAGTTGTGTCCGCTTTCGCCGTCTTCTTGGCCGACTGCTCCTGGTCGCCCTTCGCCTTCCCGGGAGCCTTCTGGTTGCTCGCATCGATCGGGTCGGCGGTGGTCTGCTCCTTGTCGTTGGCCCCGCAGGCGAGGCTGACGGCGGAGAGGAGCAGGATGGTGATGATCGGCCTGTGCATGTGGGAATCTCCGCCCCGCGGACCTGGCGTCAAAAGTCGTAGTCGAACCGCATGCCGTAGGCATCGGTGAGGCTGTTACCGGCACGGTCGTCCTCGAGAAACGCGCGCACGTAGTTGAACTTCCAGCGGGTGTAGGGGTTGAGGTACCAGTTCAGCCCCAGGGTGAAGTCGGTGAGGTTGTTGCCATTGATGTCCTTGTCGTTGAGGACGATGTTCGAGAACCGGGCCGCGACCTCCCAGGCGCCCAGACCGGTTTGAATCCCCTTCGACTTCGTGCGCACCCGGAAGAAGTCCTCGAAGGGCTGCACCCGTCTGTGGATGCCGAGTTCGCGGTCGTAGGGCCGATGCTCGCCGGTGAGGAAATAGCTCACCTGGGCCATCGAGCCGTTGAAGAAGAGGTCCGGCTGGCCGATGCGATGCACCGCGGCAAACGCATACTCCGCTTGGAGCGACAGCGGACCGAGGATGAGGGCGAACTCGGGGTCGAAGAGTTGGAAGTGGTCGACGTCCTTGATGTTGCCGGTGTCGACGAAGATCGGCGCGAACGGGCTGGGGACGCCGTTTTGGTAGTTGCTCGGCGACGGCGGGCCCACCGGACCGAGAACGTTGGTGGGCTGTTGCTTGCGGATCTCCGGCGTGTTGCGGAAGCGCACCTGATTCTGCGCGGCATCGCGGTAGCTGTAGGCCGAACCGAGATGGAGGTAGTAGCGGCCGTCGCTCGCCTCGTCCCACCACGGCAGCCAGGTGCCGCGCATCGTGAGCGCCTGGCCGCTGTCGAACGAGTCGTTGCCGGTGTTGTCGCTGTTGGTGCGGAAGGTGCCGATCGCCCAGGTCGCCGACTCGTCCTCGGTATTGCCGTAGGCCATGATCCCCATGTTGCGGGCAGGGGCGAACGTGTCGACGAGTGACCGCTCCATGAACGTGTTGTTGCGATTTTGAGTGACGCGCTCGAGCGAGAAGGGTTCGAAGTAGTGCCCGGCACGAACGTTCTGCAGAGAGGGCAACTGCTTCCACTCGATGTAGTTGTCGAGGTAGCTCGGCTGGTTGGCGAGGGCGAAGTCGACTCCCAGCGAGTACTCGAAGACCTCGAGGAAGGTGCCCCGGCCGCCGATCCGCAGGCGGCGGAACTGGGCGCCGTCCTGGAGGTCGCCGACGGCGTCGCGGCTGATTTGATCCTGACCGAAGTAGATCTGGTCGGCCTGCATCTGCCCGCTGAGGATGAACAGCGGCTTCTTGGCGTCGTCGGTTTTCTTCTTCTCGGCCGCGTCAGCGGCCTTGTCCTGCTGCGTGCGCAGGGCCTTGATCTCCTTCTCGAGCCGGCTGAGGTCTTTCTGCAGCCCCTCGACGACCGTCGGGGGGGCGGGGATCTCCTCCGCGATCACGGGCACCTGAGCGTGTGCGGGTGCTTGCAGCGCGAGCAGGCACGACGTGGCGATTACCACGCGGGCGACGAAGTGAATCCGTTCACGCAGAAAGGGGAGCACAACACACCCGCAGGAAAACATTCGAAGCTTGGGGAACTGCCTCGTGTTCTTCACGTCGGCGCGCGGGCAGGCTTCCCCCGCTCCTATCGGCACAAACCCCGCCGCCGGATGAGTCTGCGTAGACTGCCGGCCTTGCGCAGGGTGCCTGTGGAGAACTTCGCCGGCGGCCGCTCGGAGCGGCGGAGTTGCGGGACGGGGCCATGGCGGCGACGATGCTGCGATGCAGGGGACCAAGAGACCTGTTCACGGAATCCCGGCGACCGGCTGCCGAGTGCCCTGCAGGTGACCAGTCCTCCTCCCACCGCGACTATTCCGACGGAGACTCCAGGCGTGGGTAGTCATGAGACGAGATTCCCCCGGCCGCTCCTCGGGCTCCTGGTGGTCATGGGGCTGGTTGGGCTGGCGGCGGCGTGGTGGCAGCGGGGCCCGATCGGTGCCGGGGGCGGTGGGCGGTCGGTGGCCCGGCTCGGCGTCGAGGGCGCGCGGGCGCTCGTGTCGAAGACAAACGTCGCCCTGGGGTATCTGGAGAACCAGGCGCTCGACGAATCCATCCCCGCCTTCGCGGCCCTGGCTGACGAGGTGCCAGACGACCCCCTTCCAGCCCGGAACCTCGCCGTGGCGCGAACGGTCGCCCTCGGGGACGGGGGCCTCGAACCGGACGAGGAAGCCATTCAAGCGGCGCAGAGGGCGCTCGACGCGATGGAGCGCCGGGAGGGGCCATCGACCGATCATCTCTGGCTCGCGGCCCGCGTCGCCCAGGTGGCCCGCGACGCCGGAGCCTGGGAGGATGTCACGCGCCGGCTTGTCGTGGCGGCCCCCGACGACTCGGCGGCCTGGTACGAGCGCTGGAAGTCGCTTCGCGAGAGCACCAGCGGCGCGGTGGCCAGCGGAGGCGCTGGGGGAAGCGGAGGCGCGGAGGGAAGCGCCGGCGTCGTGGCCGCGTCGCTCGACCGGGCCTGCGAACTCGATCCGCGGAATCTCTGGCTCGTGATTGAGTGGTGTCGCGCCGTGGCGCTCGACCTCGGCAAGCGGCCGCCACCGGAGGTGCCCGCCGGCTTGGCGGCGAAGATCGAATCGCGCTGGGCGGCGATGGAGCCCTTCGCCCCCTCGATCAAGACCTTCGCCAACGTCGACATCCGCGATGTTCTCGACAAGGGCGTGGCTGCGGCCAACGCCGGCGATACGGCCGGCGTCGCCGGGCGGCTGCGGGGGCTGGCCAATGTTCTCGTGCCCCAGTCGGAGGCCGACCGACGGGCCATCGAGCGGCATCCGCTGGAGTTCGTGATCGAGCGGTATCGACGGGAGTTCTATGCCGAGACGGGGCTCGACAAGGCGACCGAGGTGCCGCGGATCGAGTCGAGCCTCGAAGCGCGCGAAGCGGCGTGGGGAGCCGATGGGGCTGGCCCGTTTCGGGCCGTCCTCCTCGAGGATTTCGATCTCGACGGCCGCCCCGACATCCTCCTTCTCGGGAGCAGCAAAGTGTGGGTGTTGGGGCGCCGCGCCACGGGGGAGGTGGCGTTTACGGTCGCTGCCGCCGATGGCACGAAGACACCGTGGCATGAGATCGCCTCGGCGGACGTTCCGGAGGGGGCCTCAGGGCTCGTGGCCGCCGATCTCGATCTCGACTTCGACGAGGCGAAGCGGCCCGGCACCCCGGCCCGCCCCGGCACCGACAAGCCGGGCGCCGAGATCGTCGCGGAGAAGCTCGCGGCTGGTTGCCCGGCGGCCGACCTCGACCTCCTCGTCCATGGCGAAGGGGGCATCGTCGTCCTCGAGAATCTCCTCGATCCGGCGACCGGGATGCGGACACTCCGTCCCTTTCCTGCCGAGGCCTTGGCCGCTGCCGGGCCGACCCGAACTTCGGCCGTTGCCGACCTCGATGCCGACGGCTATCTCGATCTTGTCTCCGGCCACGACGGGGCCTTGCGCCTGTGGCGGAATCTCGGGCGTGGGACGTTCGTCGCCTGGCCGGGTACGGCCGAGTTTGCCGTCGCAGCCCCGGTGCGGGCGCTCCTCCCCCTCGACTGGGACCGGGATGTCGATGTCGACGTGATGCTCGGCAGCGATGCCGGCGGGGGATGGCTCGAAAACCTCCTTCACGGGCAGTTCCGGTTTGTCCCCTTCGCTGTCCGTGGGGGCGAGGCAGCTGTCGCCCCCGGGGCTTTCACCGTGCCCGGGCCGATCGCGGCTCTGGACTGCATCGATGCCGATTCGGACGGGGCCTGGGATCTCGTGGTGGCCGGCCCGTTCGGCGTGGCGACGGTGCCGAGCCGGAGGTCGGCGACGGGCGTGGTCCGCCCGGCGGATGAACCGGGGGTCGTGGTCAGTGACGCGGAGAGTGTCGCGGTCCATGCGTTCGACCAAGACAACGACGGCCTCCTCGACCTCGTCGCCCTCGACGAGAACGCGGTGACGGTGTCGCTCGGTCTCCCCTCCGGAGGATTCGAGAAGCAGACGGCGAGACGTTGCCCCACCGGCCACCCACGGAGCTTCGACAGCGCCGACCTCGACGGTGACGGCGATCTCGACGGCGTGGCGGTCGGCGATGGGGGCTGCGCCTTCACGATGCTCGAAAACGTTGGTGGCAACACGAACCATTGGATCGACGTGGCCCTCGAGGCCCAGCAGATCAAGGGAACGGCGATGTCGCCGAGCGGCCGCGTCAACGCCCACGGCCTGGGGAGCCTCCTCGAGCTCAAGGCCGGCGCGCTCTATCAGCCGCGCTCCGTCCGGCGCCGCACGACCCACTTCGGCCTGGGGAATCTCGCCGTGGCCGACGTCGTCCGGGTCGCCTGGATCAATGGCGTGCCGCAGAACGTCATCCAACCGGCCGCCGACAGCCTGATCTGCGAGGAGCAGATCCTCCTCGGCTCCTGCCCCTATCTCTACACCTGGAACGGCCGGGAGTTCGTGTTTGCGACCGATCTCCTCTGGGCCGCGCCCCTGGGATTGCAGCGGGCCGAGGGACAGCTCATGCCGGCGCGGGAATGGGAGTTTCTCAAGATCGACACGCCGATGGTGCCGCGCGACGGCCGGTATGCGATTCAGGTCACCGAGGAGCTGTGGGAGGCGGCCTATTTCGACACGTTTCGGCTGGTCGTCGTCGATCATCCCAACGACGTGGAGATCTTCTCCAACGAGAAGGTCGGCCCCCCCGACATCGCCGCGTTCGGAATCCACACCGTGCGCACCCCGATCCGGCCGGTGACGGCCACCGATGGAGAGGGGAGCGACCTCCGTGCCGACGTCATGGCCGCAGACGGCCGGTTCGCCCGATCGTACGCGAGGAAGCTCCGGCAGGGGCTCGTTGCCGACAACTGCTTGGTCCTCGATTTCGGGGCGATCCCCGCCGCCGGAAAGGCGAAGCTCGTCCTCACCGGCTGGACCTATCCCACGACCGTCAGCGAGAACGTCGCCCTGTCGCACGATCCATTCCTCGCGCTGCCGCAGCCGCCGAGCTTGTCGGTGCCAGACGGCGCGGGGGGCTGGCGGGAGGTGATCCCGTTCACCGGCTTCCCTGGGGGCAAGACGAAATCGATCGTCATCGATCTCTCCGGGCTCCTCGATCCGGCCCACGCCCGGCTGCGGATCGACACGACGATGGAGATCCATTGGGATGAAGCGTTTCTCGTCTCGGGGGAGGAGGCGCCGACACTCGCGATCGTGGAGCTCGATCCGGTCTCGGCCGATCTCCACTGGCGGGGTCGGTCGCGGATCGAGCAGGAGGATGGCGCTGCCCCGGAGCGGTTCGTCTACGCCCCGCCCCTCGAAGGCCCGGCTTGGCCGCCGATGCGGGGCCGGTTCACCCGCTACGGCGATGTCTGCGCGCTTGTCGCCGAGGGGGACGACCGGCTGGTGATCATGGGGGCGGGGGACGAAATGACCGTCACCTTCCCGGTCCCCCCCGGGCCGCCGGCGGGCTGGAGGCGGAGCTTCCTCCTCCACAGTGTCGGGTGGGACAAAGATGCCAACCTCGCCACCGCCGAGGGGCAGACCGTCGAGCCGCTCCCCTTTCGCGGGATGCGCTCCTATCCGCCGGCCGACGATGACCAGCCAACGTCGTCCCCGGCCCGCGAGGCCTGGCTGCGGGACGACCAGACCCGTCGCCAGGACGAAGCATTCTGGCGGGCGATCCGCCGCTGGTCGGTCGATGGTGATAGGCTGGGACGGGACCGCGAGGGCGGGCCCGGCGGGGGACGCGACACGAGGAGGAGCGAGCGATGAGGGGCGCGGGTACGAGGCGGTGGAGAGGCCTGATCGGGGTGCTCGGGCTGGGGCTGATCACGCTCTCCGCGATCCCGGGTACGGGGCGCGCGGAGGAGATGCTCTATCCCCTCTCGGTGGCGGTGGCCGGTGACGACGCCGTCCTCGTCGCCGACCGGATGCTGCCGGGGCTGCTGAAGCTCCAAGCCGGCAAGGTGGAGGTGTTTTTCCAGGGGAAAAAGACGTTCCGCACGCCGCTCAATGCCGTCCGCGCGGTCGCGGTCGCCAGCGATGGCACCGTTTATGCCGCCGACTCGGCGACCCGGGATGTCTTCAAGTTTGTCGACGGTCAGCCGGTGCCGCTCACCCAGGGAAAGATCGGAATCCCGGTCGACATCGCCTTCGATCCCTCGGGCGATCTGTTCGTGTCGGATCTCGAGACGCAGCGGATCTGGCGGGTGCCGGCCGCCGGCGGTGAGCCGAAGGAGGTGGCCCGACTGGCTGCCCCCCGAGGGCTGTTCGTCGATCGAGCGGGGCGACTGTGGGCCGTGGCGGCTTCCGGGGAGCAACCGCTGGTGCGGATTGCCGCCGACGGGAGCATCGAGCCGGTGGTCAAGGAGCGGGTGTTCGAGTTTCCGCATGACGTCGTCGTGGCCGACGACGGCACCGCCTATGTCAGCGACAACTACGCCCGGGCGGTCTGGAAGGTGGCGGCGGACGGCACGGCCACCAAATGGATCACCGGCGAGCCCTTGAAAGGCCCGGTCGGCCTCGCGATCCGGGGCGGTAAGCTCCTCATTGCCGACCCGCAGGAAAAAACTGTCTGGGAGGCGGACAGCGAGGGAAAACTGGCCCCGCTGCACCGGGTTGCAAAGTGATTCCGGCGCCCCGCGGCGCTTTCGTTGACGCATCCCGCGGAGCGGTCTACAGTTCTGCTTAGAACGGGGAGATGGTGTTCGGAGGGGTGGCCACGGATTCGTGGTCCCAGCTTGTTCTCGGGTTTTTCGTCCCATGTGTCGCGCCGTCCGTACCCGCGCCTTGCGATCTGCTCCGGGCCGCTTCGTGAGCCCCGTCGTCAGGGCCTTGGTGGCGCTGGCCGCTGGGCTTCTGGGATGCACCGGAGCCGAGGCCAGTTGCGGCGATTGGCTGGCCGGACACCACCGGTCGGCGGTTGCTCACGACGCGATCGTGGCCGACGGCGACGTGGGTGGGCCGGTATCCCCGCGGCCGGCCGACGCCCCGCGTCTGCCCCAGTGCGACGGCCCGGCCTGCCGCGGAGCACCTTTCTTCCCACCGCTGCCCCGCGATGCCTCGGCCGACGTCCCCCGTCATGACCCTGCCGATCGGGTTGCCGTGGCCGCCCGCTGCTGCCGGGACGTCGGTCGTCCCTTTCTTGCCGCCAACGACCGCAAGCCGCTGGTCGTGATCGCTGCGGTGCCGATCCGTCCTCCCAGATGGGCTTCTCTCCAGGCCTGACGTCGCCGGTGGCGCCGCCGTTGCCCGATCGCACCCCCGCGGGAGCGTGACCGGCGGTGGTCGATCCGGCGCCCGCTCCCGGTCGTCCGTCGGCCCCCCGGTTTTCCCGGGGGGACGGGCGCCGGCGGCGGGGATTCCGTAGGACCCTCCATTCCCGTGCGGCCGAAAGTGCCGCCCGATTCGGAGGGTCCTTGTCGCCCGCCTGCCAGTGCCCGCTCACGAAGAGGATCTCGTTCCATGGCCTCCGACGCCGTCACGCTCTCCCCGCGCCCGCCGCGAAAAGCCCATGTCCCGGCTATCGGCCCGCGCCTTCGGATCCTTCTCACTGTCGTCCTCGGCCTGCTGGCGGTGATCGGGGCCAATTCGGCCTACCTCGCCGCGATCACGTTCCTCGAGTGGGCCTCGCAGGAGACCTACCAAAACTGGCTCTACCAGTGGATGTTCCTCGTCCACCTCGTGCTCGGATTCGTGTTCGTGGCGCCGTTTGTCGTCTTCGGCATCGTCCACATGCTCAACACGAAGAACCGGAAGAACCGCCGCGCGGTCCGCGTTGGCTACGCCCTCTTCGTGGTGTCGCTGGTCGTCCTCGTCTCGGGGGGATTGCTCCTTGCCCTGCGGGCGACGAATGCCGGGGCGCGGACGCCGCTCCTCACGCAGGCCACCTACTGGGCCCACATTGCGGCGCCGGTGGTGGCGGCGTGGCTCTACTGGCTCCACCGACTCGTGGGGCCGAAGATCAAGTGGCGGATGGGGCTAACGTATGCCGGTGTCGTGGCGGCCGCCATCGGGGTGATGGTCTTCCTCCATGCCCAGGATCCGCGCCACTGGCATGCCAAAGGGCCGGAGGAGGGGAAGCAGTATTTCGAGCCGTCGCTGGCCCGCACCGCCACCGGCAACTACATCCCCGCCGACACGCTCATGATGGACGACTACTGCAAGAAGTGCCACGCCGACGTCCATGCCGGCTGGGAGGGGAGCAGCCACCACTTCTCGAGCTTCAACAACCCCGCCTACCTGGCGAGTGTCCGGGAGACGCGCCTGGTGTCGTTCGAGCGGGACGGGAGCGTGAAGGCGGCCCGGTGGTGTGCCGGCTGCCACGATCCGGTGCCGTTTTACAGCGGCGCCTTCGACGACAAAGACTACGACGACGTCCACCACCCGACGGCCCACGCCGGCATCACTTGCACCGTCTGCCACGCGATCACGCATGTCAACAGCACGAAGGGGAATGCCGACTACACGATCGACGAGCCGATCCACTACCCCTTCGCCAAGAGTGACAACGCGCTCCTCCAGTGGGTCAACAACCAACTCGTCAAGGCGAAGCCGGCGATGCACAAGAAGACCTTCCTGAAGGACTTCCACCGCGACGCCGAGTTCTGCTCCTCCTGCCACAAAGTTCACCTCCCCAAGGAGCTGACCGCCTACAAGGACTTTCTGCGCGGCCAAAACCATTACGACCCCTTCCTCCTCTCCGGCGTCTCCGGGCATGGGGCGCGGAGCTTCTATTACCCGCCCCAGGCGAAGGAGAGCTGCGCTTCCTGCCACATGCCGCTGAAAAGTTCGACCGACTTCGGCGCCAAGCGCTACGACGACACGGGCCGCCTCACCGTCCACGATCATCTCTTCCCCGCCGCGAACACGGGGCTGGCGTGGCTCAAGGACCGGGGCGACATGGTCGAGGCCCACGCGAAGTTCCTCCAGGAGATCACCCGGGTCGACATCTTCGGGATCCGCGATGGCGCGGGGATCGATGGCCCACTCCATGCGCCGCTGCGCCCAATGGTGCCGACGCTCGAGCCGGGGAAGCCGTACCTCCTCGAGACGGTCATCCGGACCCTGAAGCTCGGCCACCTGTTCACGCAGGGCACCGCCGACTCCAACGAGGTCTGGCTCGACGTCACGGTGACTGCCGGCGACCGCGTCATCGGCCGCAGCGGCGGCATCGATGCGGAGAAGGGGAACGAGGTCGACCGCTACGCCCACTTCATCAACATCTTCATGCTCGACCGCGAGGGGAATCGGATCAACCGCCGCAATCCGCAAGACATCTTCGTGCCCCTCTACAACCACCAGATCCCGCCGGGGGCGGCGTGGACGGTCCATTACGGCTTCGAGGTTCCTCGCGATGTCACCGCCCCGGTGACGGTGAACGTCAAGCTCCGCTATCGGAAGTTCGACGCCGAGTACATGCGGTTTGTCGCCGATGAGGCGCGGCCGGGGGATTTCCCACTCCGTGGTCATGTGGCCGGGGAGCCGTACGTCGACGAGCTGCCGATTGTGACGATGGCGGAGGATGAGATCACCTTCCCGGTGGCCGGTGTGGTGGCGGAGATCGGGCCGCCAAACGAGCGGAAAATCCCCGCCTGGGAACGGTGGAACGACTACGGCATCGGTCTCCTCATCAAGGGGAAGGCCGAGTTGCGGCAGGCGGAGGAAGCGTTTGTCGAGGTGGAGAAGCTCGGCCGCTACGACGGGCCGGTGAACCTCGGCCGGGTCAATTTCGAGGAGGGACGCGTCGACGAGGCCGCCGCAGCGCTCGAGCGGGCGGCCGCCCACGCCGATCCGGCCGCGCCGGCCTGGACCGTGGCCTGGCTCTCGGGGCTCGTGAACCGGCAGCAGGGACGGCTCGAGGAAGCGGAGGCCAACTTCCGTAAGGTCCTCGAGGATCGGACGGAGGAGATGCGCAAGCGCGGCTTCGACTTCAGCAAGGATTACGAGGTCCGCAACCTGCTGGGGCTGACGCTCTACGACCGGGCGAGCCAGTACCGCGGCGCCGACGCGGTCGAGGCCCGCCACGCGGTCCTCGAAGAGGCGGCGCGGCAGTTCGAGATGACGCTCCTCCTCGATTCGGAGAACGTCGCCGCGCATTACAATCTCCAGCTGATCTACGGGCAGCTGGGGGACCGGGAGAAGTCGGACGAGCACCGCCGGCTCCACGAACGCTACAAGCTCGACGACAACGCGGCCGACCGGGCGGTGTCGTTGGCGCGGAAGAAGTATCCGGCGGCAAACTTCGCCGCCGAGACGCTCGTGATCTACCCGCTCCAGCGTCCCGGGGCTCCGCAGCTCCCCGCCGGGGAGCGGACGGCTGCCGATGGCTCGGGTGATCCCGGGGAGCAGCGCGACGAAGTGAGCGCCGCACCGCACCCGTTGCCGGCCGACGGCACGGGCTCCTGACGATTGGTCCCATCACCAGGCAGGCAACGGCAGGCAACGATCAAGGCGAGGTTTGCGATGGTCATCCGAGACGGCGATTCCAGGCGTGATCGTGATGAGGAGACCGAGGAACGCGACGATGCCGTGATCGGCAAGGCGTTCTGGCGTTCACTCGCACTGATCGTTGCCGTCGGCGTCATCGGCGCCGTGGTCGCCTGGCGATTGGGGCTCAAATCTCCCCCGCCGCCACCGCGGGAGGCGAAGCTCTCGCTCCCGGCCGGGCGCGAGAAGCCGAAGGTCGTCATGCCGGCGATGCCGTTCACCGATGTCACGGCGGCCGCCGGCATCGACTTCGTCCACGAGAACGGCGCCGCCGGAGAGAAGCTCCTGCCGGAAACGATGGGGGGGGGATGCGCGTTCTTCGATCACGACGCTGACGGTGATCAGGATCTCCTCCTCGTCCAGGGCAGCCGCTGGCCGTGGGACGATCGGCCGGCGCCGCAGCCGGCGCCGACGATGAGGCTCTACGACAACGACGGCTCCGGAAACTTCCGCGACATCACCGCCGGATCCGGGCTCGACGTGCCCTTCTACGGGACGGGCGTGGCGGTGGGTGATTTCGATGCCGACGGCCGGCGTGACCTGTTCGTGACGGCCGTCGGGCCCGACCGGCTGTTCCACAATCTCGGCGCGGGGAGGTTTTCCGACGTCACGGCCGATGCCGGGGTGGCTGGCGACGACGCCGATTGGGGGACGAGCTGTGGCTGGTTCGACGCCGACCGGGACGGCGATCTCGACCTGTTCGTGTGCAACTATGTCGCCTGGTCGCGCGACATCGACCGCGCCCAGGATTTCCGCCTCGTCGGCGGTGGGAGGGCCTATGGGCGCCCGCAGAACTTCGGCGGGGCCTTCCCGCGGCTTCTGCGCAACGACGGCGGCGGGCGATTCACCGATGTCTCCGAGGAGGCCGGGATCCGCGTCCGCAACGCTGCCACCGGCGTGCCGGTCGGCAAGTCGCTCGGGCTGGCGTTCGACGATCTCGACGGCGACGGGTGGCTCGATGTCGTCGTCGCCAACGACACCGTGCAGAATTTCCTTTTCCGCAATACCGGCAGCGCCGGCTTCGAGGAGGTGGGGAATCTCGCCGGCGTCGCCTACGACGTCGAGGGGAAGGCCCGCGGCGCGATGGGGATCGACATCGCCCGGTTCCGCAACGACGACGAGATCGGGATCGTCATCGGCAATTTCTCCAACGAGATGAACGCGCTCTATGTCTCCCAAGGGAGCCAGATGCAGTTCAAGGACGACGCCGTCTCCAATGGCCTCGGCCCCGAGACACGGCAGGAGCTGACCTTCGGCGTTCTCTTCGCCGATATCGATCTCGATGGTCGCCTCGACATTCTCGCCGCCAACGGCCATCTCGAAGAGGACATCAACAAGGTCCAGAAGACGCAGTTCTACGAGCAGTCGCCGGAGCTGTTCTGGAACTGCGGCGCCGGCGAGGCGACCGAATTTCGGCCGGCGCCGCTCGACCTCGTGGGGAGCGACTTCCACCGTCCGCTCGTCGGTCGGGGGTTGGCGGCGGCCGACATCGACGGCGACGGCGACACCGACCTGATCGTCACCGCCAGTGGATCGAAGCCGCGCCTCCTCCGCAACGACCAGGCCTCGGGGCACCATTGGGTGCGGATCAGCCTTGCCGGCACCGGCGCCAATCCCGATGCGATCGGGGCGCTGGTGACGGTGGAGACGGCGGCCGGGGTCGAGGCCCGGGCTGTCAGTCCCACGCGCAGCTACCAGTCGCAGTCCGAACTGCCCGTGACGATCGGCCTGGGGATGGCGAATGGGCCGGTCGATGTCCGTGTCGACTGGCCCGACGGCACCACCTCCACGCATTCGGGGATCGAGGTCGACCGGGCCGTGAAGCTTCCTCACCCCCAGTCCGCGGAGAGCGCTCACCGATGACACCCTTCGCGGCCGACGGAAGCGCGGGCTTTTCGTCGCTGCCCGCGGCGGTCTCATCGGCGGAGATCCGTCGTACCCGGGGGCCGAAGCATGGAGTCGATCCCTGGCGTCCGATCGCCGTCTGGGACGAGGAGGAGGTGGCGGCGCCGGGCCGGTTGGTGACCTGCCGAGTCGTCCTCCTGGCCGGGGCGGAGTGCCCTTTCACCTGCGCGATGTGCGATCTGTGGCGGCACACGCTCGACGGGCCGACGCCGCTGGGGGCGTTGCCGGAGCAGATTGCGACGGCGCTGGCCCAGCCCGCGGATCCGGACCTCGGGGAGCCCCGCTGGATCAAGCTCTACAATGCCAGCAACTTCACCGATCCGCACGCGGTCCCGCCAGCCGACATCCCCCGGATCGCCGCGCTCCTCAAGGGCTTCGAGCGGGTGATCGTCGAGACGCATCCCAGGCTTGTCGATGCGTCACTCGAGGCGTTTGCCGGGGGGCTGACCGGGCGGCTGGAGGTGGCGCTGGGTCTGGAGACGACCGACCCTCGTTTCCTTCCCTGGCTCAACAAGCAGATGACGACCGCAGACTTTGCCGCGGCCGCCGTTCGGCTCCGGACGGCCGGCATCGACGCGCGGGCCTTCGTCCTGCTCGGGCTGCCGGGGATCGACGAGCGCGAGTCGGTCGCCGGGGCGATCATCACCGCGCGGTTCGCGGCCGCGGCCGGGTGTCGCCATGTCTGTCTCATTCCCACGCGCCCGGGCAATGGCCATCTTGACCAGCTCGCCGCCGGCGGACGCTTCGTCCCGGTCTCGGCGGCGGCTGCCGAGGCAGCGCTGGCCGGGGCGATCGCCACCATTCCCGCGGCCTGTCTGGTGACGCTCGATCGGTGGGATTGGGATCGGATGAGCGGGCAGTGCGACGTCTGTCGGGCCCCCAGGCGTGACCGGATCGGAATGATGAATCGGGATCGCGGAATCCTCCCTCCGTTGAGTTCGCGGTGTGGCTGCCCTGATGACGTATGACGCGATCATCCTCGGAAGCAGTTTTTCCGGCAGCCTGCTGGGGTGGATCCTCGCGGCCCGTGGGATGCGTGTCCTCGTCGTCGATCGGGGGCGCCATCCGCGGTTCGCGATCGGCGAGTCGAGCACGCCGGCGGCCGACCTGATCCTCGCCGATCTGGCAGCCCGGCACCGCTTGCCGGAGCTCGCCCCCCTGGCCCGGTGGGGATCGTGGCAGGCGAGCTATCCGCAGCTGGGGTGCGGGAAGAAGCGTGGATTCTCCTATTTCCTCCATCGGCCGGGGGAGCCGTTCCGCGATACCCCCGACCACGCCGCCTCACTCCTCGTCGCCGCCAGTGCCACCGACGCCGGCAGTGACACCCATTGGCTCCGCGCCGATGTCGATGCGTTCCTGTGCGAACGCTCCGCCCGCGCCGGCGCGATCGTGCGGGAAGGGTGCGAGGTCGTGGCGATCCAGCGGCAGGAGCGCCGCTGGAAGGTGCGCTTCGCCGCGGCGGTCGGGGATGGGCTCGGTCCGCAGGAGCAGGCGAGCGCCCCATTCCTCCTCGATGCCACCGGTGGGGGCGGAGCTTCGGCGGCGGCCCTCGGGATGAAACGTCTCGACGACACGCTCCACACGCGCTGTGGCGCCATCTTCGGCCATTTCACAGGCGTCGGCTCGTGGGATCGACTCCAGGAAGCGGCCGGCAATCGCTCCACCACGTCCCCCTTCCAGTCGGATGACGCGGCCCAGCACCATTGCCTCGACGACGGATGGATGTGGATCCTGCGGTTCCGCGACGATCTCGCGAGCGTCGGCGTCGTGCAGCCAACCGGCGTCTGTCAGGGGTGGGCGGCGGGCGGGACCGCGCTCGAGGGCGTTTGGCGGCGCATCCTGGCGCTGTATCCATCGTTGGCCGACCTCCTCGCGGCGAGCCGACCGGTGCGCCCGTTGGGGCTGATCCCGAGAATGAGCCGGCTCTGGTCGCGGGCCTCCGGGGAGGGCTTCGCGATGCTCCCCACGACGGCGGGCTTCGTCGATCCGCTCCACAGCACCGGCATCGCGCATGCGCTTTCGGGGGTCGAGCGCCTCGCTGATCTGCTGCTTGCCGAGTCGTTTGACGAGGTCGGCTGGGAGGCCTACGGCGCTGCGGTGATTGACGAAGTCGCGTGGATCGATCAGCTCGTGAGCGCCTGTTATGCGGTCCTCCCCGACTTCGATCGTTTCCGACTGGCGAGCACGCTCTTCTTCCTTGCCACGGTGGCGGCGGAACGAGGGTACGGACGGGGAGAAACGACCACCTCACAGGGATTCCTGGCCGCCCGCAACACGCCGCTCCGATCGGCGCTCGTTGCGGCACGGGGGGAGCTCGTCGCCGGCGGCGAGGCGACTGCGGAGCGGCTCCGCGACCGCCTCGCCCCCTTCGATCCGGTCGGCCTTCTCGACCCCGCGGCCGGGCAGCGTTTCGCCCATACTGCGGTCGACAAGTGATGTCGACGACGACCCGATTCCGGGCAAGTTTTTTCTGCCGCCCGAGCGACTATGATCGATGAGTGAACACACGTCCAGTACTTTGTGGGAGGGGGGCAGGATTCGTCATGGTTGGAAAGAAGAAGTCGTCGGGACGAGTTGGGACGAAGCCGGTATCGCGGGGCGCCGGAGCCGCGCGACGCAAGGGGCCACAGCGAAGTGCAGCTGCCCCGAAGGAGGCGGCTCCGGCCCGAATTCAGTCCTGGGTCGACGACCCGGCGTCGCCCTGGGGGCTGATCGAGCGGCCGGCTCCGTCACTCGATGCACGTCCCCTGGCCTTCTCGATCAGCGGGGAGGCGATCCCCGTCGGGGTCTACGAGCCGGGGACGGCGGGATTCCGCCACTGGAACGCCGCCGACTCGCTCCGCCGTACGGCCGACCTGTGGGCGCCTTTGCTTGCGCGGCATCGCGTCAAGCGTTGGCAGGCGGCGGAGACGTTGCCGGTAACGCTCGATGCGGGGAGCGATCTCAACGCCTACTACGACCGGACCCAACTCGCCTTTTTCCACTCCGGACGAGGGAAGGCGGCGGTCCATTCCGGCGAGAGCCCCGACATCGTCTGCCACGAGACCGGCCACGCCTGCCTCGACGCCCTCCGTCCCGATCTCTGGGATGCGCCGTTCATCGAGATCGCCGCTTTCCATGAGTCGTTCGGCGACATCACGGCGATGCTCGCGGCTCTCGCCCTGCCGCAGGTCCGTGAGCAGGTGCTCCCGCAGCTGGTCGCCAACAAGGCCTCGCCGTTGTCGCGGATCGCCGAGCAGTTGGGGGCGGCCATGCGGCAGTCCAATCCCGCGGCGGTCGAGTCGGACTGTCTCCGCAATGCCTCCAATCGCTGGAGGTATGTCGCTCCCGAGTCGCTGCCGGCTAGCGCTCCGGCGACGGAGCTATCTGCCGAGCCGCATGCATTCTCTCGGGTCTTTACCGGAGCCTTCCATGACATGCTGTCGCGGATGCTCCGGGATACCGGTGCGTCGCCGTCGGCCGACGACCTCGCCGCCGTTGCCGCTGCCGCCGCCCGGCTGGTGATCGATGCCGTCGCCGCTGCGCCCCTCCAACCGGACTTTTTCGCCCAGGTCGGTGCCCGCATGATCGATGTCGATGGCACGGTGTTCGCGGGACGCTACGGCGCAGTGATCACGGACGTGCTCGTCGGTCGCCGGATCCTCACGGCGGCGACGGCCCCAGGGGATCGCCCCGGCGCCGCCACTGGGAAACGCTCCGCGGCCGCGCGGAGGGGGGGCGTGACCGCCGGTGGCCCGCGGCAGACGCTCGAGATCAACGCCGCCCACTATGGCCTTTCGACCGGAGGGATACTCGTCGACGTCCCCCGGGCTTTCGGGGCCTCCGGGCTAGCCGCTGGCCGACGGGGTGTGTCGGCCACCGATCCGACCGCCGCGATGGAGCGTTCGGCCGATCGCTTCATCGGGGTGCTGTTCGAGAACCAGCGGATCGAATTGCCGGCCCGGACCCGTGCCAAGGGCATCGCCGCCAGCGCCCCCGTGGCCGGTGGTCGGGCGACGCATGTCCTTTCCCGCACCGACGGACATCTGCGGCTGTCCAGATTGCGGTTTGACGCGGTGGGATGGTAAGGACAGGAGAGTGGCCCGCTGCTAGAATACGGCTTGGAGGACCTGCCATGGCCAAGAAATCGATTGCCCGGAGACAGGGCGCTGTGCGTCGGACGGCCCGTGCCCCGGAGGCCAAGGCCCCCCCTGCCCCGGTCAAACTCCCTTCCGGAGGCAGATCTGTGACTCGATCGGCCCGGGGGCGGAAGAAGGCGGCTTCGAGTCTGCCGGCCAGCCCGACCGTCGAAGCCCTCAAGCCGGCCACGAACGCCTCCCGTGCGGCAGCGGAGCGAACGTTCGTGGAGGGGCTTGTCGCGCGGGGAGAGCTTGCCGAAACGGGGGCCCCGCTCGAGGCGGGAATGACCCATGAGGTCGTCGCCCGGAAGAGCTCCGGCACGCCACAGGTCGGGCGGCGACGCTTCAGCCTTCGCTAGAACGTTCAACCTTCGCTAGACCGTTCAGCCTCCGCCTTCTCAGCCTCCGCTGGCTTCTCAGCCTCCGCTGGCTTCTCAGCCTCCGCTGGC
>JBBAVV010000002.1:82677-156053 GCA_040397545.1 Pirellulales bacterium
CTTCTCAGCCTCCGCTGGCTTCTCAGCCTCCGCTGGCTTCTCAGCCTCCGCTGGCCCTCTCAGCCTCCGCTGGCTTCTCAGCTTTAGCGGTTGCCGGGCCGTCAGCGCCAGATCTTCTCGTGGATCCGCCGGTAGTGCCTGGGATCAGAGGGGAAGAGCGATCGCTCTCTCGGCCGGTCACAGATCCCCGCCTGGAAGCGGCGCTTGGGGAACACCGGGAGCTCCATCCCAGTCACCTGGCGGACGCCGCGGGCGACGATGTCACCTTTGAGCGCGTAGAGCCGGCCGTGGTCCCAGTCGGTGAGCTCGATGAAGGGAATCCCTTCGGCGACCTCGATGACGTTCGGCAGCGCGTAGGGGCTGAAGCCGCGGAAGCCGCACATGGCAGCGGGGGCGTAGCTGCGGACATGACCGCGGCTCTGGCCGCCGGAGTAGGTCAGCGAGTGCTTGATGGCATTCACCCCCCAGCCCTCGTGGTAGAGGAGCGGATTGTTGAGAACGCTGCGGATCGTGAGCTCCGGATCGTCCTCGATCGGGTAGCTCTTGAGGTTCTCATCGCCGCCGTCGCCGTCGACGAGCCAGATCCAATCGGGATACCGGCGGCGGATCCCGCGGCACAGCGCCAGCCCGGCGGCGGCGGCCTGGACGTCGAGCGGTTTGTAGTCCTCGATCGCGCGGATCGTCGCCTCGAGGTCGAGCTCGTCGGCCGCGATCTCCACCGCCTCATGGAGATAGTCGAGCCGTGTCCGGGCCAGAAACTCGCGGGCCTGGGCCAGATCGCTCCCCGAATCGGCCACCGAAAGGGTGAAGGCCTTGAGTCGCTGCGGCGCCTCGCCCCGCGACAGGAGCAGATGGTGGAGGACGAGGAGCACGCTCCCTGAATCGATGCCGCCGGAGAACAGGACACCGAGCGGTTCGCTCGGCCCGACGCGGTCGAGCCAGGCGGCGAGCGCCTCCTGGAGGGCCCCGATGTAGCGTTTGCCGATCTGGTCGAGGTCGGAGCCCCAGCGGTTGCGCTCGGGGCTGAAGAATCGGCGGCAGACGGGATTCGGGTCGGGGCAGCCGACGAGGGCCAACTCCATGAGGTGATGCGCTGGCACCATCCGGGTGTAGGAGGGGTGGAACTGGTCGGCGAGCCCCTCGGCCTCGAGCCAGGCGTGAATCGCGTCGATCCGATCGGCAACGACGAGGACCGGCCCGGCCGCCTTCTTGGCGATGAAATAGCGGAGCGGGCGGCCGAGCGAACGCGCCATGCGGATCTGCTTGCCGTCGCGGTGGACAAGCGCGAAGTGACCGTCGATCCCACGGACCTGCGACGGATCCCCGGAGCCGACGCGGGCAAGCGCCTCGTCGCGGGTCATGTTCAGAATGATGTCGGCGGCAGGGTCGAGGAGGTCGACGAGTCGCTCGATCGGCGCGTGGTGGATCATGGTCCTGCTCCTGCGGTGGGCGGGGTCGGCCCCGAGCCGTCAGTGTAACGGAAGGGTGGCGGTGGCCCTCACCGACGGGGTAGCCTGACAGGGATCGATGACGGGCTACCAGGTAGGGAGCAAGGGAGGGCACGGCCGATGTTGGTTGCAGCATGTCGGCTGATCCTGGGCGCGGGCCTGGCCTTGGGCAGTGTCGTCTCTGCCGCGACTGCGGCGGCTCATCCGCCGGAGGTCCATCGGGCCCGGATGGCACGTCAGGGTGACGTCGGCAGGGAGCCGACCGAGGCTGATCGGCAGGCCGCCTGGTTCGCGCTTGAGTTCTTGACGGCGTTTGTGGCACGGGTCGGCAGCCCGCGTGCGGATCAGGTCGTGACACAGTCGATCGACGAGCACCGTTTTGCCACCAAGGCTCCCGGTGCCCTCGGGCTTGCCGAGCTCGAGAAGCGACGCGGCGAGCTCATGGCGGGGCTCCGGGAGCAGCATGGTTCGCTCCGTGTCACGTGGGATGGCGCGAGGCTCGCCGCCGAGGAGCCGCTGCCGCCGCTCGACCGGGCCCGCGGACTCGATCGGCACCTGATCGTGGAATTGACCCATGCGGCTGTGGCCCCTGCCCGGCTTGCCGTCGGCGTATCGGGGCACGTCATCCAGGCGGAGCCCTGGACGGTGCTCCCCGGCCGGACGCAGCCGTTTCTCGTCGACCTCTCAGGCGACGCCGGTGCGCCCTCCGGGGCTACGCTCGACGTGAAGGAGGAGGGAACCGGGGCCGTCGCGTCGCTGCCGCTTTCCGTGCGCGTCGTGGAACCGGCACGGCTGCGGGTGCAGGTCGTCGACGGGGAGACCGGGGCGCCGGCCTGTGCGCGGCTGCGGGCACTCGGCGGCGACGGGGCTTGCCGTCAGGCGGGGCCGTTCGCCGAAGATCCGACGTTCACGGTCAAGCCGATCCTCGGCTTGCCGCTGCCGCGGTTCCACCGACTCCCCTTCTTCTATTGTGACTCGAGCGCCGACCTCGTTCTCCCGCCGGGCGAGTGTCGGATTGAGGCCGAGCGGGGCTATGAACATGCCTCGATCGCTGAGACGCTCGAGCTCGAGCCGGGGGAGAGCCGCACGGTGACGCTCACCGTGCCGCGGATCTTCGACGCCGCCGCTGAGGGCTGGATCAGTGGCGACACGCATGTCCACTGGGTGACCAATGCCTGGAATGTCGATCTGCCCCTCGCAGCGCTGGGGGTCGTCCAGCGGGCCGAGGATCTGCGCGTCGTCAACAACCTCACGCTCCTCCACCGCACCGCGAGCGACGCCTTCGTGAAGCCGTCGCAGGCGCCGGTCGGCCCTGTCGCGGGCTTGTGCCGCGATGGCTACCACGTCGAGATGGCGGAGGAATACCGCAACGAAAATCTCTATGGCCATCTCTGCTTTCTGAATCTTCGCTGGCTCGTGATGCCGATCGGCACCGGACCGGGGATCGCGGGCGACGATTCGATCGATTGGCCGCACAACCGTCAGGCGATCGAGGAGGCAAGGAGTCAGGGGGCGATCTCGATCGAGGCCCACGGCACCGGTGGCAATCATGAGCCCCCCGTTAACGTCATCCACGGGCTCACCGATTCGTTCGACCAACTCGCGCCGGCCGACTACGAGCGATTCCTCGACTGCGGCTTCCGGGTCCCGCTCACCAACGGCAGCGATCATCCGGCCAGGGTGGCCGGCGCCGCCCGGGCGTATGTGCGGATCGACGGCGACTTCAGCTACGAAAAATGGATCGACGGCATCCGCCGCGGGCGGACGTTCACCACCTCGGGCCCGCTGTTGTTTCTCGACGTCGATGGTCACACGCCCGGGGATTCGATCGCCAGGGATCCGGGCGACCGGGTGACCGTGCGGGTCCGGGCCGTGTCGCGCGAGCCACTCGGGGTCGTGCAGGTGGTCTCGAACGGGGTGGTGATCGCAGAGGAGACCACCGGGGAGACGACGGCGGAGGTGGCCATCGATCTGCCGGTGGGGGAAAGCCGCTGGATCGTCGCCCGGGCGAGCCGCGGGGGGGGATTCAATTGCATCGAGCGGGCGGGCATCGCCCACACCAGCGCCGTGCAGGTCGTCGTCGAGGGGCGGGGGGTATTCCGGCCGGAGGCGGCGCGGGACTGGATCGTTCGGATGCGGGCCCACGTCCGTGACATCGAGCTCAAGGGGCGGTTTGCCACGGCGGGGCAGCGGAGCGAGGCGATGGCCTACGTGGCGGAGGGCATCGGTCGCTATGAACGGCTGATTGCCAGATCGGGCCATCCCGCCGCCGGCACCGTCGACGAGGCCCGCGATGACCTGCTCCTGACCCTCGATCAGCTCCTTCCCCGCCCCGATGCGCGGGCGCTCGAGCCCCAACTCACCGCCGCCGACTCCATCGCCAGCTTGGCCGCGGCCGTTGAGCCGTTGGTGGTGCTGCGGGTCGACGTCAATCCGGAGTCGCGCGTGAAACTGGCTGCCGTCAGCCCGCTGCCGGAGCTCGTCGTCGATCGCACCTTCCGCTTCCTTCTCGAGGTTCGCAATCACGCCCGAATCCGTGCGCCGCTGCGGATCGCGGCCACCGACCGCTCGACGACTCCTCCCCGGCCCGCCCGGTTCTGCGAGGTGGGGCTCGTCGATGGAATGGCGTCGTCGTCGTTTCTCTCCGGAGCGGAACGCGAATGGAAGATCGTCGAGATTCGCCTCCTCGAGGCGGGGCGGCGGGAGGTGCACCTCGAGGCCGACGTCGGCCAGGGGACGCAGGACCTCGGTTTCCGAGCGGCGGCGGATCTGTTGCTCAAGGGCGTGCCGGCCCGCCGTGTGTCCGGCTCATGAAGGAGTGGCGTGCGATGATCGTTCTCTTGACTCGTCGGTGTCGGATGGCGGTGTGGGGGGCGATCGTGCTTCTCGCAGGCGTTTCCTCGTTGGCCGCTGAGCCGTGGCCGACCGCGGTTGCGGTCGAGCGCCAGCCGCTCCTCGCGCAGGCTCATCGGCTCGTCGATGCCCTCGAACGGTTGGGGAGCCCGCTTTCTCCGCAGGCGAGGAATCAATTCGCTGGGCTGGAGTCGCTCGAGGACGATGCGGCAGTCACCCGAGGAATCGAGTCGATCCTCGATCCGCTCTGCGCGGTGGCCGTCGGAGTCGCGAAGGATGGCCCGCCGACGATCGCGGTCCGCAACGCTGGCATGCCCCTCGCGCTGGTTGAGCAGGGATGGCGAACGGTGCTCGTGAAGGTGGTGAACGTCCCGGAGATCCGGGCGCGGCTGCGGGTGGGGAGCCCCCAGGCCCGTCCCCTTCCCCACGCCCCGGCGGCCGACGTGCCGCAACGCTTCCTCGGGCTTTCGGCCTTCGAGGGGCAGCCGTTCACGCCGACGCTGTCGGGGTTGCCGTTGGAATACCGGATCGTGGAACTGTGGGCTTCGAATGCGGGGGATCGGACTGCCACGCTCGAGTTTTCCACGCCGCCCACCGACGGCGTCGTCGCCCCTCCAGGCACGACCTCGATCGTTGCTGCCTGGCGGTTCACCGAGGGCGTTGCCGGGTGGGACTCGACCACCAATCAAGTGAACCTCGAGGCCCGTGACGGCTCGCTGTTCATTGAGGGGACCGGCAACGATCCCTTCCTCGGGGCGACCTTCTCCGCGCCGTCAAAGCCGGCGGGGCTCGTGCTGCGGTTCTGGGCGAAGGCGGAGGAAGCGGGCATCGGGCAGGTGTTCTGGTGGACGGAGGAACGGCCGCGACCGGATGGGGGGCATGTCGTCACCTTCACGGTCGAGCCGGGGCGGGAAATGCTCTACGAGATCCCGATCCCTGCCGACGGGCATGTCGTCGGAGTTCGGATCGATCCCAACGGCAAGCCCTGCCGGATGCGGATCGACTGGATCGAAGTCGCCTCGGCCGATCGGGGGAGCGAGTGGGCCGGAACCGACATCACGTGCCGGATCGCGCCCTCGAGCGAGGTGACCTTCCGTGTCGACGACGAGGCGGGGCTCCCGGCCGTGGGCTGCTTCGAGATCGTCGACGAGCAGGGGCGCGTGTATCCGCCGCAATCGAAGCGGCTGGCCCCCGATTTCTTCTTCCAGCGGCAGATCTACCGTGAAGATGGGGAGACGGTCCGGCTCCCGCCGGGCCGCTACACGGTGCGCTGCTCGCGCGGGCCGGAGAGCGTGCCGGAGGAGCAGACGCTCGTCGTGGGGAATGGGCCTGCCGAGCTGCGCTATGCCGTCCGCCGCTGGGTCGACCCGTCACGCCGCGGCTATTGGTCGGGCGATCACCACATCCACGCCGCCGGCTGCGCCCATTACGAGAGCCCCACCGAGGGAGTGATGCCGGCCGACATGCTGCGCCACTGTATGGGGGAGGACCTGAAGGTCGGCTGCTGCCTCACCTGGGGCCCGTGCTTCGATTTCCAGAAACGGTTTTTCTCGGGGAAGCCCGATGACGTCAGCCGGCCCCCCTACCTCCTCCGCTACGACATCGAGGTGTCGGGCTTCGGGTCGCATGCCTCCGGCCACTTGAATCTCCTCCGGCTCACCGAGCAGATTCCCCCCGGCGGGGATTCGATGCAGCACTGGCCGACCCTCGGTCTCAACACGCTCCGCTGGGCGAAGCGGCAGGGCGCCGTCTGTGGCCCGGCCCATTCGGCCAGTGGGCTGACGCGCGTCGTTGGCCGCGTCCCGGGGACGGAGGGGGGCGACGGCCCCGGAGGTCTGCCGACGTTCGACATCCCCGCCTTCGATGGCATCGGCGCCAACGAGTTCATCATGGATGTGGTCCATGAAGTGCCCGGTCCCGATGGCCACCCCGTCCGCGCTGTCGACTTCCTCTCGATGATGAACACCGACCGGCGGGCGGAATGGAATCTGTGGTATCACGTTCTCAACTGCGGTCTGACGGTGCGGGCCAGCGGCGAGACCGACTTCCCCTGCATGACCGGCGAGCGGGTCGGGATCGGACGCGTTTATGCCCGTCTCGACGGGCCGCTCGACTTCGACGCCTGGTGCGACGCGATCGCGGCGGGGCGGAGCTATGTCAGCGATGGCCGGACCCACCTGATGGAGTTCACCGCCACGGCGGCCGATGGGGCGCCACTCGAAATCGGCACGCGCGACAGCACCCTCAGCTTTCCGGCGGCGGGCGGCGTCACGTTCCGGGCCATCGTGGCGGCGCTTCGAAGCCCGGCGGCGGATGCCCCGGCCACCGTCCCTGTGGAACTGGTCGTCAACGGCTTCCCGGTGGAGCGGATCGAGGTGCCTGCCGATGGTCGGGAGCAACCGGTCGCCTTCACTCGTCGGGTGGAGCAGAGCTCCTGGGCCGCGATCCGCGTGTTTCCCGGGGGGCACACGAATCCCGTCTTCATGCGAGTGGCGGGAGCCCCGATCCGCCCCAACCGAGACAGCGCCCGCTGGTGTCTGGCGTGCGTCGAGCAGTGCTGGCGGGAGAAGGCGGTCACCTACACGGGAGAGGAGCGGGCGACGGCCGAGGCCGACTATGCTGTGGCGAGGGAGTTTTTCAGCCGACTGGCCGAGTGACGGAGGGGGCGATGGGAGCGGCGAACCACCCGACACGACCGACACGCCCCCACCCCTTGGTGGGTCTGATGGCCGTCGTGCTGCTCGCGTTCCTTTCCTCCGGAAGCGCCGGGGCCGATGAGGGGGCGCCGGCAGGCCGGGTCGAGAAGCTCCTGGCGGTGCGCTGTCTGGAGTGCCATGCGGGGCACGATCCGCAGGGGGGGCTGGCGCTCGATGACGCTGCGGCATTCGCTCGCGGGGGCCAGACCGGTCCGGCGGTCATTTTGGGGGATGCCGATGCGAGCCTCCTGGTCCGCGCCGTCCGCCGGCAGGATCCGGCCGTGGCCCCGATGCCGCCGGACGAGCCGCTGTCTGGGGACGAGATCGGGCTGATCGAGGCGTGGGTCGCCGCGGGGGCGCCATGGCCGGGCGCGGCGCCGCCGGAGGACAGCGATGGCAGCCCGGTGGGCTCGGCCTGGGAGGATCCACGCAATCCCGTGACGAGGCGCTGGCGCGGGGAGCGGATCGATCTGTGGTCGTTCCAGCCGCTCGTCCGGCCAACGGTGCCGGCGACGGTCGGCGACGAGGGCCCCGCCGGCGCGGCGATCATCGATGCCTTCCTCAACGACCGGCTCGCCGCTGCGGGAATCGGTTCGTTCCCCCGCGCCGACCGGCGCACGCTCGTGCGCCGGATGACGTTCGATGTCACGGGGCTCCCTCCGACCCCCGACGAGGTGGAGGCCTTCGTCGCCGACGAGGCCCCCGACGCGGTCGAGCGGCTCGTCGACCGGCTCCTCGCCAGCCCCGCCTATGGCGAGCATCTCGCCGTCACCTGGCTCGATGCCGTTCGCTACGCCGATACCAACGGCTTCGAGCGCGACGAACTGCGGCCGCAGATCTGGCGCTACCGCGATTGGTGCATCGCCGCCTTCAATGCCGACATGCCCTACGACCGGTTCCTCGCCGAGCAATTGGCCGGCGATGAATTGGCGGCCGATCCCCCCGCCGACGAAACCGGGGCCGGGGCCCTTGTCGCCACCGGCTACCTCCGGCTCGGACCCTTCGACAGCACGGCGCCGATCTTCCAAGAGTCCGAGCGGCACCGGGCCGAGCTCCTCGCCGAGATCGTCTCCACCACCGGCTCGGCGGTCCTCGGGCTTTCGATGACCTGCTGCAACTGTCACGACCACAAATCCGACCCGCTCCTCCAATCGGACTTCTTCCGGATCCAGGCTTGCTTCCAGGGGACCGACGCCCGCGAGATGGCGATCGACCCGAGCCCGGTTGCCGCCGAGATCGCGGCCCACAACGAGCCGATTCGAGCGGAGATCGCCGCGGTCACGGACCGCAAGGAGATCGCGGCAAAGCGTCTCGAGTTGCTTCCCCCGCCGCCCGACGGAGGGGCCGGAACGCCGGAGGGGGCCGGCGAACGGGGTGAGGTGCAGGCGGAGATCGACCGTCTCGAGGCGCGGCTCACCGAGCTTGCCGCAGCGCTCCGCAGCGCGACGATCGCCGAGGTCGTGGGCGAAGTGACGGAGATCCCTGCCACCCATCTGCTCGCCCAGGGGAGCCACCGCGAACCGCGCCAGGAGGTGGTGCCCGGCGTCTTGGCTGCGTTCGATCCCGCGGCACTTGCCGTCGCGCCGCCGCCCGGGGGGCGGACCAGCGGCCGGCGGCTGGCCCTGGCCCAGTGGCTGGCCTCCGCTGGCAATCCGCTCACGGCGCGGGTGATCGTCAACCGCGTCTGGCAACGGCTCTTCGGCCGGGGGATCGTCGCCACGCCGAACGACTTCGGATTTCGTGGTTCCCCCCCCACCCATCCCGAGCTCCTCGACTGGCTCGCCTGCGAGTTCCGCGACGGGGGATCGTCGCTGAAGTCGCTCCACCGCGCGATCCTCCTCACGGACGCCTATCAGCGGTCCTCCATCGCCGCCGGCCCGTCTCCCGCCCACCAGGCCGATCCCGACAACCGGCTGCTGTGGCGGCAGCAGCCGCGCCGACTCGGGGCGGAGGCGATCCGGGATGCACTTCTGGCGGTGGCGGGGCTGCTCCGCGGGGAGCGCGGGGGGCCGCCGCGGTGGCCGCCGGTGGCCGAGGCGATCCTCCACGCCAATCCCGCCATCATCGAGTTCGTGAAGGAGGGGGCCGACGGGCGCCCGCAGGGTTGGTATGCCCAGCCGGTCGAGGAGACGTTCGTCCGCAGTGTCTACCTCGTCCGCAAGCGATCGCTCCCCCTCCCCTTCCTCCAGCCTTTCGATCTCCCCGACGGCGTCAATCCCTGCGGGCGGCGGGATGTCACGACCGTCGCCCCCCAGTCGCTCAATCTCCTCAATGACGATCTCGTCGTCCACGCGGCGGCAGGGCTCGCTGACCGCGTGGCGGCGGCCGTCGGCGCCGACGTCGACGCCTGGCCGGCGGCGGTCGTCCGTCTCGCACTCGGTCGCCCCATCGAGCCGGAGGAGCGGACGGCAGCCGCCGAGCTCCTCGGCCGCCACATCGCGATCCATTCGTCGCCCCCGGACGGGGCAGCGGCAGACATCGGAGGGGATGGGGTGGCGGCCCGGCGGGCCCTCGTCGATCTCTGCCGGGCGGTGCTGAATGTGTCCGAGTTTCTCCATGTCGACTGAAGCAAACGCCCGGACGCATCCCATGGCCGCACGCTCCCGATCGCCGCTTCCCCCCCCTGCCGTGCCGTCGCGGCGGGAGATTCTCGGCCGCTGTGCCCTCGGGATCGGTGGCATCGCGGCGGCGCTCCTCGCGGCGGGTGAGCGGGCAACCGGGGAGCCGCCAGCGTTGCTGTCGACCGATCCCCTCCGGCCGCTCGCCCCCCGGCCGCCGCATCGGGCGGGAAAGGCGAAGAGCCTCATCGTCCTTTTCCAGTACGGCGGCCCGAGTCAGGTCGACCTCTTCGACCGCAAGCCGCTCCTCGAGACGCTTGCCGGGCAGCCGGTCCCCGAGTCAATCAAGGGGATCTCCGACCAGGTCGGGGGCGTCATCAACCATTGCAAGGATTCGCTCCTCTGCCCACCGTGGGCATGGCGGCAGTACGGCCAGAGCGGGCTGTGGGTGTCCGACCGGATGCCGGCCACGGCGGAGCACGCCGATCGGTTGTGCGTCGTGCGGTCGATGCACAGCGACTCGTCAAACCACGCTCCTGCCACCTATCAGATGAACACCGGATCGATTCTCGGCGGGAAGCCGAGCCTGGGAAGCTGGCTGACCTATGGCCTGGGGAGCGAGAACGCCAACCTCCCCGGCTACGTCATGCTCTTCGAGGTGGGGGGGCTCGGCGGCAGCGCGAATTGGTCGAATGCGTTCCTCCCGGCCGCCTACCAGGGGACACGGTTCCGTCATGACGGTCCGGCGCTGGCCAATCTCGAGCCTCCCCCCGGCTTCGCGCCGGTGCAGCGATCGACGCTCGATCTCACCCAGGCCTTCAACCGCGGGCATCTCGCGGCCCGGCCCGGGCAGGCCGATCTCGAGGGAAGGATCGCGACCTACGAGCTGGCCTACCGGATGCAGGCGGAAGCTGCCGATGTCGGCGACCTCAGTGAAGAGTCGGCCGAGACACTCGCCCTCTACGGTGTCGACGATCCGCACCGCCCCACCGCTTCCTACGGACGGATGTGTCTCCTCGCGCGGCGGCTCGTCGAGCGCGGCGTGCGCGTTGTCCAGCTCTATAACGCCGTCGACAAATACGGCTGGGACGGCCATGACAAGAGCCACGATTACCACGAGCGCAACTCGCGCCAGACCGACGGCCCGACCGCCGCGCTCCTTGCCGATCTCTCCCGGCGTGGCCTCCTCGACGAGACCCTCGTGGTCTGGGGGGGCGAGTTCGGCCGGACCCCGATGGAGCAGGGAAACGGCGGCAGGAACCACAACCCTTACGGGTTCACCGTCTGGCTGGCCGGTGGCGGCGTCAACGGCGGCCGGGTGATCGGCGCCACCGACGAGATCGGCCTCCGGGCCGTGGAGGATAGGCAGCACGTCCGCGACCTCCACGCCACGATCCTCGCCGCCTTCGGGCTCGACCACGAGCGTCTCGTCTTTCCGCACGACGGCCGTGACGAGCGGCTGACGGGCGTTCTCGGAGCCGCCCGGCCGATTGCCGGCGTGCTGGGGTGAGGATTGTGCCGGTTGCAGCGGAAGGATCACGGCCCAGAGGCGTGCCATGATTCATTCGGCGCCGCGGTTTGACGGGAGGGGAACGGCTGAAAACAATCGTCCCCGGCCCTTGGCATGGGTGCGCTCGTGTGCCGGGGAGGAATGTCTCTTCAATCCCCTGCCCTGGTGCCCCATGGCTGATTCGCCGCTGCTGACGATGACTTTGCCCGGGGGCGCCGTGTTCGAGACGCCGTGCGTCGAAAACACGCGGATCATCCACGACGAGATTTTCGTCGGGAAGGTGTACGAAGACTGCGGCATCGACTATTCCGACGGAGATACGATCCTCGACGTCGGCGCCAACCTCGGCCTGTTCGTGCTGTGGTTGAACACGCGGCTGACACGGGGGACCATTCATGCCTTCGAGCCTGTGCCAGCGATCTTCGCTGGGCTGGAGCGGAACGTCAACCGCCACAACCGTCTCAATGTTCACCTCCACAACGTGGGTGCATCCGCGCGCGACGAGGAGGTGGATTTCACGTTCTATCCGCTGACGTCGAGCAGTTCCTCGCGATATCCTCTCGATTCCGCCGCGGCACACGCCGATTCACGTCGCTTCATCCTCCGTAAGCTCGCCGACGGGGGAGGGTGGCGTTCCCTTGCCGTGAGGCTCCTGCCGCGCCCCGCGCGGCAAGCATGGGCGGAATCGATTCGTCGGCACTATCAGCGGCCGGAGAAGGTCAGCTGTCACCTGATCCGACTGTCTGATGTCATTGATGCCCATCGACTGACGCGGATCGACCTCCTCAAAGTGGATGTCGAGGGGGCCGAGTTCGAGTGCCTCGAGGGGATCGACGCCCGGCATTGGCCGCTCGTCCGACAGGTCGTCATCGAGGTCCACGATGGGGAGGATGCGTGCACGAGGATGGAGCAGATCCTCGGTGGGCATGGATTCGCGACCGAGCGCCGCCATCCGTCGCCGGACGTCTTCCATCGGCACTATCTCGTCTATGCCCGTCGTCCACAGAACGCTGCTGCACGAGCAGGGCGGGAGTGACCGGATGTTCATCAGTGATTCGCATCAGCCGACACGTCTCACGCCCCGGCATTACCTCGACCGGAACGTCACCGAACGGGAGGTCGAGCGGGGATTCATGCCCGGCTGGCATCTGGTGGGGGTGAGCGGCGAGTTTCCCGTCGATGGCGACTTCCGTACCATCTCAATTCTCGGTCGTGACATCATCCTCTGGCGGCGTGGCGATCGATTCGTCTGCTTTCTCAATGTTTGTTCGCACCGCTTCTGTGCGTTGACCGCAGCCGAGAAAGGCAGGTTTCGCGAGCGGCTTCGATGCCAGTATCACGGCTGGGAATATGACGAGAGCGGGCAGACGCGAAAGATCCCTGACGCGCCGGCCTTCAAGCCCCTCGAACAGGGACGCCTCGGCCTTGTCGAATATCCGGTGGCGACCGTCGGGGATCTGGTTTTTGTCAGCTTTCATCCGGCTCCGGAACCAATCGAATCGTTTCTTGGCGAGGCTCATTCGATCTGCGCCGAGCGGTGCGGGGGTGATTGGGAGCATGTCTGGTCGTGGGAGCCGACGTGCGATGGCAATTGGAAGCTTGCCATGGAGATCACCCTCGAGGGCTACCACACGGTGGCGGCGCACGAAGGAACGCTGGGGCGTTTCCCGTTGCCACGCGAGGAGGCGATGACGCATCTTTTCCAGGACGACTCCCACACGGGGCTGACGGTCGGCTTTTCGGACAGCGATCATCCGCAGATCTCCCGAACGTCCCGTCTGATCCGCCGGCTCGGGCGGACTCCCGAATACGTCTACCATCATCAGCATGCATTCCCGCATTTCGGCGTGATCGCATCCGATGCCTATGCCATCGCCCAGGCGATCTATCCGGTTGGCCCCGACCGGCACGTCAATCTCTACCGGATGTTCGTCTATCGCGGGCGTCGTCCATCATGGCGAGGTCGGCTGCTCTATCCGGGGCATGCCGCCGGACTGCGCGGGTTTTGGGAGAAGGTGTTCGCGGAGGACCGGGCCGTGACCAGCGAACATCACCGCGGGATGTCGTCTTCGGTCCTGCCCGACGGCGGTCTGATGTCGCGACGTGAAGAACGCATCATCCATTTCCAAGCTTACGTACTCGGCATTTCATCGGATGCGGTCGAGCCGGCCGGGAGCAAGCGGAAGGTTTGAAGCCCGTCGCCCGACAGCTGCCGATCAGCGCACGAACGATCCAGGGCCGACCTCGGAGACGAGCTCCTGCGGGCAGGGAATGGTCTGGCTCTCCCCCGTGTACGGCACAAGCGTGCCGTCGGCAGCCATTCCATGCGTCGTCATCGGCGGGCACGGCCCCTCGGAGAACGCGCCGGCGTGGGCCACGGTGTCGCTGATCAGGACCGCGCCGGGAGGGAGCGATGTCACGCTGCCGGGCATCATGGTCGCCCCGGCCGGCAGGCTGCCCGGCGGCAGTGCTCCGGCCGGGAACGTTCCCGCCACGACCGCGTTCGGCGGAGGGGGGCCGACCGGGGCCGGCATGACCGGGGGGGCGGCGGCGGGGTTGACCGCCGGCGTCGCAAAGCCGGCCGGCTGCGTGTAAACCGGCGGGGCGCTCGGATAGGCGTAGGCGTACTGGTCCTTCGTTGAGGCGCAGCCCCCGGCGATCAGCGGGGCGGAAAGGAGCAGGAGCAGGAGCGGGAGGGAGAGCGTCGATCGGCGCATCGCGCGGGCTCCGGAGGGTGGCAGCCCGGGGACGGTAGGAGCCGTGGGCGCCGGCGGTCAAGTCCTCTTCCCCCCGTTCCGGGGCGACATGGGGCCATCGGGCCGGCGGGCACGGACCGGCCGTCAGGCTCCCTCGATCAGGGCGATGCTGGCGGTGAATCCGTGGAGGAAATTGCGCTTCCCGATCGGTCCGATCTCCCCCTGGGCGAAGAACCCGGCGGTCGGGACCGGCCCGAGCGCGTCCTGGAGGCAACGGGCGTCGTGATGGGCCGCAGGGAAGAGCCGCGTGCCACGGCCGTTGCAGGTGAACACGAGCGCTCCCGCAGGGGGCGCCGCACTCGGCCCGAGCGTGAGAAGGTGGAGGAGGTCCTCGTGGGCGGTGTCGGCGTCGCGGACATGGAATTGCACCGTCTGGCCGGTCCGGACGAGGTCGCCGACGGCAATCATGCCCGATTCCGGATCGGCGCCGACGACATTCCGGACGAGGAAGTCACCGCGCTGGAAACGATCTTGATACTCGCTCGCGACGCGACCGACGTGGAGCGAGGAGCGGACGAGCTGGCGGTCGGCCTCGCTCAATTCGCCGTACACCTCGCGGAGCCGTTCGAGGGCGGGCCGCCCCCCTAGCTCGACGATCACGTTCTCTTCGGCACGCGTGATCACCATCGGCTGCCCGATCGGACGGCAGCCCTGGGAGACGACCGGCCGGAGCCGGGCGCTGCCGCCGACGACCACCCCGACGGCCCCGCAATCGGAGAGATGGCGCCCCGCGACGAGCGTGTTGCTGCCGGGCACCCGGCCGCCGCTGGCCATACCACCGATGATCGGTACGCCGGGATGATCCTGCTCCATCCGGGAGATGAAGCTGTCGACGGGGAACGAGAACGGATCGGCCAGAAGGAGCATCCCGGCTCCCTCCGGCCACCCCCCTTCGAGCTCCGCCGGCCAGCCGATGAAACTTCCGCCGTCGGGGTTGCCGACGTATTCCAGGGCGAAGATCTCCACGACCGCCCCCGGCAGCCGCGCCAGCCAGACGGCCACCGCCGGCCCCGACTCATGTTCGGTGCCGCCGGCCAGGACTCCTTCCGCCGTCGTCGCGATCACTCCATCGATGCCGACGGTCTCGGCCAAGCTGTCGAGGGCCGGCCTGATCGCCTCCCCGTACGCCGCCGAGACAAACACGACCGCGAGCGTCGCGCCTGCCTCGCCTCCCTCGCCCCCCAGCCCTGCCTGGGCCCGCGTGACGGCCTCGCGGAGCGCTGTTTCGAGCTCCGGATACGTCGAGGAACAAGCCGCGCAGCGGGCTTGCGGCATGGCGGCGGATGGGGGGAGGTTTTGCTCGGGCATCGGTCGGCCATCCACTTCAGGTGACAATCTGGGCAAAGGTCGTCACCACCGGGTGGTCGAAGACGCTCGAGGCGGGAGAGTTTCCGGGGCGGTCGGCGAGGGCCGTCTGCAGTCCGGCCCGGCGAGCGGCATCGAGCTCCTGACCGACGTCGCTGACGAACAGGATCTGCCGCGGCGGGAGCCCCATGTCGGCCGCTATCGCTTCATAGCTGGAGGCTTCGCGCTTCGGCCCGATGGCCGTGTCGTAATGGCCGCGGAAGTGGCCGGTGAGGTCGCCGCGGGCCGTGTGGCCGAAGAACAGCTTCTGCGCCTCGACCGACCCCGACGAGTAGATCCTCACGTCGAGCCCCGATCCGCTCCACAGCTCGAGGGCCGGCGGCACGTCGTCGAAGACATGGGCCACGAGGCTCCGATCCTCGAAGCCGCGCCGCCAGATCTGCCCCTGAAGATTTTTGAGCGGGCCGAACTTCGCGTCCCGACGAATCAATTCGATGACTGCGGCAGTGCTGCGGGGAACGAACGACGACGGATCGTCCCCGCCCATCCAGGGATCGCCGGCCTCGGCCAGGATCGCCAGGGAGAGGGGGCGGATCGTCTCGTCGTCGCGGTGGGAGGCGAGGAAATCACCGGCCCTGTCACGCGCGTACGTGAACAGGACGTCGACCACGAACGAGATCGATGAGGTCGTCCCCTCGACATCGAGGACGATTCCGCGGCCGTCGAACAGGATCACGTCGCGCCCCCTCGACTGCCGGAAACCCACGCCGGTCCGAGGCAGAGCGGCTCATAGGCGCCGTGAATGCCCTCTTCGACGTAGTGCGGGGTCCAGCCGCTCATGTCCTGGAAGAGACGGATCGCCCGGATGCGACGGTCGTCGCAGAGATCGAACCAATGGCACGTGTCGACCGGCACACTGATCAGGTCGCCCGCCCCGACCTCGATCGCGAACACCGTGTCGGTGCCGTCGGCCGCGGGGGCATGGATGTGGAACACCCCGCGGCCCTGGAGGATGAAGCGGACCTCGTCCTCGGAGTGCGTGTGTTCCTTGGAGAACTTCGCGAGCATCGCGTCGAGGTTCGGCGTCTCCGGCCGGACGTCGATGACATCGGCTGTCACGAATCCCCCCTTGTGTTTGAGGACCTCGATCTCGGGCGCGTACGCGGCGAGGATCGCTTCGGCCGGCGCCGCGGGATCGACCCGGTCCTCGAGGGGCCAGATCTCGTGGTCGATGCCGAATCCGGCGAGGAACGTCTTCACGTCGTCGAAGCCGGTGATGCGCCGGGCGGCGGCGGGGACGGTGACGATGGCCATGAATAGAATCTCCGGGATCGTTGCGGGGTACTCGGGCCGGTGGAGGGGGCGGGATGGGAAAGGGTCCGCAAGGCCGCTGCCGGATCACCCCCCTGGGGTCATTGCTGTTGCCGTTGGGAGGTCTGCTGCTGACGGACGATCAACGGGGCGGGAAGGCCCGTTGCCCCCTGGCCCGACTGCGGCTGGCTCGACTGCGGCTGGTCGGTCAGCGTTGTTGCGACCGGGCCGCCGGGGAAGGAGCGGGTGCGGGCCACGACTTCGAAGAGGAACTCGTGGATCTCGATCTGGCGCCGGGCCTCGGCGAGGTCGCGGCCCCACGTGTAGAGGCCGTGGCCGGAGAGGAGGAATCCATGAAACGGCGGACGCTTCGAATCGCTCCAGTCGGCGGCGCGGAACCGGGCCCGGATCCGCGCGGCGAGCTCCGGCATCGCCTGGGCATTGGCGAAGATCGGCACCTCCTCGAAGGTGTCGTGGGTGACGATGCCATCGAGGCCCTTGAGCATCTCGTAGCCCTCGATCCGCACGGCGCCCCGCGGCAGGTCGGCGCGGGAGAGGATCGTCGACCAGACCGAATGGGTATGGAGCACGGCGCCGATGGAGGGAACCAGTTCGGCGACGAGGCAGTGGAGGAGGGTCTCCGCGGAGGACTTCCTTTCCAATCCGTCGCACGGTACTCCAGCGGCATCGACGCGGACGAAGTCGTCGCGTCCGAGGGCCGACTTGTCTTTGCCGCTGACGGTGATCGTGAGCTCGAGCGGGGCCCGGCCGGCGACGACGCTGTAGTTGCTGCTCGTTCCCAGTGACCACCCGCGCGCGTGGAACTCCCGGCCGACGGCGCGCAGCTGGTCGATCGTGTCGAGTGCAGCGTCAAACGGCGGCGGGGGGATCGTCGGTCCGGCCATCAATGGTCTCCCGGGGGAAGAGAGCACTTTAGGTGACGCTCCGGGCCGTGACAATTCGCCCCGCTTCCCCGGCGGCCCCGCGTCCGGTCACGGGGCCGGCGGCGCGGCGGCGGAGACGTGCAGCCCGTCGATCCGGATCTCGAGGGGGGGCGCTCCCCAGCTGTCGAAGCCCAGCCCGAGCCCAGACACCTCGGCGATCATCTCCCCCGACCGCACCCAGCCCTCCCCGCCGGCGACCGGGGCCTCGATCCGCAGCCAGCCCTCGCGCGACTCGGTCGTGGCCGGCGCGGCGAGGAGGTCCTTCTCCGGCCGGAGCGTCATCGATCGGCCCGCCCCGTCGGTGAGCGTGACGAGGGGATTGCCGTCCTGCCAGGCCGGGACATGCGGATTGCGGGCGGCGATCCACGCCACGAGTCGGGCCCCGGCCCCGAGCGGGCGCGGTGCCCCGGGAAGATCATGGAAGAGCGTCACACGCCCGCCGCCGTAGGGGTCGACCCGGGCACGGAGGGACGCCGTACCGACGAGATGGACGTCGGGGTCGATGGCGAAGTGGACCGTCGAGGCAGGATCTGCAGCGGACCATCCCGACGGAGTGACGGTGTCAGGCGGCCACTCGGTGCCGATCTCGGGCGCGTCGTCGACGACGTAGAGATCCCGCCAGGCGAGGTCCGACCGCCCCGCTGCGGTCACCGTCAGGGCGACGCGGTGGAAGCCCGGCGCCGGGAACGAAGTCTCGAGAGTCGCGTCCCCGGGGAACGGCTCGCCATCGACCTGCCAGCGGAAGGAGAGGGGCCCGTCGGCCGCCGACCGGCTCGCCCCGGCATCGAATCGGGCGGTCTGGCCTGCCCGCAGGCTCGTCGGGCCGGCGAGGACCGCCGCGGGCACCGCGCTGCCGTTGCCCGCGATTCGTTCGTGGACCCGCAGACCACGGACGTCGCCGGCGTCATGGAGATCGGCGACGGTGTTGCCTGCGAAGCGATTGGCGGCCAAGTCGAGCATGTCGGCGTGGTGGAGATAGATCCCCCAGCGGTTCCCTTCGAGGACGTTCTCCTCGACGATCCAATGGAACGCCTTCCAGGCCGGCCCCTCCTTGGCGAGATCGCCGATGGCGGCGATGCCGGCGCCGTGATTGTCGCGGCAGACATTCCCCCGCAGGACCGTGTGGCTCGACGGCCCGAACATGAACACGATGCCGGCATGGGAGCCATCGGGGAGATGGGGGGAGTTGTGCGGTCCGTCGGGGCGGCCGTTGCCGCAGGCTTCGTTCTCGAGAAGCTCGTTCTGGTCGGAGGCGCCGAGCCAGAAGCCGTAGCTGCCGCCGTTGGCCTTGTTGCGGATCCACCGGTTTCGCGGCGCCCAGGCCTCGATGCAGTTGTTGTTGGCGTGAGAGCAGTCGTTCCCCTCGAAGACGTTGCCGGTGCTCACCCAGCCGTTGAGAACGCGGATGAAGATGCCGTCCCCGCCATGGGTGCAGTCGTTGCCGGTGAAGCGGTTGTCGTTCGAGCCGCTCTCAATCAAGCAGCCGGCCGAATCACGGGCATGGACCTCGCCGGGATCGATGCGGATCCCGTGAGAGAGCCTGTTGGCAGAAATCGTGTTGCGACACGAGCTCCACAGCGAGAGACAGCTGTTGGAGGCATGGGAGAAGTCGTTGTCGATCAGCTCGTTGTCGTCGGAACCGACGAGGACACAGCCGTCCCAGACCCGATTGGCCCGGTTGCCGGCGAGCCGGCTGCGGGTCATGCGCTCGAGGAGAATCCCGCCGCGCCGCCCGTTCTCCCCCCACCCGAAGCGCGGGTCGTGGAAATTGTCGGAGAAGTCGCACCCCTCCACCCGCCAGCCTTCGCCATCGCTGATATGGAGCCCACGCTCGAAGCCACGAGCGCGGAGGTTCTTCACCGTCACTCCCGACACCCCCTCGGCACGCAGTCCCGTGCCGGTGAACGTCTTCGGATCGCCCGAGTCCGCCCCGAGGAGGAGAGCCCCCCGGCCGTCGAGGGTGATGCCTGACGCCTTCACCACGATCGCGCCATAGATGGTGTCGGGATCGAGGACGGTGTCGGTGGAGATCTCGAGGAGGGGCCGATCCGCGGTGGCAAGCGCCGGCAAGGGACCGCAGAGCAGAAGCGCCGCGGCGGCGATGGCGGAAAGACGTGTTCTGATCGGCATTCGTCGTCTCGGGGATTTCAGAGGTAGGGGGAGAAGAGCCGGGCAATGCCGTCGCGCAATCGGATCGGCAGGCTCCGGCCGTCGACCTCTTCGAGGGTGATCCGCCGCGATCGCGCCACGGTCTCGGCGACATGCCGGCCGAGCCGGGCACAGAGGTCGCGGTCGTAGGTCTCGACGTTGAACTCGAAGTTGAGCCGCAGGCTGCGCTCGTCCCAGTTGCCGCTGCCGAACATCGCCCAGGCGTCGTCGACGACGAACAGTTTGGTGTGGTCGAAGGGCGGCGGCGAGAGCCAGACGTTGCACCCCCGCCCCAACACCTGCCAGAGCATCGCGGTCATCGCCCATGCGACGGGGGGGAGATTGTTCTCGGCCGGGATGACGATGTCGACCTCGACGCCGCGCATCGCCGCGACGTCGAGGGCTTGGCAGACGGCGTCGTCGGGAAGGAAATAGGGGCTCATGATCCGCACCGAGGTTTGTGCCGCCGCCAGCGCCGCCATGATCACCAGACGGATCCGGCCGACATCCGGATCGTCGGGGCCGAAGCGGATCCCGCGTGCCAGTCCCGCACCGGCGGCGGTGGCCCGGGGGCGCCAGGGATCTTCGGCCCCGTCACCACCGTCGAGCGACTCGTCCGTGGCGAACTGCCAATCTTCGGCGAACACCTCGAGGAGCTGGGCGACGACCGGCCCCCGGAGCTGGAAATGCATGTCGCGCACCGGGTTCCGCGGGGCATGGGCGAGCCAGCAGCCGTCGCGGATGTTGAGCCCGCCGGTGAAGCCGATCGCGCCGTCGACGACGAGGAGCTTGCGGTGGTTGCGGAGATTCGCGTAAGGGAAGAAGAAGGGCACACCAGAGGGGAGGAAGGTTGCCACCGGCACGCCGGCCGCAGCGAGGCTGGCGGTGATCGGCGGGTGGGAGTAGGTCGAGCCGATCCCGTCGATGAGGACCCGGACGGTGACCCCGCGGCGCACGGCTGCGGCGAGGCAGTCGACGAACATCCGCCCGGTGCGGTCGTTGTCGAAGATGTAGCAGGCAAGGCCGATGCTGCGTTGGGCGTTTTCGATCGTCGCGAGCATGGCAGGGTAGGCCGCATCGCCGCCATCGAGCGGCTCGATGGCATTCCCCTCGGTGAGCGGTCGCTCGGTGACCCGTTCGACGAGCACGGCGAGCGACCGCAACGGCGACTCCGGCGGCCCGATCGCCGCGGTGAGGCGTTCATCGCCGGCCGTGGCGTCGTCGAGCTCGTGCTCGATCCGCACCGTCCCGGCGCGGAGCCGGCCGGCGCGCGACCGGATCCGGTTGACGCCCAGGAGTGTGTAGGCGATCGCCCCGAACACGGGCGAGAACCAGATCAGCCCGACCCACCCGATCGTCGAGCGCGTGTCGCGCTTCGTGAGGATGGCGTGGGTCGAGAGGACGATGTCGATGACCAGGATCGCGGCGGTGAGGAGGTGGGGCCAGAGGTGGATCCACCAGACAAAGATCTGTTCGAGAAACTTTTCCATGCGGCAGTCGGACGCGGGGGGATGTCAGGAACCGGGATCGGCCACGCGGCGGATCCCCTTCATCGCGGTGGCGTCCGGCTCGAGGGCCTTGTAGTAATCGTCGAGCGGGTAGCACCCACTGCGGAGCCCGCGGCGGGGCGCCGTCGTGCAGTCGCTGAAGGTTCGGCAGATCTTCTTGGGGCGCAGCGGGCGCCCGGCGAGGGTGTCGGCGGGGAGCTGCGGCGAGGAGAGCACCATCCGCCCGAGCCCGACCCCGTCGATCCAACCTTGGCGGACGACGGCCTGGGCCACCTGCGGGAGCCACTCCTGGAGATAGCTGTAGGCCGTCCCGATCATCACCGCGGCGGGGACCGCCCGCTTCGCTTCCCGGGCGGCATGGATCTGCCTCCACACGCCGACCAGCGGATCTTCAGGAGGGGCGTAGCCGTCGCTGGGGGGATACGCCGCCGGCCGGGAGACGTGCGGCGCGGCGTAGGGGCAGCCGGCGGTGAGGTTGAACGCCGCCACCCCCATCCCGTGGAGCCGCGCGAGGAGACGGATCGGCTCGTCGAGATCGATCTTCGTCGGATCATTCCCGTCGACACCGAAGCCGCAGTCGTACGGCGTGCCAGCATCGCGTGGCCACGGCACCCCGCGGCCGTCGAGGGCTTGCCAGGGAATCGTGTCGAAGAGCGAGAGCCGAACGCCGACGAGAAGGTCTGGACAGGCCGCGCGCACCCGGCCGACGAGGTCGGTGAGGAGCCGCGTCCGGCCGTCGAAATCCCCCCCGTACCGCCCTTCGCGGCGCCGCGCGGCGAGGAATTCGTGGACGAGGTAGCCATGGCAGGCCTTGAGGTCGACCATGTCGAAGCCGGCGGCGGCGGCGAGCCGAGCGGCCTCGACGTAGGCCTCGACGAGCGTCTCGACCTCGGCGTCGGAGAGGACGCAGCCCGGATCGTGCGGCGTGCCGTGGCGAGCGTCGAGGAGAGGATGGTGGAACGCGATCCGCGGCTGCCGCGCCCCGGCGGAGGGTTGGCAGAAACGGCCGGAGTGGGTGAGCTGGAGGGCGACGACGAGATCGTCGTCGGTGCCGTGGGCCTCCCGGTGGGCGGAGCGGACGGTGTCGAGGAGCAAGCGGAGGCCGTCGCGCCCCAGGGCGGGGGCGAGGAGTTGGCGCGGGTTGGCCCGTCCGGCGGCGACGACCGCCACCGCCTCCCCTCCCCACACGAGCTTCGCCCCGCTGATCCCGAAGTGGCGCCACCGTCGCAGGAGCGGGTCGGTGGGGAGCCCGTCGGGGGTAGCGTCCCAGCCCTCCATCGGGTGGATGGCCCAGCGGTTGCCGACCACCCGGTTGCCGATCACCAGTGGTCGCGCGAGCGGAGAGCCCTCGGCGGCCGAGAGGATCGCCTTGTCGACCGGCAGCGGGGCGTCGAGCGACGCCAAATGGGCCTCGAAAGCGGCGACGGATCGGAAGCGGGCGGGGCGCGGGAACATGAGAGGAAACCTCCCGCGGGCGGAGAGGGCATCGATGGGGATCGGTTCACGATACGCTCCCGGCAGGGGAACTCCCAGCCCCGACGAGTCGCCGGCCGGCGGAGCCGCTGGCCGACCCCGCCGGCTTGTCCGGCGTGGAGGGGGGTGGTAGCTTCCGTCCTCGCCGTCGTCGGCCGTGGCGTCACCGAGCTCTTTGGGGTTTTCCCGTTGAAACGCGCGCTCGTCACCGGGATCACCGGCCAAGACGGCTCCTACTTGGCGGAGTTTCTCATCGCCAGGGGATACGAGGTCCACGGGATCGTGCGCCGGTCGAGCGCGGCCGGTGCCCAGCGCATCGAGCATCTCCGCCGGGAGACCCTCGGCCCCGCCCCGCGGTTGGTCCTCCACGACGGTGACATGGCTGACGGGAGCGGGCTGGCGCGGATCGTCCGTGAGGTCCGGCCGGCGGAGGTCTACAACCTCGCCGCGCAGAGTCATGTCGGCGTGAGTTTCGACCAGCCCACCTACACCGCCGATGTCACGGCCGTGGGGGCGCTGCGGCTCCTCGAGGGGATCCGCGATCAGCAGGCGGCGACCGGCGAGCAGATCCGCTTCTACCAGGCCTCGAGCTCCGAGCTCTACGGTCGGGTCGCCGCGACCCCCCAGGACGAGTCGACCCCGTTCCATCCCCGTTCGCCCTACGGGGTGGCGAAGCTCTACGCCCACTGGATCACGATCAACTACCGGGAGAGCTACGGCCTCTTCAGCTGCTGTGGAATCCTCTTCAACCACGAGAGCCCGCGGCGCGGCGAGTCGTTCGTGACGCGGAAAATCACCCGCGGGGCGACGCGGATCAAGGTCGGCCTCCAGGAAAAGCTCCGGTTGGGGAATCTCGACGCCCGCCGCGACTGGGGATTCGCCGGCGACTACGTCGAGGCGATGTGGCTCATGCTCCAGCAGCCGACCCCCTCCGAGTACGTGATCGCCACCGACGAGACCCACTCGGTGCGCGAGTTCTGCGAGATGGCGTTTGCCCGTCTCGGCCTCGACTACCGCGACCATGTCGAGATCGACCAGCGGAACTTCCGCCCGGCGGAGGTCGATCTTCTCCGCGGATCGGCGGCGAAGGCGCGGCGCGAGCTCGGCTGGAGACCTCGTGTGAATTTCGCGACCCTCGTCGGAATGATGGTCGACGAGGATCTGCGGATCGCCGAGGCGGAACGGGATCACCCGGCGCGGGCATCGATGTGAGGCTGGTGGCATGGCAGGCTCCGATCCGCCGGGCGTGACCGCCATCCAGACTCCCGGCACGCGCCCCTTGCGCCGCTCGATCCGGGGGATCTCGGCCGTGCTCCTCCCCGTCGACGCCGCCGGCGCCATCGACTGGGTGGGGTTCGCCGCGCACGTCGCCCGCACCGTGGCGGCCGGGATCGTGCCGGCGGTGAACATGGACACCGGTCATGTCCACCGCCTCGCCGGCGACGCGCGGCGGCGCGTTCTCGGGGTGGCTCGGGAGGTGATCGGCCCGGCCGTCCCGGGGGACCTCGTCGCCGGCGCGTGTGTCGTCGATGACGCGGGTGAACCGTTCGACGAGCGCGGGTATCTGGCGGAGTGCGAGCCGATCTTCGCGGCCGGGGCGACGCCCGTTCTCTTCCCCTCCCACGGGCTCAACGCCGGCAGCGATGCCGGGACGGTGGCGCGAATCGACACGCTCGCCCGCCGGCTTCCGTCGTTCATCGGTTTTGAACTCTCGACGGCGTTCCATCCCGCTGGTCGGATTCTCTCGCTCGCCGCGTACCGCGATCTCCTTCACATCCCCAACTGCGTCGGGGCGAAGCACTCGTCGTTGTCGCGACGGCTCGAGTGGGAGCGGCTGGCCGTCCGCGATCGGGAGCGCCCCGCGTTCCATGTCTACACCGGCAACGACCTCGCCATCGACATGGTCCGTTCGGGGAGCGATTGGCTCCTCGGCCTGTCGACGGCCGCCCCGGCAGCCTTCGCCAGGCGCGATGCCTGGCTGCTCGCCCGCGATCTCCGTGCCCCCGAGCTCGACGACGCCCTCCAAGCCCTCGGCAGCTTCACCTTTCGGACGCCGGTGCCGGCCTACAAGCACTCGATGGCCCAGGTTCTGCGGCTGCGGGGCTGGATCGGCTGTGACGCGCCCTTCCCCGGCAGCCCGCGCCGCCCTGACAGCGATCGGGAGATCCTGGCGACGATCCTGGCGCGGATCGACGAGGCGGTCGGGGCGTGAGACGCCGATCGGTCGGTCGGCGGCGGGCCCCGGGGCGGATCGCATCAGGGCCGGGCCCCCGGTGGGACCATTGCGCGATTCGGTCGTCTGATTGCGCTTTTCGTACCGCCGAGGGTGACATTCACGACAGGCTGGGCCGTCGTCTGGATTTCACCGCGCCGGGCTGTAAAAACTCCATGGAGTTTGTTCTCCGGAGACCCCCGATGGCGCCTCGATCCGTCTTGGATGTCCGTAAGCGTGGCGAGAGACCGACAGCGGTGAGCTCGGTCCGTCGCCCGCCCGACCGGGCGGGGTGCGGCGTTGCCGCGCTGCTGCTGGGAGCGATCGTGGCCCTGATCGTGTCGCCGGCGTTCGCCCAGACGAAGATTCTCTCCGCCACGACGACGGGCCTCGTGCTGGTCTCGGCGACGACCGGTGCGCCGATGATCGTCGGGAACAGCGTCCTCACCGGAACGGCGACGTTCATCTACACAGACGAAGGATCGACCGCCGCCGTCGGCACGATGACGAGCAACCTCTCCGGGACCGGGAGCCTGTGGTTCAGCAGTCAGGGAACACTCGGAATCTCCGGAACAAACACGTATTCGGGGGGAACGAGCGTCACGAATGCCGGTTTGATCGAGGTGAGGACCGGCGGGTCGATCAGTCACGCATCGAGTGATCTGCGGGTCGGCGTCGACGGTGGGGACGGCTCCTTCACGCTCTCCGGCGGGAGCGTCGGGATCCGCAACGCCACGATCGGATCGGGCTTCGGGGTCAACAGCACCCTGACGGTCGATACGGGGACGTGGGTCGGGAGTGGTGATCTGACGATCGCGGCCGCCGGTGCCACCGGTGTGTTTCAGATGGATGGGGGGAGTGTCAGCGTCCTCTCCTCGACCATCGGCACCGGAAAGTCGGATCTCGGTGGGCAGCCCAGCAGCAACGGGTCGGCTGTCGTCACCGGTGGTACCTGGTCGACGACGAATGCGCTCCTCATCGGTACGGCGAGTGGGACCGGCACGCTCAACCTCTCCGGCGGTGCGGTGAACAGCGGTTCGGGGACGATCGGCAATGATCTCGGCAGCACGAGCTCCGCGAATGTCACCGGGGGCACGTGGACCAACAGTGGCAATCTCACCGTCGGCAGCGCCGGCTCCGGCACGCTCACGATTGGCGGAAGCGGCACGGTGGTCGTCGGGGGCACGCTCTTTCATGGCTCGGGGGGGACGATCAATCTCTCCTCCGGCGGCACGCTCCAGATTGGAAACGGCGGCAATTCGGGCGTCCTCGGCAACGCTCTGACCGCCGAGGGCACGCTCGTCTTCAACCGCACCGGGAGCTCGAGCCACACCCACGTCATCGACGGCAGCGGTTCAGTCGTCAAGCAGGGCACCGGCACGGTCGTCCTTTCGGCCGCCAACAGCTGGAGCGGTGGCACATCGCTCAATGGCGGCGCCCTCGAGCTCGGGAATGCCGATGCCATCGGGTCGACCGGCACGATCTCGTTCGGCGGCGGCGCGCTGCGGTTCACGGTCGATAACACCGTTGATTATTCGAGTCGGTTCAACCCTTTCGGTGGTCAATCCTTCCGGCTCGACACCAACGGCCAGACGGTGACGCTCGGCAGCGTCATCGCCGGTTCCGGCAGCACGCTCGAAAAGCTCGGTGCCGGTACGCTGATCCTCGCGGCGAACAACACCTCCAACGGCACGACGACCGTGACCGGCGGCACGCTCCAGATCGGCTCTGGCGGATCCTCCGGCGCGATCGCCGGCAACCTCGTCAACAACGCCGCGGTGGTCTTCAACCGATCGGATGATCTCGAGGTCGGCGGCGTCATCTCCGGGCCCGGCACGCTCGAGATGGGGGGGAGCGGCACGCTCACGCTCTCGGGCAGCAACAGCTACACGGGGCCCACGACGCTCACCTCCGGCGTGCTCTCCCTGGGGAGCACCACGGCCCTCGGCACGACGTCGTCAATCTCTTTCGCCGGCGGCGCCCTCCAGTTCACCGCCGCCAACCATGCCGATCCCTCGGCCGCCTTCAGCACGGCCGCCAACCAGGTCTACAAGCTCGACACCAACGGCGAGAACGTCACGCTCGGGGCGAATCTCGTCAGCAGCGGTGCGACGCTCGAGAAGCTCGGGGCCGGCACGCTCACGCTCTCCGGCAACAACACCTTCGCCGGTGGAACGACGCTCTCCGGCGGCACGCTCTTCCTCGACAGCGCCGGGGCCCTCGGCACGCCGACCAACCTGGCCTCCGGCACGATCTCGTTTGCCGGAGGCACCCTTGGCTATACGGCCAACAATCAGTCGGACTATTCCGCGAGATTCAGCAGCGCCGACGGCCAGGCCTTCCGCATCGACACCAATGGCCAAACCGTCACGTTCGCACGTGATCTCACGAGCCGTAACGCGACCCTCGCGAAGCTCGGCAGCGGCACGCTCGCGCTCACCGCAGACAATGACCTTGGCGGCGGCGTGTCGCTCGACGGGGGCACGCTCCGGCTCGGGAGCTCGGGGGCGATCGGCACCAGCGGCCTGATCGATTTTCACGGCGGCACGCTCCAGTTCACCGCCGACAACACGGTCGACGTCTCTGCCCGCATCAGTACCGCCGACGGGCAGGTCTTCAGCATCGACACCGACGGCTCGGACGTGGCGTTCGACACTCCCCTCCAGGGGATCGGGAACACGTTCACGAAGCTCGGCAGTGGCACGCTGACCCTCTCGGCCGACAACACCTTTACCGGCGTCACGACCGTCTCGGCCGGGACGCTTCGCCTCGGAAATGGCGGCGCCTCGGGCTCGGTCGCCGACAACATCGTCAACAACGCCGCGCTCGTCTTCGATCGGGCCGACGCGCCGAGCTACGCCGGCACGATCTCCGGCTCCGGATCGGTCACGATGGAGGGAGCCGGAACGCTCACGCTTGCCGGAGCCAACAGCTACACCGGGGGGACGCAGATCAACTCCGGCACGCTCGCCCTCGGGAGTAGCGACGCGATCGGGAGCAGCGGAACGATCTCCTTCGGCACGGGGGTGCTCCAGTACACCGGGGCCAACCAAACCGACTACTCGGCCCGGATCAGCAGGGCGGGCGCGGAGTTGATCCGCATCGACACCAAGGGCGAGGCGGTCGGGTTTGCGACGGGGCTGGCCGGTACCGGCAGCACGCTCGAGAAGCTCGGGAGCGGTACGCTCACGCTCTCCGCGGCGAATACGTATTCCGGTGGCACGATCGTCAGCGGCGGCACACTCGAGATCGCGGCGACTGGCACGGTCTCCCACCCGGGCGCCGAGCTCGTCGTCGGCACGACGGCCGGCGACGGCACGTTCGTGATCGACGGCGGCGGCGTCAGCGCCGGCGACGTCACGCTCGGCCGCGATCTTGCGAGCGACGGGACGGTGACGATCAACAGCGGCGCCTTCGATGCCTCCGGAACGCTCCTCGTGGGCAGTGGCGATTCGGCGCGCGGGACGTTCAGCGTCGTCGGGGGGACCGTGACGACCGCCGCGGCCACGATCGGTGCCGGAAACGGCGTCGGCACCGCGACGGTGTCGGGGGGGAGCTGGACCAACAGCGGCGACCTCGTCGTCGGCAACGGCACGCTGATGATCTCCAGTGGCACCGTCACCGTCGGCGGAACGCTCTCCGAGTCGGCGCCGGGCCGCATCGATCTTCAAAGCGGCGGCGAGCTCCGCATCGGCACCGGGGGGGCCGGCGGGGGGCTCCAGGCCGACCTCGATTTTGCTGGCTCGCTCGTCTTCGAATCCTCGGGGAGCTCGACGTACGGCGGCACACTTGCCGGGACCGGCACGCTCACGAAGGAGGGGACCGGCACGCTCACGCTCTCGAGCCCCGGCAGCTCCAGCTACTCCGGCCAGACGACCGTCTCGGCTGGGGGCCTCGTCGTCGATGGCGCTCTCGACAGCTCGGTGGTGGTCGTCGCTGCCGGCGCGAGCCTTGGCGGCAACGGGACGGTCTCCCAAGCGGTGACGGTCGCATCTGGCGGCAGGATCGCCCCTGGCCTGTCCGGCACGTCGGCCCTGCTCACGGTTGGTGACCTCGATCTCCAGAGCGGCAGTGAGGCGGCGTTTGGAATCGGCGACGGTCCCCTCGCCGGCATCGCCGGCATCGACTACGACGCGCTCGAGATCTCCGGCACGGTCGCGCTCGCCACGAATGTCACCGTCCGCCTCGACTTCGCGACCACCACCCCGTTTGCCAACGGCGAGCTCTTCCAGCTGTTCGCCTTCGACGGGGGAACTCCGGTGGGGCATTTCTCGTCGGTCGTCGCCAGCGGGATCGGGGCTTATGCGGGGGTGACGTTCTATCGTGCGGGGACTGACGAGTGGTTGTCGACCTTCGGCGCCTCGGAGCAGTTCCTCCGCTTTGACGAACGCACCGGGGCGCTCCAAGTGGTGCCGGAGCCTTCGACCTGGGGGCTGCTCCTCGCCGGGAGCGCCGCTGCGGCGGTCGGGGGGCTCTGGCGCCGGCGTCAGAAGATGTTGGGGATGTAGTTTCCCCCCCGGCAGCGCTTCAGGTATTCAAGCGCCGCCACCTGGCCGGTCGTCTCGAGCCGGTCGCGGTAGACCGGATCGTGAAAGCCCTCGATGTCGATGCTCCCGCGCCAGCCGGCGAGGCGGAGCTCGGAGATCAGCGCCGTCCAGTCGGTGTCTCCGAAGCCGGGCGTGCGGTGGTGGACATAGGGCACGCCGCCGCGGATCCCGTGCCGGCGGACGACGTCCCACCGCACCGTTGCGTCCTTCCCATGGATGTGCCAAATCCGATGGGCCCATTCCCGCAGCTGCGGGAGCGGATCGACGAAGCTCACGAGTTGATGGCAGGGCTCCCACTCCAGCCCGACGACCTCGTCGGGCACCTCGGCGAACATCGCCTCCCAGGCCCGGGGGGCATGGGCGATGTTCCAGTCGCCGCTGGTCCAGTCGCCGCGCTTGTCGCAGTTCTCGAACGCCAGCCTCACGCCCCGGTCAGCGGCGCGCCTTGCCAGCGGACGAAACACCGCGCCGAACCGGGGGATCGATTCCGGCACCGGCCGGCCCGGGATCCGTCCTGCGAACCCGGAAACGAGACGGCAGCCGAAGTCAGCGGCGCAGTCGATGAGTGTCTCCCAGTCGGCCACCGTCTCGGGGCTGACCAGGGGATTGCCGTAGACCCCGAGGGCGCTGATCCGCGGAGGCGGTTGGTCCGGCCCGGTGGCGTGGGAGGCGAGGACGTCGGCGAGGCGGCGGGCGAGGTCGGCAAGATCGCGGCCGGCGAGGCTCTTTCCGAAGCTCACCTGGAACGACTCGAAGCCGTGCGGGAGGAGCGCGGCGATGACCTCGGGGGTGCGGTCGTGGGCCGGCACGAGGGTGCCGATGCGGATGTCGTCGTGGCCGTGCATCGTGGGAACCATCGGGGAGAGGGGCGCCGCGTCGCGGCAGCGGTACACTGGACAGCATGAACAAGGCATTCTGCAAGGAGCCGGAGCAGTCGGGCCGGCCGCTGTGCCCGCGCTGCGGCGCCGAGGGGCAGGTGGTGACGGTGGCGACGCTCGAGGCGCACGTGTCGGCCGGCGACGCCGGCACGCTCGCCGAGCCGGTGGCCTGGTGCGACACCGAGACCTGCCCGGTGGCCTACTTCGACAGTCTCGAGCGGTCGATCGACGTCGGCCGGGCCAGCGGAATCCACTGGCCGAAGGATCCTGCCGGCCCGTTGTGTGCCTGCCATGGGCTGACGTGCGAGGATGTCGACGCCGACCTCGCCGAGGGGGAGCCGAAGCGCGTCCGCGGGATCGTCCGCCGGGCCGGCGAGCCGGGGGCCGAATGTTCCCTCCGTTCGGCCGATGGCCGCAGCTGTGTGGCCCGCGTCCAGCGCGTCTACGTGCGGCGCCTCTCCGGCGGCCGCTGACATGCGACTCCTCTCCTGGAACATCCACAAGGGGATCGGCGGCCGCGACCGCCGGTACGTTCTCCAGCGGATCATCGATTGTGTCGAGGCCGAGAACCCCGACATCGTCTGCCTCCAGGAGGTCGACCGGCTCGTCGGCCGCAGCCGTCATGACGACCAGCCGCGTCTCCTCGCCCGCTATTTCCGCTGCCATTCGGTCTTCCAGGCGAATGTCCATGTCGGCGGGGGCACCTACGGCAACCTCGTCCTCTCAGCTTGGCCGATCACGAGCCGGCATCGGATCTCGCTCCGCCACGGGACGCGCAAGCCGCGTGGGGCGCAGCTCCTCCTCGTCGATTCCCCGGAAGGGGCCTTGAACGTCGTCCACACCCATCTGGGGCTGGCGGAGCGCGAGCGGCATTGGCAGGTGGAGCGTCTCCTGGGGCACACGCTCTTCCGCTCGGCCGCGACGCACCCCACGGTGATCGTCGGCGACTTCAACGACTGGCGGAACACGCTCCATGCCGGCGGGCTGGCCGGGGCGGGCTTCCAGCAGGTGACCAGCCCGGTGTCGCAATTCCGTTCCTTCCCCGCCTGGCTCCCCCTCGGGGCCCTCGACAAGGCTTTCGTTCGCGGGCCGCTCCTGGTCCGCCAGGCGCGGATCGTCCGCACGAGCCTCGCCCGCGTCGCCTCCGATCACCTCCCGCTGGTCGTCGACTTCCATCTGCAGCCCGGCTGACCGCCCACCGGCCACGGCACGGGTCAAACCCGGGCAAGTGCCGCGTGGGCCGCCGCCACGGTCGTGTCGATGTCGGCATCGGTGTGGGCCGCGGAGATGAAGAGCGCTTCGTACTGGCTGCAGGGGAGATAGATGCCCTGGTCGATCATTCCCCAGAAGAAGCGGCCGTAGGCCTTCGTGTCGCTTCTGCAAGCCGTCGGCCAGTCGACGACCGGCCAGCCCTCCGCCTGCTGGAAGAACATCGTCATCATGCTGCCGCGGCGCGCGACCGATACCGGCACCCCGGCCGCGGTGGCCGCCGCGCGGAAGCCCGATTCGAGCCGCGCGCCGTGGCGTTCGAGGAGCGGATAGGGGGGATGGTCGCGCAATTCCTCGAGGGTCGCCGTCCCGGCCGCCACGGCGAGAGGATTGCCGGAGAGTGTCCCGGCCTGGAACACCTTCCCGGCGGGGAGGACGTTGTCCATGATCTCGCGCCGGCCGCCGTAGGCCCCGAGCGGAAGCCCACCGCCGACGATCTTCCCCAGCGTCGTCAGATCGGGGGTGATCCCGAGGATCTCCTGTGCCCCGCCGAACGCCAAGCGAAAGCCGGTCATGACCTCGTCGAAGACCAGCAGCGCCCCGTGCTTTTCCGTCAGCCGCCGGGCCGCAACGAGGAAATCGCTCGACGGGACGACGAGCCCCATGTTGCCGACGACCGGCTCGAGGATGACGGCCGCGATCTCGTCACCGCGGGCCGCGAACAGGGCCTCGAGTTGTTCGGTGGCGTTGTAGTCGAGCACGATGGTGTCGCGCGTCGCGCCGGGGGTGACGCCGGGGGAATCGGGGACGCCGAGGGTGGCGGCCGACGACCCGGCGGCGACGAGGAGCGCATCGACGTGACCGTGGTAATTCCCGGAGAACTTGACGATGCCGTTGCGGCCGGTGAATCCGCGCGCCAGGCGCACGGCGCTCATCGTCGCCTCGGTGCCGGAGCTCACCATCCGCACCTTCTCGATCGACGGCACCGCCGCGATGATCAGCTCCGCCAGGTGGCTCTCCCCCTCGGTCGGCGCGCCGTAGCTGGTGCCGCTGGAAAGGGCCCGCTCGATCGCCGCGACGACGCGGGGATGACGGTGGCCGAGGATCATCGGGCCCCAGGAGCCGATGTAGTCGAGATACCGCAGCCCGTCGATGTCGGTGAGCCACTGGCCATCGGCGCACGCGAAGAAGATCGGTTCACCGCCGACCCCGCCAAAGGCCCTGGCCGGGGAATTGACCCCGCCGGGAATCAGGGCCCGTGCCCGGGCGAAGGCCGCGTGGCTGTGGGGGCGGGAAGGGGACGCGGTCATCGGGGATCGGCTCCGGGGGATGGGGAGGGAAGTATGGCGCCGTCAGGGGCGGCGAGGAGTGCCATGACCTCTTCGACGAGTAATTTGGCGTGGGGGCGGCTGGCGTAGGTTTCCACGACGCTCGCGAGGAGCCGGCGGCGCTCGGCCAGCGGCGTGTCGCGGTCGGCGGGTGCGGCGTCCGCCGCGGCCAGGAGCGCCTCGGACTGCTTCAGGATCGACCGGATCCGGTGCTCGTCTTCCTGTCGCTCGTCGATCGCCAGCGGCGTGAGCCGCGCGATCTGGCGGTGGACGAGGTCGATCCACAGGCTGGCGTCGTCTTCGGGATGATCCTCCTCGGGGCGCGGGGCGGGGCGGGAGACCGGGGGCGTCGGGTGGAGCGCGAGGAGCGCTTCGAGGGCATCGATGCAGTCGGACGGGCTCTCCGGCTCGCGGGCCATCGCCGCGCGGTAGTCACGTTCGATCGGCGACAGGGGGCGGTCGGTGCGGACCTTGCGCCGGGCGCGGCGCTGGAGGCGATCGAGGGCGATCGTCCGCTCGAAGCCCGCCACCTCGCCGGCCCGGGGATCGTCGGCATGGTCGCGCAGAAAGCGGCGGATGAGGTCGGCGGCATCGCGGAGATCGCCGCCGTCGTCGTTGGTCACCGCCTTGATCCGGGTGTAGAGCGCGTCGGCCGTCGGCGGGCGGAGGAGCATCCATCCTCCGGCAAGGACTGTGACCGCGATCGCGACCGCCGTGGCCGATCGGAACCATGTCGCGCGGGCGTCGGCGCGGCTGCGGCGGTCGCGTTCGGCCTGGTCGAGCTCGGCCATCGTCGTGTGCCGCCGGCGGACGACCGTGTCGACCCGGGTCGTCGAGCCCGGTTCCCCCGGGGGGAGATCGGTGCGATCGCTGTCGATCCGCGCCGTCCGGGCATCGCCGGAACTGCGGCCGGAGGCCAACCGCGGGGAGGCCTCGGGGCGCGTCGGCCCGGCGCGCGGGGGGGGCTGCGGCTCGGCGGGCGTTTCGCCGGCCGCCGCCGCGGCGGCCGGAGCTGGGGGGGCTGCGAAGACGGTCGTGAAATCCTCCGCGCGGCCGGGGGGCGCCGGCTGCGGCGGTTGCGGGGCGAGATCGGCGATGACGAGCTTGTCCCCCGCCGGGTCGGATTCGTCGGTGGCGGGAACGAGGGTGCCGATCGCCGTCAGCAGCCTCGCCAATGCCAGGGCGCTGCCGGGGCGCGCCGCCGGATCCTTCTGGAGGAGACGGTCGATGAGCGCGTCGAGTTCCAGAGGCACCGACGGGACCGCGGCGGCCACGCGCGGGGCGGGAGTGTGGCGCTGCTTCTCGATCACCTCCGTCACCTGTCCTCCACGGAACGGAGGTCGGCCGGCGAGCATCGCATACATCACCAGGCCGAGGGCGTAGAGATCGGCCCGATGGTCGACACCGTGGCCCGCCGCCTGCTCGGGGGCCATGTATTCGGCCGTGCCGACGAGATTGCCATGGGCGGTGTGGGCCACACCCCCAAACAGCTTGGCGATCCCGAAGTCGGCGAGCTTCACCCCCGCGCCGATCGGGACGTCGTCGGCGAGGAGGATGTTGGAAGGCTTCAGGTCGCGGTGGACGACCCCATGATCGTGCGCCAGCTTCAAGGCCCGGGTGACGGCCAGCGCCACCGCGACGGTCTCCTGCCAGGTGAACCGCCGGCCGGTGCGGAGGGTCTGTTCGATCGTCTTCCCGCGCACCAGCTCCATCGCGAAGTACGGCTGATCTCCCTCTTCCCCGAAGGCGAGGAGCTGGACGATGCCGGGGTGCCGCAGGTCCTTGAGGGTGTCGATCTCGGCCCGGAAGCGGGCCTTCAGCCCTTGGTCGTCGGCGAGGTGGGCCGCGAGCACCTTGACGGCGACGGTCGTGCCGGTGACCGCGTCGACGGCTTCGTAGACCGCCCCCATCCCGCCACGGCCGAGCCGGGCGCCGATGGAGTACGGTCCGAGCCGGGCTGGTTCCATCGGGGATGCAGGGGAAAGGGGGAGGAAAGGGACCGGCGGGGGCCGGCGGGCAGGCCGGCGACCGTTCCTGTCATTCTGGGGCGATCGGCTACAACTGTCGAACCGGTTCTTTCGACGACCGCATCCCCGCAGGCCGCACGATCTTCCATGCCCCATTCCGTTTCCCGGAGAACCACCGGCTCCACCCGCCTCCTCCCCGCCGACACCAACCAGGCCCGCGGGCTGGCCGACTACGCCCGCGACTTCCTCCATCATCCCCAGCCGGTCGGCGATCGTACGCTCGGGCTTCTCGAGCGCTTCCATGTCGACAGCGTCGGCTGCGGCGTCTCGGCCCTCGCCCGGGGGGCCAACGCACCGACGGTGCTGCGGCGCGAGGCACTCGCGTCAGCCCCTGCCGCCGGGAGCCGGGGGGCGATGTGCTTCGGGGCGAGGCGGCCGGTGGCGATCGAGAAGGGGGTGGCGGCCGACGCCTCCGCGGTGCGGGAGTGGGATTCCAACGGCACGAACTTCGGCCACGACGCCGCGAAGGGGCGGACGGCCGGGGAGTTCGGTCACAACGATTTCTATCCCGTGGCCCTCGCGGCGGCGCGCGAAGCGGGGCTCAACGGTGACCAGACCCTCCGTGTCATGCTTCTGATCGACGAGATCCGCGGTCGGCTGGCGGAGGTCTTTCCGCTGCGAACGTACGCTATCGACCACGTCCACCACGGCGCGGTCGCCTCCGCGGCGGCCTGTGCGGCGGCCCTCGGCGGCGATGTCGACGCGATCGAGTCGGCGATCGGGATGGTCGTCGCCCATTACGTCCCCTATCGGGCGATCCGCGCCGGCCACCAGCTCTCCGACAGCAAGGGGGCCTCGGCGGCGCTGTCGGCGGAGGTGGCGGTGTCGGCGGCCAGGCGCTCACTCGCCGGCTTCATCGGGCCGAAAGATATCTTCCGCAATCCGCTCGCGCTGTACCGCAGGAACGTCCCCTGCCCCGATGGCCGGAGCCCGTTCGATCTCGAGCTCGGGCTCGGCGGCGACGCCTTCGCGATCCACTCGATGCACTTCAAGCTCGGGCTTTACGAGCACCAGTCGGCCGGCGCGCTCCAGGCGCTGGTCGATCTCTTTGCCCGCTGTCCGGGGTTGGCGGCCGATCCGGACGGGATCCGCCGCGTCGAGGTAGCGATCTACGAGCCGGCCTTCTCGATCATCGCCGACCCCGCCAAGCGGACGCCGACGACGCGGCAATCGGCCGATCACTCGCTCCCTTACATCCTCGCCAGGACGCTCCTGAAGGCCCGTGCGACGGCCACGCCCGGCGGTGGGGCGCCGGGGTGGGACGAGCTCATGCTGCTCCCCGACGACTACGACGCGGAGCGGATCGCCGACCCCGGGATCGCGGCGCTGATCGGCCGGATGGCGATCATCCACGGAGGCCCGGATTACGACGCACGTTATCCTGACGGGATCCCCACCAGCGTGACGATCGACCACGCGGCCTTCGGGCGACTCGAGAGCGGGTTGGTCTGCCACCCGCTCGGCCATGCCCGCTCCGATCAGGCGGCCACCGGGGCACTCGTCGATCTCAAGTTCGACCGGCTCGTCGCCGGGGCAGTGGCGGATCCGGCGGCGCTCGAGTCGCGCGTCCGGCTGGCGGGAAAATCGGCCGAGGATGTCGCGGAGCTCTATGCGTTTCCCATTCACGGGTGTGATCCCGGTTGACAAGCCCCCCGGCATCACGAGCCGGAGGGTGGTCGATGTCGTGGCGCGGGCCGCGGGCATGAAGTCGGTCGGCCACGCCGGCACACTCGATCCGCTTGCCAGCGGTGTCGTTGTCGTCTGCCTGGGGCATGCGACGAAGCTCGTCGACCATCTCCACGCCCAGGCCAAGGCCTACGCGGCGACGTTTCTCCTCGGGCGCTCGAGCCCCTCGGACGACCTCGAGACACCGATCGAGCTCGAGACGGAGCCGCGCGTGCCGACGGGTGAGGAGCTCGAGGCCGCGGCGGCGGCGTTCCGCGGCGACATCCTCCAGCGCCCCTGCGACTATTCCGCCATCCATGTCGATGGCAAGCGAGCCTACCGGTTGGCGCGGCAGGGGCGGCCGGTGGAGATCGAAGCCCGGCCGGTGCGGATCGATCGGCTGGAGATCACCAGATTCCGTTGGCCGCACCTCGACATCGAGATCGAGTGTTCGGCGGGCACGTTCATCCGCGCGATCGGGCGCGATCTGGCACTGGCACTGGGAACGCGCGCCGTGATGGAATCGCTGCGGCGGACCTGCGTCGGCCCGTTTGGCCTCGGCGACGCGGTGGCCCTGGAATCGATCGGGCCGGAGACGATATCCGCAGCGCTCCTCCCCCCGCTCTCCGCCCTCCCCCACCTGCCGCGTGTCACGCTCGCCGGAGCGCGCCTCGATTCCGCGGTTCGCGGAGGCTTGCTTCCGGCCGACACGGTGACCGGCAGCCTGGCGGCGGCGGTCGATGCCGACGGCGCGCTCGTCGGCATCCTCGGGCGCCTCGCGGACGGGAGCGTGAGGCTGCGCCCCAACTTCCGCGGCCTGGGATGAGCGGCTCCCCGACATCGTCAGCCACGAAGACCGGGGCTGGGGCTCTCCACCGACGAAGGGTCGAGCGGGATCGTGATCCGTGGCAACGTCGTCCATCAGGCGTCGTCGGGGAGTTTCCACCGGCACGACGGCAAGGACAACCGCATCGCCAACACCATGCTCGCCTCGGCCTGCGACTGGCAGCTGCAGCGGACGCCGGTCGAGGACCACGTCAGCTTCCGGTTCGAGCGCGACGTCGTCTGGTGGGATTCCGACACGCCGCTGGCCAAGGGGGATTGGAACGGCGGCATCGTCGCCCGCAGCACCGCCGCCGTCGGCCGGAAGACGCCGCGCGTCGTCTCCCCCGATCGCCGCTCGGTTCCCACGCCGTGGCCCGCGGCGCGGGCGCTCGCCGCGGAGGGAGGCGGGGTGGACGCCATGGAACCGCTCATGGAGGATTCCGACGGCAGAGGCGAAGTTCGCTGAACGGCCCGGCCCGAGGCATCAGGCCAGCGGGGCGACGTCGATCCCCGCGGCGACCAGCGCCGCCCGGAGCCGCCGGGCGAAGTCAGCGCTCCCGGGGGTGTCGCCGTGGATGCAGGCAGTCGTCGCCGTGACGCGGAAGAGCGTCCCCTGCCGGGTCGTCACGCAGCCTTCGCGGATCATCCGCACGAGCCGCGCGGCCGCGGCGTCGGAATCGGTGAGGAGGCTCCCGGTGAGTGTTCGCGGCGAAAGGCTGCCGTCTGATTCGTAGGCCCGGTCGGAAAAGACCTCGCTTGCCGTGGCGAGCCCGGCCCGGGCGCCGGCGTCGATGCTGGCGCTGCCGGAGAGGGCGACGAGGACGAGCTTCGGATTGACTCGCGCCACCGCTCGGGCGATGCAAAAGGCGACTGTGGCGTCGGTGGCCGCGAGGTTGTAGAGGGCGCCATGGGGTTTGACATGGCCCACGTCGATCCCCTCCTCTGCCGCGATCCGAACAAGCCCGCTGACCTGCTCGGTAACGAGTCGCTCGATCTCGTTTGGCTCGAGCGCCATCGCGCGGCGGCCGAAGCCGCTCCGGTCGGGAAACGAGGGATGGGCCCCGAGGGCGAGGCCGCGGTCGTGCGCAAGCCGCGCGAGCCTACGCATCGAGCCCTGATCACCGGCATGGCCGCCGCAGGCAACGTTGAGGCTCGAGAGAGACAGGGCTAGGTCGGCGTCGGCCTGGAAACGCGTGGCGGCGTCCGCAGCGGTGGAATCCCACTCGCCGACGTCGCCGTTGAAATCGATGGTCAGCGGCGCTACGGTCATCGGAGGTGCTCCAAGCCGAGGGTGAAGATCCGAAGCGTTCGCTCGCGCTCGCGGAGGAGTCGCTGCGCCTCGTCGAGCCCGATCTCGACAAAGCGAAGCGACGCGCCTGGGGGAGCCTGCCCAATGCGGGGAAGATCGATCGTGGCCACGACGGCAATCCGCGGATAGCCGCCGGTGACGGGATGATCGGCTGCCAGCACGATCGGCTGCCCGGAGGGGGGGACTTGGATCGTGCCCGCCACGACGACCTCGGAAAGCGTCATCGTCGGCGGCACGAGAGTTTGTCCAGAGAGCCGGCAGCCGCTCCGGTCAGAGTCGGGGGTGACGGTGAACGCGTCGGTGAAAAAAGCCTCACGGCTCGCCGTTGGAAAAGCGCCGAACTCTGGACCACGGAGGACGCGGATCGGTGGCGAGGCCGCGCCGTGGGCCGGGCTTCCGGCCGGCCAGGGCGTGAGCTCAGGAGGCGCCGTCTGCGGCACGACGATGACGTGGCGCCGATCGGTGGGGGGCTTTCGGCTGGGCGCACCGACGGGGATCCGGTCGCCTCCCAGGAGCGCTCGTCCTTGCCACCCGCCGAAGCCGGAGCGGAGGTCGGTGCCACGGCCCCCGAGGATCAATGGCGCGTCGAGCCCTCCGGCCACCGCGAGCGTCGACCTGCAGCCATGAGGCGCGCACGGGCCGCAGGCGAGCGTCGCCGCGTCCGGCACCCAGATCGGATGCCCGGCCGGCACGGGGGTCGACTGGCCGTCGGCGGTGACGACGACCGCGCCGCGCGCGGCGCCGGTGATCGCCACCCACGCTCCCGCAGGAAAGGCGAGTCGGGGCCCGAGGAGAGTGATCTCGAGCGCGGCCGCGTCGTCGGGATTGCCGACGAGCAGGTTTGCCACCCGGTGGGAGAGCGCATCCATCGCGCCGCCGGGGCCGACGCCGCTGGAGCGAGAGCCGAGGCGGCCGAGATCCTGGATGGTGGTGAGCATCCCCGGGGCCACGACCTCGATCATGCTCATCGGATCCCCTTCCCGGCGCTTGTCGGGCCAGCGACCGGCACGAAGCGAACGAGATCACCGGCACGGAGGAGCGCGGGGGGATCGCGATCGGCATCGAACATCGCGCGAGGCGTGCGGCCGATGACATGCCAGCCGCCAGGGCTTGTCCACGGGTAGATCCCCGTCTGTCGTTCGGCGATCGCGACCGACCCGGCCGGCACGCGCGTCCGCGGCGTGGCGCGACGCGGGATCGCGAGCGCCGCCGGGAGGCCGAGGAGATAGGGAAAGCCGGGAGCGAATCCGATCATCCCGACGACATGGTCGGCCGTCGTGTGGAGCCTCACGATCTCCTCCGGATCGAGGCGGGCGTGGGCTGCCACGGCAGCCAGATCGGGACCGTCGTCACCGCCGTAGGCGACCGGAATCTCGACGATCGGGCCGGTCGCGCCGGTGGTGGGGACGGCGCCCTCGAGACTGCCCAACCTCGCCTGGATCGCCCCGGAAAGGTCGCTGGCATCGGCCCGGAGGGGATCGAAGACGACGGCCACCGTGTTGAATGTTGGGGCGATGTCGACGACCCCTGGCAGGGCCGCCGCGGCCAGGGAGGCGGTCGCGGCCGCAACGGTCCGGGAGGTGGAGGCGTCGATGCCTGTGCCGAGACGGACGACGAGGCAGGCGTCGCCGAGCGGTTCGATGGAGATCAGGCTCGCTGCCATGGAGTGTGGGGGGCCTTCGGGACGATGGCAGCGAACGGAGAAACCTGGACCTCCGCCGGGGGCCGATCGGGAAGCGCGGGCCGGCGTCGACAGTCCGTGGCGGCCAATCTATCCTTACAGGGGTCTGTGGGGTCGCTAGGCCTGTGTGCCTGAGCTTGTTCGCCGCGGAGGGGAAAGTCTACGTCGATGGCCGACAGCTACCACCATCCAATGCGGAGTGGCATGAGCCGCCGGACGGCCGTTCAGGCCGGGGCGCTGGGCATGTTTGGGCTCTCCCTCGATTCGCTCGCTGCCGCGCGGGCCGCGGCCTCGCCGGCGGCCGAGGGCTCGGTGCGGCCGCCGAAGTCGGTGATCTACATCTTTCTGTCGGGGGGGCTCGCGCAGCACGAGAGCTTCGATCCGAAGCCAGACGGCCCGCTCGACATCCGTGGCACCTTCAACACCATCAGCTCGAAGACGCCCGGGCTCCAAGTCTGCGAACATCTGCCGATGCTCGCCGCGCGGAGTGAAAAGTGGGCGGTGGTGCGGTCGCTGACGCACAAGTCGAATGACCACTCCGCCGGTCATCACATCATGCTCACCGGCCGATCAGACATCCCGCTCGGCTTCGATCCCAGCGCCCCGAAAAAGTCCGACTGGCCGGCGCTCGCGTCCCTTGCCCAGCAACTCGTTCCCGCCAGGAACAATCTCCCGCCGTCGATCGTGCTTCCTGAGAAACTCGTCCACCGCACTGGCCGCGTGATTCCCGGGCAGTTCGCCGCGCTCCTTGGCCGGCAGCACGAGCCGTTCTTCCTCGACTGTTCTCCCTACAACCCGGTCAATTACGGGGCCTACCCCGAATACCTCTTCCATCACCACGACGGCCCCGCGAAGCAAGCGATCGAGTTCCGCTCGCTCGACCTCGCCGTTCCCCAGGCGCTGTTGGGGGGCAGGCTCCTCGATCGGCTCGCCCTCCGCGAGGGGATCGACAAGCAGCGGGCCGATCTCGAGAAGACGGCCGACGAACGCTCCTTCGACCGCTATCGCGGGATGGCGACGTCGCTCCTCCTCGACCCCAAGGTTTCGCGAGCGTTCGACATTTCACAGGCCGATCCCAAGCTCCGGGAAGCCTACGGCGAGAATGCCTTCGGGTGGTCGCTGCTGCTGGCGGCCCGGCTCGTCGAGGCCGGTGTGGGGATGGTGCAGGTAAATCTCGGCAACAACGAGACCTGGGACACGCACGAGTCGGCCTGGACGAATCTCGAGCGCTTTCTGCTCCCACCGACCGATCGCGGCGTCTCGGCGCTCCTCGACGATCTCGAGTCACGCGGGCTCCTCGACGACACGCTGATCGTGATGGCCGGCGAGTTTGGACGGACGCCGAAGATCAGCACGCTCGCCGGGGCCCGCGAGGCCGGCCGCGATCACTGGGGCCGTGCCCAGAGCGTGTTTTTCGCCGGAGGCGGCGTCCGTGGCGGCAACGTCGTGGGGAGCACCGACAAGTTCGGCGGTGAACCGGCCAGCGACCCGTTCCGCCCCGAGGATCTCGCGGCAACGATCTGGCAGGCCCTCGGTGTGCCGCCGCGAAAAGAATGGATCGACACCCTCGGCCGGCCGTTCCCGGTCTGCGAAGGCAGCCCGATCGGCCCGCTGTTCGGGTGAGATGGGCGGCGGGCTCTCGCGTGGCGTCTACCCGCCGTCGCACCCGTCCTCGATGGCGCCGGATTCGACGAGCGGGCCGCCGATCAGTGCGCCGCCGTTCCAGCCATCATATTGGCTCGCACGGACCGCCTCGCGAACATCCCTGGCCCTGGCGTTGAACAGCGGCATGGCACATCTCCCCACGACGACCGCCTCGTTTGCGAGCCACGCGAGCCCCCGAACGGTCCTTCTTCCGGAGGGCCAACGCTGGGCCAACGATGGAGTTGGCCCCGTCGCGACGGCGATCTCGGTCGTGCCTTCCTCGTGGCAGCCGGGGGCAAGAACATGGACGGCCATTCCACGGTCGTGGATTTCGTAGTCCCTGAATACCGGCATGATCACCGGGTCGACCTGTTCACGATCGTCGGCAGGCGGACCGTCATCGCGAAGATGCACAATCGTCCCGAGCGCCGACTTTGCCGGCTGCCTGCCGGTCTCGAGGTCGATCAGCGCCATCTCCGCTTCGATAGCGGGAAACCGATCGGTATGCTGCCGCGCTGCTTCAAAGGCCTGACGGGCCCGCTCGTAATCCTGCCGCCGCCGGAGAATCGTCCCCATCATCATTTCGGCCTCACCGCGCCGATCGGGAGGGCAAGCGGGCATCGCAAGCGCGGCTTCGTAGCGAGCGAGCGCTTCGTCGAAGTCATCCTGGCGGAAGCAGAGATTTGCAAACGAAATCGTGTTGTGGGCAAGCTGGGGACTAGCCTTCTCTGCGGCTGCATCGAGCGTGGCTGCGAGGGCGTTTAGATCGCGCGTGCCGTGCAGATCCTGAGCACGCAGTTGATAGTTGAAGGCGCGAGAGTGGGCCGAGTGGTCGCGGACGAAGGCCTCATACGCATCGACCAGCCGGGCCTTGGCGTCGGGGTCGGCCTGGCCTTCCCACCGCCAAGCAACCGCGAGTGAGTGCAAGGCGAGTTCCTCAACATCCTCCGGGGCAACGTCGGCCTTGGTGAACGCCGGAGGAGCGGCAGGCCTGGTTAAGACGAGCCCCGCGACGAGGGCGCCGAGGCCAAGCCCGAGAAGCCATCCGTATCGGCCGACACCCCGATTCGCGGCGGTGAGCATGCTTGCTTGCATGATGAGCCCTCACGTGTGAATTGGCGGCGAAGCCCTCGCAGCGCTGCGCCACGCTGGCTGCTTACCCCGCCCTACCCGCCGTCGCAGCCGCTCTGGATGGCACCTGATTCGACGATCGCACCAACGACGACGTTTTTGGGGACAAAGCCAGATGCCGTGGCGCTGAAAGCCACCATCCCGTCGTTCGCATACTTCGTAACTCGCTTGCTCCCTGCCTGCCAACCGTTGCACTCCCAGCCCTTGAGAGCTTTGTACTTCGCCATCACCACCGTCGTGCAATTGTGTTCAGAGCGTGCGTCAACCGTCACGTTGATAGACAACCATCGGCATGTCGCGAATATGGTGCCAAGCCTCGACACAGGGAAGTTGTGCCTGTGATGCTCGTGAAGTCGAGATCACAAGGAGCAGCAGCCGATGACGCGAATAGGGTTCATGGGTGATCACTCCTGCGGGGTGAAAGCCGTTTCCATGCGTAATACCCGCCGATGAGAAGTACGGCGAGCGTATTGAGCCAGATGAACAACCGTCGATTGCCGTTGGCCACAGGGGCAGAAGCGGAGGGCAATGGCCGGTTGCCCGCCGCGCTCTCGATCAAATCAAGTTTGGAGTCGAGGCTGAATGCTTGTGCTTGCGCCGGATCGGCATGCCGTTTCGCCTCAATCATGCATTCTCGTGCCTTGTCAAACCGTTTCGATTCGAGGTGAATCGAGGCCATCTGCGAGTAGAGTTCCGTGAGTCTGTCCTTGGGGCAGGCCGGCAGGGCGAGCGCGACTTCATATTCGGCGAGGGCTTCATCGAGACGGCGTTCGAAGGCATATAATCGGTTTGCATGCGAGATCATATTGCTGGCGTGATCCGCCGAGGTTTTGTCTCGTGTCGAGTCGAGAACCGCCTTCAGGGCATCAGCGGTCAGCGTGCCACGGGCTTCGAGCACGGCGTAGGTATTTGAATAGGCATTTGGGTGGTCCGGGAAGTCTTTGATGAAATGTTCGCGTGTCGACGTCAGCATCTCCTTGACTCCGAGATCATTGGGGGCCGCGATCAGCCAAAGCCCCAAGACAGTCATCCGTTCTTGAGCGACCACTTCCGGCGTCGCCAGGCCGAACGCGTCGCCGCGAGTCTGTTCCGTCCGCTCTTCTCCGTCGGGGGAGTGGATGCCAACCTGGATGGTCTCCGTGGCGTGCGGCAGGCAGCGAGTGTAGATCGCCAGCGCCTCGTCGAGTTCGGAGAGCGCCTCCGGATACGCGGTCATGAATTGGAGGGCGAGGGCCCTGTCTCGTCGGAGTCGCTGCTCACGAGCGGAAACGAGCACGAAGCCAGAGAAGTCTTCTTGTGCCTCGGCTGCAGATACTTTTCTTCGGTAATACGCCAGGAGCTCGTCGGATCTGTCGTCAACGACTTTCCAGACCTCGGTGAACTCGGCCGAGGAAGCATCGACCACACCGGGCCGCCCCTGGAAGACCCTCGTGGCCTTCCTGATCGCGATCTGCACCCCCATGTCGAAAACGAGAAATTGGAGGTCGTCGGGGAGCTTCGCCGCCCCAAGGACTTCTCGGAATCGGCTCAGATTGGTGTCAGCGGCATCGATTTTGTCTGTCTCGTAATCGCGCATCGCCCTGTTGAGGAGCTTCATGACCTCCGCAGGGGGCGGTTCAATCTCGGCGGCGGGAGCGCAGAGAGTCGCTCCGCTGCAAAAGGCGATGACCGCGATGACCACCGCATGAATTGCCGCCAGCCAGCGATGGGGCCCATGGCGTTGCTCGGCTTCGAATCGCTGTTGAGTCATGGGTGAGAAGGCTCTTCTTGGCAGGTTTTGCGAAAACCCTGGATGCTGGGATGAGCGATAGCCCCACGGCTCGCCAGCTTATTCCCCTCCCCCAGTTTGCAAGCAATGGGCGTGGGGCAAACCCCGGTTTTCGCTTGCCGATCGATGCGTTCAAGAATGAGTCGGCGATGAGTCGGTGATGAGTCGGTTTTTTTGGAGATTTCTGGCTCTTTTTTGCGGATGTCTTGGGCTGCCCCGCTTGGCGGCGGATCGGGTAAACTTAGGCTCCGGTGTGAATTGGGGGGAAAGGTCTCACCCCTCGCCGTTTCCTCACCCAGTGGCACTTCATCCATGGCGCTTGAGTGTTTAAGAAACCGGGTCCGCCGGGTCTGGCCCGTCATGGTGCTCGCGCTGGGTGGGCTGGCCGGGCGGGCCCCCGCGGCCGATCCGGCGATTTCGTTTGATCGCGACATCCGGCCGATTCTTTCCGATACCTGCTATCAGTGCCACGGGCCCGACAGTGGTCACCGTCAGGCGGGGCTGCGGTTGGATCGCGCCGAGAGCGCGACCGCCGAGGCGGCCAGTGGGGCCAAGGCGATCGTGCCGGGTGACGCGGCGGCGAGCGAAATGATCGCGCGGATCGTTTCCGATGATCCCGATGTCGTCATGCCCCCGCCCGAAGCGAAGCTCGGGAAGCTTTCCCCAGAGCAGGTCGAGCTCTTGAAGCGCTGGATCAGTGCCGGCGCTGAGTACGAGCCCCACTGGGCGTTTCAGTCGCTCAAAGCCCCGACGCTGCCGGAGGGGCCGGCGGCGGTTCATCCGATCGATCATTTTGTGCGAAAGCGGCTTGCCGAGCGCGGCATCGCGCCGCAGCCGGAGGCCGATCGGATCGGGCTGATTCGCCGGGCGACGTTTGATGTCACAGGCCTGCCGCCGGCCGCTGAAGAGGTGGCCGCCTTTGTCGCCGACGAGAGCCCCGAGGCATACGAAAAACTCCTCGACCGGCTTCTCGCGAGCCCTCGCTACGGCGAGCGGATGGCGGCCGACTGGCTCGATCTGGCCCGCTATGCGGATAGCTACGGCTTCCAGGTCGATCGCGATCGCCCGATGTGGTGGTGGCGCGACTGGGTGATCGGGGCCTTCAACCGCAACCTCCCCTGGAACGATTTCGTCACCTGGCAACTCGCCGGTGATCTCCTTCCCAATGCCAGCGACGAGCAGATCCTCGCCACCGCCTTCAATCGGCTCCATCAGCAGGAGGCGGAGGGGGGGAGCGTCGAGGAAGAGTATCGCGTCAATTACGTCAACGACCGCGTCACGACCTTCGGCACCGCGTTCCTCGGCCTGACGCTCGAGTGCTGCCGCTGCCACGACCATAAGTTCGATCCGCTCACGCAGAAGGAGTATTACCAATTCTTCGCCTTCTTCGACGACGTCGACGAGGCGGGGCTTTACAGCTACTTCACCCCGGCCGTGCCGACTCCGAAGCTGCGGCTCGCCGACGATGCCTGGAAGACGGCGCTGCAGAAGGCCGATGAGGCCTGCCGGTTGGCGGCCACGGAGCTCGACCGCCGCGAGCGGATCTCGCGCGACAAGGTGTTTGCTTGGATCGCTGGCAAGGCTGACGTGCCGGCGGAGCTGGCTGCCGCCAACCCCGGAGCGCTTTCAGGCAGGATCGCTGCGTTTTCCTTCGATGACCGGGGCGCCGACAATTCTTTCCCCAATGCGGTTGATGGAGGCGCCGCGGCAACGAGCCCGGCGGAGATCACGGTTGTCCCTGGGCACTCTGGCTTGGCGCTCAAGCTCACCGGCGATCATCCGGTGCAGACGGCCGTGGGCAACTTCCGCCGCAGCCAGCCGTTTTCTATTGCGCTGTGGCTGGAGGCTCCGGTGCGCTACGACCGGGCAGTCGTCTTCCACCGCTCGCAGGCCTGGACCGATGCCGGCAGCCGGGGGTACGAGCTGCTCGTCGAGGAGGGGCACTTCCAGTGGTCGCTGATCCACTTCTGGCCAGGGGACGCGGCGAGCGTGCGCTCGGTGGAGCCTGTGCCGGTGGGGCGTTGGACCCACCTCGTGGTCACAAGCGACGGATCGGGCGCTGCGGCCGGCTTGAAGCTCTTCGTCGACGGCCGGCCGGCGGCAGTGGAGATCGTCCGCGACAGTCTCACACGCGAGATCACCGGTGGCGGTGGCGATCACATCCGCATCGGCGAGCGGATGCGCGACCAGGGATTCAAAGGAGGCCTCGTCGATGACTTTCAGGTCTTCGACCGGGCCCTTTCGCCCCTCGAAGCCCGCGAGCTGTTCGAGCCCGGCTCGATTGCCATGCTCAAGGAGAATCGCGCCGATGGTGCCGCCGACCTCCTCGGCGGCTTTCTGGCCAGTGCCCTCGACGCAGATGTGTCGGGCACCCGGAAAGCCCTCGAAGAGGCGCGGCGGGCGCGCGATGACCTCGGCGAGCAGCCGCAGGAAGTGATGGTGATGCGGGAGATGGCGACGCCAAAGACGGCCTACGTGCTCGTGCGGGGCGACTACGACCAGCGCGGTGACGCGGTCGGGCCCGACACGCCGGCGGCCTTTCCCCCCTTCCCCGCTGCAGAGCCCCGCAACCGGCTGGGACTGGCGCGCTGGCTCACCGATCCGGCCAATCCGCTCCTGGCGCGGGTGACGGTCAACCGCCTCTGGCAGTCGCTGTTCGGGATCGGGATCGTGAAGAGCGCCGAGGATCTCGGCAGTCAGTCGGTCCGTCCGGAATACCCCGAGCTCCTCGACGCTCTGGCGTGGCAGTTTTCCCGGCCGCGCGGTGAAGGGGGCCTGGCATGGGACATGAAGGCGCTTCTGAAGACGATCATGTTGTCGGAGACCTACCGGCAGCGGAGCACGGCCGATGCCCAACTGGCGGCCGACGACCCCGCGAACGTGTGGCTGGCGCGGGGGCCGCGGCACCGCCTCGCGGCCGAGATGATCCGCGACGGGATCCTCGCCTCGTGCGGCCTGCTCGTCGAGCAGGTCGGTGGCCCTCCGGTCAGCACCTACGACCTCGCCGAGTCTTTCAAGCCGGCGGCGCCCGGCAGTGGCGCCGACCTCCACCGCCGCAGCCTCTACACCCTCTGGCGGCGGACCGGCCCCGGGCCGGTCCTGGAGAGCTTTGATGTGCCGAAGCGCGCCGTCTGCGTCGCCCGGCGCGACACCACCAACACCCCCCTCCATGCCCTCGTGCTCCTGAATGGCCCGCAGTTTGTCGAGGCGTCGCGCGTTCTCGCGGAGAAGCTCCTGACAGGATTCCCGCCGGGGGCCGGCGATGTCGGGCCGCTCCTGGCCGCAGGGTTTGAGCGACTCACGAGCCGCCGGCCCGACGAGGCCGAGACGTTGATTCTGCGGGGGATGCACGCCGAGCAACTCGCCTGGTACATGGCCCATCCCGACGATGCCCAGAAGCTCCTCACCGTCGGCAGTGTGCTGGCTGATCCGGCGCTGTCCCCCGTCGACGTGGCGGCGCTTGCCGGGGTGTTCAACGCCCTCCTCAACTACGATGGTACGGTGGTGAAACGATGAGGGATCATGCCATGATTGATGCCGCGGATACGCCCCCCGAATCCCTCCCCGCCGCTCCGGCGATGAGCCGGCGCCGGCTCCTGGCCACGACCGGGATGGGGCTCGGCGGGATCGCGCTGGCTGACCTTCTCGCCCGACGGGCCGTGGCCGCGGTCCCCGCGACGCCGCACGGCGCGCTTGATGCCTTCCATCTGGCGCCGAAGGCGAAGCGGGTGATCTATCTCTTCCAGTCCGGCGGGCCGTCGCAGCTCGATCTCTACGACTGGAAGCCAACGCTCGTCGAGCGGACCGGCGAGCAACTCCCGGAGAGCGTCCGCGGTGGCCAGCGGCTCACCGGGATGTCGGGGAATCAGAGCTCGATTCCGCTGGTCGGCTCGCCGATGAAGTTTGCCCAGCATGGCCAATCGGGGGCGTGGCTGTCGGAGGTGCTCCCCCACACGGCGAAGGTGGCCGACAAGCTCTGCTTCATCAAGAGCATGTACACCGAGAGCATCAACCACGGCCCCGGTGTGACCTTCATGCAGAGCGGTGCCCAGATCCCCGGCCGGCCGAGCATCGGCGCCTGGCTCGATTACGGCCTCGGTGATTCCAGCGACAATCTCCCCTCGTTCGTCGTCCTGATCACGAAAAACAAAGGGGGCCAGCCGCTCATGAGCCATCTGTGGGGCTCAGGCTTCCTCCCCACCCGCCATCAGGCGGTGCGCTTCCGCTCCGGCGGCGATCCGGTCCTCTACCTCGGGCTACCCGCCGGCGTGTCGCGCGAGAACCGCCGCGCTGCCCTCGATGGATTGAAACAGCTCCACGATCATCAGTTCGCCACCAATCCCGACGCCGAGATCGCTGCTCGGATCGCCAACTACGAGCTCGCCTTCCGGATGCAGGCGAGCGTCCCCGACGTCACGAATCTCGCCGACGAGCCGGCGCACGTGATCGAGAAGTACGGCCCGGGGGCCAACGACCCCGGCACGTTCGCGGCCAATTGCCTTCTTGCCCGGCGGCTGGCGGAGCGGGGGGTGCGCTTCATCCAGCTCTATCATCAAGACTGGGATCATCACGGCGGCCTGCCGGGGGGGATCCGCGGTGAGGCTGGGCAGACCGACCAGCCGGCGGCGGCGCTCGTCCAGGATCTTGCCGACCGGGGCATGCTCGACGACACGCTCGTCGTCTGGGGGGGGGAGTTCGGGCGGACGAACTACTGCCAGGGCAACTACACGGCCGGTGGGGATTTCGGACGCGACCATCATCCGCGCTGCTTCACGATGTGGATGGCCGGTGGGGGCGTGAAGGGGGGCATCAGCCACGGCGAGACGTGCGAGTTCGGGTACAACATCGTCCGCGACGGCGTCCATGTCCACGACTTCCACGCCACACTCATGCACCTGTGCGGGATCGACCATGAGCGACTGACGTACCGCTTCCAGGGGCGCCGCTACCGTCTCACCGACGTCCACGGCCGTGTCGTCCAAGAAATCCTCGCCTGATCGAGCCCACCGTTCCGGAGAGCCCACGATGCATCTGTTCAATCGCAAGTCGTTCGAGCGCGCAGGCGAGGGACGCAGACGCGTGCTGCGTTTGGCAGCGCTGTCGGCGCTGTTTGCTGCCCGGCCCGGCGCCTACGCCGACGAATTGACGAGAACACCCGAGCAGACCGAAGGGCCTTTCTTCCCCGACCGGCTCCCCCTCGACACCGACAACGATCTCCTCCGGATCACCGATGCCACGACCCCCGCCGACGGCGAGGTGACCTGGTTCTCGGGTGCTGTGCTCGACGCGGCGGGGAATCCGCTGCGGGGAGCGCTTGTCGAGATCTGGCAGTGCGATGCCCACGGGGCCTATCTCCACTCCCGGAGCGGCAATGCCGAGCAGCGTGACGGGCATTTCCAGGGCTATGGCCGATTTCTCACCGGGCTGGCCGGGGAGTACGGCTTCCGGACGATCCGGCCGGTCGCCTACCCCGGCCGCGCCCCCCACATCCACGTCAAGGTGAGCCGTGGGGACCGCCACCTCCTCACGACACAGTGCTACGTAAAGGGGGATCCTGGAAATGGACGGGACGGGATCTTCCGGTCGCTGTCGCCGGTCGATGCGGCCGCCGTCGTCGCCGATTTTCTCCCCATTGAGGGCTCGCGGATCGGTGAGCTCGCGGCCCGGTGGGACATCGTCCTCGGGGTGACGCCCGAGGATGGCTGACCAGCCGCCGCCGAAGCGGTAGACTTTTGGCTCGGTAGATTCGACCACCACAGCCGCCCATTCCGACCCCGCACGTCGTCACGATCCCCCTCGACAGGAGACCTCCGATGCCCCCCCTTTCCCGCCGATGCCTTGCCGCGCTCTCGCTTCTCATCGGAGGCGCCGCGGCTCTGCCGGCCGCCGAGCTCACGATCGGCTCCCCAGCGCCGGCGATCGATGTCGAGCACTGGGTGCAGGACGGCGGGGGGAAGTACAAGCCGGTCACCGAGTTCAAGAAGGGGAAGGTCTACGTGGTCGAGTTCTGGGCGACCTGGTGCGGCCCCTGCATCATGAGCATGCCCCACATCGCCCAGATCCAGGCCGACTACGCCGACAAGGACGTTCAGGTGATCAGCGTCAGCGACGAAGATCTCGATACCGTCAACGAGTTTCTCGCGCGTGAAAACGGCGAAGGGGAGACGTTTGCCGACGTGACGAAGGGCTATTGCCTGACGACAGACCCCGACAAGTCGGTCTATGCCGACTACATGCAGGCGGCCGGACAGAACGGCATTCCGACGGCGTTCATCGTCGGCAAAACCGGCGAGATCGAGTGGATCGGCCATCCGATGGAGATGGAGGGCCCGCTCGCCGACGTTGTCGACGGCAGCTGGGATCGCGCCGTTCACGCCGAGGAGATGGCGGAGATGGAGAAGGTCAACCAGGCCTTCGCCGAGATCCGTGCCCTGCTCCAGGCCGACAAGGGGGACGAAGCGGCCGAGCTGGTTGACGGGATGATCGCGGGGGCGAAGAACCCGCGTGTCAAGCAGAAGCTCGAGCAGGTCCGCGGCCAGCTCGACCAAGTCCGTCTTCAGATGGCGATCCAGGGGGGCGGAGAAAAGGCCGCCGCGGCGTTCTCGAAGCTCGCCGCAGCCCAGGCCGATTCCGCCGAGGGGCTCAACGCTCTGGCCTGGATGATCGTGACCCTCGCCGAGCGTGGGGCGCCGATTGATGACGCCCTGACGGCCGCCGCGACCGAGGCCGCCGAGAAGGCCGCCACGCTCGAGCCTGAGAATGGCCCGGTCCTCGATACACTCGCCCATCTCTATGCGATGCAGGGAGAGATCAAGAAGGCGATCGCTGCCCAGCGGAAGGCCGTGGCGCTCGGTGGGCCGATGGAAGAGCCGATGAAGGCCTATCTCGAGGAGCTCGAGGCGAAGGCGGGGAAGTGATCGCCGGCCGTTGGGACCTCATCCCCCGCCTCACGACACGTCGCTGAAATAAAGCGCGATCGCCGCCGTCATCAGCATGGCGGCGGCGATCCGCTTGAGCAAGGTGGCCCGGTCGACCTGCTCCTCGAGATCGGGCCATCCGGCCTGGGCCAGGGCCGCCCCGATCACGACCGACATCACGCCGCGCGTGCTCTGGAGGATGTTGCCGAAGACCGCGCCGACCTGACCGAGGCAGGCGTAGAGGGCGATCATCGCCAGCAGCCAGACGAGCGAATACTGCACGGCCGGCAGCCATCCGCCTCCCGAGCGCGGCCACATCCGAGGAGCCGCCGGGAGGAGGATCGCGCCGCAGGCGGCGTAGGTGATGGCCATCGCGAGGATGCCGGCATGAAACCTGCCCATCGGCTCGGCGCCGCCGCCGGCGAGCCGGCCGATGAGCGAGACGATCGCCAGGTCGGCGATCGCGAAACAGAGGCAGGCGACGAGGATCAGGCCGAGGGCCCGTGCCGGAAGACGATCGTCGCCACGCTGCAGCGCCAGGGCTGCCACGACCGAGAGGGCGACCGCGGCCCACTGTCGACCGCCGAGCGGGGGCCCGAGGACAAGCGCGACGATTCCCGCGAGCATCGCGATCTTCAGCCCCAACAGCGGCGCGAGCCGTGATGCCGGCACCTCCCGTAGCGCCGTGAAGAAACAGCTCTGTCCGATCAGGTAGGCCATCGCACAGAGGCACGCCGGCGGCAGGTACGAGGCCGCCGCCGGCCCGCCCCCCCGCGGCCAGAGAAGCAGGCAGGCGGGGATGCACGCGAGCCCCATGAGGACGTGGGACTGGACGATGAGTCGCGGCCCCCCGCCCTCCCCCTCGAGTTCCGGATGGGAGAGGACATGGTGGCGGGAGACAAGATACGAAAGCGCGCTGAAAAAGGCCGCGAGCAAGCCGGTGATGACGCCGATCCAGGCACCGCTCAAGAGCCGCTCTCCGCATCGACAGCCGCCGTCACCACCATCTCCACCCGGCAATTCCCACCGAGGCCCGATTGGACCCGGGCTCGCACGGGGGGATGTCCTTTCGGCACCCAGGCATCCCACAGCCGGTCGAGCGTGCCTCCATCGGACAGATCGGCAAGGTGGATGATCACCTGGAGGATTTTCGTTCGGTCGCTACCGATCGCCGGGAGTGTGGTGTCGATCTGCGCGAGCACCTGGGAAATCTGGCCGTCGGTGTCGAGGGTCGTGTCCTTGGCGACCTCCACCCAGAAGGCGGTGCCGCCATGGATGACGACGTCGGCAAAGCGCGGGGAGATGCCCTGGCGAAGGATGCGGCTCATGGGAGAGTTGTTCCTGGGGAATCGCCTTCCTTCCGACGGACCGGTGCCCGTCGCAAATCCATAGTGTGCCGTAAGGGGGACAATTGTCCCATTGGGACTCGCGCCGTCGGCCGCTTCAGGCGCCGCACACTTGGCCATTCGACGGTCCGCACGCTACAGTCAGAGCCGGCGACGTTTACCAAGGTCAGCGGAAGAGCCTTGTCGACGGCTGGCTCGATCGCACCGCGACCCATCAGACCCTCCCTCCAGAAAGAACCACCCATGGCCAAGCGTGCCAAGACAAGCGCTCCCGAACTGCTCACGGTCGCGGAACGCCGGCTGCTCGAGTCGAGTCTCGGCAAGTCGCTGGCGACGGCGAGCGCGGCACAGTTGGGCAAGGCGATCGAGTTGGCGCGTTCGTTCCGCGACAAGTGGCGCGACACGTTCCGCGCCCAGCGGCGCACCGGGCAGGCGGCCGCGGGGGCCCGTGGCGTCGGCGGGAACGATCGCAGCGAGGAGAAGAGCGAGATCTTCGCCGGCATGCTCGCCCGCCTCGAAGCGCGGCTCGCCGAGATCGGGTCGTCGGTGCCGAAGGCGGTCGCCTCAAAGCGGGAAGCCTCGACGCGCCCTTCGAAAAAGATCCGCACGGCCGCCGCCCGCACCGAGCGGGCCAGTGTCAAAGCGGCGCTTGCCGAACATGTCACCGCCTCGCCCGGGACGAGGAAGCCGGTCAAGAAGAAGGCCGTTGCACGCAAGGCCGTGGTGGCGAAGCCGGTGGCCCGGCAGACCGCCGGCGGCAAGAAGCCCCGCGGCTGATCCCGCGGACGACGGTGCCTCACAGCGCCGGGCCGGCGGAGGCCAAAAGCGACGCGGCGACGGCGATCAGGGTGTCATGCTCCCGGTCGGAGATCGGCCAGCGCGCCAGCAACGGGACGGCGATCGTTCCCAGCGGCGTCCATGGGGGGCCACCGAGGAGTGCCGTGATGGCGAGGGAGAGCAGTTCGGCGGCGCTCAGCAGGCTCCGGTCGGGCATCGTTGCATCCTCCCCTGCAGGGCTCCCACCGGCGCAGCCGTCATGACCGGCCCGATCGGAGTCTTCCGCACCCTCCGCGGAGCGATCCGGAGCGGAGTCCGCGGCTTGCCAACGGCGTGCCCAAAAGCGGCCTGTAGAGTTCCGATGGAAAGGACTCCCCATGGCTACCGCTGATGCTCCGTACCGAGACGTCGAGGCCCTCGCCCCACCGCAGGCGGGGCGCTCGCCCGGCCGTTCCGCCCCCGCGGCACGGTCCCCCGTCGAGACGCCCCCAGTCGCGCCGCGCGACCGCGTCCGTGACATCACGGCCCTGGTGCTCCTGGCGACGTCGACGTTCGTGCTGGCATCCCTGGCGACCTTCGACGCCGCCGATCCCCCCGATCCGCACGCCTTCCCGCCGAATGCCCGGGCGCTGAACGCCTGTGGCGCGGTCGGTTCGTTCCTCGCCGGCCAGGCTTACCGCTGGCTCGGGATCGCCTCGTGGATCGGCCTGGCCCTTGTTGCGGCGCTCGATGTCAGCTTGCTGCGTCGCCGCGTCCTTCCCGATCTGCCTCTCCGCACCGTCGGCGCCGTCATCGCCACGGTCGGCTCCGCCACGCTTCTGGCGATGTTCCTCCCCGACTCTCTCCCCCGTCCCGTGTGGGGGCCGGGGGGCGCCATCGGCGCCACTGGTCGACTGTTCGCCGAGGGCCTGCTCGCCCACACGGGGGCGGCGATCGTCGTCAGCGGGATCACGGCCGCCGGGCTGTTTCTCGTCTGCGACACCGCACTGCTGCGCCTCGCGGCCTTCGTGGCCAGCGTCGGGGGCGTGATCGTCGGGGCGTGTGCCGCGCTTCTTCGTCGCCGCAAGACGGCGGTCGGGGCGCCGGAAGGGGCTACCGTCGCGTCGGTCGCTGCTCCGGCCGAGCCGACGTGGTGGCAGGCACGCCGCGGTACGGCGAAGCCGGTCGGCGGCGCTTCCGCAGAGGACGATGAGTCGGATTCGGCGAGCGACGCCGGCGACGATGCCGATTCGCTGGGCCCGACGATCAAGGTTCGAAAGCCCCCGGCTCGGCCCGCCGCCGAGGATTCGACATTCGAGCCCGACGACGTCGAGGATGGCCTCGACGAGGCCGATGACGACGAGGCATCGGAGGCGTCGTCGGTCGATGCACCGGTGGCCGCGCAGGTGCCGATCAAGTCGCTGGCCAGCCGGCGGCGGCCGATGGAGGTGAATGTCGACGATGGTTCGGTCGGGGCCGACTACGAGCTCCCCTCGCTCGAGCTTCTCCTCCCCACGGAGCATCTGCAGGAGGACGAGCAGGAGCACGAGGTGAGGGAACGGGCGCGGATGCTCGAAAAGACCTTCGCCGAGTTCGGATTCAAGGTCCGCGTCGTCGAGATCGAGACCGGCCCGGTCATTTCGCAGTACGAGATCGAGCTCGAGGCGGGCCTGCGCCTGGCGAAGATCGTCAACCTCGCCGACGATCTGGCGATCGCCTTGCGCGTGCCGAGCGTCCGGATCGTCGCCCCGATCCCCGGCAAGAACTCGGTCGGCATCGAGGTTCCCAACACGACCCGGCAGATGGTCCGCCTCCGGGAGGTGATGGAGGAAGCACAAGCCAAGGCGAAGACGCTGAAGATCCCGCTGTTCCTCGGCAAGGACGTGGCGGGCAATCCGATGGTCGTCGACATGGCCTCGTTGCCCCATCTCCTCATCGCCGGTCGGACCGGCACGGGGAAGAGCGTGTGTCTCAACTCGCTCATCCTCTCGATCATCATGACCCGCCGCCCTGACGAGGTGCGAATGCTGATGATCGACCCGAAGATGGTCGAGCTGACGCCGTACAAGTCGCTCCCCCATCTCATGCACCCGGTCGTCACCGACATGAAGAAGGCGGAGGCGATCCTTGCCTGGGCGGTGGAGAAGATGGAGGAGCGCTACGCCCTCCTGGCGAAGGTGGGCGTCCGCCACCTCACCGGCTACAACGCGCTGGGCCGCGACGAGCTCATCAAGCGGATCGGCCCGGAGACCGACGAGGAGGCGGCGGCGATCCCCACGACGATGCCGTTCATCGTCATGATCGCCGACGAGATCGCCGACATGATGATGACCGCCGGCAAGGAGATCGAGCAGCACATCATCCGGCTGGCGCAGAAGAGCCGGGCCGTCGGCATCCATCTCGTCCTCGCCACCCAGAAGCCGACCGTCGACGTCATCACCGGCCTGATCAAAAGCAACCTGCCGGCGCGGATCGCATTCCAGGTGGCGAGCCGGACCGACAGCCGCGTCGTCCTTGACGAGTGCGGTGCCGATCGGCTCCTCGGCAACGGCGACATGCTCTTCCTCTCCCCGGGCACCAGCCAGATCCTCCGGGGCCAGGGGACCTACCTCTCCGACGAGGAAATCACCCGAGTGATGGCGGCGGTGGGGACGAGCGAGCCGCAGTACGCGGCGGAGCTGGTCAACCTCCAGCCGGCACCGTCGGGCGACACCGCCAGCGGGGCATCGCCGAAGGACAAGGACGACATGTACGACGCCGCCGTCGAGGTGGTGATCCGCGAGGGGCGCGGGAGCGTGTCGCTTCTCCAGCGCGCCCTCGGCGTCGGCTACGGCCGCGGGGCCCGCCTCATCGATTTCATGGCCGAGGACGGCGTCGTGGGGATCTATGCCGGCTCGCAGGCCCGCGAAATCCTCCTCACGATGGAGCAGTGGGAAGCGAAGAAGGCCGCGCGGAACGCCCCGGTCTCGCCATCACCTCGTCGTGTCAAGATCCAGCCGCACGACGACGGAAAGGGGGAGCCTGCCGGGAAGCCTTCCCGGGCCGCCGAGAAGCCGGCGAAGAGAAAGACGGCCCGAGGGGTCGACATGACGGCCCACGCAGCGTCGATGAAGCCTGTGCCCGGCGCGACGGCTGCCCACGGCACGCCCTCCCTCCCCGCGCTCCCGTCGGTTGCCGTCCGGCCGCTGGGCGTGTCGCCGCACGATGCGGATGACGATGAGGAAAACGACCGAGTCGAAGACGTCTCGATCCCCGGCGGCCGGGCCAGCCTCGGCCGGCAGGTTGTCGAGGAGGATGAGACCGACGAGGACGAGGCCGTGTCGGGCGCGTGGGACGACGCCGAGGAGTCCGACGAGGAAGGGGAGGCAGACGACGCCTTCGCGGAAGAGGACGAGTCGGAATCGTTCATCGTCGACTCCGACGACACCGGGCCGGAGGTCGATGGCGACGCCGAGGAGTACGCAGACGAGGACGGCGACGAGGACGGCGACGAGCAAGAAGACGAGGACGAGGACGGCGGATGAGCTGCACCCGTCCCCGCGTTCAAGTCGCGTGCATCGGCTCCGGCATGCGGTCGAAGCCCTCGCGCACCTCGCGGATCGTCCGGTCGTAGTCGTCGACCCGGATCAAGCCGTAACGCGGCATCTCGAGATCATAGATCACCCAGATCGTCGAGGCGATGACGCCCGCAAAGAGCGTCGCGTGGAACCACTCGAATCCTTTGGATCGTCCGAGGTCGTATCCGACGAGGACCGTTGCCACGATCGCCACGACGGCCAGGAGGACGACGATCGCGGTCGGTGTGTGGGCGTTGAACGAGGCGTCGTGTCGCGTTCCGGCATCGAACATCTCATTGAGCGAGTCGAGTTGAAGCATGGCTGCCTGGGCGCTGTCGCATCGCGGTGCGGCAGCGACTGAGGCCGTCCAAATGGCCGCGCGGATGTCATCGAGCTTCATGTCGAGGGTAGCATCCGGGCCGCCGGCAGGCTCATGTGTTGTCAGGGCAAGCCGGCCGTCGACATACGCTCGAAACAGTTCCCTACTTGCCGGTCGGGCCTCGGCAGGCAGCAGGTCGAGCCGCAGCCAGGCCGTGCCGATGGCGTTGGCCTCCTCCACGATCAGGCTCCGCCGCAGGTCGAGGTGGGTGGCGGCCATGTTGAACCAGAAGGCGAGCAGGAGCCCGAGCAGCCCGAGCGCGGCTGCATCGATCGCACCCGCCCCGACCACCCCTTCGTCTGGAATCTTGGAGACGTGCCGCTGGGCCAGTCGGTGGCCGCCGATGGCAGCAAGCATCATCGCCAGGAAGATCGCTAGCGGCACAAACAGCATCGTCAGTTTTACGAGATCCATGGTCGGACAACGGATGTGGATGGGGGCAGGACAGTGGATGGAGGCAGAACAGGGTGCTTGAGCGCCGTGAGGCGTGCCTTGTGGCCCTGCCGGAAGGGCGCTATTCTAGGCGAAAGGCCCGCGTGGGCGACCGAGCGCGACGCGCCGCCGGGCCATCGGCTGGTGCGGCCTTTTCTCCGGTGGAGGTGATGGCCTTCCCCGGTTTCCATCCGGGAAGGAGTTCCCTTTCCCTCATTGGCCGTCTGTCGCAGGTCCTCCTTCCGCACCCCATCCGAGGCAGTTTCGCCATGCGCACGATCGAGATCTACGACACCACGCTCCGCGACGGCAGCCAAGGGGAAGGGGTCAATTTCTCGCTTGAAGACAAACTCGCGATCACGCGGCGGCTCGATGCTGCAGGGATCGACTTCATCGAGGGGGGCTACCCGCTCTCCAATCCGAAGGACGCCCAGTATTTCGCCCGCGTCCGTGAGCTTTCGCTTGCCCACTCGCGGGTCGTGGCCTTCGGCATGACGCGCCGCCGCGGGATGGCGGCCGCCGACGATCCCGGCATGAAGGCGCTGGTCGAGGCGGGCACCTCCGTGGTGACGATCGTCGGGAAAACCTCCGCCTTCCACGTCACCGAGGTGCTCGGCGTGACGCGCGGGGAAAACCTCGCCATGATCGCCGACACCGTCGCCTTCCTCACCGGGGCCGGCCGTGAGGTTTTTTACGACGCCGAGCATTTCTTCGACGGCTGGAAGCTCGATGCCGGCTATGCCGCCGAGACGATCCTCGCCGCCGCTCGCGCCGGGGCCACCCGGATCGTTCTCTGTGACACCAACGGCGGCACGCTCCCCCACGAGGTGGCGAAGCTTGTCACCGAGGCCAGCGCCGTTCTGCGGGAGGCCGATCTCGACGTCGCCATCGGCATCCACTGCCACAACGACTGCGACGTCGCCGTCGCCAATTCACTCGCGGCGGTCGAGGCGGGCGCCGGCCAGGTTCAAGGGACGATCAATGGCATCGGCGAACGTTGCGGCAACGCCGATCTGATCTCCGTCGTCGCCAACCTCTCCCTCAAGCTTCGGGGGCATAGCGTCCTCAGGCTTACCGGCACGCGCCATCTCACGGAGCTCTCGCGCTTCGTCTACGAGACGGCCAACATGGTCTACCGGGCCGGGCAGCCGTTCGTGGGGACGAGTGCCTTCGCGCACAAGGGGGGGATGCATGTTCACGCCGTTGCCAAGGCGACGGAGTCGTACGAGCACATCCATCCTGAAGCGGTGGGGAACGAGCGGCGGATCCTCGTCAGCGAGTTGTCGGGCCGCTCGAACATCCAGGCGATGGTGACGCGCCCCGACGTCCGCAATGACCGCGTGCTGCTCGATCGGGTGCTGGCCGAGGTCTGCCGGCTCGAGAACGAGGGGTGGCAGTTCGAGGCGGCCGGGGCGTCGTTTGATCTCCTCGTCGATCGCTGCGCCGGCACGTTCCGCCCCCCCTTCGAGAAGCTCTCCTACAACGTCGCCGTCGAGAGTCGCGGGCGGGCCGGGGCCGCTGCGGCGACCGGGGATGGGGCGGTGACCACCGATGAGATCCGCACCGAGGCGACGGTCAAGCTCGTCGTCGCCGGTTCGATCCGCCACGAGGTGGCCGAGGGGGACGGGCCCGTCAACGCCCTCGACGCCGCCCTCCGCAAGGCTCTCGGAACGGTCCATCCGGCGGTCGAGCGGATGGCGCTGCTCGATTACAAGGTGCGCGTCATCAATGCCCAGGAAGGGACGGCGGCAAAGGTCCGCGTCTCGATCGAATCGACCGACGGTGAGTCTGTGTGGGGGACTGTGGGAGTGAGCGAGAACGTCATCGAGGCCAGTTGGCTGGCGCTCGCCGATTCGTTCTCGTTTTTCTTGAGTCGCGCTGGCTCCCAGACTTGAGCAGCCGGCCTCTCACCGCGGCAAGCCGGCGAGCCGGGCGGTTTCCTCGAAGCCGCGTAGTCCCTCCGTGGCACCGAGGCCGGTGACGCAGCAGGCCGCGGTGGCGGCGCCGAGCAGGCCCGCGTCGCGTGGCGGCATCCCCCGCAGCAGGCCGGTGATGAGGCCGGCGAGGAGTGAATCGCCGGCGCCGGTCGTGTCGACGACCGGGCCCGGGGCCGCGACGCAGGGGATCTCGAGCCACTCTCCCCTGCTCGGGGAAAGGAGCGTGCCGAGCGTGCCGAGCTTCACACCGATGAGGCCGGGCGCGCCGTGGGAGCGGTAGCAGTCGACGATCGCCCGGGGGTCGTCGAGGCCGGTCTGGTGGCGGGCCTCATCGAGGCTGGGAACATAGACATCGACCAGGGGGAGCGCCGGCGCCACCTGGGCGAGCGTTCCGCCGCTCCCGGCCGTCTCCAGGGCAACCATGCAGCCGGTGGCGCGGATCTCGGCGAGGGCTTCGGTGAGATCGGGCTCGAGGCCGGGGAGGAGCCCGAGGTAGCCGACAAGCGCCAGCTTGGCTGCGGCGAAGTGGGGGAGCTGGCGGCGGATGAAGGTCAGATCGATGGTCGCCGGGGCCCCGCCATGGTGGGCAAAGCTCCGCTCACCGCTGGGATCGATGAGGACGGCGGTCGTGCTCGTGGCGACGGTGTCGCTCGCTTCGAGCGCCGCCGTCGCGATCCCCTCCCCCGTAAGGGTCGCGCGGATCACCTCCCCCCACACATCGTTGCCAACCAAGCTCGACGCGGCGACCTTCATCCCCAGCCGGGCCATCGCCGTGCCGGTGTTGCAGACGATCCCCCCGGTCGTGACCCGGATCGGATCGACATGAAAGAGCTTGCCGGCGCCGGGGGCAACCGTGAGCGGAACGGGCCGGACGAGGATGTCGGCGACGCACGTGCCGCAGAGAATCACGTCGCAGGGGGGGCAAGCCCCGAGGGAAGCGGCGGGGGCGCGGGACGCGGACATGCTCGGCTCGCGGAGGGGGATAAAAACCTGCAGTGGACCACCGGGGGCAGGATAGCCAATCGGCGTGGCCGGTCGCCAGAATGGATCTTTTCGGCTCCTCCCTCTCTGTCCCAGGAACACGTTGCCATGGCGACCCGCTCCGCGCTTGTCGATGCCTACCACGCCCGTCTTCCCGCCACCGAGCGGCAGGCGCTCGAGCAGATCCGGGCGGCCGTTCACGCCGCGGTGCGTAAGGGGGAGGAGTGTTTGTCGTACGGGATGCCGGCGGTGAAGCTCGACGGGACGCCGCTCGTCGGCTGGCGCGCGGCGGCCAAGCACGGGGCCTTCCATCCCTTGAGCGGGTCGACGGTGGAGACCTGCAAGGAAGCGCTGACAGGCTACGACACGAGCAAGGGAACGATCCGTTTCCCCTTCGACGCCGTCCTGCCGGCAAAGCTCGTCAAGCTCCTCGTCGTCACACGGATCGGTGAGATCACGCAGGAGGGCAAGAAGGCGACGAAGCCGGAGAAAAAGGTGCCCGCCAAGGCCCGAGGAAAGGGAACGGCTGAGAGGACGCCGCCCTTGAAGAAAAAAGCGGTTGTGAAGAAAAAATCGGTCGTCAAGACGGCGGCGGCCAAGGGTGCCAGCGGGAAGCAGGGCGTCGCCAAGGGGAGCCAGCGGCCCACGACACGGGCTGACGCCTGAACGTCCCTGTTCGACGTGGGGCAGGCGGACTCGGTCGCTGGAGCGGGGGCGGCCCGGTCAGACTTGTCCCGTCTCATTGCCTCGAATACGTTTGAGGGTTGTCCCTTTCGCCTTTTGTCCCGTGGACCGTTGCCGTTCCCAGGCGTGGCTCTCGATGGACCTCCGACATCTCCCACCGCTGCTGATCTTGCTGCTGGTCTCCGGCCGGGCCGCGGCGGCCGATCCGGCGGCGCTCTGGTCGACGCGGGTGCAGCCTCTCCTCGATCGGCACTGCGTGAAGTGCCACGGGCCGATCGAGAAGCATGGCGGCCTGGAGCTCGACACCCCGGCCGCCGTGCTTGCCGGGGGGGATGGCGGTGCGGTCGTGCTAGCGGGGCAGCCTGACTTGAGCCCGCTGTTCGTGAATCTCGCGGCGAGGGCCGAGCCGCACATGCCCCCCGACAAACAGCTCTCCGACGACGAGCAGGGCATCATCCGGGCCTGGATCACCGCCCTGGAGAGCGCCCGAGGAGAGCCCGCCGGGAGCCCCTCCGGGCAAACGGCGGAAGCGAGACCCTTCGCGACGGTGACCGAGGCGATCGACGTGCTGATGGCGGAGGCGTGGGCGCGGCAGGGCGTGGAGCCGGCTCCTCCTGTCGACGATGCCACTTGGTGCCGACGCGTGTGGCTCGATCTGGCCGGACGGATCCCGACCGCGGCCGAGCAGCGCGACTTTCTCCAGGCCCCGGGTCCAGCCGAAACGCGGCGCGCGGCGCTGGTCGATCGGCTCCTCGATTCCGACGAGCATGCCGTGCGGATGCGCGAGCTGTGGGATGTGTTCCTGATGGGGCGGGGAAAAAGGGAATCGCGCGAGGAGCGCCGCCGGAGCAGCGGCTGGTGGTCGTATCTCGAGCATGCCTTCCGCACCAACCGCCCCTGGGACAGCATCGTCCGCGAGATCCTCGTCGCCCGATCGGCGGGCGCAGACGACAAGGGGGCGCCGTGGTTTCTCTACGAGCGGCGCAACGACCATCAGGCGATCGCCGAGGCTGTCGCCCCGCTCGTCTACGGCGCCCGCATCGACTGCGCCCAGTGCCACGACCATCCGCTCGCCCGTGAGATCAAGCAGGCCCATTACTGGGGGCTGGTGGCGGCCTTCAACCGGGGGAAGAACGTCGAGGGGGCAACCGACGTGGCGGAATCGGCCGTGGGGGGCTTCGTCAACTTCACGAACCTCAAAAAAGAGTCGCAGCCGGCCGTGGTAACCCTCCTCAACGGTCCCACCGTGGCCGAGAATCGGCCCGAGGATGGCAGCCCGGAAGCGGACACTGACGAGCGCTATCTCGATCCGGCAGCCAGTCCCCGCGTCCCGAAGTTTTCTCGGCGCGAAGCCTTTGCCGCAGCGGCCACGACTGGCAATCCGCTCCTTGCCCGGGCGCTGGTCAACCGGCTGTGGGCGGTTTTGCTCGGGCGCGGGATCGTGGCGCCGGTCGATGAGATGACCACCCGCAATCAGCCGAGCCACCCGGAGCTCCTCGACTGGCTCTCCGCCGACTTCGCCGCCCACCACCACGACATCCGCCGTGAGGTCCGCGGCATCGTCTTGAGTCGGGTCTACGCCCTGGGGAGCGCTTCAGACAGCGCTCGCACCTCCGATCCGGCAGCCTTTGCGTGCGCTGCAGAGCGGTCGCTGACCGCCGAACAGATCGCCCGGTCGTGGTGCATTGCCGCTGGCCGGCCGACGGAGAACGACAGCCTCCGTCGCGCGGCAGTGGCCGCGATTCCCGACGTCATGCCGCGGGAGTATCAGGCGACGTTTCAGCAGGCCCAGTTTCTCTCGGCGGCACCGGCCCTGAAGGAGCTCCTCGAGCCGGTCCCGGAGAGCACGATCGCCCGGATCGCCGCGCTGCCGGCGCCCTCCGATCGCGTCGAGGCCGCTTTTTACGCCGTGCTCGGTCGTGCGCCTGCGCCTGACGAAATGGCGCAAGCCGAGCCGTTTGTCGCGGCGCGGGCGGAGCAGCCGGCCGAGGCGGCTCGTGATCTCGTCTGGGCGCTGTTGACGAGCGCCGAGTTTCTCACCATGCCGTGAGCCTGATGTCGCAACCTGCCCCACACCTCGAGCCCGGCGACTGCCCGCGTGACGAGCATCGGCTCCATCGTCGGCTGTTCCTCGAGGGGCTCTCCGCCGCAGGGGTGGGGGGTTTTTCCGGCCTGTTTCACAATCCCGTTCTTGCCGCGGAGGCAAAACGCGCCCAGAAGCGCTGCATCCTTCTCTGGTTGTGCGGTGCCCCGAGCCAGTTCGAGACTTGGGATCCGAAGCCCGGCCGGCCCGGCGGTGGCCCGTTCGGAAGCACGCCGACGAGTATCCCCGGCCTGCACTTCTCTGCCCTCATGCCGCACTGCGCCTCGATCGCCGACAAGCTCAACATCGTCCGCTCGATGAAGACGGCGCAGTCGGAGCATCTCCAGGCGATCAATCTCTTGCAGCGCGGCAATCCCGATCGGGCGGGCTTCACCCGGCCGACGCTTGGCAGTGCCTTGTCGCACGCCGTCGGCCAGCTCGATTCGCCGATCCCGAACTTCGTCTTCCTTGATCCTGTCCCGGGGGGGAATGAGTTCGAGAGCTTCAAGGCAGGGAATTGGGCCGGCTGGCTCGGCGTGGAGCACGCCCCGGTGCGTCTCGGCGGCGACTACACGCAGCTTCTCGACGCCGCTCCCGATGCCCTCGGCCGACACGACCGCGAGACGCGCGAGACGCTGCGGAAGTTCCTCACGTCGCGGTTCGAGCGTGATCGCAGAAGCTCGATCGCCCGCAGCCAGAATGCCGCCTTCGAGCGGATGCGGGGGCTGGCGGCGAGCGCCGATCTGTTTGACGTCGAGCGGCTTCCCCCCCGTGACCGGGAGCGCTACGGGCCGGGGAGTTTTGCCCAGCACGCCCTCATGGCGAGGCACTTGGTCGAGCATGGCGCCCCGTTTGTGATGGTGGCAAACGGTATGAACTGGGACAACCATGTCTTCCAGCACGAGATCCACCAGATGCTCGTGCCGGAGCTCGATCGGGTCCTCTATCATCTCGTCCGCGATCTCGAGGAGCGCGGCCTCCTCGATTCCACGCTCGTGATCGCGATGGGGGAGTTTGGCCGCACCCCCTGGCTCAACGCCGCCCGCGGCCGCGACCATTACCCGAATGCCTGGAGCCTGATGATGACCGGCTGCGGGCTGCGGCGCGGGGTGGTCGTGGGCGCGACCGATGCCGATGGTGTCGACGTCGTCGGGCAGCCGATTGACGAGCAAAACCTGTTTGCCACGATCTTCACGGCCCTCGGGCTCGATCCCCACGCCGGCTACGATCTCCCGGGATTGCCGACGTTTCACCTGGTTGAGAACGGGAAGGCGCCGATCGGCGAATTGCTGGCGTGAACCGATGAAGCTCACCCTCCTCCACGATTCCGCGCTCGCCACTGGCGTCTTTGGCCTGGCGCTTGCCCCCGACGGCGGCCGTGCCTTTGCCGCCTGTGCCGATGGCCGCGTTGTCCGTGTCGATCCGGAGTCGGGTGAGCAGGTGGCGCTCGCGGGGGTGCATGGCTCGTATGCCAGCGGCTGTGCGCTGCTGCCCGATGGAAAGACGCTTGTCTCCGGCGGCTACGACGGGCAGCTGCTGTGGCATGATCTCGCGTCGGGGGCCATGACGCGATCTGTGCCGGCGCATCGATTCTGGAGCTGGGATCTCGCCGTCTCTCCCGATGGCAGCCGGGTCGCCAGTTGCACCGGCCAGTACCTTGCCGGGGGCTGGAAATACGAGCCGGCCGCCGCGACCGAGCCGGGGGTCAAAGTGTTTGACACCTCGAGCGGCAATCTCGTCGCGGAGTTCGACCACCAGCCGCCGGTGCTCTGCTGTGGCTTCAGCCGCGACGGCCTCCATCTTGCCGCCGCGAACATGCTCGGCGAGGTGCGGGTGTGGAAGCTCGGCGAGGGGGGCGGCGCTGAGCCTGTCAGTCGCTTTACGTCCCCCGATTTCACCTCCTGGGGGACGACGAAGAGCCATCACTATTGCGGCGGCATCTACGCCCTCGCCTTTGCCCCTGCCGACGCGGCGCTCCTCGTATGCGGCATGGGGCCGATGGGGGATCCGATGGCGGGCAACGGCAAGATGACCTGGCAGCGGTGGGATTGGCGAAAGGGGGAGAAGCTCGACCAGATCCGAGACGGCCAGCATGGCTCTGGGCTCATGGAAGCGCTCGCCTGGGCTCCCGACGGTGCCCACTTCGTGATGGCGGGGCGGCAGGCCCAGGGAACCTGGAATCTCGCCCTCTTCTCCGCCGCCGACGGCGCCCTCGTCACCTCGCTCGACACGAAGCAGCGGATCACCCAGGCCCGGTTCACGGCCGACGGCCAGCGGCTTGTCCTCGGGGGCGCCCAATCGCAGCCGGGGCCGAAGGATGGGCAGTGGCCCTCCTGGGGACGCGTGCAGGTCTACAGCGTCGATTCCTGACAGCGCCCCGCAGGCCCTTGCGTACCGCTCACGGCCGCAGGGGATTCTGGGGCGTTGGTTCCAGATTGGCAAATATTGCTAATCAGGGTTAACCTGCATCTTCTGGCGGGCGTCCCGGCGTCGCCGGGGTTGAAGGCGATGGAGCGGTCCTTTTCGTCGACGCCAAGCGAAGTCGGTCGGAGTTTTTTCCAAGAGGGATTCATGCCGACGCGGAACGTGAATCTGACGGATTCGTTCGATGTTTTCATCGACGAGCAGATCGAAGCTGGGAGGTATCGCAACGCTAGCGAGGTGATGCGAGCCGGTCTCCGGCTCCTCCAGCAGCAGACCGCCGAGGATGGGGCCAAGCTCGCCGCCCTGCGACGGCTGGCGAAGACAGGGCTCGATCAACTCGACCAGGGGTGTGGTATCGAGTTCACCACTTCCAAGAACCTCGCCAAGCATCTTGATGCCCTCGGGGAACCGAAGCCGGCGGGGTCGGCGCGGCGGCGAACATGAGCCGGCCCTGGAAGGTGATTCTTGCTCCGGCCGCGGAGGCTGACCTCGCTGGGATCCTTGCTTGGTCTGCCGAGGCCTTTGGTGATGCGGCCCGCCGCCGCTACGCGGCGCTGATCGTCCAGGCAATCGAGGATCTCACCGTTGACCCGGCTCGGGTAGGTGTCGAGACGCGGCCCGAGATCGCTGCGGGGGTGCAGACGTATCACCTTGCCCATTCCCGGAATCGCGTCGCTCCCGCCGCCGGCAGGGTCATCACGCCGCGGCACTTCGCTATTTTCAGGCTCCGGAGCGACTCGGCGGTCGAGATCGTCCGGGTGCTGCACGACAGCATGGATCTCGCCCGGCATCTGCCGCCGGCAGAGTGATGCCTGGCAGCGATGCCGTATCCCCGTCAGGACCGTGTCTCGCGGTCGATGTTCCGTTCGCCGAGGCGGGACGTGATCGCATCGGGATCTTGACGGCAATCCAACACCGCGTAGATATCGATCGTGTCTTCGCTCAAAGCATAGAAAATCGCAAACGGAAACCGCTTCGAGATCGCGCGGAAAAAGCCACAGTACTGTTCGTGGACACCGGCGTGCTTCAAAAGCCCGTCGATGTCGTCGAGCAGGCCGCGGAGGTAAAATCTCGCTGCCCCAGGGGATTGGGAATCGTAGAAATCGCAGCCGATAGCGAGGTCGCGCTCGGCCTCGGGAAGGATTCGGATCCTCATCCGTGCCGTTCCTGCAGCCGTTTCTTGGCATCCTCCCACGCCACGAAGCTCGTGCGTCCCTGTCGGACGGCCTCTCGTCGCTCCTCGAGGACCGCTCCGTGCCATGCTGGCGAGGGCACGTCTTCGGGGTGACGCGACAAATCGATCCACAGTCGCTCCATGAGGGCGAGTTTCTCGACCGTGGAAAGACTTTCGAGCGAGATGTCGACGCTCATGGCTTGGCTCCTTGACTGAAAGGAACTGTACAGAAGAATAGTGCTTTGTTCAAGGTAGAGCGTCCGCTCCCCGTCACGCCAGCACACCCTTGATGACGTGACCGTGGACGTCGGTTAGCCGGCGCTCGATGCCGTTGTGGTAGTAAGAGAGCCGCGTGTGGTCGAGGCCGAGGAGGTGGAGGATCGTGGCGTGGAGGTCGTAGATCGTGCAGACGTCCTCGACTGCCTTCCAGCCAAACTCATCGGTCGCGCCATGGTGCCAGGCCCGCTTCACTCCGGCGCCGGCCAGCCAGACGGTGAACCCGGCCGGGTTGTGGTCACGGCCGCTGGCCCCCTTCTGGAAGGTCGGCATTCGGCCAAACTCGGTCACGAAGGCGACGAGCGTATCGTCCAACAGCCCGCGGGCTTCGAGATCGAGAAGGAGCGCCGCGGCCGGCTGGTCGAGGATCGGGGCGTGGACGGAATACTGGTCGACGAGCGTCTTGTGGCCGTCCCAGTTCCCCACCCCTTCCCCCATCGCATAGGCGCCGTTGAAAAGCTGCACGAACCGCACCCCCTGCTCGAGGAGTTTTCTGGCCAGGATGCAGTTGCGGGCGAAGCGGGCCTTGGTGGGGTTGGCGGCGTCGTCAGCGCCGTAGCTGGTGAGCGTCGAGGCTGATTCGTTTGACAAGTCAGCGACGCGCGGGGCCGAGAGCTGCATCCGGCCGGCGAGCTCGTAGGCAGCGATCCGGGCGGCCAGATCGCTGTCGCCGGGGTTGAGGGCGAGGTGGGCGTCGTTGAGCTGGCGGATGAAGTCGCGCGTTGCCCCGTCGGTTGCTTCCGAAAGGGAGGCGGGGCGGGCGAGATTCGGGACGGGGCGGTCGGCGCCCAGGGGTGTCCCTTGAAACACGGCGGGGAGAAACCCGGATGCCCACTGCCGCGGGCCGATCTGTGGCACGCCGCGCGGATCGGGGATGGCGACGAACGCCGGGAGATCGTCGCACTCGCTCCCCAGGGCGTAGGTCGTCCAGGCCCCCATGCTCGGGAAGCCGTCGAGCGTGAAGCCCGTCGCCATCTGGCTCTCGGCCGGCCCGTGCGTATTCGACTTCGCCGTCATCGAATGGATGAAACACATCCGATCGGCGAGGGCACCCAAGCGCGGGAGCAAGTCGCTCGTCATCGTGCCGCTTTGGCCACGGGGGCGAAACTCCCACTGCGGCTTGATGAGGTTGCCCTGTTCCCCCTGAAACGTGATCAGCTTCTCGCCTGACACACTCTCGGGCAGCGGCGTGTCGTGGCGCCGCAGCAGTTCCGGCTTGTAGTCGAACGTGTCGACCTGCGACATCGCCCCCGAGCAGAAGATCACAAGGACGCGATTCGCCCGGGGGGGGAAGTGAGGAACGCGGGGAGCGAGCGGCCGGGCCGGATCGATCGCGGGGCGGATCGGCGGCTCCGCCCCACCGGCGGCCGTCCCCAACAGCGAGGCCAGCGCGATCCCGCCGAGACCGGAGCCTGTGTCGCGAAGGAAGCCGCGCCGGTCGAGGAGCCGCATGCCGGGGAGCGAGATTGGGGATGGCATGGGGCGTCTCGGCAAGGGAGGCGGCGGCACGGTTGAACTCGAGAAAATTGTCCCCAGGATCGTGGTCCTGATGCAAGGCGACGCTAGCTAGACTCGCGTGGCGATCCTCCGCCGCTCTCTCAATCCAAACTTCAAGAAATGGCTCCGGGAGAAGAACCGATGCGTTGGCCCGTTGTTTTGTGGCTGTTTGTGGCGTGTGTCACCGGGCTTCTTGTTGCCGGGGCGATCCCTGGCGCGATCTCCAGCGCCCGGGCGGCCGACGTGGCAGCGTCGGCGCAGGCTCTGGAATCGCTCCGGGGGGCTCTCGCCGAGCCCGGGGCGACTTCTGAAATCGTGGCCACGGAAGCCTGGGCGGACGTGCCACTCACAAACCCAGACGCCATCGCCGCCCGCGATCTCCTCTGGGAGGCCCACCGCGCCGCCCATCGCGCCGCGAGCCAAGCCGAGATCGAGGCCCGCGAGCTGCGCGACGGCGACCTCGTCATGCCCTTCTTTCTCAAGACTTTTGGCGAGAAGCCCCCCCGGGGGCATTCTCTCTGGATCTCGCTCCATGGCGGCGGCGGGGCTCCAGCGCGCGTCAACGATCAGCAGTGGGAAAACCAAAAAAAGCTCTACAGGGTCGAGGAGGGGATCTACGTCGCTCCGCGCGCCCCGACGAACACCTGGAATCTCTGGCACGAGCCACACATCGACCGGCTCTTCCACCGGCTCATCGAGGATCTGGTGATCACGGGGGAGGTCGATCCGAACCGCGTCTATGTCCTCGGCTACTCCGCCGGCGGCGACGGCGTCTATCAGCTCGCCCCCCGGATGGCCGACCACTGGGCCGCGGCGGCGATGATGGCGGGGCACCCCAACGGCGTCTCGCTCGAGCCGGTGCGGAATGTCCCCTTCGCGCTCCAGGTGGGCGCCCTCGACACCGCCTACGACCGGGCCAAGATCGGCGCCGACTACGGCCGTGCCCTCGAGGGCTTTCATGCGGCCGACCCGAGCGGCTATGAAACCTTCGTAAAGATTCACGAGGGCAAAGGGCATTGGATGGACCGCGACGACGCCGCTGCCCTCCCCTGGATGGCGAAGCAGACCCGCAATCCGGTCCCCGATCGGGTCGTCTGGCAGCCGACCGGCGCCTCGCGCGCGAGCTCTTCGTGGCTCGCCCTCCCCGCCGACGCCCCCCGCAGCGGCGGAATGATCGATGCCCGCATCGACGGGCAGGTTATCGTTATCCTTCGCGCTGAGGGAATCGAAACGCTTCTCATCCGGCTCGACGATCGAATGGTCGACTGCGATCGCCCGGTGACGATTCGCTGCAGCGACCGCGTCCTTTACGACGGGCCGGTGACGCGTTCGATCAAGACGCTCGCCCAGACGCTCGCCGCCCGCGGCGATCCCGAGCTTTTGTTTCCGTGCGAGATCGCCGTCACGATCCCGGCGGGCAGATAGCGAGCGGCTGTCACCTCATAGGGGGATAAAGTCGTCCACCGCGGGGGAGTTGCGCACCATGGTTTGCGCACTGCGCCTCGTCGCTGCGCAATCCGTACGGTGCCCTGCCCGTTTTGTCCCTCAATCGAGCCGCTTCATCACAAATCCGAACGGGGGGTTGGGGCCGCGCGATGGTCTGATACGACATGAGGCGAGTTTCGCGTGACAGCGGATTACGACGAGCGTTTGAGGAGAGAATCCAATGGCAGTCAAGGGTGCGATCGATCTGGCCGGGCAACCCGCGGTGGAGAGGGCCGGTGTCTTTCGACGCCCTGGCAGGCCGATCGCGCTGGCGGCCGCCGTCCTTGCCGTCGCGTTGCTGATGGCTTCGACGGCGAGCGCCCAACTGACCACCACGACGAACGGCACCGATTACTGGGTCGTTACTACTGGGAGCACTGGACGGTGGTTGCAGAGTGGCACGGCGGTCAACGACACCGGCAACTGGGTGGCGGGCTCCAACGCCACCTTCGCCGACGCCGGCACCTACACCTTCGGCAGGCTGAGTGCTACGAGTTCGGGGACGCTCGGCAACATCACCACCGGCACCGACGTGTTCATCAGCTTCAACGACACGAACACGGGCAATGTCATGAGCTTCGGTGGCGCCGTGAAGACGTTCGACTTCGGCGCCGGGAGCGTGGTCAACTTCGGAGGAATCACATCAGCCGGTGCGAACGGCATCATCAAGACCGGGGCTGGCACCATGATGTTTCATGGAAGTAGCTACACCGAAGGCTTCACGCTCGGCACCAGCGGCAGCGTCGGCGGCACCGTCATCGCCAGAACGAACAATGCCTTCAGCACCGGTCTCCTCACGATCAACAGTGGCACGATTGGTGGAATCCAAAACTTCACTTCACCGGGCAGGAGCGGCATCACCGTCGGTGGTGACTTCACGGTCGGGGCGACTGGCACGATCGGCGGCTCGAGCGTTGAAGGCTTCAACGTTTTGTTCAATAGCGCCGGCAACACCGTGAACCTCACCGGCGGCAACCGGGCGATCACGCTCAATACGAGCGGTGTGGTGAGCTTCGGCCAAGCGGTCTCCAACGGCTCCCTGACGCTCAATCGGCTTGCGAGTGGCTCGGCTGGGGCGTTCGCGCTCTCGGGGTCGAACTCGTTCAGTGCATTGACCCTCGACAGCGTCAGGCTCAATGTGACCAACAGCAACTTCGCTCTCGGCAGCGGCACCGTGACCCTTCGGGGGGCCAATGCCACGACGCTCAACTTCAGTGATGGCCGAATATTTGCCAACACCTTCACGATCGCCGACTCCGCGGGATTCAAGACGATCGCTACCATTGCCAACAGCACCATCTCGGGCACGATCACCAACAACGACTCGACGGGCGGGTTGGTGATCGGGGGCACCTCGACCCGCACGCTCACGGTCGGATCGATTTCGGGCACCGGCTCGAGGGGGGTGACTTTCGGCAGCAGTGCGTTGACCGGCACCGTCACCTTGACCGGTTCTTCGAACTACGCCGGTGATACGCGGATCGACTCCTCGACCTTGAGGATAACGGGAACTGGTGTCGTGCCAGCAGGTGGGAATCTCGTCTTCCAAGGCTCTGGTTCGGCAACCTTCGATGTTAACGGCACGACGCAGACCGTCGCCGGCCTCAATGATTCGGTTCTTGCCGGGGCCATCAAGTCGACGGCCGCCAATGGAAAGCTGAGAGTCGGCGACAGCAGCGATTCCACGTTTCGGGGAGTGATATCCTCGGCGAACCTGGCGCTCGAGAAGATCGGCACCGGCAAGCTGACGCTCTCCGGGTCCAATACCTATTCCGGCGGGACGACGCTCACCGCCGGCACGCTCGCGCTCGGGAGTGCCAATGCGATCGGCTCCTCCGGCACGATCTCCTTCGGTGGCGGCACGCTGCAATCCTCGGCGGGCAACACGACCGACTATTCGGCCCGATTTTCCAATGCCGCCAGCCAGCAAGTCAAGATCGACACCAACGGCCAGAACGTCACCCTCGCCTCGAATCTGACAAGCTCCGGCGGCAGCTTCACCAAACTCGGGGCTGGCTCCTTGACGCTCTCTGGCACCAACAGCTACAGCGGCGGCACGACGGTGTCTGCCGGCACGCTTCTCGTGAACGGCAGCCTCACGACTTCCGCCGTCACCGTTGGCAGCGGCGGCACGCTCGGCGGCAGCGGCTTGCTCGGGGCGCTTCTGACCGTGCAGTCAGGCGGAGTGCTCTCCCCCGGCAACAGCCCCGGGGCGCTTGCCGCGGCGGCACTCGACCTCCAGGCCGGGAGCACGACGTTCATGGAGGTGGTCGGCTCCGGGGCAGCGGCTGGCGTCGCCGGCACTGACTACGACCAGATCCAGATCACCACCTCCGGTGGACTCACGTACGGCGGCAGCCTCAATCTCGACTTCAGAAGTTCGACGAAGTTTCTCAATGGGACGGTCTTCGATCTCTTTGCCTTCAACGGTGCTTCGATCGGCGACTTCTCCTCGGTGTTCACGACCGGCACGGGGCTCTATGCCGGCTACAGCCTTTCAGGCGCAGGTGGCATCTGGACAACCACGATCGGCGACCAGTTGATTTCGTTCAGCAAGCCGACCGGGCGGCTGACGATTTCGGCCGTCCCCGAGATCGATCATGCCATGGGTGCAAGCACCCTGGCGCTCGTCGCCGGGGTGCTTGCGATGGTCGAGCAGCGGCGGCGGCGGAAGTGGGAAAAAGGGGAAAAGGTGCCAGCCACCAAAAATGGAG
>JBBAVV010000002.1:156153-160407 GCA_040397545.1 Pirellulales bacterium
GCTCGTCAGCGAACGCTGAGAAACTCATTCGCGTTGTAAAGCGCCCGGCAAAGCGCCGGGAGGCCGTGGTCGGCGACGAGCTTTGTTCCTGCGGCGATCTCCGCTTCGGTCGCTTCGCGGCCGAAGGCGAGGAGGAACGCCAGGCGGACTTTTTCAGCCGGCTCCTCGCCGGCTTCACGGGCCACGCGCGCGGCGAAGCGGTTGGCTTGGTCGATGAGGAAGGCGCCGTTCAAGAGATTGAGCGCCTGGAGGGGCGTCGTGCTCGACGTCCGCTTCGGCTGGATCTGCCCCGCGTCGGGGCAGTCGAAGGCGCCGAAGAAGGTGTCGAGCTCCGAGCGGGGCTTGGTTTGGTAGATCATCCGCCGGAAGTCGTCGGCCGTGAACTCCGTCTTCGTCTCGTAGACCTTCACGTAGTTGGCATTGGCGACAAACAGATCAAACCCGGGTCCGCCGGCCTGCGGATTGAGGCTGCCACTCGTGGCGAGGATCGCATCGCGGATCGCCTCCGCCTCGAGCCGGTGCGGCGGATAACGCCACAGGAGCCGGTCCTGCGCGTCGAGGGCCAAAGCAGCCTCGCTCGGCTCTCCCCTCTGCCGCCAGGCCCGGCTCGTGACGATCAGCCGGTGGATCGATTTGAGTCGCCAACCGGTGGCGATCAGTTCACTTGCGAGCCAGTCGAGGAGCTCGGGGTGCGACGGCCGCCCCCCCCCTGCCCCGAAATCGCTCGGCGTGTCGACAAGCCCTGTTCCGAAGTGATGGTGCCAGAGACGGTTGACGATCACCCGTGCCGTGAGCGGGTTGCCCGGATCGACGATCCAGTCGGCCAGCGCCCGACGGCGGGCCGCCTCGGCCGAGATCGGATCCGCAGGCCAGGGACCGGAGCCGATTCGGGAGAGGGGGCCGGGGAGGATCTCCTCGCGCGGCTGCGTGGGGTCGCCGCGAAACATCCGGAACGTCGGCCCCGGGTCGGCAAACCGGCCTGCATAGGCCATCGGGCCGCGGTCGAGGGTGGCAAGCTCCACTTTCAGCGCGCTGATCTTTCCAGCCACGCTCGCTGGATCGGCGACGCTCCCCGGCGGCGCTGCTGCAGGCGAATCGTCGGGGGCGGTGGTGCTGTCGCCGAAGGGGCGGCGGTCGAGATCAGAGGCGATCGGTGTCCAGTCGACGCCGTCGGTGGAGAGCGCGATCTCGTAGCGCGTCGCCACCCGGTCGGCATACTTCGGCTCCGGGGAGCGATCACGGCTCCACACCACCCGGTCAATCGTCTCGGTGGCCGGAAGCTCGAGCTGGACCCAGCCGGTGCCGGGGGTGTTCGAGATCCAGGAATGCTCGTTGCCAACCTGGCCGTCGTTCACATGGGCCAAGGCATGAAAGGCGTTGCCGGCGAAGTCGCCGGAGGAGGTGGGGGTGGCGCCGCGAGCGACGTTGCGGCCGTCGCTTGAAAAGACTTCAAGCTCGTCGACGCAGGGCTCGGCGCCGCTCGTCTCGAGGATCGTGAAGCGGACGAAGCGGGCGGGGGTCGGGGGGAAGCGGTCGATGTTCTGGCGAGGGGTGACGGCACGGCGGAGCGTTCCCACTCCAGCCTCGGCCAAGAGCCTGGCGATCTCACTGCGGCGATCCTGCTTGGGCGGCTCGGAGGGGAGCGTCACCTCGCGTTCGCCATGCTCGACGCCGGCAAAGACGGCCTTGAGCCGGTAGTAGTCGGTCTGCGGAATCGGATCGAACTTGTGGTCGTGGCAGCGGGCACAGCCGACGGTGAGGCCGAGAAACGCCGAGCTGGTCGTGCTCACCATGTCGTGGAGCTCGTCAGCCCGCTGGTTGGCCGTCAGCACCGGGTCGGGCGACTTCACCTGGTCCCAGGCGCCGCCGACGATGAATCCGGTGGCGACGTCCGCGCCGAGAGAGTCGCCGGCGAGTTGGGCGCGGACGAAGGCGTCGTAGGGGAGATCGTGCTGAAGGCTCTCGATCACCCAATCGCGGTAGCGCCAGGCGTTGGGGCGCATCTGGTTCATCTCGAAGCCGTTGCTCTCGGCGAAGCGGACGGCGTCGAGCCAATGCCGCGCCCACCGTTCACCGAAGCCAGGCGAGGCAAGGAGGCGGTCAACGAGATCACCGACGGCCAGATCGCTCCCCCGAGCGGCCACGTCCGCGGTGAAGGCCTGCACGTCGGCGGGCGCCGGCGGCAGGCCGACGAGATCGAAGAAAAGCCGCCGCAGGAGCGTCGCGGGGGGAGCCTCTGACTGGATCGCGAGGCCCTGGGCCGCTAGCCCCTGGATGATGAAGGCATCGATGGGGTTGGCGACGCCGGCGAACTCCGGCAGCGGCGGCCGGACGATCGGCTGGAAGGCCCAGTGCGACGACGGTTTTTGAGTGTCAGCAAAGAGCGCGGCGGGGAGCGTGGCGACGTCGTCGGGCCACGGGGCCCCGGTAGCCACCCAGCTCGAAAGGATCGAGCGCTCCTCCGCCGGGAGGGGATCGGCGTCGGCCGGCATCCGCGCTTCGGCGTCGTCGGTCGTGACACGGCGGACGAGCTCGCTCGCCTCTGGCTTCCCGGCCACGATCCCGGGGAGCCCAGAGTCGCCGCCGGCGAGCGCCCGCTGCCGCTCGTCGATCCGCCAGCCGCTCTCCGACGTGACCGGCCCATGACAGGCCCCACAGCGGCGGGCGAGGAGCGGAGCGACGACGGTAGCGAAATCAGGAGCTTCTGCGGCAGGTGGCTCCGCTCCGGCAAGCCGGGTGCTGGATAGCCCCGCCAGCAACAGCCAGAGGGGAGCGAGGCACGCAGCGAAGAGAAAAAAGCGACGGACCACGTCAACACCCCCAGACGACCGGCCCGGCCGGACCGGTCGTCCATGAGTTTACCGTCGGGGGGCGGGGCGTGTCAGCCGAGGAGATGCTCAAGGACGAGCCGCTCGAGGGCTTCGTAGTCGCGGGCGGCGACCATCGATTCGGCGGTGTTGACCGGGAAGGTGCGGACCTTCTCGACGAGCTTGAGAAACACCGCCTGGCTCGTGGCCAGATGGGCCGTGGCCGACTCCGCCTTCTGCGTCCGCTGCGCCTTGACGTCGAAGCCGACGAAGCAGCCGGTGGCGGCGTAGTCGACCGATTCGAGGACCCGGACCTGGTCGAAGGCGCCACGCAGATTTGCGGCGCCGAAAACCTTGTCTTGGTCGTACTTGAGGCCGTTTTGGTCATTGAGGTGGACGCTCCACAGCTTCCCGGCGGCGAGGGCGAAGCCCATTTCGTCGGAGGGATCGAGCCCGGCGAGGATGGCGTGGGCGCTCTCGATGAGAACGCCGACGCGGGCCGGATCGGCACAGCGCGACCCGAGGGCGAGGGCGTGGCCGATGGTAGGGATGAAGGCGGTGTCGACCGGCTCGTTCGGCTTCGGCTCGATGGCGATCCGGACCTTCGGATCGGCGTGGAGGATGGCGTTGCAGGCCTCGATCATCCGCCGCGAGGCCTCGATCGGGCACTTGCTCTCACGGACGCCGGTTCCTTCGCGGGCCGGCCAGAGGACGATCAGGTCGGTACCGAGCGCCTTGGCAACGTCGACGGCCCGCTTCGACCGCTCGATCGCCCACGTCCGGCAGGCCGGATCGTTGCTGGTGTAGCCGCCGTCGATGCCGTGTTGATGCTCCCAGAGGCGGGGGGCGACGAACTCGGCGACGAGATTCCTGTCGGCGAGTTTCCGCTTCATCGCCTCGGCCTGTTGAACGATCTGCGCCGGGGAGAGGCTTTCGAGATCGGGCACGGCGTCGTCGTCGTGGAACTGGATCCCCTCAAAGCCGAGGTCGACCGCCACGTCGAGGACATCATCGAAGGGAACGGCCGGGCGGACGGGGGGGCCGAAGGGATCAGCACCGCGGCCGAGGTTCCAGGGGCCGACGGAAAAACGGTAGTGCGATTCGGCCATGTGTGTGCTTGCCCTCGATCGAAGTGGGAATGGGTCGTGGCGGCGGACGCCGTCGGCGCGGTGCCAATGTTGGTGCGAGGGGAAAGAATACCCGCCCGGCGATGAAATTTGCAGGCCGGGATCGGGTAGGCTGTTGCCCCTGCAAAGGCTCTCCACGTTCGGCCTCCCCGTGCCGTGCCGTCCGTCCAGTCCGTTCAGGATCCTCCCGCCATGCACCGCGCCCCCCCGCAGAAGTCGCTCGATCTCAAGCTCGCCCGAATCGTCGCCGATCCCTCCTGCCAAGACTTCATCCTCGCCGACGCCAAGGATGCCGACATGGCCTTCGGCCTGGCGGCGCC
>JBBAVV010000003.1:0-139445 GCA_040397545.1 Pirellulales bacterium
TGCCGCAGGGCGAAGATCTCCCGCCAACGCTCGGCGGCCGGCAGCGCCTGAAACCACCGCGCCTCGGCGGCGATCACGTCGCGCTGGTCCGGAAAAACCAGGCTGCTGTCGGCTGGCAGGAAGGGGGCGGGCATGCGCACCTCGGGGGGGCAGAACCGGCAACCGGCCCCAACCTTTCCCACTCTAACCAAAGCGTTGACGCCCCACAGCCGCCGGGACATCCCAGGACCTGCGACGGCTGACACGACAGACCGGTCAATGGCACCTCCGCAACCAGTTCCCGGCTGGCGAGCGATTCGTGGGTCGGCTGGAGAGCCGCCCGGGCTCTCGGGGGCGGTCCCGGAACGCCTGCCTTCGCCCCCTGGAGTGGCGGTCTTCAGGCGTCGGCGCGGAGCCTCTCCCGTGTTTTCGGTGGATGCCAGTGTCCGGCCACCACTCATCGACCGGGGCTTGCCGAGCTGTTTTCAGTGTGCGGAGCATCTCCTCCGGTATCACGCCCGGTTCGGTAGCCACAAAGCTCCGAGACACTCACAGGTGCGAGAACGGAATCGCGACGATCGCCTCGTCGAGCAGCCGCGGCTCGCTGTCGTTGGTGATCACGAGGCCATACCGGCACCGGCGGTCGGCGACGAATTCGCGCAGGGCCGCCAGACGACGGCGGTCAATCGTGTGCGTGGACTTGATCTCGATCGGCACGAGCCCGACGTCCCCCTCGAGGATGAGGTCGATCTCCGCGCCGGCCGAGGTGCGATAGAAGAAGGCGCCGCAGTCGAGCCCTCGCCATTCCAGCTGCCGGAGAATCTCCTCGCTCACCATCGCCTCCCATGATCGGCCCGCCTGCGGATGGCCGAGCAGGGCGTCGAGGTTGGCGAGATGGAGCAGGCGGTGCAGCAGGCCGCTGTCCCGCAGATGTCCCTTGGAATGCTTGACGAGCCGCTTCGTCGCCTGCTTCACATAGGGCGGAAGCCTGCGCCAGAGAAACGTGCCGTGGGCGATCTCAAAATAGTCCCGCGCGGTCGGAGGGGAGACGCCCAGACCGCGGGCGATATCGGCATGATTGATGATGGTTCCGGAGAGGCCGGCGAGGTGCTGCAGAAAAAGCCGAAATCGGTCCTGGTCGAGCCCGGGAAAGAGTCGGCCGATGTCACGTTCGACGTAGGTCTTGACGTACTGCGACATCCACATGGCCCGAAATCGGTCTGCCGGCTTGAGCCAGGGCTCGGGATAGCCTCCGCGGAGCCAGTAGTCGTGCACCTGCTGGATGTTGCCGCGGGCCCGCAGCGCAAGGAACTGGGCGGCTGTCGCAGAACGGTCGGCCAGAAGATCGGCGAAGTTCGGACCCCCGGGAGATGGATGCACCTCGCTCCATGCGAAGGGCGCCAATTCGATCGTGGCGATCCGGCCGGCTAGCGTCTCCGACACGCGCCGCAGGAGTGAGGGAGAACTCGAACCGGTGATCACGAACCGCCCGGCCGACGAACGATCGGCATCGATGGCGACCCGCAGGGCCGGAAAGAGGTCGGGCAGGAGTTGGGCCTCATCGATCACGACCCGCCGGGGATGGAGGCGAAAAAAAAGGTCTGGATCGCGGGCCACGAGATCCCGGTCGCTCCCTCTCTCCAGGTCGAACCGGCGCCAATCGGCAGGCAGAGACCCAGCCAGCGTGGTCTTGCCGCACTGCCGAGGGCCAATGATGGCAATGCAGGGAAACGCCGCGAGATACTCGGCAAAAAGGGGCTCACAGGCTCGTTTCATGCCTTGCAGAATAAAACCTGAAGTTTTGAAATGCAAGCCAGTCGTGGCGTTGTTGATCCCCGCACGTCAGCCGCCGTCTCCTTTTTTCCCAAATGGAATCGGGATTGGCGTCGGTGGTCGCGCATCGAAGCCGGTCCTCCGACTGCCGCTGGACGGTCTCGGATCGGCAAGGGTGTTGTTGCTTTGAGGCGCCCTTCGAGTCGGTCGACGAGGAGGTTTGGCGGTAGGTAGGTGAACGACTGGGGCACGTAGACCAAGACGCCTGCATCACCGAGCGGAACGGGAAACGTGTGCTCCTCGACCGCGACGGCCTCATCCAACGGGTGGGCGTGGAGCCCCCCGAATGCCCTGGGTCGCACCCGACGGTCGTCGCGCTTCACTGATTTCGGGTCGAAGAGGTCGCCAAGGGGGCCCACCATCAGGTCGAGTTTGATCGACCCCACGGGTTCCACAGGCTTGGCGAACTGCAGATACTCGCTGCCGGGTACCGCGGCGAAGCCGAGCCCGTCCACGGCGTCACGGACGAGCTTCATGCGCTGAGCGCTGACGACGACCTCGGCGCGGAGGAAAAGGTCGATGTCGTGCGTGGTGCGGTTGTCGGGCAGCAGCTCCGGTCTGAAGAGCGTGCGCAGCTCGGATTGAACGATCGAACGCTGCTTGAGGTAGAGCCCGTACCCTCCGGCGATGATGAGTGGGACGGACTCGTCAAGCGCGGCGTGCAGTCCGAGGAGGCACTCCTGGAGAGGGTCTGGTTCGGTCATGGAGCATCCATGGTCTGGCGAAGTTCGTCCAGGATGAGGGAGCGGACCTGCTTCGCCGTTTCCTGCTCTCGCTTATCGCCGGAGGCGAGTTCGAGATAGGTCTGGACCGGCGAGGCAAAAGGGAGGTCACCGCGACGGCGCACGTCGAAGTAGGCTGTCGGGTCGTCCGTCTCGATCAGCTCCAGGTTCGCGAAGCGCTCACCCTCGGTGAACTCACCTCCGAGCGTGCCGAGCAGGATAACACTCGAGTCGGTGTAGAAGCGGACCCGCTCCTCCCGGCCCATGACCGCGTAGCGGTCGGTGGAACTCTGGCCCGTCAGGACAGTCTGCGCGGGCGCGGTGGTGAACCGCGCCGCCAGCGCGGCGCGGTCCAAGGAGGTTGAGCCGACGACACGCCGTCGGACCTTGGGCGGGCGGTACGCGCCGGCGAGCTTGTCCAGGAGCGGCTCCGGCTGCAAAAGGCGTGCCCGCCCGCCGCGGCGCTCGATAAGCACGTCATCCTCCAGTCGGCGGAGCGCCTTGGAGATCGTTGTGAGGGTGATGCGCCCCCCGCGTTCGCGGATGAACCGGTCAAGGTCGGCGAGGGACTCGGTCCGTGGGCGGAGGAGGAGTGCCCGAGCGACGAGGGACGTGTTTCCGCGGTACACCTCGCGGATGGGGTAGGACTCACGGAACTTGTTGGGCGCACCCGTGCGGAGCACGAGGAGCTTCCCGGGAACGACGACAAGGGCGTTCCCGCTGAGGTCTATCCCGCTCACGCCGGCCTGCTCCAGTTCTCGGAGGCGCTCGGGGCTGAGGTAGGGGACGACCACCAGCGGCCGGGCGTTGAGTCGATCGGCGAAGGCCCTGACCTGGGCGATCGCCTCAGTGAGGACCTTGGGAGTGCTGCGCCCCTTGAACTCGGCGACGAAGCGGTACTCCGCCCCCGCCCACGAGGCTCGGAGCGTCGCGTCGGGGCCCTGGGTACTCTCGCGGTCGGTCCATTCGAGGTCCAGAGGCGGCACGCATACCTCGCCCGAAATGAGACGAACGAGCATCTCAGACTCAGAGAGGGGTTTATCCGGCAATTTCATCGTATTGTCCTAATATGTCATATTGTCCTATTCCAGACAATCGTTTATTTCAGGACAAATGGATAGCCCGGTCAATGGCACCTCCGCAATTTCCCGGCTGGCGAGCGATTCGTGCGTCGGCTAAGGAGCCGCCCCGGCGCCCGGGGGCGGTTCCCGGAACGCCTGCCTTGCCCCCTAGAGTGGCGGTTTTCTGGAGTCGGCGCGGAGGCTCTCCCGTCCGCCCCATGGCGGGCTCGTTGATGCCTCGCGTTCAGAAGGGTCCTCGGCAAAAAAAACCAAGGTCACCCGTGCAGCCAGCGCAGGTATCCCTGCAGCCGGGCCTGTGCCACGGCGTCGCCGGCGGCAACGGCCTCCGCGAGACGCCGCCGCGCGGCCAGACTGCTGATTCGTGTGCGCACAAAGAGCGCCAAGTCGGCGCTGCAGCGGCGGCAGACCTGGCGGGCGGTCTGGGTGGCTCGGCAGACCGGGCACTGGATGATGGGCCCTTCGTCGCGGGGCATGTCGGCGGTCATCCTGGCTCCTCCGATCCGCTCAACCGGCTGCATAGAACAAGAGATCGTCGAGCTCCGCCACGAGCCCGCCGAGGAGCGATTCGTCGCCCGCTGCCCGCGCCTCGGCGACCAGCTGCAGCAGTCGTTCCACGTCGGCCGCATCCTCCGGGCCGAGGGTCGCAAGTGCCCGCTTGGCCCGGTGGAGGATCGCAGCATGTGGATCGGCAGGGACCGGATCGCTCGCACCGCCGCCGGCCTGGTGGGCTGCAGTCGCAGCGACCGATGACGAGAAACCGGGGAGCCGCCCGAGTCGTTCGGCCGCCCCCGCCGCGTGTTTCATCGTCGAGAGCGCATCGACGATCGCCAGTCGCTGCGAGATGCCGGACTTGCTCTCGATGGCGGTGACCTCGAGCGTGCCATCGAGCGAGAGTTCGAACCGCACGTGGATCCGCCCGTCGCAATCGGACGAGGCGTTGAGCCCCTCGAGCATGAAGTGGCCGATCTGCCGGTTGTCCTCCAGTCGCGGGCTCTCCCCCTGGAAGACCTCGATGGCGGCCATGTCCTGCATGTCGTCGTGCGTGAAAAAAAGATCCTCGAAGCGGGCCGGAAGCGGTGCGTTGCGGTGCAGAATCGGGCAGAAGGCGAGGTGCGGGCCGTGGGGGCCGTCGGTCATGGCGGCGATCCCCAGCGTGTGCGTGGCGACGTCGACGAGCACCGGGCCGATCGCCAGCCCGGCGATCGCCGCGGCCTGCGTGCCCGCGCCGAGCGCGACGGCGAGATCGGGATCGACGCTCCACCGCGGCTCGCGCCTGAATTCCTCGCGGAGCCGACGCTGCACCAGCGGCGTGCGGGACGAGCCGCCGACGAGGATCAACTCGTCGATCTGGGAGAGCGAGAGCCCGGCATCGACAATCGCCATGTCGACGCAGACGATCGTGCGGTCCACGAGCGTGCGAATCAACCGCTCGTACTCGTCGCGGCTGACATCAATGTCGAGACTGACCTGTCGGCCCTTGACCGTGGCGATGAACTCCTCGACGATCCGCGCCGTGGCGGCGGTCGAAAGCTCGCACTTCGCCCGTTCGCAGCCGGTGAGCAAACGCCAGCGGGTGCTCCCGTGGGCCATGAGGTCGTGGCCATGCTCCTGGAGAAATCGATCGGCGACATACCGGGCCAGCAGTTCGTCGAAGTCGTCGCCACCGAGGCTCGTGTCTCCCTTGCTGGAGAGCACCTCCACGACGCCCCGCTCCATCCGCACGATCGACACGTCGAACGTGCCGCCGCCGAGGTCATAGATCATGACGTGCCGACGTTCATCGGAGCCGGCGTCATAGACGAGACTGGCGGCGGTCGGCTCGTTGATGATCCGCTCGACGGTCAGCCCGGCGAGCCGCCCCGCCTCCAACGTGGCCTGTCGCTGCGGCTCGTCGAAGAAGGCGGGCACCGTGATCACGGCCCGGCTCACCGGGCGGCCGAGGGCACGCTCGGCACGAGCCTTGAGCGCTTGGAGGATGACGCCGCTGATCTCCTGCGGCGTGTAGGACGTGCCGGCCATGGGGAGCGTCACGGCCTGGCCCATGCGCCGCTTCACCGAGGCGATCGTGCGGTCCGGAAAGGCGGCGAGCTGGTTGCGGGCGGCTTGCCCCACGAGCAGGCGGCCGTCGGCTCCGATGCCGACGACCGACGGGACGAGGGCCGTGCCACCTTCCTCGAGCACCCGCACCCGCCCGTCGATGGAGATGGCGACGACGCTGTTGGTCGTCCCCAGATCGATGCCGATCACCGGCGAGTCGTCCGTCATGGCTTGCTTCCGATCTGACGTGTCCATGGTGTGGTCACTCCTCTCCCTCCCGATCAACGGGACACTCCCACCTCGGCCGGCCGCAGCACCACGTCGCGGAGCAGATATCCGGGCCGGTACTGCTTGGCCACGTGCCCCTCCGGCACCGCTGGATCCTCCGCGATGTCGATCGCCCGCATCCGGTCCGCATCGAACGGCTCGTGAAGCACGTCGATCCGTCGGATCTCCGCCTGCTCCATCAGCCGCCGCGTCCTCACGAGCACGAGCTCGAGCCCCTGCCCCGCATCGGCCAGCGACGTCGCGGCCGCGGCGACCGCCTCCCGCGGCATGCCGGCACGCCGCTCACCGTCCCCTGTGGCCCGGCGCACGTGCGCGTCGAAGACCTGCCGCAGTCGGCCGACAAGGCCGGCCGCGAGCGTGCGCACCAGCCATGATGATTCGGCGAGGCAGGAATCCCAGGCAGCGACCGGTTCCGGCGGCGCTGCGTCGGCGGTTTCGCGAGCGGTGGATTCGTCGGTATCCGTCGCGCTGGCAGTGATCGTTTCGGCCTCGGTGGCGATGGCGATCACTGCCCGCTCCAGGCTTTCCTCGACTTCCGAGAGTGCCATGGCCAACGGGCGGATCGCCTCGGTGCTCCCGGCCGCCGCGAGCCTGGCCGGAGTGCCAGCGACGACCGACTGCAGTGCGGTTTCCAATCGCGACAGCCGTTCGGCCACAATGCCGAGGCGGCGGTCGAGACAGCCGTCGACGAGGCCCTCGAGCCCCGCGGTCAGATCCCGGCCCGCCCTGACCTGGAGCTTGAGCTCGTGCCGCAGGGCGGTGAACTCCGCGACGATGTCAGCGGCGCCGACAAGATTGGATTCGTTCTCCGGCTCACGATCGATGGGGTCGCTGCTCATCCGTCGCGATCCTGGGGGGCATTGCCAAGGGCCAGGAGCACGCGCGTGGGGAGCCGCGGCGGCCGTGAGGCTGCGGCGACGATGATCGCCTCGAGGGCAGCCCGCGGCTGTGGTGGCTGGAAGGCCGATTCTGCCAGCGGCAGCGGGTCGCAGAAAGCCTGCATGGCGGTGTGCAATTCCCGAAACCGCTCCGGTTCGCGGTCGGGTGGATGCTGCCTGACTGCCTCGAGATACGCGGCGCGGGCCTCCTCCGGCGTAGCCGTGGCGGGCAGTCCGAGGGCGAGATGGGCCGCCGGTGGGAGCCCGTTGAGCGGCATGTTGTCGGCCATGGTGGAAACCCTCCGGTCAAAGGCTGCTGCAGGTGCTGTCAAAGCTCCGACAAATCGATCATCTCGTCTGGTGAGATCCCCAGCCGGGCCGCGAGGCTCGCGATTCGCCTTGCGTTTTTTTCGTTCATCGGCCCCATGAGCAGCGGGACGATTTCGGCCACCGCTTCCGGGCCGCCGCGCTCGAGGATGACCTGCAGCAAGGGGGGCAAATTGGACGAGCCGAGGGCGCCCCCCGGCGGGGCAAAGCCACGGCCTGCGGACCGAAACCGTGCCTGTCGCTTCTGGTCCTTGGCCGCTTCGATCGCCTGCCGGGCTGCCGTGACGATCCCACGCAGTCGTTGGGCCGTCGCCGGATTCTGCTCGGTCGCGATGAACTGTTCCACGAGGGTGAGCCGTTTCCCAGCCTTCCGGGTCGTCAGCGAACTGGGGGCGGTCCGAGTCAGCCACTCGAGCACTTCCGCGGCTGCCCGGGGCTGGTTGTCGGCCAGTCGGGCGATGCCCTTGGGCTCGCGCTTGGGATTCACCGTGCCGAAGAAATCATGGGTCGCGAGCCAGCGGAATGCGGCCCAGAACCCGGGATCGTTGACCGGCAGGTCGCTCACCCCGCCGAACAAGCTGCCCAGCGTCCATGTGCCATCCAGCCCCAGTCGTCGGCCGAACGCCCGGCCGATGGCGAACGCGGGGTGATCCTCGCCGGCGAGCGGAATCCCACACCGTTGCAGCTCCATGAAGAAGCAGGCGACATGCGCCAGCGGCGCGATCGGGGAGTCGACCGCCACATTCTTTGCGGCGTGTTGAATTCGCGTGCGGATCGGCTCGATTCTCGCCGCCGGGCACTTCAGTCGCACCAACGCCTCATGGAGCATCATGTCGCTGGTCAGGTCGTCCGGCGACTCCCGCCGGCCGGCATCCAACGCCGCCGCAACGCCGGCCTCGTTCCCTTCGCGGAGCAGCAGCGCCGCCTCCAGGAACGGGATCCACCTCCGGGGCATCCAGTTGGGCCAGGCGGCGATGCATGCCTCGAGTGCCCCCCGGGCGTCCGAGAGCGAGTCCTCCGCCGCCGCCCGCGATGACGCCCGAAGAAGCTCGAATCGCCAGGGTGTGGCCTTCGAACCCATGTCGCCGGTCCGCTGATCCGTGAGGCTTTTCACCAGCGGCTCGGCCCGCGCGAACTCTCCCGCGGCGATGAACCGATCGATGAGGTCGCCGACATGCTGATACTGGTCGGGAAACAGGCCGACGAACGCCAGCTTGGCATCGATCAGCGCCCGGCCGGCATCACCGCGCGAATCGTCCTCCTCCGCCAGCGTCGCGAGCAGGTCGATCAGAGTCTCGTGGGCCCGACGATTGCGAGGATGGCGCTGGAGCGACTCGCACAGCAGCCGTTGGCAGACCCGTTCTTCTTGCGGGGTCAAATCGCGTAGGAACCCGTCTTCCCGATCGAGGAGCGAAGAGGCGGCCCGCTCGAGGGTCACGCTGGCGAGTGCCGCACGAAGCGGCTCGGGGAGATGCGTGAGCCCGGGCAGATCACGATCCACATACTCCCGCGCGCCCTGCCGAACCTCATCGTCGGCGTCGACGAACCGCTGGAGATGCAGGAACTGCAGCCGGGTATTGCGGGGATCGTCGGCCGGTCCCGCGGTGCTCCGGCAGAGGGCCAGAAACGGTTCGTGATCCGACTGGGGGAAGGCCAGAGCACGGCAGGCGGCGGAGAACTCGCTCACGAAATCGGGATCGAGCGGGCGACAATGCTTCTCGAGGCGGATCGCGAGCGCGGCCTGCGAGGCTGAAAACGTGCGTTCCCCGTCGCGATGCCGGACCGCCGCGATCTCACGGGCAGCGGTCCACAGGGAAGCTCTCCGCATCAGGCTGACGGCGGCAGCCTCCACCCCCGACGTGCCATCAGCCGGCGCCGGGGATTCTACGGTGGCCGCGTCCCACGCGCGGCCGAGCGTGGTGGCGATCCGGGCCGGGCGCCGCCCGGCCTCCAGTCGGTGCCAGGCCTCCCGAGCGGCGGCGCGATCGCCGCGCTGGAAAGGTACGAGCCCGCGGATGAACAGCCGCCAGTCGGCGTAGGGGCTTTTCCGCGCGATCGCCGTGAGACGATCGAGGGCAGCATGCGGCTCGCCTCGCGCGCAGAGGTCGAACGCCTCCAGGACGAGGGCCAACTCGGCGTGAAGATCAGCCGACAGGGCGTGGCGAGCCGCCGGATCGAACAGCGCCCTGTCTTCCGCCGGCTCATCCGGCGACGCGATGGGCGCGAGATCCAACAGCTCGGCCTCCGCGGGCGGACGAGGCTGCCAGCCCTCGGGACTGTGGAGCCTGTTTTTGCGCCGGCGGGCAAGTTCTGCCTGGCGACGTTTCTGATCGGATTGCTTCTTCGAGCCCATGCGGCCAGCCTCCATGCGAACTCAGTACACTCATTCTACCCGAAAAGGATCGGCCGCCGTCTGGCACGATGTCATTGCCCGGCAGCGTCACCATTCACGGGGTGGGGAGCCGTGCAGCGGGTTTTTGGGCCGGGCCTCACCCCAGCCCGCAAGGACCGAATCCGATGCTTGTCCGAAACGTGATCCTTTTTGCCGCTTGCCTCGGCTTCGGTCGTGCCGTTCACGGGGCCGAGCCGTTTGAAGCGTTTTTACAGAAGCACTGCGTCCGCTGTCATGGCCCGCAGAAGGAAGAGGGAGATGTCCGGATCGACCGGCTGTCGCGCGACTTCAAGGCGGGCTCGGACAGCCACAACTGGGCAGAAGCCCTCGAGAGGGTCAACCGTGGCGAAATGCCTCCGCAGACAGAGCCCCGGCCAACACAGGCCGAGATCGCAGCGTTCGTCTCGAATCTCGCTTCGCTCCTTCAAGAGGGTCAGGCAGCGCGCATGGCGGCGCGGCCGGCGGTGGCACACTATCGGCTCAGTCGCAAGGAATACCAAAACACGGTCTATGACCTGCTCGGGGTGCGCTACGATCCGGCCAAACCGGGCGAGCTGAACGAAGACACGCTGTGGCACGGCTTCGAGAGGATTGGGTCCGAGCTGTCGCTTTCGGCGTCCCATATTGATCGCTACTACCGCGCGGCGGGGCTCGTACTGGATCGTGCCTTTCCTGTTTCGTCGGGCGAGGCTCGCAAGGTTCGCAAGACCGCTGCCGAGCTGCGTTACAACGGCGGGAAGGCTCAGCAGGAAGTGATGGACCGGTTCGGTATCAAGCGCCCTCTGCGGCATCTGCTTTATCCCGGCAACGTGCATGAGGCGCTTTCGCCGAACTGGTTTGGCGACAGCGGTCCGGAGCACAGCGGGCTTTACAAAGTCCGCATTCAGGCGAGCGGCATTCGTCCGATCGGCGGCCAGACGGCGCACCTCAGCATCGGCAAGCGGACCGGCGAAGAGACTGTCGATGGCCTCATCGATTTCGACATCACGGCTCCCGAGGACAGCCCGCAGGTGCATGAGTTTGAAGTGTTTCTGGAAATGCCAATGTCGCTCGACTTTTGCGTCGTCGCGACCGATGTCGTTGATCGTCGGGCCGGTGCAGCCTTCCGCAACGCCCTCAACAGCGGCAGCTACATCTTCACGCATAGCAGCGAATCGCGACTGCTCGAGCCGAACGCTCCGCAGATGTTCGACGACAAGGGAAACGGACTCTTTTCCACGGTGCTGCTGGATTGGATCGAGTGGGAAGGACCGCTCGAAACCGAGGCGGAAAGATCGCGACGCAACGGTCTGCTGCCGCCTGATGACGCGACGATCGAAGTGGTCGCCGAGCACTTGCAGCGGTTCGCCGAGCGAGCATGGCGGCGGGCTGTCAAGAAGGAGGAGCTGTCGGATTACGTACGGACATTTCGCTCGGAACGTGATGCCGGTGAGAAGCCTGCCGACGCCTATCGAGTCGCGCTGCAGGGAGTGCTGACATCGCGGCACTTCATCTATCTCGTCGAAGGCGACCCGGTCGCGCGCGACCGGCTCAACGATACGGAGCTCGCGTCGCGGCTGTCGTACTTCCTCTGGAGTTCGATGCCTGACGATGGGCTGTTCGCTGCGGCGCGACGTGGTGCTCTGCAAGGCGAAGGGCTGTTGAAAGAAGTCGACCGGTTGCTCGCCGACGGCAAGACAAATCGATTCATCAACGATTTCGTGCGTCAATGGCTGCAACTGCATCGGCTCGGCATGTTCCCGCCGGACAAGAAGCTGTATCCGAATTACGATGCATGGCTCGAAACGAGCCTGCGTGCCGAGCCCGCCGAGTTCTTTCGCGAGATGTTCGCCGAGAACATGCCGGTCGACCGTTTCATTGATTCCGATTGGACGATGGCCAACGCGCGGCTCTGTGACTTCTACGGGCTGCCCGATCCGAAGACGGGCGGCTTTCAACGAGTCACTCTCGAGCCGGAGAATCATCGAGGCGGATTGCTGACGATGGGCGCGGTGCTCGGGTTGACGTCGGATGGGACACGGCATCGACCGGTGCATCGGGGCGTGTGGGTCAGCGAAGCAATCTTCAACAAGACTCCGCCTCCTCCTCCGGCCAACGTCGATCCGATCGAACCGATTCCTCCGACGGGAAACAAGATCACGATCCGCCAGCGAATCGAAGCGCACGCCGAGAATGCCAGTTGTGCCGCGTGCCATCGCAACATCGACCCGCTGGGATTGGCGTTCGACCACTATGACGCCGTTGGCCAATGGCGCGCGCGCGAGCTGGTGCCGACGGGCATCGGCGAGAATCCGTTGGTGGACGCTTCCGGGGTGATGCCCGACGGTCGCTCGTTCAAAGACTCGATCGAATTCAAGACGCTGCTCATCGAAGACCGCAGCCACATCGCCCGTGCCTTCATCGAGCACCTCTGCACCTACGCCCTCCGCCGAGTGCTCACGGTCGACGATCAAGCCGACCTGAAGCAGATCGAAGCCGAAGCGAAGAAGAACGAATACCGAGTCAAAGACATCATCCGCGCCGTGGCAATGTCTGACTTGATCCGCAAACGCTGACAAACTCTGACAAGGAGATTCGCGATGAGCCACTTCCTTTCACAGTCCTGGTTGATCGATCGGCGTCGCGCACTGCGGGCCTTGGGCTCTTGCATCTCGCTACCGTTCCTGGAATGCATGGTGCCGTTGCGGGCGGCTGAAGCGCAGACAGAGACACCCAAACGCAGTGCCTTCATCTATCTCGCGAACGGTGTGCATTCGTTGAACTACCAGATCACCACACCGGGAAGGGATTACCAATTCTCGCGTTCGCTGAAGCCTTTGGAAAAGCATCGGGAAGTGATCACGCCGATCAGCGGGCTGTATCATCCCGGTGCTCTGAGCCATCACCACAACTGCATTTCGGTGTGGCTGACCGGCGGCAAACTCGGGCCCGCGGACAAGAACACGATCTCCGTAGACCAGAAGATGGCCGAGATTACCGCTCAGCACACGCGCTATCCGTCGATGGAAATCGCCCTCACCGGAGATTCGCTCGGCTGGACGGCGGACGGCGTGCGGTTGCCTTCAATGCGTCGTTGCAGCGAGATCTTTGCGTCGCTGTTCGAAGCACCCAAAGGTGGCAAGACAGCTCAGCGGCGTGCCCTGCGTCACAAGGGGAGCGTGCTCGACGCCAACCTGGCGGAAGTGCGGCGGCTCGAACAGGCTATGGGAGCTGCGGACAAAGGACGGCTCGATCAATACCTCACCTCGGTTCGAGAAGCGGAAGTACGCACGCGTCGAGCCGATGCGTGGCTTGATACTCCCCTGCCGAACATCGCTGACGACGATCGCAAGCGAACCAATCGCGACATCCCTCACACGCAGGCAGGCGACTACTTCCGCACCGTTTATGACTTGATCGTGCTCGCGTTTCAGACCGACGCGACGCGAGTCGCGACGTTCAGCTTGGGCGGCGAAGGCGATGCGTTTGCGATCCCGGAGATCGGCATCACCGAATCGCGGCATCAATTGAGCCATCACGGCGGCGATGCGGGCTACATGGAGAAGCTCACGAAGTACGACACCTTCGCCATCGAGCAATTCAGCTACTTTCTCACGCGTCTCGCGGAGACCAAAGATCTCAACGGCCAGCCGCTGTTGAGCTCGACGATGTCGCTCTTCGGCAGCGGCATGTCCTACGGCCACAGCCACGGCAACGCGAACCTACCGCTTGTGCTCGCCGGTGGCTCGGATCTCGGCCTGAAGCACGGCATTCATCTCGATTTCAATCAAGGCCATTTCAACGGCTATCAACTGGAGAACCCCGGCGAGCACTACTCGCTCTGTAGCCGCCCCGCCGATCCAAACGCGCACATGAGCAACCTGCTGCTGCTGATGGCGCGGCGAATGGGCGTCGAGGCCGACACGTTTGGCGATAGCAACAAGGCGATCGAGCTGTGAACGAGTTTGTCATCCTGACTTCAGGAGGGGTGCTGCGGTTGGCTGCCGTGCTCCGCCAAAAGATGGGACAACCAAGGACGAACCTCGAACCGAGCCACTTCGAACCATCATCCCGGCACGACAAGTAATGCACAGAGTACTCTGGGTCGCGGTCCTCTCCCTCGGGCTCTCCTTCCTCAGCAGCCTTGTGGCAGCTGACGAGCCGTTCCGTCCCGAGACGGGAAAGTTCCCACCGCTGGAAAAGGCATACACCTACCGGGGCGTGCTGGCGTTCGCGGACCATGCGAATCGGCGCGGCAGTCTGCGCGTGGAAACGCCCGGCGAGTTTTTCCGCAATCCTCCGCATCCGTTCGCCATGCTTCCCTACGGCATCGTGAGGTATCACGGAGCGCCGGCCGATCTTCGAGACGTCCCGCTGGGCACCGTCATGTGTCTGCGAGCGTTCCTTCCCCCCGACCCGAAGACCTCGTCCGTTCCGGTACTCGAGATGGGAAACCCCGAGCGGCCGGCTGAGAATCACGTCCTGCTCCTCGAGGACGAGCCGAGTGTCTGCCTCCGAGAAGGCATGGTGTGGAAGCTGAAGGAGGTCGATGTTCAGGCGAATCAAGCGCTGATCTTGGCCACTCGTGAGCCTCGAGCCGTTGGCGACGGCAACGCCAAAGTGGAAACACTGACCTCGAACGCCGCTACGCGATTCTGGCGCGGCCGCGAGTGTCTCAATGTCGACGACGTGATCGCAGATGGCTTTTGGCCTGCGAGCGGGAAGAAAACCCTCGGCGACCAGGCGGTTCTGCTCGGGCTGACTTGGGAGCCGACGCCCAACGGGGTGTTCCTGCGGTATCATGTTTCGGACATCTGGCTCGACGAGGCCGCCATGCAGCGAGCCACCAGGATTCAAACCGAGACACACAAAGCACTGATCCGCAGCCGCTGGATGCCTGCCTGGGTGGATGCCGTCGAGTACGGCAAGTTCGGTCGAGCGAAGGTGACCGCGACCTTGTTCGGCGGCATGGACGCCTCGCTCTACGCGGACTTCAAGGCTGGCAGCTCCGCGCAGATGAGCTCGGTCGAGAACACCTTGAAGCACACCCATGGCGATTACAGCCCCGCACACATGGCCTCCGGCGGAGCGATCCTGGAAGTCACCCGGCTTCCGGGCGACGCCCCGCCGGGCAGCAGCGGCATGCAGATCCGTTTCGAGACGGACCAGATCATCGAAGGCATCCGTCCAGGGCGCGTCGTCCGTGTCCGACCCACGAGCTGGCCTTTGGTCAATTTATCTCGTGAAGAATACCTCAGAGACAGCATCGAGGAACGCTTTCCCAGCCCCGACATCTTCCCGAGGTACTAACCTCCCCGAGATTCCATGGGGAACATGAAGTCAACGAGCACGATCTGGAGGCGATCAGATGATTTTCGCGGGAAATGCAAAGGAAGCGTGTCGAGCACGCCAGCTCGGCCAATCCCCTTTCGTTCTGTCGCTCTTGGCGTCTCTCATGCTCGTCGCGTTTTCGGCCCACGGTGCGGATGACCTCGCGCAATCGTTTGCCAATCAGATTCTGCCGTTGCTCGTGAAGACCTGTGGGAGCTGTCATGGGAAGGTTCCCATGGATAACGAGCTCGATCTCACCAGCTTTGGCTCTGTCGAGGTGATCCTCGCCAAGCCCAAACTGCTAGGCGATGTCGCCGACCGGTTGCGACTGGGCGACATGCCACCGCAGGAGGCGCCGCAGCCGAGCGCGGCCGAGCGGGAACAGCTGCTGGGCTGGATCGAGGCGGCGCTCGATGCCGAGGCGGCAGCGAGGGCCGGTGATCCCGGGCAGGTAACGCTGCGTCGGTTGAGCAACACGGAGTACGACAACGCCGTCCGCGATCTGACCGGCGTGGACATGCGGCCAACCCAGGCCCGCGAGTTTCCCGTCGACAGCGTTGGCGGCGAGGGGTTTGCCAACGTCGGCGACGCGATGCCGGTCACCCCCGAGCTGGTCGAACGCTATCACCAGACCGCTCGTGACGTTGCCGCGCGGGTCGTGCTCCTGCCCGGCGGATTCCGTTTTTCCCCTTCCACCGAACGACCGGAGTGGACCGAGGAGGCTCTCAAGCCGCTCCGCAGTTTTCACGCTCGCCATGCCGGACCCAATGGAGAGCCGCCGCTGGCTGCGCATCTCGCGGCGACCTTGAAGCATCGCGACAGGCTCACCCGTGGCGGGGCCGCCGACATCGCTGCGGTGGCCGCCGAGGAAAAGCTCAACGCCACGTATCTCGCGGCACTTTGGGCGGGGCTCAATGGCCAGTCGGCTTCACCTCCGGAAGTCCTTGTCCAGTCGAAGCAGTGGTACGCGAAAACGGCCCAGGTGGAAGCCGAGAAGCAACGGCGACAGGCGGCTTTTCAAGCGGCCAAAAAGGTCCTCGAGGCGCGCTGGGCCTCGTCGAAACGGGTCGTCGCGGAGTCCAAAGTGGCAGAAGGGAGCTCTGTTCCCTTCGAGCACAAGGTCTCGGTCGAGCGCGGCGAACTGCTCCTCCTGACCGTGCTTCCGAACGAAAATCACGGGGCCGACAGCACGCTCATCGAATGGACGATCCGCGCAACCAGCGGCGATCAGCGAACGTGGAGCCTCGCCGACCTGGTACCCAATCTGCTGGAGGGGAACCCGTGGTCGGACAAGCACGGGGCCCATTGGAGCTTCCTGGAAACGACATCCATTCCGGCGTTCCTCACCGAACGGCGCGAGAGCAACGCGGGGAGGAGCGAAGTGAAATCGTGGAGCCTGGGTTCCGAACCCTCGGTCTTCGTGAATTCCGCCGCAGAGGATTTGCAAGTCTGGACGAGGTTGCCCGCCCGATCGTTCTTTGTGCATCCGGGACCGAAACGCCCCGTGGCGGTCGCCTGGACGAGTCCGATTGCCGGGGAGTTGTTGGTCGCGGGCCGCGTCGCCGATGCTCACGCGAGCGCTGATGATGGAGTCTCGTTCGAACTGTCGCATGTCGTGGCTCCGGACTTGGGGCAGGCACTGGCTGATCTGGGCAGCGTGCCTACGAGTCAGCCGGACGCCGGTTTGCCTGCCGACATGCTCGCCATTGTCCGGGACGAGTGGCGAGAGGCCACGACCGATCCGACGCCGGTCCTGGCGGCGATCAAAGCGATGCAGGACCAGTTGTTTCAAGGCAACTATGGGAAGAATGCGGCCCTCGCGGTCGGCAACGGCTTTCCCGCTTGGGAGGACCTGCGTCGGGTGGTCGCGCGTGAGCGGGTCCAAGGTGCCGCGCGGGAGCCGCTCTTCCGCATGGTCGCGTTGCCAGCTCAACCCGACACGTTCGTGATCTGGGACCGGCTGCGATTGGAGGGGGGTGACGGTCCGCCGCTGGTGTTTGCGGAACATCCACAGCTGGCGGCGGTCGTCGAGCAGGCTTCGGGATTGAAGTTCGGCCAGCATCCGCAGGGTCGACCGGTGCCAGAGTCTGCGTTGGTCACGGCTGCCGGCACCGAGGTCATCATCGATCTGACGAAACTGCCTGCAGATTTACAGAAGGCGCTCACGTTACCCCGGTTTCTCCGCGCTGAGGTGAGCCTCGACGAAACCAGTCCGGCAACAGCCTCGGTTCAGGCATTCCTCATCGCTGCGACAGGCGGTGGCGGCAATCTGGCCGAGCCGATCGCCAACGCTGAAGTGGGCGACCCGCGTGCCGCGCAGATCGTGAATCCGGGTGTCGTCGCCGAACGGGCTCGACCGGCTGCGGAGTTCCGCGCCCTTTTCCCGCCGGCCGTCCTCTTTCAACCGATCATCCCGCGAGACGCCCAAGGCAGCGTGTTTTTGTACCGCCGAGAGGACGAACCGTTGCGTCGGCTCCTGCTCGATGAAGCGGGCCGGGCTGAGCTCGACCGGCTGTGGAGCGAGCTGGAGCTCGTCAGCGAGCAAGCGCTCGCCACCCCGATCGCGTACGAGGGACTCGTGCAGTATTACCGCAAGCCGAACGACGGCGCGCGGATCATGTTCTTCTACATCCAGCTGTTCGAGGAACAGATCAAACGGGAGCAGCGAGACTTTCTCGCGGCTCAAGTGGCCGCCGAACCGCGGCACCTCGAGGCGCTGCTCTCCTTCGCCGCGCGCGCCTGGCGACGGCCGCTCGCCGCCGATGAACGCGAGGCGATTCTCGCTTCCTACCGTGCCGACCGTGCCGAGGGTGTCAAACATGATCCGGCGTTCCGTGCCGCGCTGGGCCGGGTCCTGTCGTCGCCTTGGTTTCTTTATCGAGTGGAACAACCCGCGTCGGTGCCTCGCTGGCAGCCGGTATCGGGTGACGAATTGGCGACGCGGCTGAGTTTCTTGCTGTGGGATTCGATTCCCGACGACGAGTTGCGGGCGAAGGCCGCGCGGCTCCATGAGCCTGCGGTCATGGAGGAGCAGCTGCGCCGCATGATGAAAGACGCCCGGATGCGGGGCATGGGCGAGGAGTTCGGTGCCCGGTGGCTCGGCGTGCGGGACTTCGTCACCAACCACGGTCGGAACCTGAAGCAATTCCCCGAGTTCACGCCGGCCGTGCGCGACGCGTTGGCCGAGGAGCCGGTGCGGTTCTTCGCCGACATGCTCGTGAATGACCGTCCGGTTGCCGACATCATTGCCGCCGATGCAGTGGTCGCCAACGATGTCCTCGCCCAGTACTACGGAATCCCCGGCGTGACCGGTCCCCAGTGGCGTCGCATCGAGAACGTTTCAACCTACGGTCGCGGTGGGTTGCTCGGCTTTGGTGCGATACTCGCCAAGCAGTCAGCATCGTCCCGTACGAGTCCCGTCAAGCGTGGCGCATGGGTGGTTCAATTGGTCGGCGAGCGGCTGCCGAAGGTTCCGCCCGGCGTGCCACCGCTGCCGGAGACTCCGCCCGACGGACTGAGCGTGCGCGAGATCACCGAACGGCATCGTGAGGATGCAGCCTGTGCCGGGTGCCACGTCCGCATCGATCCCTATGGCATGACGCTTGAACAATTCGACGCCCTCGGCCGACTGCGGCCTGCCCAAGATCTCAAGCCTGGCGATGCCAGGTCAACCACGCGTGACGGCGTCGAGATCGATGGCTTCACCGGCCTGCGAGACTACATCGCCGGCCCGCGGCGCGAGGACTTGTTGCGGGAGCTCGCTCACAAACTGACCGGTTACGCGCTGGGCCGCGCTGTGCAGCTTTCCGATCGGAAGCTGGTCGACGAACTGACGAGAACCATGGTCGACGGCGGCCACTGGTCGGATGTCTTGCTCATCATGGTTCGCAGCGAACAGTTCCTCTGTATTCGGCCAGCGGCCACTGCGGCTGCCACATCCCCTTGACCCTCACGAACGGACGTTTCCATGCGCACCGAACCGGCTCCCAACGTGTCGCGACGTACCCTGGTGCGTGGACTCGGCGTTTCGATGGCCCTGCCTTGGCTCGAATCGCTGTCCTTCGCTGCGGGCGTGGGCACCGACACCGCCTCTCAACCGCCGACCCGCACGCTCGTCACTTTCACTGGCATGGGCTTTCACTCGCAGCACTGGTGGGCCAAGGGCGAGGGAGTGGGCATGGAACTCGGGCCGTGTCTGAAGCCGCTCGAGCCGTGGAAAGAGCGGATGGTCTTCCTCCGCGGCCTCTGGAACGAGCAGGCCAACAAGGGCGCCATCCACTGCATGCAGACAGGGAACATGCTCAGCGGCGCGCCGTTGTCGGGGGCCGAAGTCCGCACGGGCGTGAGTTTTGATCAGTTGATGGCTCAGCGGATTGGCGACCGGACGCGAATCCCCTCGCTGGTGTTGGGCTGCGAGGGACCGATTCCTGGACTCCAGGACGGGCTTCCCTTGCTCTATAGCTCGCACATTTCGTGGAGCACGGCGGTGTCGCCGACCTGGACGGAAACTCGTCCGGCGCTGGCCTTCGACCAGCTGTTCCGCACCGAGCCCAACCGGGGCGACCGCCGAGTCGTTGATGCCGTGCTTGAAGACGCCCGATCGCTGCGTCAGCGGCTCTCCGTCTCGGACCGACAGCGGTTCGAGGAGTACCTGGGCAGTGTTCACGAGATCGAGGGACGCATCAAGCGGGCCGGCCAGGAGCGCGAGGCCGGCGGCTGGACCCCGAGCCTGGCCGCCCCCGATCGCCCGCGACCCGCCGATGGCATTCCCGCTGAGATCCCGGACTACTGGAAACTCATGAACGACATCGTGCTGCTGGCCTTCCGCACCGACACCACCCGGATCGCGACCCTCAAGTATTGCAACGATGGCTCCGCCGAAACGCACACGCACTGCGGCGCCAAGGATCAGCATCACCAGATGAGCCACACGCAGCCGCCGGAACTCATTCCACTCAACCAGTTCTTCATGGCCCAGCTTGCTTACCTCTGCGAGCGAATGTCAGAGGTCAAGGAAGGGGACCGCACATTACTCGACAATACTGCTATCGCCCACTGCTCGAGCATGCTGCACGGCAGTCACGACGCCAATCAATTGCCGATCGTCTTGCTCGGTGGGGCGGGCGGCAAGCTCCGCGGCGGCCGCGTGCTCGATTACCTCGATGCTCCCAACCGGCGGATGTGCAGCCTGTTCCTCAGTCTGATGGAGTGGGGTGGTTTGGAACTCGACCGCTTCGGTGATTCGACCGAGCGGTTGACGGGCATTTAGACCGGCTGCGGTCGATGCATCCTCATTCCTACTCCACCCTTGCTGCCCGTGGTAAAAGTCATCCCTGACAGAACCCGCTGCGGGGCAGCCGGGAGAGCCAGACCGTTGGAGATTCTCACCTCGTCGATGAGGCCGTCGAAGGTCTGACGGTTTTCGTTCGGGCAGTTGCCGATCGTGACCGCCACGCCCGGGCAGGCAAGAGAGCCACCGGGGCGGTCGGAGGTCATGATGGAGGCGACCGAGACGCCTTCGACCCAGAGGTTCATCGCCCCGGGCCGCGGATGCTTTGCCGCCGAGCGCCGCCGGGGCTGGCGGAACGCTCGGGCTTGGGTGAAGATAGCGGGGCTTATCGGCGGCGTACACTTTTCGTTGCCGCGTTCCCTGGGGGGTTTCAGCATGGCTCGCTTCTCTTTTCTGCCCCGTCGTCGTCTCGTCGCCAGCCTCGGTGCCGGCGCGGCGGCGCTGCTGTTGGTGCCCGCGGGCTGTTCGAAGTCGGCTGCCCCCGCCCGGCCGCAGCGGCCGCAGCGCCCCGAGGCTGATACGTCGTCAGGTGGCCCACCGGCCGGAGCCACCAGCGGGATGTCGGCCGGCACGATCGGCGTCTCGCTGCTGACGCTCGACAATCCGTTCTTCAAGCTCATCGGCGACACGATCGCCGCCAAGGCGCGCGAAAAGACGCTCTACGCCCAGGTCGTCAGCGCCGACAAGGATGTTGCCAAGCAGGGGAACCAGGTCAAGGACTTCATCGTCCGGAAGGTCGCGGCGATCGTCCTTTCACCCTGCGACTCCAAGGCGATCGGCCCGATCATCGCCGAGGCCAATGCCGCCGGGATCCCCGTCTTCACCGTCGATATCCCCTACCGCGGCAGCGACGCCAAGGTCGTCACGCAGATCGCCACCGACAACTTCGGCGGCGGCAAGGAAGCAGCCGCCGCGATGATCGAGGCTCTCGGGGCCGGAGGTGGGAAGGTGGCGATCCTCCACTTCAAGCAGGCCGAGAGCTGTCTGCTCCGCGTCGGCGGCTTCCGCGAGTCGATCGATGCCCACAATGCGGCCCTCCCCGCCGGGCATGCGGCCATCGAGATCGTCGCCGAGCTCGAGGCCGGCGGCGCTCGCGACTCCGGCTACAAGGCCGCCGAGGATGCCCTCCAGGCGCATGGCGATCTGCGCGGCATCTTTGCCATCAATGATCCCTCGGCGCTCGGCGCTGTCGGGGCCCTCGAGAAGGCGGGGAAGACGGCGCAGGTCGTCGTCGTCGGGTTTGACGGCCAGCCCGAGGGGAAGGAAGCGATCCGCGACGGCAAGATCTACGCCGACCCGATCCAGTTCCCGGTGAAGATGGGGGAGCAGATCGTCGACGCGATCGTGCGCCACTCGAAGGGGGAGGAACTGCCCCCCGAAATGCTCATCCCCACGAGCCTCTACCGGAAGGCCGACGCCGTGAACGACCCCGATCTCCACCCCGCCGGCGAACCGGCGCCCGCCAACTGAACAACGCGAGCACGATCCCCATGGGCACTTCAGAGTCCAAGAACTTCTGCCCGGCACTCGTCGGCTCGATGTCGCAGGGGGCGGCCGGCAACCCGACGGTCGCCATGGTCGAGGCCGCCTTCCGCCACCATGATCTCCCCTGGCGCTACGTCAACATGGAGGTCGCCCCGGAGGATCTCGCTGCCGCGGTCGCCGGCGCCAGGGCGATGGGCTTCCAGGGCTTCAACCTCTCGATGCCCCACAAGGTGACGGTGATCCCGCTCCTGGACGGGCTGGGGGATTCCGCCCGCGTCATCGGGGCGGTGAATTGCGTCGTCCGCCGGGGGAATCGGCTCATCGGCGAAAACACCGACGGCAAAGGTTTTTTGGAGAGCCTCATCGAAGTCCTGCCCCCTGCCGGCAAGGAGATCGTTCTCTTCGGAGCCGGCGGCGCCGCCCGCGCTGTCGCCGTGGAGCTCGCTCTCGCCGGTGCCAAGAAGATCGCAATCGTCAACCGCTCGCGCGCCCGGGGCGAGGAGCTTGTCGGCGTCCTCCGCGGGCAGACGCCGGCCGCCGCCGAGTTTGTCGAGTGGACGGACGACTACGTCGTGCCTGCGACGGCCGACGTCGTCATCAATGGCACCTCGCTCGGGCTCTATGACGGCGCCGCTCGGGTACCGGTGGCGCGCGAATCCCTCCGCCCCGGCCTTGTCGCCGCCGACGTTGTCTTCAGTCCCCCAGATACGGCGTTCCTCCGCGAGGCGAAGGGGCGGGGCTGCACCTGCATCGACGGCCTCGGCATGCTCGTCAATCAGGGGGTGATCGGCGTCCGGCACTGGACCGGCGTCTCTCCCGATGTGCCGGCGATGCGTCGGGCCCTCGCCGCGGCACTCGGCGTGTCGATCGGCTGATCTCTTTCGTTCTGTTCTTCCGCAGGAGTCTTTCCCGATGTCGCTTCGCGCGTTTGCCTCGATTCTCTCGATCCTCTGCCTGGCCGTCACGAACCCGGCCACTGCTGCCGAGCAGGCAAAGCTCGAGACGATCGACTCGCAGCCGTCGTGGATTCTCGAGAGCCCGCAGGTGCGCCTCGCGGTGACGAAGGTCGGCGGGCAGATGGCGCCAGTGACGTTCCTGCGGGATTCGGGGAAGCCGGTCCAGCCCTACCACATCAGCCCGTGGCAGAACGAAGGCTTGCAGGATCTGCCGGCGCCGGTGCTCACGGCGCTGCGCGGCGATTGGTTCTGTATTCCCTTTGGCGGCAACGGCACCGACTTCCGGAATGAAAAGCATCCGCCGCACGGCGAGGTGGCCGGGGCCGAATGGAGCTACGTCGACACCAAGCACGAGGGGGGCCGGCACACGCTCGTCCTTGCCTTCGAGCCAAAGGCCCGCAAGGGGAAGATCACGAAGGAGCTCTCGCTCGTCGAGGGGCACAACGCCGTCTATTCGCGGCACATCGTCACCGGCTTCGCCGGCCCGGCCCCCTGCGGCCATCATGCCACGCTCGCCATGCCCGATGAGCCGGGGGTGTTTCGGGTGTCGACGAGCCCGATCGATTTCGGGATGACCAATCCCTCGCGCTTCAGCGACCCGACGAAGCGGGAATACCAGTCGCTCGCGATCGCGGCCCCGTTCACCGATCTGGCCCATGTGCCGCTCCTGGAGAAAGGGGCGGGCGATGCCGACCTGACGCGCCTGCCGGCCCGCCAGGGCTATGCCGATCTCGTCCAGGTGGTCAACAAGCAGGATCTGCAGATGGTCGGCAAGCAGGAGGCGACCGCCTGGACCTGCGCCACACGCACTGACGAGGGCTGGCTGTGGTATGCCCTCAAAGACCCGCGGGTGCTGCGGTCGACGCTGTTGTGGATCGAGAATCGGGGCCGGCACGGCAGCCCGTGGAACGGCCGCAACAACTGCCTCGGCCTCGAGGATGTGACGAGCTTTTTTGCCGATGGCCTGGCCGCCTCCGCGGGCGCCAATCTCCTCACCCGCCGTGGCGTGCCGACGGCGATCGAGTTTTCCGCCGACAAGCCGATGGAGATTCGCTACATCCAGGGGGTGACGCGGGTGCCCGACGGCTTTGGCAAGGTGGTGGCCGCCGAGTACGCCCCCGGCAGCGTGACCTTCGTTGCCGAGGGGGGGCAGAAGGCGACCGTCCCGGTGCGGCACGAGTTTCTTTCTGGCGCCGGCCTGTGAAGTGGCGCGGCGGTCACGGGGGCGACGGTGCTTCCGGAGAGGGATCGGGTGGCGGGGGATCGGGCGATGTTGATTCCGGCGGTGTGCGATCCGCGGGACCACGAAGGACGAGCTCATCGACGTCGTCGTCAGACGGGTCTGTTCCGCTCCACAGCGTCCAGCGGCCGTTCTCGCTCCGGTAGCCGATCGGCGCATCGGTGAACGGATCGATGGGGATCGCGGGGAGGAACGTGGGGACGAGGTCGGCGAGGCTCGCTGGCGGCGCGCCTGTCGCGAGGCGATGGCGCTCGAGAGCTGCGGCGCAGTCGGCGAGAACGAGCGCCGCCTGGGTGCGGTCGGTGTCTTCAAGCAGCGTTTTTACTTCGGGGAGGAATGACTTCATCGTCCGACCGCTCAACCTCTCCGAATAGACCTCGCGCCAGGCCTCGAACCACTGCCGGGGCCGCAATTCGGCGTTCCCACGGCTGTCGAGATGGTCGTGGAAGACCTGCCATACCCCCTGACGCAGTTCCCGAGTCGGCAGGCCCACGGCATAAACCATGGTGTCCAGCAATTCGTTGGCCTCGCGGAGCGGCACGTTAGGATCGGCTGCGAAGACCCTGTAAGGCAATCGGCCGAAAGGACTCATCGGCAGCGGGCGGGACGGGTTAGCGAATCGGAAGGTGATCGCGTCGAGGACGTAGAGCCGTTCGTGTCCGTCGAGGGCTTCGGCCAACGACGGGAAGTCGAGCGACGAGCGCAGCGAACGCTGCATGTCGGCCAGGAGCATGTCGTCGGGGTGCCCGTCGAGGATCAGTCGCCCGACGGCGCGCGAGGCACGGGAGAACAGCCTCATCGCCACCGCTCGGCCGATGAGCGTGCCCGGCGCGTCGGAGATCTTGTCGCCATAGCGGAGGAGCGCATCGAGGTCGCTCCAGGCCCCGCCGGCATCGCCCTCGCCGAGGCGCAGCATCGAGCGGGCAAGGAGGGCTCCAGACATCGAAAGGAGGGCATCTTCGACGGGGAGCGTGAGGGGGAGCATGATCGGCTGCTTGCCAAACCGCTTCGTCGGCGTCTGATCGGCGGGGAGGCACCGCGGCGGGCACCATCCCTCGCGGCGGGCACCGGCGGCCAGCCTGTCGATGGCGACGGCGTTGTCGTCGAGCCATCGAGCCAACCAGGGGTGATCGGCCGCGCGCCAGGCACCACGCGTGCATGAATCGAGGACTTTCCTCGCGTCCTCGGCCTCCATGTCGTCTGGCGGGGGCGGGGGCATCACGAGCCGTTCGGACGCCGGAAGCCGGTCGGCGGCCGAGAGGTGGGCCTGCGAGTGGTCGAGGACGTCGTCGGAGGATGTCGCGGCGGGAATCAGCTCCCAGACGGCGGCGGCGGCATTGCTCTCCGCCGGGATCCCGCGCGGCTCGAGAGCGAGGAGGGCCTGGAAGTAGTCGGGCAGGCCGTCGGGGGCCAAGGGCTCGGTGATCCATGTGGTCGCGGGGGAGATCACGAGCGCAGGCGACGGTGAGAAAAAGGCCCACAGCTTCTCCCCGACGACGAACCCGACCGCCGACACGATCAAGGGCCATTTGATCCAGCGGATAAGTCGAGCCTTCAGCATGGCGAATCTCCAGCTCCCTGAGACCGTTGGATCGTGATCCGGTTCAGGAGCGATCACGGATGACGAGCTCATCGACGGCGTCCTCCTCTGGATCCGGACCGCTCCAGAGCGTCCAGCGGCCGTTGGCGATCCGGTAACCCAGCGGCGCATCAGTGAGCGGATCGACGGGGACTTCGGGGAGAAAAGCCGGGACGAGGTCGGCGAGGGTCGCTGGCGGCTGGCCCGTCGCGAGGCGATACCGCTCGAGAGCCGCGGCGCAGTCGACGAGGACGAGCGCCGCACAGGCGCGGTCGCCGGCGTCGGAAATGATCTCCACGTTGGGAATGAGCGGGCTGACCGTCCGCTTGCTCAGCGCCTCTGACATCGGCTCATAGTATGGTTGGAACCAGGCTCTTCCCTGGAGTGTGGCGTTCATGCGATCGTGGATCTCGTCTTTGATGGCCTGCCACGCCTGCCGACGTGTTTCCCGTGTCGGCTGGCCGGCCGCCGCGACCATGGCGTCGAAGAGCTGATTTGCGGCACGGAGCACGACGTTCTGGTCGGCTTTCAGGATCGCGTACACGGCCTTCCGCCACGGGGCCGGCGATAACGTCCCTGACGGATTCGCCAGGAGGACGGTGACGGCGTCGAGGACTAACAGCCGGTCGAACGTGTCGACGCTCGAGGCCAACGGTGCCCAGTCGACCGCCGAGCGGAGCGATCGCTGCATCTCCGCCAGCAGCGTGTCGTCGGGATGGCCTTCGAGAATGACGATTTTGATGGCATGGGCGGCGCGGGTGAGCAGGGCCATTGCCACCGTTCGGCAGACCAGAGCGCCAGGCGTGTCGGCGATCTTGTCGCCGTAACGGAGGAGCGAGTCGAGATCGTGCCAGGCGCCGGGGATATCGCCTTCCCCGAGACGGAGCATCGATCGGGCGAGAAGGGCAGTGCTGAATCGGTCGAGAGCCCCTTCGACCAGAAGCAACTGACACATCAACAGGGGCGTCGTTCTGAATCGCTCCGTCGGCGGCGTGTCGGGAGGGAGGCAGCGGGGCGGGCACCAGCCTTCGCGGCGCGCACCGGCGGCGAGCGCATCGAGAGCCGACCGGTTTTCCTCGAGCCAGTTTGCCAGCCAGGGATGGTCGGCGGCGTGCCAGACGCCGCGCGAGCAAGCCTCGAGAATCCGCCCGGCTTCGGCGGTATCCATCCCATCCGGCGGGGGTGGCGGCATGACGAGCCGGTCCGACTCGGGCCGCTGGTCGGCGGCCGAGAGGTGGGCCTCCGAGTGGTCGATGGCGTTTCCAGAGGATAGCTCGCTCGGGATCACCTCCCAGACCGCGGCGGCGGCATTCATCTCCGGCGGAATGCCGCGCGGCTCCAGATCCATGACCGCCTGGAAGTAATCGGGGAGGCCGTCGGCGGCGAGCGGTTCGGTGATCCACGTGGTCGAAGGAGAGAGCTCGAGCTGGGGAGCTGGGCGGAGAATGGCCCACAGATTCTCCACCGCCATGAAAATCCCCCCTACAAGGCTCACGGTCACAACGATCCTGCGCACCACCAGACGCGTCGACATGGTTTCCCTCCAACCACCGCAGAGAGATGGATCGTGATCGGTGTTCAGGGGCGATCGAGGAGGGTCGCTTCGAGCTTCTCGGAGACGCCAAGTGATCCGGCCCAGTGGCGCAGATAGGCTTCGTCGAGCTGGCCCTGGGTGAAGAGGATGTCTTGAATGTCGACGAGATCGCGCGGTCGGCTCGCCACGAGCTTGAACAGAATCAGGTCCTCCGCCGACACGAGCTTCACCCGGAGCCCGTCAACCTCGGCCACGACGTGCCGGTCGATGACTTCCCGTTGGAAAGCCGTCTCTGCGAGGAAGATGTCGGCATCGACACCACGGCCGTCGAGGAACAGCCGCACTTTGATCAGCGGCATACCCCCGACCGTGTCGACCCATCCCCGCGAGAACTGTTCGGGGATCGTGTAGCCACGGCTCTCGATGGCCGTGAACAGATCGTGGAGCCGCTCCCTGGCGATGGAGAGGGTGAAGTCGACGTCGTAGGTCGGCCGCGGGATCCCGTGGGCCCTGACGGCGATCCCCCCCATGATGGCGTACGGTAGTCCGAGGGTCTCGAAGACGTCGACGAGATCACGGATGACGGCGGTCAGGTCACTCATCGCGGGAGGCGTCCGTCGCTTTCATGGCGGCGAGCGCCGCGAGAATCCGGGCGTTGCGGAGGTCGTTCTCGCGGCGGATCAGTTCGAACCGTCGGTCGACGACATCCGCCCTGCCGGCGAGGAGGTAGGGAGTGTTCTCGCGCATCATGGCAAGCGTGATCGCCAGCCGTTCCCCGGGGGTCATGCGGCGGTAGGCGTCGAGGGTTTCCTGGCTCAGCATGGGGAAATTGTACTCACCGTCGCCGCAGCCGGTCGAGGAGCACCGCGGCGAGGATCACGCCGCCGAGAACGACGCGCTGCGTGTAACTTTCGATGCCGACGAGGTTCATGCCGTTTTGGATCACGGCGATGATCAGCGCCCCGACGAGCGTCCCGATCATGCTCCCCTCGCCGCCGGCGAGGCTCGTCCCCCCGACGACCACCGCGGCGATGACGTAGAGCTCGTACATCTGCCCGAAGTTCGGCGAGCCGCTCTTGAGCTGCGAGGCCATCACCACCCCCCCCAGACCCGCCAGGGCCCCGGAGAGGATGTAGGCGGCCAGGAGCGTTCCCGCCACCGGCACCCCCGAAAGCCGGGCCGCCTCGCGATTGCCGCCGACGGCGAGGAGCCAGCGGCCGAACGTCATCCGCGTCATCACGCAGTGGGCGATTGCATAGAGAAGGAGAACGAGGACGACGGCGTTGGGAAGCCCGAGATCGGCCCCGCGGCCGAGCCACATGAAGGCGTCGGGCACTTGGTAGACGCTCTGCCCCTTGGCGAGCATCGAAGCCCCGCCGCCGGCCACGAGCATCATCGCGAGCGTGGCGATGAAGGGGGGAATCCCGAAGCCCACGATCACCCCCCCCGACACCGCTCCGGCAAGTGCCCCGACTGCGACGCCGCCGAGGCCGGCGAGAGCCATGCCCAGCGGGCCCGCCTCGACGCCGCCAGCGAAATCCCGGACGAGGACCGCTGTCACCACCGAGACAAGTGCGATCAGGCTCCCGACGGAGAGGTCGATCCCGCCGGTGATGATCACGAGCGTCATCCCCACGGCAAGGATCGCGATCACGGCGATCTGGTTGGCGATGTTGAGGAGGTTCTCGACTTTGAGGAAGTTCGGCCAGGCGTAAGGGCGCGGCTGGATGATGGAGGGACTCCCGAGCGCCGGGAAATCGGTCGGCAGGTCGGAAAACAGCGCCCAAGCGGCGCTGGCCGCGCTCCCGGCGATGACGTCGATCGCGGCCCCGGCGGCATTGGCGGCAACGAGCGCCGAGCGGGCCTCCTTCGGCTCCCCCTTGACGACGCCGACGATCGTCGCGCCCCGCTCACGCAGAATCTCCGCGAGCGTGTCGGCATAGGCGACGTCATCCGGCTGCCCGCGCACCGCCACGAGGACTCGTGGGGCTGGGGCATGGGAAGCGAGGATCGAATCGGCGACGCCGCGGGCCGCCGCGGCTCCCCCCGGCTGCTGCTCGCTCCAGGTGAGCGCACTGAAGAAGATACACAGGCCGAGAAGCACCCAGGTCATGCCGAGGTTCGAGAAGGCGCTCGGCAGCCAGTTTCCCTCCGGGCTCCCCCCGGCAGGGATTCCCGGAACGGTGGCGGGGGAGTCGTGGGTCATGTGACGGCCAGTTCCATGATCGATTCCTGCGTAGCTTTCGAGGCGTCGTCGATCCGTCCGGTGATCCGCCCGTCGTGCATGACGAGAATCCGGTCGGCCATCCCCAGCACCTCCGGAAGATCAGAGCTGACCATCACCACCACCTTCCCGGCAGCAGCGAGGTCGTTCATGAGCTGGTAGATCTCCACCTTCGCCCCGACGTCGACGCCGCGCGTCGGCTCGTCGAAGAGGAGGACCTCGCAATGGTGCTCGAGCCACTTGGCGAGCACCACCTTCTGCTGATTGCCACCGGAGAGCCCGCGGACGGCCGTCTCCTGCCGCGGTGTCTTGATGCGCAGCGCCGTGATCGAGCCCGCACAGGCCCTCTGTTCCTCGCTGCGGCGAACAACTCCGGCGCGGGAAAACCGGGCCAGGTTCGGCAGGGAAAAGTTCTCCCGGACCGACAGCCCGAGGACGAGCCCCTGGAGCTTGCGGTCCTCCGGCAACAGCCCGATGCCGGCCGCGATCGCCGCGCGCGGGGAACGCGGGTCGACCGGCCTGCCATCGAGGCGGATCGTGCCGGAGTCTCGGCGGTCGGCGCCGAACAGGAGCCGGAGGACCTCGCTGCGGCCCGAGCCGACAAGCCCGGTGAGCGCCAGGATCTCGCCGGCCCGGGCCGCGAACGACACGCCGCGCACGGCCGTGCCACGGGAGAGCCCCTCGACGACGAGGCGGACCTCGCCGGGCGTGCGGCTGCGGCTGGGAAACTCCTCAATAAGCGCGCGGCCGACCATCATCCGGATGAGATCGCCGCGGCTGACGTCGGCGACGGGGGCGCCGCCGACATTCCGGCCGTCGCGGAGCACCTCCACCCGGTCGCAGACCGCAGCGATCTCCTCGAGGCGATGGCTGACGTAGACGATCCCCGTCCCGGCGCGCTTCAGCTCCCGGATGACGTCATGGAGGCCGGCCACCTCCGGTGTCGTCAGCGCCGCGCTCGGCTCATCCATGACGAGGATCCGGGCCCCTGCCACGAGCGCCTTGGCGATCTCGACAAGCTGCTGCCTTGCCACCGAGAGGGAGCGACAGGGGGCATCGGCATCGAAGTCGGCCCCGAGCCGGGCGAGGAGGGCCTGGGCGCGGCGGCGCTGGGCGCCGCGATCGATCCACGCCAGGCCGGCGGGGCCGCGGGCGACCTCCTGGCCGAGGAAGATGTTGTCGGCGGCGCCGAGGGCCGGGACGAGGTTGAACTCCTGGTGGATCACGGCGACGCCCGCGCCGAGGGCGTCGAGGGGCGAGCGGATCGGCTGCTCGACGCCCTCGATGACGATCCGCCCGGCGTCGGGGCGGACGGCGCCGCCGAGGATCTTCATGAGCGTGCTCTTCCCGGCGCCGTTCTCGCCGAGAAGGGCGAGGACCTCGCCACGCCCAAGCGCCAGATTCACGCCGGCAAGCGCCTGCACGCCGGGATAGCTTTTCGAGATCCCCTCCATCGAGAGTAGTGGCGGTGTGGTCATTGGGCGGGCCTCTTCGCTCCCTTTGGCTAGGCTGAAGCGAGGTCGTGGACGGTGATCATGAGATGCGTGAGCGCCATCGGCGCGGGGATCATTGCCCCGATTCGATTGCCGCGTGAATGACCCAGATGAGCCGGTCGGAGTTCTGTCGATTGTTCGTCTTGATCACGAGCTGATTCTCCCCCTGATTCAGCAAGATGGGGAGCCTCGCCGTTTCGAATCCACCCGAATGATCGAGCGTGGCGAGCTTTTCGCCATTGAGCAAGACGATCGCCCAGTCATCGAAGGCCAACCGAAGCGTGGCCCGGCGTTCGGTGGCGCTCGAGAGTGTCGCCCTCGCGTAGATCGAGTGGTCTGTCGGTGGGTAGGCCGGGCGATGCTGGCTGACGTGTTCCAGCCGCAGCCAGCCATGCTCGCTCTTGAGCGAGTGGAGGGGGAAGTCGGCGGCACCGATCTGGACGGTGGCGGGGAGCAACGGTTGTGAGAGCTGCCGGATCAGGTCGTCGGCTGGCTGGCGGAAGGCATCAAAATCGGCGCCGTCCGGGATCAGCCCCACGGCGACCCAGTCGGCAGGTGACTCGACGGGCGCAGCTTTCGAGTCCGGCACCTTGTAGAAGTATGAGACCGCCTCGTAATCATCGGGCCGGGCATTGGAGGTGAAGAGTAACGACGATCGAAAGAGGACTGGATCGGGCCCGAAGAAGCGGTAGAAGACGCCGTCTTGGTCGTTCCGGCCCCGGTTGTCGCGGTAGGGGCATCCCGCCCACGGCGTCTGATACTGGTTGAATCCCCAGGAAAACCCGAAGTCGTCCTCGACATTGGCGCCGCAGATCACGTGGGGGTCGGTCTCGCCATCGATGAGCATCCGCGTGCCGCTGTTGTGGAAAACCATGTCGCCGTGGTCTTTCTGGCGATACCCCATGACATAGCCGGCGAGAAACCCGACTCCCTCCGTCTCGAGGATCGGAAACGGCTCCGCCGGCGACGCCGGCTCGGCGAGGTGGCGCTGGGCATGGAAGCGCAGCGGAGTCAGGTTGACGTCTGCGGCGTACTGCTGCCAATCGACCATCGCCGCGCCATGCTTGGGTGACTTGCCGTGCAGCCGGATCACGCACCTGGTGGAGAAGGGAATCGGGAGATGGCAATTCCAACCGGGGGATGCCTTGGCGGGAATGAGTGGGTCGTTCGTCACGGTGAAGTTGGGAAAGGTCACGATGCCGGCGCTTTCGATGTGGTAATCCTCGAAGCCGAGCAGCGTGCCGAAGAACGAGCGGAACGGCATTCGCGCCTGGGGCGTGTCCGCCCCGTCGACGGTGATCTCGATCTCGAGGTCGTCGAGATCCTTCTCGGCGAACACGAACCACAACTTCCGCAGGCATCCCGGGCCGACGACATCGAGAATGACGTTGGCTTCTTCGACGCCAGAGGCGATGTTGGCGGTCGTGCGCCGGGAACGAAATTTCGTCGGCAGTTGGAGGAGGGGCACGGCGGGATCGGCATAGGTCTTCGGAAAAGGATCGTCGGCCGGTGGGCTGGGCTCCCCTGCGGCGCTGGGCGCCGGCTCGATTCGCTGCTCCGGCCCGCGGTCCTGGGCCGGTGTGTGCGGGGCGGCCAACAGGAGGCCGAGCGCTAAGCACCCGAGGATGCCGACCAACGCTCTGCCAGTGGCGTGACGCATCGTGCGATTTCTCTCCTGAAGGTGTGACAACATGTCTGCCTACGGTGAAGTGCTTTCGGTGGCGGAGTTCCATGCCGACTCCAGCGCCTGGATCTCGAGGGCGTGAAAACGGACCGGGCCACCGATCGCCCTCACGCCTGAAGCGAGGTCGTCGGCGGGGAGATTCACCGGCATGGGAACGTACGTCAGGCCGCCACTGGCAAAGACTTCAAGCCCGGTGCGATCGGCGAGGATGACGATTTTTTGGCGGCCGCCCTGAAGAGGCGCGGCAGCCCGATGACCGTTGACGACGATCTCCTTCGTCTTCGACTCCCAGACCACATCGACACCGCGGACACGGAACGCCACGTCGCTGCCGCTTTCGGCTGCAAACTCGGCCCGGATCTCGACAAGCTCTGCCGAGATGCCAGCCAGGGGATTGGGGTCGGCAGGCTCGAGGACCTCGAGTGCGATCCGCCGTGAGGCCGTGCGGAGGGATTTTAGTTCGTTGACTGGCGTGAACGTCATCCGCGGGCCGTCGGCGGTCGAGACGAGCCCGAGTTCGAGGGGAACGGACATCGACTGGTTGAAGGGCATGTCGCGGGTCTCGGTCTGGAACCAGCCGACGAGGATCCGCCGGCCGTCGCTGGCCGGGATGTCGCTGAACGACTGCGCCGCATAGAAGCCCCGGCCGCGGTGCCCCGGCAGCTTTGGCGACTCTGGCGTGAACGCCTTCCCGTCAAATGATCCCACCTGGTATTCACTGCTCGCCCCGAGGAGCACCCATTTCTTGTTCGCGGCATCGCCGTCGACGGGAAGCTCGAAGAAGTCGGGGCACTCAAAAAATCCCGCCGTTGTGCTCTGGCTCGTCCAGGTCTTGAGATCGGGGGACGTAAGAAAGCGGATCGTGTGGACCACCGGTCCGTTCGGTGCCTTCTCTTCCACGTAGAGCGTCATCACCCACTGCTGCGTCGGCTCGTGCCAAAAAACCTTCGGGTCGCGGTTGCCGGGGGTGAATTGGCCGACGACCGGATTGCCTTCGTATTTTGTGAACGTGCGGCCGTCGGTGCTGTGGGCGAGGCATTGCACGGCCGGATTGCCGGCGGCGGTGTAGACCAGCACGAGCGCCGGCTTGCCCTCCTTGCCGAAGCCGCTCGTATTCTTCCAATCGACGACGGCGCTGCCGCTGAACATCGGCCCTGTTGCGTCGGGCGCGAGGGTGTCGCCGAGTTCCTCCCAGTGGACGAGATCCCGGCTCACCGCATGCCCCCAGTGCATGTTGCCCCAGCCCCAGCCGTAGGGATTGTGCTGGAAGAAGAGGTGGTATTCCCCTGCAAAGAAGACGAGGCCGTTGGGGTCGTTGTTCCAGCCGCGGCGCGGGGAAAAGTGGAGCTGCCCGCGGAGCGGCTCGGCGTAGAGGGAGTCGGGCGCGCCGGGCCCGAGGAACGTGTCGGTCTCCTTGATGGAAGCAAGCGCGGCAGAGTCTTCGGGGAGCTTGTCGACGACGAGGGCGAGGTGTCTCCCCTTCCAGGCGGAGACATCCAGCGGGGCCCACCAATCGGGCGCGCCGTCGGCGAGCTCGATGTCGTTCCTGACCACCGCCTCGCCATCGACCAAGAGCGTCACGACGCGCTTCGCAGCGCCGTTTTTGATCGGAATCTGGAGGAAGCGAGTCTCGGCGACAAAGTCGCGGCGGACGAACTGGAGCGTCCCTTTCGGCTTCGTGTCGGTCTGGACGATCTGGTCGACATTGATGTGCCCCCAGCCCCCCGTCGCGGCATCGATCACCCGCAGCGTGGCGGTTCTTCCGGCGAGCTCCGCCACATCCCACGACTCGCGGAGGAGCGTCTCGCTCCCCCCCGGCCGGTCGTTGCCGCCGGTGGCGCCGCGGACCGGCTTCCCGTCGATGAGGAGTTGGAGGGCGAGCTTGTCGGGATTGTTGCCACCGCCGATCAGAAAGGTGATGAACGGCCGCTCGATCCGAAACGGCGGCGAGGTGAGCGTGCCAGTGCTGTCGTCGCCGCCAAGGAACGAGTTGACGAGCCCCTTTCCCAGAAAGCCGTCGACGGCCATCTGCCCCGGAAGCGCCCCTCGGGCCGGCGCCGTTCCAAACGCCGATCCCTCGACGGTCCACGCGCCGTAGGAGTCGCCGTCGAAGTCGGCGATCACGAGGTCGGCCCGCGGCGGGTCGGCTGCCGGCACTTCCGTGGGAGCGAGAAGCACGCCGGCGCCGACGAGCCAAGGGAAGAGCGGGCGAAAGGTTGGCATGCCATGGATCCGTCGGAGTGTGAATCGATGCCGCACCGGTCAGCTGGCTTCAGGAGACCGGTTCGAGGAACAGGCAATCGAGGCCGAAGCAGCACCGGGCGCCCGCCACGATCCCGTTGGTTGTGGTTCGCTCCTCCCAGGGTAAACCCTGCTCGGGTCAATCGCACCACACGAAGCGTTCCTCGTCCAACACGTGCTCGCCGTCCCAGCGGTAGGCGCACAGAAATCCACCCTTCGCGACGCTCCAGTCGAGGCAGGCCACGTTGTGGCGGAGGAGTTTCGGCCTGGGGCCACTGAGCCTGGAGTGCCCGACAAACACGGGCCGGGCGTCCTCCGTATAGGGGACGGCAGCCCACACGACATCGGCAGGCAGCGGCGCGTCTGACGCAGTCGCCTCGCTCGCCAAGGCAGAGGTACGGACGGTGTGCCCGTCCGGCGGCTCGTACCACTTCACCCGCGTGGTGTCGCGCACGTGGCAATGGATGTCGCCGATGAGGTCAACCATGGGCTGTCAGGACATTCCCTTCCGGGAAGGTGCCTACGCTCAGCCCTCAATCCCCCTTCGGGGTCGCGGCGTTGTGCTCGAGGGTCATCAGCCCCGCCTTCAGGGCCCTGTCCTTTTCGCGGAGGACTTCGAGGGTCTCCGGGGGGAGCCTCGTCTCCCAGCCGTGGAATGGCGCCAGCGCCGCCCCGCCGCGGGCCAGGGTTGAGAAGTCCTGGAGGTCTTCGGCCGAGATGAAGCCCGCTGCCGCCTGCTTGACGATGTAGTCCGCCAGTGGCGTCATGTTCCACACCGGGCCGGTGATCACGCATTCGGGGGCCTCGGCGAACTGGTCGACGAGGTTGCCGAAGGCGAACACCCCCTTCTCCTTCACCCCGGCGATCGCCCCCTCGCGCTCGGCGTAGATCACGTCAGCACCGGCCGCGATCTGGGCCAGCGCCGCGGCCTTTGCCTTCGGCGGGTCGTACCAGGAATCGATGAACGTCACCTTCACCTTGACCGTGGCACCGGCGTCATGGGCGCCGGCGATAAAGGCGTTGATCGTCCGGTTGACGTGCGGCTCCGCCTTCCCGCAAACCACGCCAACGATCCCCGACTTCGTCAGGCTGCCGGCGAGGATCCCGCACAGATACGCCGGCTCCGCCAGATCGCTATCGAAGATCGACATGTTCGGGGCCTGGGGCTGCGCGGCGGTGCCGATCACGAACTTGATGCCGGGATTGGCGGCGGCGATGGCGCGGATTTCCTGATCACCGTCGGCGGCGTCGGCCACGATCATGTCGGGCTTCCCGGCGAGGCTGGCGCTGATCGCCGCAGCCATCGGGGCGACACCGGTGAGGTTGTCCTTCCAGCTGTAGCGGATCTTGCCGGCCTGCTGCTCCAACTCCATCGCCGTGTGGATCACCATGTTCCATGGCTCTTCCAGCGGCGTCGCGTAGAAGGCGACGACCACCGGCACCTTCGCCGGGGCGCCGACCGCCTGTCCGGGGAGCACCGAACCGGTCAAGCCCGTGACTGCGGCCAGCGCGGCCACGGCGAGCATCCGGCGACGTCCTGGGAGGGAAGGGCGACTGACCGAAGCAGCGGATCTCATGGGCGTGCGTCTCCTGGCGAGGTGGTCCTCATTCGGCCGGAGCGTACCACGCCCCGGGCGGCCGCAGTGAGGCCGTTTTCAGCCGTTTCCCAGCCGTTTTCGCCCTTTCGGCGGTGGCCTTCGGCCGGCGGCGGCAAGGGGGGCATCCGCGGCTCACAGCAAAGCGGTGAGGTGGACCGCGGCAGCCGAGGCGAGCCCGGTCAGGGCATAGCCCCCCTCGAGCGTCGACACGAGTCGCCCCCCGGCGTGCCGGTAGGCGATCTCCCGGACGATGCCGGTGAGCTCGGCGAAGTCGGCGTCGGTGAGGGTGAACCGGCCGAGGGGATCGTCGATCCGCGAGTCAAAGCCGGCCGAGACGAGGACGAGCTGCGGTCGGAACCGGTCGGCAGCCGGCACGAGCCGCTCGCGGAATGCACCGACGATCTGCTTCCGGCCGGCGCCGGCCGGGAAGGGGGAGTTGATCGTGAACCCCTCCCCCGCGCCGCGGCCGGTCTCGTTGGCATGCCCGGAGCCGGGGTAGAGGGGCGACTGATGCGTGTCGAAGAAGAGGACACTCGCGTCTTCGTAAAAGGCATCCTGCGTGCCGTTGCCATGGTGGACATCCCAGTCGACGATCAGCACGCGTTCGAGTCCGTGCACCGCTTGTGCGTGGCGGGCGGCGAGCGCCACGGTGTTGAAGAGGCAGAACCCCATCCCCTTCGCCGGCGTGGCATGGTGGCCGGGGGGACGGACGACCGCGAAGGCGTTCTCAACGCGGCCGGTGCAGACCGCATCGACCGCGTTGAGGAGCCCCCCGGCGGCCCAGCGGGCGGCGTCGAGCGAGGGCTGCCCGTTGATCGCCGTGTCGCCGGTGGAGAGGACGACGAGCCCATCGGCGACATCCTCCGCCACGATCCTCAAGTAGTCCGGCGTGTGGATGCGGAGAAGCTCGGCGTCGGTGATCGGGCGCGACCCCAGCGCGACGCAAGCGTCGAGGAGGCCGTCACGCTGCAGCCGGTCGAGGACTGCCTTCACCCGCTCCGGCGTCTCCGGGTGCCCCGGCCCGGTATCGTGGAGGAGCGCGGCGGGGTCGGAGACAAGTCCGGTCATCGGCATGGGGCCTGACGGGGGAGGGGAAAGGGACGCCGGGACGATCGTATCCCCAACCGCCCCACCGTGGGGAGCCGCTGGCCCGTCGGAGATGGGGGTGCTCGGGGGATGGGGGGGGGCTGGGAGGAAGGGAAAAGCATGAAATTTCGCGGAAAACAGCCCCGCGGCGAGATGGTCTTGGGTTCCAGCGGCGCCGCAGTACACTACAAGGCCGGGAAAAATTCAGTTCCAACGGAGATTGCGACCGTGGCAGTGGCGATTCGGATGAAGCGGATGGGTCGGAAGAACCGCGCCTACTATCGGATTTGCGCGACCGACAGGCGCAGCCCGCGCGACGGCCGCGTGATCGAGGAGCTCGGCACGTACGACACCTCCGTCCCCGACACGGACGCCCGGGTGACGCTCGACAATGCCCGGCTCGAGTACTGGCTGTCGGTTGGCGCCAAGCCGAGCGACGCCGTCAAGGTGCTGATCAAGAAGTATGGGGCGAAGGGAACCCGCGCCAAGGAGATGGAATTGGCGCGTGCCAAGCTCAAGCTCCCGCGGATCATCCCCGACGCCGGTGCCCCCGTTTTCGTTCCTGAAGTAAAGGCCCCGGCTGCCGCTGCCGCGCCTGCCGCTCCAGCGCCTGCCGCTGAGGCCGCTGAGGTTGTTGTTGCCGCCGAACCGGCCGCCGAGGCCCCCGTCGCAGAAGGCTGATCCCACCGCGGGACAGCCGCGGGTGGTCCGTCTCTTTTCAGCTGCTCCTCCGAAGTCCCGCCATTCGTGGGCTGCGGGAGCCGATGAAGGGCTGTGCGGGTCACTTCCCTGGGCGGTCCAGACCGGGCCCATCCGGTGGTGCCGTCACGCCGGCACGAGTCTTTCGTCATGCGCATCGATATCCTCACCCTCTTTCCCGAGATGTTCGCCGGCTTCCTTGATGGAAGTCTGCTGGGGGCCTCTCGCGCCTCAGGGTTGCTCGACATCCGTATCGCGAACATCCGTGACTTTGCCGAGGGGATCCACCGGCAGGTCGATGACCGTCCCTTCGGCGGTGGCCCGGGGATGCTTTTAATGCCCGGCCCGGTCGTTACTTGTGCCGAGCATGTCGTCGGCGTTGCTCCGGCTGCGTCCGCCGAAGAGGGAGACGAGGGACTTGATCGGTCCGCACGCGGCTTCGGCGGGGTGTTCTTGCTCACGCCGGGGGGGCGACGGCTGACCCAGGAAGTGGTCGAGGAGCTCTCCCGTCGCGAGCGGATCGTCCTCGTCTGTGGCCGCTACGAGGGGTTCGACGCCCGTGTCAGCGCGGCCTTGGGGGCCGAGGAACTCTCCGTCGGCGACTTTGTCCTCTCCGGAGGGGAAGTGGCGGCGATGGTCGTTGTCGACGCCGTCTGCCGTCTCGTTCCCGGCGTGCTCGGCGACGAGGAGAGCGCCCGTCAGGATTCCTTCTCCATTCCCGGCCGGCTCGTCGAGGGGCCCCAGTACACCCGCCCACGGGAGTTCCGCGGCATGGGAGTCCCCGACGTGCTCCTGTCGGGGGACCATGGCAAGATCGCGAAGTGGCGCCAGGAGCAGGCGATCGCCGCGACACGCCGCCGCGAGACCGGATCGTCGGACCGCCCCGGCGAGCCATCCCCGAACCAATCCCCAGTCCCGACCAAGAAGGCTCCGGAGCCGACAGCCCGGGCCATCGAAACCACACCAAGGAGCGTGCCGTGAGCCAAAAGACCATGTCCCTCGTCGAGGCCTCGAGCCTCAAGTCGGAAGTTCCCCAGTTCGCCATCGGCGACACCGTCGACGTCCACACCCGCATTCTCGAAGGCGAGAAGGAGCGAGTTCAGATCTTCAGTGGCGTCGTCATCGCCCGCAGCGGCACCGGCAGCCGAGAGATGTTCTCCGTCCGGCGGATCGTTGGCGGCGAGGGGGTGGAGCGGAAGTTTCCCCTCCATTCCCCGAAGATCGCCAAGGTCGATGTGAAGCGGTCGGGCGTCTCGCGCCGCGCCAAGCTCTACTATCTCCGTGACCGTGTCGGCAAGGCGGTGCGTCTGCGTGAGAAGCGTGACGAGGTCGCCTTGGCTGCCGGCGCTGCCAAGAAGGCGGCCGCGAGGAAGGCCGCAAAGGCCTGACCCTGCCGCAGGCACCCCCGCTCCTTTTGAATCCCGCGACAACCCCGGTCATCGGCGGTGCGCCAGTGCGCCGACCGGTGGGGAGAGGGGCCGATGGACCGGCGCGACCCCAACCTTCACCGTGACGACCCCGACGACCGCGACGCGCTCGGCCGGGAAGGGGAGGATCTTGCCGCGAAGCATCTCCAACGACTCGGCTACCGAATCGTCGGTCGTCGGGAACGGGTGCTCCGGGGCGACATCGACATCGTTGCCCTCGATGGCCGAACGGTGGTGTTCGTCGAGGTCAGAAGCCGCTCCGACACCCGGCACGGCCACCCGGCCGAGACGGTCGGGCCGGTGAAGCAGCGGCGGATCTCGGAGCTCGCCAATGCCTACATCCGCCGGCACAGGCTCCAGGATTGCCAGGTGCGCATCGATGTCGTCACGGTGACGTTCGGCGTCGGCGGTGAAGCCCCCATCATCGAGCACTTCGAGAACGCCTTCGAGAGCCCGTGAGTGGTCGGCCCCGCGCCTCCCCTCCCGGTCACGATTCTGCCAGGAGTGGCTCGCCGGCCGCGAGCGACGTACAACATCGTTTGCGGCATTCCTGGCCGGGTGGGATGCCGGCGGGGGCTTGGCCGGAGAGTCCGGTCGGCTGTCGATCGCGGAGGTGAGCGTGGATGATTTTGTCGAGCCGCTGGGGATGCGCGTGCTGATCCGCAAGGACGAGAGCCGCCACAAGACGCGCGGGGGGATCGTTCTCCCCGACCAGGCGGAGATCCCCACGATCACGGGGCGCGTTGTCGAGGTGAGCCTCCAGGTGGAGCGCGACGCCGACTTCCCGATCGAGAAGTACGACAAGGTCCTGTTCCATCCCAAGAACTCGATCCCGGTGGACTTCGAGCAGGACAATCTCCTCTACGTCGTGCCGATCGAGGACGTGGTGGCCGTGTTCCGCCGGCACGACGCCCGGCGCCCCAAGCGGCGCGGGCCGGACGAGAAGGGGGACGACGCCCCCGAACCCGGCGGCGACTGATCGCCGGCAACCCCAAAAAACGGATCGCTGACTTCATTCCACCGGATCGCCCGGAGGAGATATTGCAGGGCTCCGTCGTCTTCGTCGGCTGAATACCGGCTGCGGATCGAGTGGTCCCCAGCCTGCAAGTTCCCGCTGTTCCAAACCAGTTCCCCGGGAATCCCTCCCGCGGTTTTTCACGATGGCCAAAGACCTCACGACGTCCGAGATCGACCGGCAAAACATCCTCAACAACCCCTACGCCCTGGCGGAGATCGAGAAGGCGGCCGGAATCCGCGGGATTCCCTTCGAAGGGAAGCCGGTGGTGCTCAAGGAGCAGGTGGCAAAGGCGCTCGCGTGGCGGTACAAGCACTGCGATAAGAAGGGCGAGTTAACGCAGGTCGAACGTGCCTCTAAGGCCAACGGCAAGGACTTCTAGGCCGACGCGAGACCGGTGTGACCCTGGGAGCGGCGGAAAAGCGAGAAAGATCGGAAGGTGGTAGGAAGGCGGGGCGCACTTCTCCGGCCGACGGTGTTGATGCAATTCCTTCGGCCGAGGAAATGTTGGGAAGCCAGAGATCTCCCCTTTCGTCCGCGATTTGAGGACAGTCAACAGTCCCAAGTTCTGCTGGGGCGCTAAATGACCCTGCTGCAGTCAGATAAAATCGGGCAGGGCGCGTGTTGAGACCGACGCCGTGCCAAGAACGCGAACCCGACTTTTGGAGCGGGTCATTCGCCGAATAGAGGCCTATGCGGCATCAACCCAGACAAGGCCTTTCTCGGCATTTTTAAAAGCGAGCCCCACAAAGTCAGCTAAGGCTGACTCCGGGACGTTTCGCACAGCAGTCGGTGCTACCAGAATCACAACCAAGACAAAGATGCGGCTCGTTAGATGACGAAGTTGAAGCGGTGCCCCGGCTGCAATAAGCAGAAGCCAGCCAAGATCTTCTCTAGAAACGTGAGGAGACCTGACGGCCTTTCCACGTACTGTGCGGAGTGTAAGCGAGATAAATCTCAAGGCCACAGGAATTCGTCCGTCAGGGCTTTTTTCGTCGATCTCGTTCGTGCAGCGAAGCACGGGAGCAATCGCCGCGGAATAGCGTTCGAGATTGATATCACGCACTTGGAAGACCTCTACCACGCCCAGGACGGTCGCTGCGCCATAAGTGGAATACGAATGACACACTCGGCCGGAGTTGGTGCGAAAGCAACCAACATCAGCATTGATCGCATTGACAATGAGCGAGGGTATGAGGCAACCAACGTTCAACTCCTGTGCCGCTCAATCAATGCCATGAAGCTCAACATGACAGATAAGGAATTGAGACACTTTCTCGACGAAATGGCGACCCACATTTTGCGATATCGCGAGGTGGACCCAAATGCTGGGGCCCGCTGATAGGGTGGATCTCTGAGGGTGGACGGCAACCTTTTCGAAGCATGACGATGGGCAGAAAACGACGGGTTTTCGGGGTGGCATTCTAGGCCAAGTGTCACTCTGGCCGCCGCTACGCTGCCCCTGGCAGCTCTTCTTGCTGGCTCTCTCGGGCCCGACTCCAGCCAAAAGGGGATGGCGGTGGGGGGCGTTCTCCATGCGTTGAACTGTACGGGCGGTAACACGAAGTACGTCAACCAGCGCGACGAAGACTTCATCCACGCGGCCTTCGTCGAGGAAAACTATCGCAAGCAGTTCACCGACGCCCTCCGCGAATGGCCGCCCAACTCACTCCCGATCCCGGCCGGGGACTAGGTCGCGGATCGAAGCGGGTTCGTCGAACACCTGGAACAGCCCGCGGGGGAGCCGGCGAGCGAGGCGATCGAGACGACGGTCGAGCTTCCAGGCGGGCCCGTGACCGTCGACCCGGCGGATGACCACGCCGGCCACCTGAGACGGCTTGCGCCGGGCCACGGCCGTGTAGAGGTCGGGGTCGCGCTCGCCGGAATCGCCGACGAGGAGGAAGCGACGGCGGGGGAAGTCGGCCAGGATCTGCTCGATCACGCGCCGCTTCGCTTTTTTTCGCGAGGGAAACCTCCCCAGCGGTGTCGAGTCCTTCAGTCGGAAGAGCTTGAGGTGCATCGAGCCGGAAGGCAGGCCGCACTCGGTGAAGAAGCCATCGAGGCAGGAGGCGAGTTGCCAGGGGCTCGCCGAGACATAGTGAAACACCGCCCCGTCAGTCTCCCAGCCGCGGTAGATCTCCGGCATGCCGGGGACGGCGCGGAACTCCCGCAGGAGGGTGTTGGCGAGGAGCTCACGGCGATTGCCAACGGCGGTCACCTTCACCGTGTCGTCGATGTCGGAGATCACCGACAGCCCCTCGTCGTCGACCAGATGGACCCGCCCTGCCCCGTGCGACACCGTCTCGCCGCCGTCGTCCCCGGGGGGCTCCGTCGCCCAGGCCTCATAGGCGACCGTTGGCGGAGTAGCGAGCGGGCCCGGGGGATCGTCGAGGTCGATTTCGATCTGGAAGTGGCCCACCCGGTCGGTCGGCCCCGCCTCGATGACCTTTCCTCCGATCGACACCCCGACGGCTGCACCGGGAATGCGCCGGAAGAGGAAGGCGTCGGAGCGGCGCCGGAAGACATCCTGACGCAGCTGCTCCTCGTCAAGATCGAACAGCCGCCGGAAGACCGCCATCGCCAGGACGCGCCGCCGGCTCGTTGCCGGCAATGGTCGGACCACCATCCCCGCCACGGTCGCCCGCCAGCGGTTTCCCCCGGCGATCCGACGGGCGTAGGTGGGGAAGAGGACGATCATGGGTGGGCCGTCGCGAGATGGTGCCGGACGGCCTGGCTGCCGGGGGCGTTACGGGGGCCAAAGCGGGGGGGGGCGGAGGGGGGGAAGTCGCCCTGGGTGCCGGGGCGACAGGACCGCTTGCATGCGGTCGGGACGTCATTCTACAACGGTGGGCCCGGGAAGTTCCTCCCGGTCAGATCAGCCTGGAGAAGAGCATGGGTGTCAAGAAGACGGGCAAGGGTCGGCGCAAACTCGGTCAAAAGAAGCGCCGCATGCGGGCCCGCATCCGCCATCGCAAGGGTTGACGACGGGTTCCGTCGTCGGGTGTCGTTCCTGATCTTTCGTTTCTGGGGTGCCGATTCCGGGCCGCCGGCCGGGATCACCGTCTGGGATCATTTTTGGGCCCCCGTCCGCCCGTTGCGTCCGCGCGTCCCCCCGCGGTCGATCAACGATGAATCGACGATCGAGTCTGGCCCTCCCGGCGGTCGATCCTGCCCAGGTTTTTCGCCCCCCGCGCCTCACGACCCGCAAGGGTGCCGTTCCCGGCCCGTGATCGGAGCGATCACCGCGTCCCGATTTCCTTGCCGCGCCCAACCCGTGGGGTAGGGTTGCCTGGTTCCGCGGTGCAGGGCATCGCGGAGCGGCCGCCGCGCGACGACGCGCTGCGGCAACCCGCCAGGAGGCCTGTCGATGCGCGTTCAGGAATGGATGCCCCGGTTGCTGGGGTGTGGTGCGGTGGCGATCGCCCTCTCGTTGACGGGCTGCAAAACGTTCAACGAGAAATACATCGCGCTCGAGGTTTGGAAGTACGAGCGCTGCTTCGGCCACCTTCCCCCCGGATTCGTTCCCCCCGGGGCGATGGCGGCGGCCACCGCGGCTCCCGCCGCACCGCGGGTCTGCGGTCAGGGGGGCAACTGTGCCCAGGCCGCCCCGTGTGCCGGGGGCGAGATGGTGTCAACGGGGGCCGAAAACTGCAATGCCTGCCAGGGAGGCGTGCAGGGAGGGATGATCGAGGGGGGACTCCCCGCCGGAACGACAATCGTCCCCGGGAGCTCGACGATTCATCAGGGGGGCACGACGCTGCCGGGGGGCGTCGGGGTGCCGATGCTCCCCTCGGGGCCCGGTGGAGCACCCGGACCAGTGCCGAGCGCCGGGCTCCCCACGCCGGTGTCGGCGGTGAGCACGAGCCGGCCGGTGGTGATCTCCGACGAGGTTGTTCTTCCCTGACCGACGGTCATCAGGGCGCGGCGGGAGCCCTTTCGCCGTCGTGGGCCGGTCCATCGTCGAAGAGCCCGTCGAAGACGCCGATGTCGACCCGGAACGGGCGGTTGGAGACGGTCAGGTCACCGGCGTAGGGATAGCCGAACAGCGACACGAGGTAGAGGTTGAGGCCGATCACGAGCGCTGCCATCGCCGTGATCAGCATCTGCAGTCGGAAGTTCTCCACGTGGAACAGCCCGGCGAAGACGACCGTCACCACGGCCCCCAGGAGGAGCGTTACCCACTCCACCGCCGGGATGCCGTACTCGGCCGTGCTGATCCGTTCCCGTCGCCGGTCCCAGGTGTTCTGCATCTCCTCGAGGATAAGTGGAAAGGCCGCCTTCTCGGCCTCCGTCGTCGGCTCAAAGTCGTCGAGCGAGCGGAGGACGCGGAGGCCCGCCTTGCGGGCATCGGCGCTGACGAAGCCCTGGGCCATGAGTGGCCATTCCTTCTCGACCACCGCCACCGCATAGGCGCGGCAGGCATCGTGGAGGCGTTGCCGATGGGTTTCCGGGAGGCGCTGCGAGAGGATGTAGATGTCGGCCAGGCAGGCAGATTCGGCCTGAACGACGTCGATCGCCTTCTCGAAGCGGACCATCGCGTCGACGACCACCAGGCCGAGCATCACCGCATAGAGCGTCCCCACCACGGCGAGCATGTTGCCGGTGGCTTCATGAGCGCGGGTCAGTTGCTCCGCGCTGAAGCGGGAGCGGACGAGGATCACCAGGAGCAGTGACAGGACCACGCCGCCGCCGACGATGAGCGGGCCGTTGATGGTGCCGGTGTAGATCACGGCAGGGCTCCCGCGGTGCTTGGCCGCGGTGTCGGGTAAGGGGGCCACTGGCAGGCCGTCTCACCAGTGCAGGGGATCATGCTAACGGACATTTTTCTCTCGTCCAGTCGCTGGGATGCCCGCCGGCCCGTCGCCCGGGCATGGTCCGTCGTCAGCCGCGGGTCTCGGCGGGGCCGGGGAAGTCGCGCGACACGACGTCCTGCCGCCAACGGCCGAGTGCCTCGGCGATCGTCGTCTTGCTGTCGGCGTAGCCCCGGACGAACTTCGGCACCCGCTCCAGCGACAGGCCGACGAGATCGTGGAACACGAGCACCTGGCCGTCGCAGTGGGGGCCGGCGCCGATCCCGAAAGTCGGGATCGGGAGGGCGGTGGTGATCGTCCGCGCCACCTCCTGCGGAACGCATTCGAGGACCACGGCGAAGGCCCCGGCATCGGCGGCGGCCAAGCTGTCGGCCATCAGCCGCTCGGCATCCCGCTGCATCCGGTAGCCACCGAGCTGGTGGACGGCCTGCGGCCGCAGGCCGACATGCCCCATGACCGGGATTCCGGCGGCGACGATGCCGGCGATGACGTCGGCCTGGCCGGCCGTCCCCTCGAGCTTCACCCCCTGGCAGCCGGTTTCCTTCAGGATCCGGGCACAGGCTTCGACGGCAGATCGGACGCCGAGATGCTGGTGGGGGAAGGGAAGATCGACGACCACCATCGCATGGGCGCTGGCCCGAACGACAATCTCGCCGTGGTAGATCATCTGTTCGAGGGTCGCCGGAATGGTCGAATCGCGCCCCGCCACGACCATTGCCACGCTGTCGCCGACGAGGATGCAGTCGATCCCGGCGCCGTCGACGAGTTTGGCGGTCGGCCAGTCGTAGGCGGTGACCATCGACAGGCGACGTTCGTCGCGTTTTGCAGCCGCGAGATCGGGGAGGGCGATGCGGCGGGGGGCGTGCGACATGGTGGGCGGATGGGAATGGGTGGTGCGGACGGTCGGTGATGGCCGGCGGTTGCTGGGGAGCGGTATAGTGGGAGCCGGGGAGTCCAGTGTGGTCTGGCAGGGGAGCAATCACCAAATGGACGGTCGCAGCCGGGTATCGGGCCGGGATCGGTGGCATGCACCGGCTGGGACAGCGTCCCCGCCCCGCGCCGCAGGTGCGCTGGTCCTCCTCCTCGCCTTCGCCTGGGGCCTGTTCGTTGCGGGGCCGGTGGCGGCCCAGCCCGCCGGTCCGCAGCGGCTCGATCGGGCCGACCGCGTGGGGACGTTGATGGCGATCGCCCCGGGCCGGCTCCAGGTCCGGCTGAAGAACACCGGTGACACCTGGATCGTCGCCGCGGCGCCCGGCGCCACCGTCGAGGTCACCGGTACCGCCGCGCGCGAGATGCTGATGCCGAAGCAATTCGTCGAGTGCTCCGTCGAGCTCGACGAGCTCGGGAAGGTGACACAACCGGTGGAGAAGGTAATCTTTCCCGGCTCCGGCACCCCCGGGGTCACCGGAAACGCCTCCGGTTTTTCCGAAACAAAGGCGAAGCGGCCCGGGGGGAAGCGGCCGGCGGGAACGTACCTCGTGAGCGGCTTCATCAAGTCGGTCGACGGGGAACGGATCGTCGTCCAGATCGGCCGCGACCGGTTCGAGATTCCGGTCGCCCCGGAGGCCGAGCTCGAAGTCGCCACCGCGAACCTCGCGGTCGCCGGAGTCGGCGACGATGTCGAGCTCGATGGTGAATACCTCCAGAAGGGGCAGTTGCTCGCTTCGTCGATCAAGGTGACGCTCGTCAATCCGCTCATGCCACCGCCGCCGAAGGGAAAGGGACGACGTCCCGGCACGCCCCCCTGATTCGTCGCTGCGGTCGCCCGCTCACCCGGCCCGCCGCCCCGCGGGGAGGCCGGTGCTGTCAGCCGAGGCCTGCGAAAAAGCGCTGCAGCTCCTCGCCGTCGTCGTCAGCCGAATCGTCGGCCGCCGGCTGCGGGGGCGCGGCTGGCGGCGAGGTATCTTTGCGGGGGACGTCCGCCGGCGGCCCCGCCGGGCCGGGGAGGTCATCGTCCTGGAAACGGATATCGATGTCGGAATGATCCCCCCCCAGGCTGAGCGTCTCGGCAGCTGCCAGATCGTTCGCCCGCAGTTCCACCGTCGGCGTCTCGGCGAAGCGGTCGTAATCGACGAGGAAGCCGATGCTGCCGACGCGCAGCAACGCTCCGGGGGGAACGCGGGTCGGAGAGTCCACCGAAACGGCCGTTCCCTCCAGTTGGGTGCCGTTGGTGCTGCCGAGGTCGCGCACGAACACGACCCCGTCGTCAGCGGTGAGCTCGCAGTGTCGCCGGCTGACGCGCTCCTGCTGAATGCGGAATTTCGCCTCGCGGCTCCGCCCCACGAGAAGTGGCAGGCGAACCGTATGGCTCCCGCGCTTCGATTCCGGCTCGACGACCACGAAACGGACGAGCATCACTCCTCCCCTGCCAGCCCCCGGGCGGAGCTGATTGTAAGCGAATCGGAAGCCGTCTTTCCTCCTCCCCCCGAAATGCCCATCTCTCCGGGCGATGACCTTGCGGCCACCCCTGGGCCCTCCTAGAATCGCGGAGTTCCCGAAGGTTCGCTCCGATCGGGATCGTTCGATGCGTCGGAGCCGGCGGGCGACCGCGGACGGTTTTCACCCGTTTCGTGAATCGGTCGTGATCCCGTTCCCCCGGCGCGGTAGGATACCGGTCCGGGAGCCGGTCCCGTCGGGTTCCGTTCCCGTTAGTTCCGGTCCATTCGGTGTGGCCTGTTTCCGTGCGGGTGTAGCTCAGTTGGTAGAGCACCACGTTGCCAACGTGGTTGTCGTGGGTTCGAATCCCATCACCCGCTCTCGTTGCCTTTTCCGGTCTCCTCGAACCGTCCGCGGAAGGGCATCCTTCCAGGGGGGCTTGGCTCCCTGCGGGGGGGCTGATGCCGTTCCCGACCTGATCAAGCCCCCGCTCCGCCGATCGTTGCGGGCCGAATCGTCAGTTCTTTGGCCGATCGACCGATGAGGGGGGATGTTCCGCCTCGCCTGACGATCCCGGCCAGCGTACGATTCCCCTCGTCAGCTCCTCTGATCCCAGCCCGTCTGCCGTCCCGATTCCTGTCTTTGTCCTCTCCGTCCCGAAAGCGTCCATGTCTGACACTGCCGCGCTCGATTCCGCCCCGTCAGCCGCCCCCCTGCCGGGAGAGCGGCCCCCGCTGAAGCTCGACGTCGCCATCGACAAAGTGTCGACCTGCCAGCGGAAGGTGCGGGTCTCGATTCCGCGCGAGGACATTGCCCGCTACCACGCCGAGTGTATCGGCGAGATGGTGCCGACGGCCCAGTTGCCGGGGTTCCGCCCCGGACGCGCCCCGAAGGCGCTCGTCGGGAGCCGATTCAAGACCGAGCTTTCCGAGCAGATCCGCTCCAAGCTCCTCGCCGACGCCATGACGCAGGTATCGGAGACGGAGAAGCTCTCCCCGATCAGCGAGCCGGAGCTCGACGTCGGTGCGGTCGTCCTCCCCGACGACGGGCCGATGACGTTCGAATTCGCGATTGAGGTCCGCCCCGAGTTCGAGATGCCGCAGTGGAAGGGGCTCTCGATCAAGCGGCCGACGCGCGACATCTCCGACAAGGACGTCGACGAAGCCCTCGCCAACGTTCTCCGCGACCGCAGTCGGCTCGTTCCCCACGAAGGCACTCCCGTCGAAGGGGATCTCATCGTGGCCAACCTCCGCTTCCTCGACGGTGACACGGTCCTCTCCGCGGCCAACGAGGTCGAGATTGTGGTCCGCGAGAAGCTCTCGCTGGCCGATGCCGAGGTGCCCGGGTTCGCCAAGCTCGCCGCCAAGGCGAAGCCGGGCCAGCCGTTGACGGTACCGGTGACCATCTCGAGCGAGGCAGCCGTCGAGGCGCTTCGTGGCAAGGATGTCACGATGGAGCTGACGGTCGTCGAGGTGAAGAAGCTCGAGTTGCCGGAGCTCACCGAGGATGTCCTCGGTGAACTGGGCCCCTTCGCTGATGCTGACGCCCTCCGGGCGGCCATCCGCGGGCAGCTCGACGGGCAACTCGCCTGGCACCAGCGTCGCGAGGTCCGCAAGCAGGTGGCCAGTGCCCTGACGGCCTCGGCCAACTGGGATATCCCCCCCGATCTCCTCCGCCGCCAGAGCCAGCGCGAACTCGAGCGTGCGATTCTGGAGTTGCGCCGCAGCGGCTTCGACGACGACTCGATCCGCCGCCATGTCAACCAACTGCGGCAGTCGGTGATGGCGAGCACCGCCAAGGCGCTGAAGGAGCATTTCATCCTCGAGCGGATCGCTGAAGATGAATCGATCGCCGAGACTGCGGCCGACTACGACGAGGAGATCCGCGCGATCGCCGCGCAGTCCGGGGAGTCGCCCCGGCGGGTGCGCGCCAGCCTCGAGAAGCGCGGCTTGATGGATGTCCTCCGCAACCAGATCATCGAGCGGAAGACGCTCGACCTGATCACGACCAGCGCCACGTTCGCCGACATCCCGTTCGAGTTCCCCAAGCCCGACGCCGACGCCGTCGATCATGCGGTCTGCGGTGCGGTGGTGGGCGATGATGAGATCCCGACCGCGAACCACGCCGAGGCCTCCGCGGTGCGTGCTCCGCGGCGTTGATGCCGCGCGTCCCCGGATTGAAGTCCCGTTCGTCCCGCGTTCCCTCCCGGGCCCCCACCATGCATGACCGTTCCTTCGATCCGCGCTCGTCGAGCGCCTCCCGCGACTACCAGCGGCAGCGGCAGATGACGCTCGGCGACCTGCTCCTCGAGAATCGGATCATCCTCCTCCAGGGGGAGATCTTCGACGGGAATGCCAACGAGCTCGTGATGAAACTGCTCTACCTGCAGAGCGACAACCGGCGCAAGGACATCCACTTCTACATCAACTCGCCCGGCGGCAGCGTCACGGCGACGATGGCGATCTACGACACAATGCAGATCCTCTCCTGCCCCGTGGCGACCTACTGCGTGGGGATCGCGGCCAGCGGCGGAGCCGTCCTCCTCGCCGGCGGGGCCAAGGGGAAGCGGTTCGCCCTTCCGCACGCCAAGGTGATGATCCACCAGCCCTACGGCCAGGTCGGCGGGCAGGTGAGCGACATCGAGATCCAGGCCGACGAGATCCTCAAGACGCGCACTGTGCTCAACGAGATCCTGGCGGATCACACCGGTCAGCCGCTCGAACGGATCGCCAGGGACACCGACCGTGATCGCTACCTCTCCGCTGCAGAGGCGAAGGAGTACGGGCTCGTCGACGAGATCCTCACCAAGCCCCCCGTGACCGGCGACGACAAGGAGAAGGATTGACCGATGCCCCTCATCCCTTACGTCATCGAGAAGAGCGGCCGCGAAGAGCGGGCGATGGACATTTACAGTCGCCTGCTCAAGGACCGGATCATCTTCCTCGGCAGCCAGGTCAACGACGAGGTTGCCAACTCCATCGTCGCGCAGATGCTCTTTCTGCAATCCGACGACCCGAAGTCCGACATCCACCTCTACATCAACAGCCCCGGCGGCAGCGTCACGTCTGGATTGGCAATCTACGACACGATGCAGTTCGTGACCTGCGACGTGGCGACCTACTGCATCGGGCAGTGCGCCTCGATGGGAGCGGTGCTCCTCACGGCCGGTGCCAAAGGGAAGCGGCGGGCCCTGCCGAACTCGCGGATCATGATCCACCAGCCGCTGGCCGGCATGGAGGGGACGGCGGAGGAGATCATGATCCACGCCAAGGAGTTCCGCTACATCAAGCAGCGGCTCAACATGATCCTCCAAAAGCACACCGGCCAACCGCTCGACGAGATCGAGAAGCACACCGACCGTGACAACTTCATGGCTGCGGAAAAGGCCCGTGAATACGGACTCATCGACGAGGTGATCGACAGGATGCCGACGGTCAAGAGCGTCGCCTGACGGCAGACGTGACCGGTCCGGAGGACCGGGGATCGATCGTGTACCAGACCGTCTGACGCGCAGGAGGCGCATCATGCACAGGTCCGCAGGGAGCATCCGTACCCCTCGAGGGGCGCCACCGATCCGCGCATCCCGCTGGGGAACGGCGTTCCGTGCGGTCGTGTCGGTCGGCATCGTTCTCGTGCTCGCCGGTTGCAAGACCGACCTCAACCAGCAACTCCTCGAGCGGGAGCTGCGGATGCAGGAAGATCAGATCTACCACCTCCAGGACCAGCTCCTGTCGAAGAGTGCGCGGCTCGAGCGGACGGCCGGGGAGAACGCGAGCCTGCGGCGGCAGCTGGGAATTGGCGATGGCGGGTCGTCAGCCCCGGGCCGGGGCTCATCGGCGCCGACGTTCGTCCCTCCTCCCCCGCTCCCCAAGGTGTCGGTGCCGGGGCTGACGGCGCCCGGTGGCGCAGGCGCCGCGCCGAGCGGCCTCCGGTTCGGGCCCGGTGGCTCCCCGTCATCGACTCCCACGCTTCCCCCACCGCTCACCCCGCCGCCGATCTCCCCCGCCGTTCCTCCCGGGCCCGCCCCGCCGAAACTCGACGGCGTACCGCCGCTCCCCAGCGCCGCAATCGCTCCCCCCGTGCGCCGGCTGTCGTTCGAGGAGAGCCTCGACGGCGAGGGGCGGATCAGCCATCTCGTCGTCAACCCGGCGCGGACGGAGTGTTTCGATGCCGATGGCGACGGCGTGGCCGAGGGGCTGGCGGTTGTCGTCGAGCCGCGCGATGCTGACGAGCGCCTCGTGACGGCCGCCGGGGATGTCGTCGTGTTTGTCAACGACCCAGCCCTGCCGCCGGGGACCGGATTCGTGCCGGCCGTACCGACCGATCCCGGCGAAGGGGGCTGCATCGCCCGCTGGGATATCCCCGAGGCGGAGGCCCAGGGGCACTTCCGCCGCACCTCCCGGGCCCGCGGTCTCCACTTCCTCCTCCGCTGGCCGGGGCCCGCACCGCAGTCGCCGACGGTTCATGTCCATGTCGTGATGACGACCTTCGACGGCCGCGTCCACCGGGTCGATGCGCCGGTGGCGGTCCACTCCGTCGGCGGGATTCGAGCGCATCCCGTCGACTGACCTCCCCCCCAGCTCCGTCCGCGGGCTCGTGACTCCAGGGTGGAAGCGAAAGCCTTTCAAAGAGCTTCCTCCGCAGAATCTGTGGGTGACTTCCGACTCGGGTAAGCGGCCCAATGTGGAAATCGGGGCGAACGCGATGCCTTGAGGGGTTCTGAAACCGGTTGCTGTCCTGGCGGTCTTTTGCCTGGCACCAGCAATCCGAGCCGGCAGCCGCCTTGCCCGCCCCCCCGATTCAATTCCCACTCGGTTCAAACCGGTGAGCGACTTTGGACAGGGCCTGAGATTGGCCTTGACATGAAGTTTGGGGGGGGGTTCTGTTTCGTTGGGGGTGCGGCCCTCCGTCGAATACCGATCTGCTCATCAAAAGGAAGGATCCTATGGCTCGCTTTTTTTTGAAACCCTTTTCCGTTTGGCTGGCTGCCTTGGCCTGCCTGCCGTTGGGCTCTGTCGTCAACGCCGAACCGATCGAGTGGGTGACCGTCGGCGACCCGGGGAACACGGCTGATACCACCGGAGACCCGAATCCCGCTGGTGCCGTGGCGACTTCATTCCAGATCATGAAGTACGAGCTCACGAACCAGCAGTACACCGACTTCCTGAACTCTGTGGCTGCGACCGACACCTACTCGCTCTACAACACGAACATGGGTAGCAATGCCCGCGGCGGCATCAGTCGATCCGGGTCGTCTGGTTCGTACTCCTATTCGGCCAAGACCAACATGGGCGACAAGCCGGTGAACTACGTGAGTTGGTTCGATGCGGCACGAGTGTCGAACTGGCTGATGAACGGTGCCACGAGCTCATCGAGTACAGAGATAGGGGCGTATACGCTCGTCAGCGGCCAGACCAGCGGAACGGCCCCGGCGGTGAACTCGGGCGCGAAGTTCTACGTCCCGACGGAAGACCAGTGGTACAAGGCGGCGTACTACCAGGGCGGAGGCACCAGCGCGGGCTACTGGGATTACGCCACGCAGAGCAACATACCCCCGGCGACGGTGACGGCGGGTTTGACAGGAATCGGCTCCGCTGGCAGCACCGGCAACTTCGCGAACTACCTCGCTGCCGCTGACTGGAATAGCCAAGACGGCAACGTGACGACGGTGGGCACCAACGGCGGCCCGAGTGCCTACGGGGCGTTTGACATGAGCGGCAACTTGCATGAATGGAACGACCTCACGGGTGCAGCCGGCTCGTCTCGTGGGGTGCGTGGCGGCCATTGGGACAACACTGCGGTCGTCTTGTCGTCCTCTCTCAGCTACTCGGTCGACCCGTCGGACGAGTACAACGCCATCGGTTTTCGTCTCGCAAGTCCTGTCAGCAGCTCCGCCGTCCCCGAGATTGACCCGAACGGTTTGAGTGCCGTGTTGGGCTTGATCGTCGGGGGACTGGGACTCCTGGAACGAAGGCGGCACGGCCGCTGACGGTTCCCTTCGGGCTTTGTCCCTTTATCCCTTTGATTCTCTGTTGTGCTTTTGATTGCGGCACAGCGGCAGCCAGAGCGTGTGCCCCGGCAGGAGGAGGTCTTCCTGCCGGGGCTCCGCTTCGGCTCTGAGCCGGAGCGATGCTTCGCGATCATTTTTTGGAGTCTGTCGACCCGGGGGCGAGACCAGAGTCCGAACCCAGCCTCCGAAATCAGAGGCCGCGGTCTTCGAGAAAGTTGAGGAGGTCGGCGACCCGGTTGGAATAGCCCCATTCGTTGTCGTACCAGCTCACGACCTTGACGAAGTTCCCCAGGCCGATCGTGTCGACGGCCGAGAAGATCGAGCTGTGCGGGTCTCCCTTGAGGTCGGTCGAGACCAGCTCCTTGTCGGTGTAGCGCAGAATCCCCTTGAGGGGGCCTTCGGCCGCCTTCTTCATCACGGCGTTGATGTCAGCCGGGGAGGCTTCCTTGTTGAGGATCGCCGTGAAGTCGACGACGCTCACCGTCGGCGTCGGCACGCGGAACGCCATGCCGGTGAACTTCCCCTGAAGGGCGGGGATGACGAGGCCGACGGCCCGCGCCGCGCCGGTGCTCGACGGGACGATGTTGAGGGCCGCGGCCCGGGCATCGCGCAGATCCTTGGCGGCCGTGTCGACCGTCTTTTGGGAGTTGGTGTAGGCATGGACCGTTGTCAGCAAGCCGCGGTCGATGCCGTAGGTTTCGTGGAGCACCTTGGCGACCGGTGCGAGGCCGTTGGTGGTGCACGATGCATTGGAGATGACATGGTGCTTGGCGGGGTCGTACATCTCGTTGTTGACCCCGAGGACGATCGTCAGATCCTCGTTCTTGGCCGGGGCCGAGATCACCACCTTCTTCACGCTCCCGCGCTTGTGGGCGACCGCCTTGGTGGCGTCGGTGAAAAAGCCGGTGCTCTCGACGACGACCTGCACCCCCTGGCTCGACCAGTCGATCGCCCCGGGATCCTTCTCGGCAAAGACCTTGATCTTCCGGCCGTCGACGACGAGGTCGTTCCCCTCGTAGGCGACGTGCCCCTTGAATGGACCGTAGTTGGAGTCGAACTCGAGGAGGTGGGCGTTGGTCTTGGCGTCGGTGAGGTCGTTGAGGGCGACGACCTGGACGTCGCCGTCGAGGCCGAACTTCTCGTAGATGGCCCGGTAGGTGAGGCGACCGATGCGGCCGAAACCGTTGATGCCGACGCGGATGGACACAGGCAGACTCCTGGGGCGTGGCGCCGGGGGGGCGGGGCGCCGGGGGTGGGAACGGCCTCCTGCGACGGTTGCAGGAACGGTGGCCGCGGTGGACGCGCGACCAAATATACACCCGTCCGCCGCGACCGCCCAAACAACCCGGGGCAACCCGTGGCGAGCGGCGTCACGAATCCCGTTCTCCGCGGGTGTCGGCCCGGCTGGGGCGCTCCGGCGGAGAGGGCGCGTTTCCCGCTCTTTCCCGGCGCGCGTCGATCGGGAATACTGCGGGGCCTCCCCTCGGGCCCCGTCCTGCACGCGTCGAGATGCCATGCCGCCCCCCGTCATCCAGCTCGAGAAGGTGCGGAAGTCGTTCGCGATGCCGGGGGGGGAACGGGTCGACGTCCTCGACATCGACACCTTCGCGGTCGCCTCGGGTGAGCATCTGGCCCTCGAGGGGCAGAGCGGGTCGGGGAAGTCGACGCTCCTCAACGTGATCTCGGGGATCACCCGTCCCGATGCCGGGAGGGTGGTCGTCGACGGCATCGACCTGGCCCGTCTCGACGAGGCCCGCCGCGACCGGGTACGGGCCGACAAACTGGGAATGGTCTTCCAGTCGTTCAACCTCCTCCCCGGATTTACGGCCCTGGAGAACGTCCTCGTGGCGATGGCGTTCGGGTCCGGGCGTCCCGACCGTGCCCGGGCCATGGCACTCCTCGCGGCGGTCGATCTGGGGCACCGGCTCCACCACCGCCCCGCCGAGCTCTCCACCGGCCAGCAGCAGCGCGTGGCGGTGGCGCGGGCGCTGGCCAACCGGCCGCGGGTGGTCCTCGCCGACGAACCGACCGCCAGCATCGACGCCGCCCACCAGCAGCAGGTCATCGACCTCCTGCGCACGACCTGCACCCAGCACGGCGTGGCGCTTGTCGTTGTCACGCACGCCCCGGAGGTGTCGGCCCAATTCCCCCGCCGCCTGCGGCTCGAGGACTTCAACCGCGCCGCCGCCGTTCACCAGCGCTGAAGGTCCCCCCCGCGGGTCTCCCCCCATGAATCTTCTCGGCATCGCCTGGCGCAATATTCGCCAGCGCCCCCTGACCAGCGGCCTGACGGCGCTGTCGCTGGCACTCGGCGTGGCGCTGGTCGTGGCGACGCTCGTCACCGGCAGCCTCGTCCAGCGGGCGTTCGAGTCGGGGTCTGGCCTTGGCTACAACATGATCGTCGGCGCGAAGGGGAGCGCACTCCAGCTCGTTCTGAACACCGTCTACTTCATCAGCAAGCCGATCGAGAACGTCGGCTGGGACTTCTATCAGGAGTTCCTCCCGGCGGCGCGGCGTGCCGACGGCATCGACGGGAAGTATGCCGCGAGTACCGGCGTGGCCGTCCCGACGTGTATGGGGGATTACTACCGCAGCTTCCGCGTCGTCGGCACGAACAGCGATTTCTTCGGGCGGCTCACCCGTGGGGATGGCGAGCCTTTCCGTTTCACCTCGGGGGAGAACTTCCGCGACGACGATTTCTTCTCCGGCGTGATCGGCGCGACCGTCGCCGAGACGCTCGGATTGAAGGTCGGGGATCCGTTCTCGCCCACCCACGGCGCCGATGACGGCAAGGTGCACGATCCGTTCAAGGTCGTGGGGATCCTCGAGCGCACCTGGACGCCGATCGACCGCGGTGTGTTCGTCAACATGGAGGGCTTCTACCTCCAGGATGGCCACGCCAAGCCGTTGCCGGACGGGGTCGAGCCGGCGGCACCTCAACCCCCGGCCGGGGACGGACCGGCACGACTTCCGGCAGCCCAGCGGGAAGTGACGGCGATCCTCCTCGAGACGGCCTCGCTCCCCGGGCTGCCACCGGAGCTGACGGCGATGGGATTGCGGACGGCGATCAACGAGGGGGGCGAGGCGCAGGCAGCGCTGCCGGTGGCGGAGATCCGCCAGCTCCTCGATCTCTTTGTCCGTCCGCTCGAGCTCGTGCTCCTGCTGGTCACGGGCTTGGTCGTGCTCGTCTCGGCGCTCGGCATCCTCATCAGCATGGTCGGCTCCTCGCTGGAGCGCAGCCGCGACGTGGCGATCATGCGCGCCCTCGGGGCGCGCCGTGGGCATGTGCTGGCGACGGTCCTCATCGAGGCGGTCCTGCTCGCCTTCGGGGGGGGAATCGCCGGTTGGGTGCTCGGGCATGCCATCGTGGCGGTAATCGGCCCCTGGATCGCCGCCAATGCGGGGGTCAGGGCCGGGTTCTTCTCCTCGGCCCCCGCGGCGGAGGCCCTCCTCGTCCCGTTTCTCGTCCTCCTGGCGATCGCGGCGGCCCTGCTGCCCGCCCTGGCCGCCTACCGGACCGACGTCTCGCGGTGGCTCCACGGGCCCGGCTAAACCACTCCGCCCGCCCGCCCGGACGAGGGTGCGGGCGGAGGCCAGCGGGAATCGGTGTCGGCACCGAAAAAGTGGATTTCCCCCGCTGTTGAGCAGACTGCTAAAATCGGATCATGAAATCCAAATCCCGATTCGTGTTGCTCCGCCGGCTCCTCGTCGCCGTCCTCGCCGTGCTCCTCGCCGGCCGGCCAGCGTCGGTGTCGGCGTGTCCGTTCTGTTCGGCGGTGTCGTTGACCTTCTCGCAGGAGATCGCGCAGAGCCAGGTCGCGGTCATCGCCCGGCTCATTGAGCCCCCCACCCAGGCGTCGCTTTCCCCCCGCGCTGACGGCCCGCTCCCCAAGGGGCGTCTGGCGGTTGTCGAGGCGCTCAAAGGAGGCGATCTGCTCGACGGTGCCGAGCTCCTCGACGTCGACGGCGTCCGCCAGATCGAGACGATCATGATCGAGGCCAAGCCCGCCGGCACGACCTACCTGCTGATGGCCGTCGAGCCCCCCAAGCTCGTCTGGGGGAGTCCGATCCCGGTCAGCGAGCGCGGAATCGACTACCTCAAGAAACTCGCCGATCTGCCGGCGAAGGGGGCCGATCGGCTGGCGTTCTTCCAGAAGTATCTCGAGGACGCCGACGACACCCTGGCACGCGATGCCTATGACGAGTTCGCGGTCGCCCCCTACGACGACGTCCGTGGCCTCGAGAGCCGGATGGACCCGACGCAGTTGCTCTCCTGGATCGAGAATCCGAAGGTTCCCGCCAATCGGCGCCGGCTCTACGCCACGATGCTGGGGATCTGCGGCACGAAGGCGGATGCCGACCGGATCGGCGCCATCCTCGCCAACACCAATCCCGATCCCGCCCGGGCGGAGGTGCGGTCGGGGCTCGATGCCCTCATCGCCTGCTACGTCACGCTCAAGGGCCCCGAGGGGCTCGACATGGTCGACAGCCAGTTCCTCTCCCGCAAGGATCCGGCCGTCCCCTTCACGGAGAAATATGCGGCGGTGATGGCGCTGCGGTTCCTGGGTGAGGAATCGACGGTCGTGACCAGGGAGCGCGTCCTGCAGTCGTTGCGGATCCTCCTCCTCGAGCCGAAGCTCGCCGACCTCGTCATCGCCGATCTTGCCCGCTGGGAGGATTGGTCGGTCATCGATCAGCTCGCTGAGCTCTTCGAGAAGGCCGGCGACGACAATCTTTTCGTCCGCGAACCGGTGGTGAATTACCTCAAGGCCTGCCCCGATCGGCACGCCGCCGAGGTGCTCGAGCGTCTCGGCAAACTCGATCCGGAGGCGGTGCGCCGGGCGGAAACACTCTCCGGCCTGGCCGGGATCGTCGCCCCCCCGGCGCCGGCCAACGGTGCCGCAGCCGGGCTTCCGGCTGAAGGTGGCGATGCCGACCCCGGCGACCCGACGACTGCAGGGCCCACCGGGGCAGCGCCTGCCCCTTCCACCGGCCCGACCGCTGCCGAAACCGAGCTCGCGGCCCGTATCCAGCCGGTGCTCGGCGACGAGGATGCCACCGACGACGCCGTGCCGATCGATCCCTCCCGGGCCGTTGCTGCGGTGGAATCGCCGGCGCCGGAAGTGACCCCCGCGCCGGCGGCGGCTCGGCCAGCCGACAGTCCGTGGATGTCGACGTTCGGGCGGTGGTGTGGCGTGGCGATCCTCTTGGCGACGGTGGCCGTGCTGTCACGGATGGCGATGCGGTCATCCGGTGCCGCGTGACCGGGCGATGAGCCCCGTGAAGGGTGCCGTTGGGTGGTGGTCTGTCCCCTCTCCCCGGGAAGTTTCCATGGCTGGCGGTCTGTTCGACACCTCCGAGCCGGCGGCCGCCGCCGAGCTCCCGCCGCTCGACGACGGCTACCGCGCCTTCGGCGGGGTGACGATCGCCGCGGCCGTCCTCGCGCTCCTCTCCCCCCTGGGCTTCATCGATTGGTGGCTGCTGGTGGTGCCGGTGCTGGCGGCCGTGCTCGGGCTCGTCGGCTGGCGTGACATCCTCGCCCGCCCCGATGTTCTGACAGGCAAGCTGTTGGCGATCGGTTCGATAGTCGTCGGTGGCCTCCTGTTTGCCGGGGGGTTCTGGTACCAGGCGACGGTCTATACCCGCGAGTTGCCCCCCGGATTCGAGCGTCTCAACTACGCCGCGCTCCAGCCCGGGGAGGGGGAACCGGAGAACCTGATCCCGGAGTCGGCGGTGAAGATGCACGGCCGCGACGTGCTCCTTAAAGGTTACATGTATCCGGGGAAGCAGCAGCGCGGGATCCGTCAGTTCCTCCTTGTCCGCGATCAGGGGGATTGTTGTTTCGGCGGCAATCCGAAGATCACCGACCGGGTCCTCGTCCAGATGGCCGACAAGCAGACGATCGAGTACACCCCGCGCCTGCGGAAGATCGCCGGCCGGTTCTCGATCCGGCCAGCAGGGGCCGTCGATGTCGACGGGGGCGTCTTCTACCACGTGGAGAATGCCAGTGTGCGCTGACCGACCCACTGGTTGCCCGTGGGCCGTCGTGCTGCCGATGCTCTGCTTCGCGGTTGCCTGCGGCTCGGCCGAATCGCGCGTCGCGCCGGGCGGGGCCGGGGGTTCGGCCGCGGGGGCGAAGGAGACCCCCGGTGGGACCCCCTCTGGGCCTGGCGGCGGCGCCGCGCCGGCTGCATCCGAGGCACCGGTCGTCGCTGCGAAGGTCCCGTCCGCCGCCGTAGGGGATGGGAAGGTGCGGGAGATCACGTTTGACGATCTCACGTTGCCGCTGAAGAAGGGGGAGCCCTACACACCGGCGATCCTCCCGCCGGCTGTCGATGCCCTCCAGGGGCACGTCGTCCGGATCCGCGGCTACATCCTCCCCAGCTTCCAGCAACGGGGGATCACCCAGTTCGTCCTCGTCCGCGACAACATGGAATGCTGTTTCGGCCCCGGGGCTCTCCTCCATGACTGCGTCGTCGTGCGGATGCGGCCAGGAAAGTCGGCCGATTTCTCGATCCGACCGGTGGCCGTGGCAGGGTCGTTCCGGATCGAGGAGCTCAAGGGCCCCGACGGCAAGCACCTCGCCATCTATGGCATCGATGGCGACGCCGTCGAATGACCGGCCCCGGCGGGCCGCCGTGAACCGGAGTCGGGCGTCTGTTACCATCGCAGCATCGATTGACCGGTATTTCCTCCGCTCTCCCGGTGATCCCCACCGCCAGCACGCCCCCGATGTTCCCCGACTTCTCCTGGTACTACGAGATCCCGACGACGACGGCGGCGCTGCTCATGGTGGCGGCGTTCGTCGGCTTCTACTGGGTCGGGGCGGTGATCGTGCGGCCGATCCTGCGGATGTTCGTCCGCCGCTCGCCGGGCCTCAACGACCTCATCGGCTACATCCTCTCCTGTTTCTGCGTGTTTTACGGCCTGCTTCTCGGCCTGATCGCCGTCACGGCCTATCAGAACGTCGAGTCGGCCGAGCAGAACGTCACCCGCGAGGCCGCGGCCTTGTCGGCGCTCTACGAGGACGTCTCGCGCTATCCCGATCCCTACGGGCAAAATCTCTGCCTGCTGATCCGCGATTACACGCGCTACGTCATCAAATATGCCTGGCCGTTGCAGCAACAGGGAATCATCCCGGAAGAGGGGACGATTCGCGCCGAGGCGCTCTTCGACCGGCTCCTCGACTTCCAGCCCGGCACGCCCGGCGAGCAGATCCTCCACGCCGAGGCGCTGCGGCAGATCAATCACTTCCTCGAATGCCGTCGGCTCCGTCTCCATTCGGTGAAGGCCGGATTGCCGCGGGCGATGTGGATCGTGATGTTCGTCGGAGCGTTTTTCAACATCCTCCTCTGCTGGATGTTCGACACGCGCTTCCTCACCCAGCTCGTTCTCGGCGGGATCCTGGCCGCCTATCTCGGCATGATGATGTACCTGATCGTCGACATGAATCAGCCCTTCCGCGGCGAGGTGAGTGTTTCGGCGGAGGCTTTTGAATTGCTCTACCAGCGGATGCTCGAGGACTGACATGCCGGTCCCCCCCGACACCCTTCCCCTCAATCGCGGCGCCGTCACCCGGCGTGAAGCGCTCCGGTCCGGCGTTGCTGCCACGCTTGCCGCCGCGCGGGTGCTGGCGCCTTCGTTGTTTGTCGGCTGTTCGCTCGGTATCCCGCCGCGGGCACCGACGGTGAGGATCGGGCTGCTCCATTCGCAGACCGGCCCGCTGGCGATCGGCTCGACGTCGCTGCGCGACGTGGAGCTCGACGCCGTCGAGCGTTTCAACGCGGCCGGTGGCGTGCTGGGGCACCGCATCGATCCGCGGGCCCCCGATCCCCGTTCGCGCACCGACCTGTTCCCCAAACGGGCCGCCGCCCTCCTCGATGACGGGGCAGTGACGCTGTTCGGTTGCTGGTCGAGCGCCAGCCGCAAGGCGGTGCTTCCGATCGTCGAGGAGCGCGACAGCCTGCTTTTCTATCCGGTGCAATACGAGGGAAACGAGACGTCGCGAAACGTGATCTATGGCGGGCAGGTGCCCAACCAGCAGGTCCTCCCGGCGCTCGACTGGCTGCGGAGCGCCCCCGGCGGGGAGCGGAAGAAGTTTTTTCTCCTCGGCTCCGATTATGTCTACCCGCGGACGACGAACTTCATCGTGCGGAAGTGGCTCGCCGGCACCGGCGTCGAAATCGTCGGCGAGGAATATGTTTCCCTCGACAGCGAAGACTTCGCCCCGCTCGTAGCCCGGATCCGCGAGCGCGGGGCCGACTGCATCCTCAATACCGTCAACGGCTCCGGGAACATCGCGCTGTTTGCGGCGCTGGCGGAGGCCGGGATCGATCCGGCGAAGCTTCCCCTCGTGTCGACGAGCGTTTCGGAGGACGACCTGCGGAGCATGCCGGCCGCCCATGTGGCTGGCCACTGGGTCCTGTCGAGTTATTTCCAGACCGTCGACACGCTGGCCAATGCCGACTGGATGGCCGGCTTCCGCGGTGAGTTCGGCCAAAACCGGGTCTTCGGCGATTCGATGGAGGCCGCCTGGTGCCTGATCCACCTCTGGAAGGAAGCTGTCGAGAAGGCCGGCTCGTTTGCCACCGAGGCGGTTCGCCAGGTGTTTGCCGGGGGGATCGGGTTCGATGGTCCGGGGGGGAAAATGACGATCGATCCGGCCACGCAACATGCCACGAAGTATTTTCGGCTGGGGCGGGTGCGCCCCGATCGGCTCTGTGACGTCGTCGTGTCGTCGGATGGTCCGATCGCGCCCGATCCCTATCCGCAGATCGCGTTTCCGGGATGGAAGTGCGATTGGAAGAAAGGGGCCCTGCAGCGCGGCCCGGAGGTGGCGATCGATGGTTGAGTTCGACATCGAGGTCTCGGAGGGCTGCCGCTGGCTGAAGATCGTCCTCGACGACGACGATGTCCGCACCGAGCGCGGCGCGCTCTACCGGATGAGCGGTGACATCGAGATGGACGTGCCGCTGCCGTCGCCGCGGGCGATGTGGGTGTCGATGTTCTCCGATGAATCGGTGGTCCGGCCGCGGTACGTGGGAACCGGCGAGATCTATCTCGATTCGACGTTCGGTGGCTACCACTGCTTCGACATCCGAGATGGGGAGCGCTGGATCCTCGAACACCGTTGCTTCTGGGCCTCCGAAGGGGAGGTGAAGCTCGCCATCCACCGCGAGCGAATCTTGACGTCGTACTGGGCCGGCGAGGGATTGCTCTGGTACAAGACGGCGCTCGTCGGGGAGGGGAGGGTGGTCCTTGCCGTCGACGGCCCGGTCGAGGAGATCGAGCTCGACAACGAACGGATCGTGATCGACGGGGGATTCGCGGTGGCCCGGACCAGCGGGATCACGATGCGGCTGAAGCGCCCTGCCCGCTCCTATCTCAGCCACTGGCTCTCCGGGCAGAAGCTGTCGTGCGTCTACGAGGGGACCGGCCGGTTGTTCCTCTGTGCCGTTCCCTACTGGCGGCAGCGGTTGCAGAAGTCGAAGGAAGCCGACTCCCTCGCCTCCGGCTGACATGCGTCACCTCGACCACCTGCCGGGACGGTCGTGGCATGAGTGCCGATCGGATCGCTCCGCTCTGTCGGCGGCGCGCTGCCATGGGATGGGCGTTCGTCGGCGTCTGGTGCTGGCCGGAGTGATCTGCCTTGCGGCGATCCGCGCCCAGGCCTGTCCGTTCTGCGGGCCGGTTGGAGAATCGCTCGCCCGCCGCCGCGACACGGCAGGCTACGTCTGCATCGCCGAGGCTGCCGATCGCGCCCGGCCCGATGCCGCGGGCCTCCTTGCCGGCGCGTTCCGGGTGATCCAGGTGCTCCCCGACACCCCCGGGCGCGTCGCCGGCGAGCCCCCCGCGGTCGTCACCGCCCGGGTCGCGGCGCCGGTGGAGGGGACGGCGGTGCTGTTCGGCTCAACCGATTCCCCGCCGCGCTGGTCGGCGCTGGCGGCAGACGAGACCCTCCTCGGGCATGTCGTCACGGCGCCCGCCGTTGCGCAGCCTGCCGGCGAGCGGCTTGCGTGGTTCGCAGCGAGACTCGAACATCCCGAAGCGGCGATCGCCGACGATGCCTTCGCGGAGTTTGCCGTCGCCCCCTACCCCGCCGTCCGGGAAGCGGCGGAGGCGCTCGCGGCGCGGCCACTGGCGGCCTGGGTGGTCGATCCCGCCACCGACCAACGGCGCCGAGGGTTCTACGGCCTGGCGCTGGGGATCGTCGTGGCGGATGAATCGGCCGGCGGCAAGAAGCTGTCGACGGCCCCGCTCCGCGCGGCGCTCGATGCCGCTGGCGGCGACTTCCGCGCCGGGGCCGACGGGCTGATGGCCGGGATCCTCGTCGCCGACGGCATCGAGGGGCTCGATTGGCTCGTCGACCGGGCCGGTCCCGAACGCCCCGTCGATCAGCGCCAGCTCTTGGCGGCGCTGCGGTTTGCCGCCGAGTATCTCGGCGCGACGATTCCTCCGGGACGGATCGCCGCGGCGACGGCCCGGCTCGCCCGCAGCCCGGCCGTGGCGGCTGATGCGATCATCGATCTGGCCCGGGCGGAGGCCTGGGAGGAAGTCGATGCGGTGGCGGCGTGGTGGGATGCGGCCGCCGACGATCCGCTCATCCGTCGGGCCGTCGCCGGGTATCTCGTCGCCTGCCCGTCGGCTGCGGCCCGGGGTCACCTCGGGCGGATCGGTCGGGTTGACCCGGAGGGCTTGGCAAAGGCCCGGGCGGCAGCGGAATTGCCGCTGGGACGCTGACGCCCGCGACCGCCCCGTACCGTCGAGCGGGCACGTTCCCCACAGCCTGCTACCGCCCCTGCGTCGCCGCGGCATCGGCGGGCGTGCTGATGACCCTTCCCGACGGAGCGTTTTCGGCTTTCCAGCCGGTGAACACGTTGCCCCAGGGCTTGGCCGTTTCCAACGTGGTCTGCGAGACGGCCGTGAACACCGACGGCACGGCCGGCAGGAGTGCAGAGGCCGCAGGGCTGGCGGACTTGGCCGGTTTGGGGAGCGGAGCGGGCGTCGGAATCTCCTCGAGCCGGTTGCCGCCGGTCGGGGCCTTGCCGTCGCCGGCCGGCTTGGGAGTGGGCGTCGTCGTCTCGTCGTTGGTGGCCGGATCGCGGGGGGGAAGTTGCTGGGTCTCGGTGCCGGCGCCGATCCCGTCGAAGTCCTGCGTGATCGGACCGCGGCTGAAGACGCCGGGGCGAGTGTGGCCGTAGTCGAGGTACAGGCTGGCGTCGCGTTGCCGGGCGCGGCGGTAAGAATCGAAGTAGGCCTTGCCGGGCCACGGGCCTTCGGCGAGGAACACACCGTTGTATTCCAGGAGCGAGCCTTTGCGGAAATGGAGCTGGGCGATCGAGCGGTTGTAATCGACGACCGCCCGATAGTAGGCGCTCTCGGCGTCGGCCCGACGGCGCTGGGCGTCGAGGAGCTGGTCGAGGGTCACGGTGCCGGCATCGTAGGCCGCCTGCACCGCCTCGACCTGCCGCTCGGAGGCAACGCGACGGTTGAAGTTGGTCTGCGAGAGCGCGAAGTTCGTGTCGACGTTCCGCACCGCCTCGACCAGGGCGTGCGACACCTCCATCTCCTCGTCCTGGAGCCGGGAGCGTTCGCGGGCGAGCTGGAGTTGGAAGTTGCGGACGGTGGACAGCTCGCGGCGGAAGCCGAGCGGCATGAGGAACTGTGCCCCGGCCTGCCATTCCTGGAACTGACCGCTGAGGAGCGAGGAGTAGGCGTCGGTGCCAAACAGTGGATCGCCGCGGTTGCCCTCGTAGGGGGAGTAGTTCTGGTTGATGAGATCCTGGCCCATGCCGAGGAACCGGTAGCGTCCGAGGATGTCGAGCCGGGGTAGGAGGAGGTTTTTCGAGGCGAGGAGCTCGAGCTCCTTCTGCTTGATCACCCACTTCTGCCGGCGGAGCTCGGCCGACCGGGAGAGCGATTCGACGAGCGACTGTTGCCAGTCGAAGCTGATCCGGGCGGTGGTTGGCTCGTCAGAGGGGCGGATGAGGCGGCCGTCGGAGGCCGAGAGCCCCATCATGTAGCGGAGCCGGTTCTCGCTGCGGTAGACGTCGGTGAGGGCGTTCTCGACGTCGCTGCGGAAGAAGAAATACTGCTCCCTGGCCTGGGCCTCCTTGTCGGCCTCGCCGCCGCGCGACTGCTCGACATACAGCGCATGGACCTTCCGCCAGGCCTCGAGGGCACTGTCGCGACCGGCCTTGCGGGCCTCGAGGTTGCGGTAGGCGAAGTAGAGCTCCCAGTAGGCCTGCTCGGTGTCGCTGACCATGTTGCGGACGCCGATCTCGAAGTCGGCCAGCGAGATGTCGGCGAACACGCGGGCAATGAGGACGCCGCGGAAGTTGGGCCTGCCATCGATGTTGTTGAACGTATCGGGGCCGGCGATCCGGTTGTAGGTCACTCCCGCACCCTCGAGGAGCGGCTGGTTGAACGTGAAGTCGTAGTTCGTCTGCCAGGTCGACGGTACGATGATCTTGAAGTTCGGGTCGGTCGCCGGCAGGCCGTTGTTCTGGCGGATCGGAGAGTTGTTGTTGTCGTAGAGCGTCTGGTTCTGGATGCCGAAAGTGGCACCGGTCGCCGTCCGCTTCGTGATTCCGCTCGTCCAGTTGCCGGTGTCGCCGAGGAGTTGCTGCTGGAAGATCTGCGTGCCGACGCCGCCGACGTTTTGAGGACGGTTCTGGCGGTCCCAGGTGAGTGAACTGGAGAGTTGGGCGTCGAACGACGCCAGCGCACTCTCGACGCCGCGGAAGGGATCGGTCTCGGTGATCGCCGGATCGTAGATCGTCGGATAGGAGGCGGGGTTCGTGAGCAGCGAGACGGCCGGTTCACCGGCCTGTGGCCGCGGTCCACCGAAGCTCTGGAAGCGGCCGCCGAGGCTCCGCAGCACCTTGCCATTCTCGAGTGCCGTCTTGATGGCGTCCTCGAGCGACAGTTCCCAGACCTGGTCGAAGTTGGCGTTGGAGAGCGTGAGCGGCTCGATCGTCCCAGCCGCCTCGTCGAGCGGCTGGTGGACCGTGTCGGGGTACTCGATCTTCTGGATGGCGCCGACGTAGTGCGAGAGGTCGCCGTCTTCGAAGAAATAAAACGGCTGCCGCGGGGCGCAACCGCTGGCCACGAGCGTAAGGCTCGTCAAGACCACCCAGGCTCGTCGCAGCAGGAGGTTTGGCACGGTGGGGGTCCGGCGTACGGGCGTTGAGGATCGCGGTAATACGAAAGCTGCCGCTGCGCCCAAGGGGTTCGCCCGTCGAAGCCGACGGACCGATCCCGACGCAGTGCCCCCCGACGCTGCATCCGACTCGCGTGCACTTGGGCGCAGCGACGGCACGAGTGTTATCGTCGTCGCAACCGGCAAACTTCGGGGAATCGTCACCTCTTCCGTTCGATGCCACGCGGCTGGGACGATCGGGCAAGAAGGTGGGGTGATTGGGGAAGGGTCCGGTCAGGAGGGCGGGTGGCTCGACCGCTCGCCATCCCCATCCCTATCCCCGGGCCAGCGGCTCGTCTGCACCTCGCGGACGGCCCCGTCCCCACCCATCGAAACGAACCTCCCGGCGCAGCCTGCCTGGTTTTCCAGGAGGGTCCGCCCGCGGACCGGCCCGAGGACATTCGCCGCCGTCGCCAGGGCATCGGCGGCCGTGGCGTCCGGGGCGATCACCGTCACCGCGGCTGGGCCGTCGATGCCGATACCGGTGCGCGGGTCGACGATGTGGCTGTAGCGTCGTCCGCCGATGGCGACCGACTGCCGGGCGTCGCCGCTGGTGGTGACGGCCGCATGGGCAAGACGAACCGGCCGCGTCGCGGCGGCCGGGGTACCGGGGATCGGATCGATGGCGATCCGCCAGCCGACCTCTCCCGGCGGCGGCGTTAACGCCCCGACGTCGCCGGAGGCATCGACGAGCGCCGACGAGATCCCCTGCTCTGCCAGGATCGCCAGGGCCCGGTCGATCGCGTAGCCCATGCCGATGCCCCCCAGATCGAGCCGCATCCGGGGGCGGGTGAGGCTGACGCCACGGGGATCGTCAACAAGGACGAGGGTGCCCGGGCCCACCGCCGACCGGGCGGCGTCGAGCTTCGCGGCCAAGGGGAGGACGCCCGACCGCCGCGACTGCCGCCAAAGGGTCGTCAGGGGCCCGACGGTGGGGTCGAACGCCCCGTCGCTGGCGTCGCGGATCGCCACCGCCCGGACCAGCACCCCCCACAGCTCGTCGCTCACCGGCACCGGTCTCTCCGTGGGGGCCGCGGCCGAGAGGCGGGAGAGCTCCGAATCGGGCCGATAGTCGGAGAGGATCGCCTCGAGGCGATCGACCTCGTCGAGGGCCGCCGCCACCCCCCGTTCCCCGGCCGCCGTCGTGGCGGCGTGGACGATGATCGTCCAGGGAACCCCCATCAGCCGCCGGCTGGCGGAAACCCGGATCAGCGGCATGTCGGTCGCCGGCGTGGTATTTTCTTCCATATGGACGCCTCGTCTCCTCCGGTCGTGATCCGCTTCGACTGCACGCCCTTGCGGGCCCTCGTCCGTGCCCAGGTGCCGGCGGAGGCCTCTCCCAGATTCCGCGCGCTGGTCGGGCGCATGGAGGCCGCGGTCGCCCGGCACGGCAGCCGCAATACCTATTATCTTACGAACGCCTCCTGCACGTTTCGGTTCACAAATGCCGCCGACAGCGGCTGGGTGAGATTCGACGTCGAGGGGACGGTGCTCACCGACGATCTCGACACTCATACTGTCGGGAGCCACCTGACGGTGACGCTCGCCAAGGAAACCTGCGACTGGCTGACGCAGCCGGCGGTCGAGTGGCTCGCCATCAGCGCCCACCGCGCGGTCGAGGCGGAGTTTGACCGCTACATCGCCGCCGGCGATCTGGGGCGGACGCTCGAGCGACTGGCCCGGGAACAGGCCGACAGCGACGCCGCCGGCGGATTCCTCGGGATGAATCTGTAAAGAGCGCGGACGAAGCCATCCCTGGCCTTCGTCCGCTTCGTCGAACGGAGCAAACGCCGAGGGTTTGCTGGTTCGACGGCCGCCGCATCCGGCGGCGGTTGCGCGATCGATGGCCTGGAGGCGATCCCTGCGGACGAAGCCATCCCTGGCCTTCGTCCGCTTCGTCGAACGCAGCAAACGCCGAGGGTTTGCTGGTTCGACGGCCGCCGCATCCGGCGGCGGATCACCACCGATGGTGGACCAGCGGTCGGATCGCGTCGTCGTAGATCGCCTGGACGGCGGCGATCGTGTGGGCGTCGAGGGGGGGAAGATCAGCGGCTTCGGCGTTGGCCTGTACCTGCTCGGGGCTTCGTCCCCCCGGGATCACGGTCGTGACGGCCTCGAACGAGAGGATCCACTGGAGCGCGAACTGCGTCAGCGTGGCGCCGTCGGGCACGAGGGGGCGGAGCCGTTCGACGGCCTCGAGCCCAGTTTCGTAGTCGACCCCCGAGAACGTCTCTCCGCGGTCGAACATCGCGCCCTCACGGTTGAAGAGGCGGTGATCCCCTTCGGGGAAGGCGCTGGTGCTGGTGAACTTTCCGCACAGCATTCCACTCGCCAGCGGCACCCGCGCGATGACCGCCACCTTCCGCCTCGCGGCTTGCTCGAAGAACAGCTCCGCGGGCCGGAGCCGGAAGGCGTTGAAGATGATCTGCACTGACTGGACGTTTGGATACTCGATCGCCTTGAGGGCCTCCTCCACCTTCTCGACGCTGACGCCGTAGAAGCGGATCTTCCCCGCCTTCACGAGCCCGTCGAGGGCATCGAAGACCTCGGGGCGGTAATAGACCTCCGTCGGCGGGCAGTGGAGCTGGACGAGGTCGAGGCAGTCGACGGCGAGGTTCGTCAGGCTGCGGTCGACGAAGGCGGCGAGGTTCGCGGCGTTGTAGCCGTCGGGGGTGTGCGGAGAGAGCCGACGGCCGGCCTTCGAAACGACGTAGAAAGGCTCCGACCGTTCGCGGCGGAGCCGTGCAATCAGGCGTTCGGAGAGGCCGTCGCCGTAGACGTCGGCGGTGTCGAAGAAATTGATGCCGGCGTCGACGGCCGCATGGAGGGCTGCCATCGAGGCCTTCTCGTCGGCGCCACCCCACTGGCCACCACCGATGGCCCAGGCGCCAAAGCCGATCTCCGAGACGTTCCAACCGGTGCGACCGAAGGTGCGTGTGTTCATGGTGGGTGAAGTGTGGCCCGACAGGTGGAGCGGATTCAAGCCGGTGGTATCTTTTTCGCCATGACTGAAGCACAAAATCGTGGTCACCGACATTCAGGCCGGCTTCGTCGATACGGGGATGGCGAAGGGGGAGGGGGAGGGGGAGGGGGAGGGGCTGTTTTGGGTGGCACCGGTGGAGACGGCGGCTCGGCAGATCGTGGCCGCGATCCGGCGGAAAAGCTCCCATGCCTACGTCACGCGGCGCTGGAGGCTCGTGGCCTGGCTGCTGCGGATTCTCCCCGACACGTGGTGACCAGGGACACCCCACCCAGCGGTGAGGTAGAATCCAATTGGAGCGCTCCCCGTCACACCCGGGTGAGCGCCCGGGGGCGAGGCCATGGCTGTGACAGGGGCGTGGTGGAGCGGGAGCGCGACGGTCGCCGGGGCGATCGCCGGCGGAGTCTTGTCGCTCTTCCCGGGGTCTTTTCCCCTGGCGTTCGCAGCGGAATCCGAGCCGGCGGTGGTCGATCCCGGCTTCACGGAATCGATCGCGCCGCTGCTGGCGGCGCGTTGCCTGGGGTGCCACGCGGCCGATGAGGAGATCAGTGGCGGCCTGCGGCTCGATCTCCGTGACGGTTGGGCCCAGGGGGGGGATTCCGGGCCGGCGATCGTGCCGGGGGAACCGGAGCAGAGTCTTTTGGTGCGGGCGATCCGCTGGGAGGCCGGGGCGCCGCAGATGCCGCCCGATGGCAAGCTCGCGCCCGAAGAGATCGAGTTGGTGGAGGCTTGGGTGCGCCGCGGTGCCCACGACCCCCGTGGGGGTTCGGTCGATCCGCGGCCGCGTCTCCTTCCCGGCCAAGCGGAGGGAATGACGGCCGCCGAGGGGCGGCGCTTCTGGAGTGTCGCGCCCCTCGCCGACCCGACGACCCCCGATGTGGCCGATCCCACCTGGAACCGCACCCCGATCGACCGCTTCATCCGCGCCCGGCTCGATGCCGCCGGCGTCCGGCCGCAGGCCGAAGCGGCGCCCGAGGTGCTCGTCAGGCGGATCTCCGAGGATCTCATCGGCCTGCCGCCCACGCCGGAGGAGTCCGATGCCTTCGTCGCTCAGCATGCCCGCGACGCCGACGGCGCGGTGGCAGACCTCGTCGACCACCTCCTCGCCGACCCGGCCTTCGGCGAACGTTTCGGCCGTCACTGGCTCGATCTCGCCCGCTTCGCCGAATCGAGCGGCGGCGGCCGGACGCTCCTGTTCAAGGATGCCTGGCGCTACCGCGACTGGGTGATCGCCGCCGTGAACGCCGACCTCCCCTATGACCGGTTCGTCGTGCCGCAACTCGCGGGGGATCTCCTCGCCGCCGAGGCGACCGACCCGGCCGCGGTCGGGGCCGATCTCGTCGCCAGTGGCTTCCTCGCTCTCGGCCCCACCAACTATGAGGAGCAGGAGAAAGCCCAGCTCCGCTTCGACATCATCGACGAGCAGCTCGAGACGATCGGGCGGACCTTTCTCGGGCTCTCGATCGGCTGTTGCCGTTGCCATGACCATCCCTCCGATCCCCTTTCACAGGCCGACTATTACGGGCTCGCCGGCATCTTCGCGAGCACGAGAACGCTCTTCAACGAGACCGATAACGTCGCCCGGTGGATGACCCGACCGCTGCCCGAGCCGGCGGAGATCGCCTCCCGCCGCGCCGTGATCGATGCCCGCGTCGCCCTGCTGACGGCGGAACGCACGAAAGTGAAGAAAGAGATCGCCGACGCACCCTCTGGCGCTGCCACGGCAACGCCCGCCATGGAGCGCCTGGTGGAGATCGAGGCGGAGCTCGGCCGGCTCGGTGGGGAGCTGCCGCCGCGGCCGACGGCGATGGCCGTGGAGGACCACACCACCCCGGGCGACACGGCGATCCGTGTCCGCGGGGTCGAGAAGAACCGGGGGCGGGTCGTGCCCCGGGGGTTGCCCGAGGTTTTCGCGACTCACCTCGCCATCCCCGCCGGCTCCAGCGGCCGGATGGAATTGGCGGCGTGGATCGGGAGCGCGGAGAGCGCGCTTCCGCGGCGCGTGATCGTCAATCGCGTCTGGGGCTGGCTCCTCGGCCGCGGGATCGTCCCCACCGTCGACAACTTCGGGGCCAGCGGCGAGCCCCCCTCCCACCCGGAGCTCCTCGACTGGCTCGCGCGCCGGTTCGCGGAACAGGGCTCGCGGCTCAAGCCGCTCGTCCGGGAGATCGTCCTCTCCCGCACCTACCGGCAGGCGGTGGCCCCCCCCTCCGAACCCGATCGTGGGCTGTGGAGCGGGGCCCTGCGGCGCCGGCTCGATGCCGAGCAGATCCGCGACGGTCTGCTCGCGGCGGCGGGGAGGCTCGATCGAACCGTCGGCGGGCTCTCGATCGTGGGGGCGGGGGAGATCGACGCCAACGACACCGCCGCGCAGACGATCGAGTATGGCTACGTGTTTGACGACGTCCGCCGCAGCGTCTACACGCCCGCCTTCCGCAACCGCCGCCCCGTCCTCTTCGAGGCCTTCGATTTTGCCGACATCAACGCCTCCTCTGGGGGCCGTCAGGCGAGCACCGTCGCCGTGCAGGCGCTGTTTCTCGCCAACGATCCGTTCGTCGTCGAGGCCTGCCGGGCCGTTGCCGCGCGGGTCCGTGCCGAGGCGGTCAGGGACGATGAGCGGCTCGACAGGGCCTTCCGGCTCCTCGTCGGGCGCCAGCCATCGGCCGGGGAACGGAGCGCGGCCGTCGACTTCCTCGTCCGCGCCGGGAGTGAACCCGAGGCCTGGGCGGTACTTTGCCAATCGATCGTTTCGAGTCCCGATTTCCGCTTTCTCGACTGAAGCTCCCCCCATGTTTTCCACCATCGTCCCAGCGGGAATCACCTGGTCGCGGCGCGCGGCTCTGGCCCGCGCCGGATGCGGGTTCGGGGCAGTCGCCTGGGCCGGCTTGCACGCCGGCACAGCCCCCGCGGCGAGTGGCCCCCATCTTCCGCGGCGCGCCAAGCGGATGATTTTCCTCTTCATGGCCGGCGGCGTGAGCCAGGTCGACAGCTTCGATCCCAAGCCGCGGCTCACGACCGAAGACGGCAAGCAGATGCCGTTTGGCGACCTCCGCAGCCTCGCCAAGACGGGGAAGAGCCCGCCGCAGCGAGTCATGAAGCCGCTGTGGAAGTTTTCTCGGCGCGGGGAGAGCGGCCTTTGGGTCTCCGATCTCTTTCCGGAGATCGCGGGGATCGCCGACGATCTGTGCGTCGTCCGCAGCCTCCACACCGAGGGGATTGCCCACGGTCCAGCGACGCTCTTCCTCCACTGCGGTGCCACCACGGCGGTGCGCCCATCGCTCGGAGCCTGGCTCGACTACGGGCTCGGGACGGAGAACACCGACCTCCCCGGCTTCGTCAGCCTCTCGCCGAGTCTGGGCAACGGTGGCCCGCGGAACCACGGCACCGCCTTCCTCCCGCCGATCCACCAGGGCACTCCCATCGGGCGTGCCGGTCTGCCGGCCCGCGAGAGCGGCATCCGCAATCTCGTGTCGCCGCGCGGCGGGCCCCTGGCGGCGGCCGGCCGCGGGCTGCTCGCCGGGATCGGCGCCGCCCAGGCTGCGGCCCGCCCCGGCGATGCCGAGCTCGAGGCGGTGATCGCCGCCGGCGAACTGGCGGCGCGGATGGAGTCCGTGGCGCCGGGCGTCCTCGATCCCGCCGGCGAAACGGCCGAGACGCTCGCCCTCTACGGGATCGACGGCGGGCCGGCCGACAACTTCGGCCGCCAGTGCCTCCTCGCCCGCCGTCTGTGCGAGGCCGGTGTGCGCTTCGTGCAGGTCAACTATACCGACAACTCCAACAACCCGGCCTGGGACCAGCATTCCGACATGCCCAAGCATGCCCTCCACGCCCGCGCCACCGACCGGCCTGTGGCGGCGCTGGTCCGCGATCTGAAGCGGCGCGGGCTGCTTGATGACACGATCGTCTGGTGGGGGAGCGAGTTCGGCCGCACGCCATACGCCCAGGAGAATGGCACCGGCCGCGACCACAATCCCGCCGGGTTCAGCGTCTGGCTTGCCGGGGGCGGCTTCCGGGCCGGTCATGCCCACGGTGCGACCGACGACTTCGGCCACCATGCCGTCGTCGACCGGGTTCACATGCACGATCTCCACGCCACGCTCCTGGCCGCGCTCGGGCTGGACCACACCCGGCTCACCTTTCGGCACGCCGGGCGCGACCACCGCCTTACCGACGTCGCCGGCCGGGTCGAGGGACGGCTGTTTGCCTAACGGTGGGCCTGCACCTCGGCGGCATCGAGAGGCCGCGGGGCAGGTCGGTCAGGGAAGGGCCTCGAGATCGATCGCCGGCCGTTTTGCCGGCGGCGGATCGAGGGTGAATACGCTGCCGAGCTTCACCGGCGGCGAGAAGAACCCGCAGTTCCGGAGGAAAAAGCCATCCCCTTCGATCCCCCCGGCGAAATCGAGGCGGTGGCCACCGGAGGCCGTGGCATCGCCGGTGAACCTCGCCGTGCTGATCGGGTGCCAGGTGCCCTCGGTGTCGCGCACCCATTGGTTCGCGTAGCGTGCCCGACGGCCGACGTTGCCGGTCGTGTCGAGGAAATTCTCGAGGAAGGAATGGAAGCCCGTCAGGTGGCGATCGGTCCGTGGGCGGCGGAACGAGGCGATCAACCGCCACGCATCCCCTTCGCCGAACCATGACGTGTAGGTTGTCGTCCCGTCGCCGGCCGGTTCGACGCGCGTCAGGAAGCGGTAGGGGAGGCCGGCCTTCCAGGGATGGACGAGGAAACTCTGCCCGCCGCTCCCCTCGTTGCCGAATTCACCCGTCCGCACCCCCTCCCCCTTGCGGAGCAGGGCGACGCGGTCGGCCTCTGGTACCTTCGTCGGATCGTCGGTCGTGAACGGGCTCCAGACGGAGAACAGCACACGCCGCTCCGCCGGGCCGTTGACCTGCATGCCGAAGTAACCCTCCCCGAACCCATTGGCCATGAAGAAGCTGCCGAGGGCATCCTCCCCCTCGGGGACGGTCACCTCACCGTAGGCGTACTCGATTTCCTTCTCGGCCGGGAGCGAGTAACCAAGGTGGACCGAGGGGCCGCGACGGCCCCAGTAAAACATGGCGCCATCGTTGGTCGTGACGGCGGTCACGACGAGCTCGGGCGTCTCCGAGCGGATCCGCAGGACAGGGGCGCTTGCGAATGCCCCCCCCTCGCGGCGCACCCCCCGGATCTCGGCCTTGACGTAGCCCGGGCCAACAAGGGGAAAGGTCCCGAACGGGGCGCTTCCGCGATCGTTGCCGGAAAGTTCGGCGGTGACGGCGGTGTCGCCGATCGTCAGTTCCACTTCGGCTCGGCCGCCGGTTTCCGCCGAGACCAGTTCCACCGCGGCATCGGCCGACCGATCGATGTGGAACCAGACGCTCCAGGTCGTCTCCGGATCGTGCCAGCGGACCTCCGCTCCACCGCGCTCGAGACCGTCATTCGAGCCGGGCTTCGACGCCACTTCGTAGGCGTTCCCCCCGAACGGCACCGTCCATTCCGCGCCGTCGGCCGCCCGCGGATCGCCCCCCTGGCCGAGGAGCGGCGTGAGGGTGCACAGCCAGGCGACGATGAGCCATCGACCGGCACAACGGCTCTGCAGGCCGCACCGGCGTGTCCTGGCATGGCGATCCTGGGGCTTCTGCACGGGGCAAACACGCTCCATGTCAGCTTTTTCCATCGGCGGAAGCGAGGAACGATTCCACCCGCTCCTGTCGCGTGGCATCGTCGGGGGTGAGGCGTTCCCGGCCGAGCCCGAGCGCTTTGGCCTGCGCCAATGAATCGCTGGCTGCTTTGAGGTCGGTGAGCTCGGCCTGGATCGTGGCGAGATGGAGGAGCTTGAGCGGGGACGGGGAGAGAACGGCGTCGTTCATGTCCTCGAGGGCGAGGATCGTCTGTCCCTTGGCGAGGCGGATGAGCGCCCGGGTGTCGAGGATGTCGGGGAGGGGGCCGAGCTCACGGATCGCCCGCTCGACGAGCTCGAGCGCCTCGTCGGCCGTTTCCGGGCGGGCGAGGATCCAGGCGAGATTGGCCGCCACGATACCGGCCTGAACATCCCCCAGGCCCTCGGTGGCAAGGAGTTGGCGGTAGTCCTGCTCCGCCTCGGCGATCCGGCCGAGGGCTTCCTTGGCGATCGCGGCCTGGAGCGCGATCTCGGGGGAGCCTGGATTCTCGCGCTGGATCGCCTCGATCGAGCCGGCGACGAGGTCTTCGATCGCCGGGTCGCATGCTGTCTGTGCGTGCCGCAGGATCACCGCCAAGGCTTCGAGGTACATCGTCGGCGACACCTTGCCGCGGATCGTCTCCAGCATCTCCACCGCCTCCGTGGTGCGGTGTTGACGTCCCACTGACATCGCCCGCATCGCCACCCCCTGCGGTGACATCGAGGCGTAGCGCTCGAGCATCCCGTCGGCGGCTTCGGGGAAACCGAGGTCGGCCGCGACCCGAGCCGCCGAAAGCTGGCGGGGGGCATTTTGCGCGGTCAGGGTCTGATCGTCGAAGAGCTTCGCCACCACGCGGGCCGCCCGGTCGCGCTCCCCCTCGGCGAGGGCCAGCTTCGCCTCGAGGCTGACCGTCGTCAGGAGATCGGGGGACAATTCCTTGAGGCGCCGGAGCCATGAATTCGCCTCCGTGAAATCGCGATCGTTGGTGAGCAGCTCGACGATCGAGCTGACGACGGCCGTGCTCGTTTCAGTGGAGATCGCGATCGCCCTGAGATCGTCGCGGGCCTTCGTCCGATTCCCGACCAGCGACTGGATCCGGGCCAGGCTGATCCGTTCGTCGACGGTCAGCGGGCGACGTTTGGCGAGAGTCTCGAACAGGCTCTGGGCCCTGCGCCAACTGGCCGGGTCACTCCTGCCGATCAGGAAGCTGATCGACAGCGCGATGTCCTCGGAATACTGGAGCCCTGCCTCGTCGACGTTCTTCCCCAGGATCTCGATCGCCTGCTGGAGATCGACGTAGCGCGGGCTGGAGGCCAACTGCGAGGCGAGGACACGCCTGGCCCAAGCGACCGTCGGGGTTCCCGGGGCCGATTCCAGCCCTATGATCCGCCGCAGCTCCGCCCCGGCCTCGGCGGGGCGATTTCGCCGCAGGAGGAGGTCGACGAGATGTCGGGCAGCGACGAGATCTTCGGGAGCCTTCTCGACCGCCTCCCGGGCGGCGCGTTCGGTCGCCTCCGGGGAACCGATCGTTTCGTCAACGGCGGCCTCGAACCGTTCCCGACTTGGACCCTCGAGCTTCGAAAGCGCCAGGCTGGCCGTCTCGGTCGCCCGCTCGACCCCTCCGGCGGCAGCCTGCAGCCGGACGAGCGTCAGCCAGGTGTTGGCATCGGTGGGCGCCGCATCGGTCGCCCGGCGGCAGACCGCCTCGGCCTCCTCCGATCGGCCGCAGTTGGCCAGAAACCGGGCGTACCACACCAGCTGCTGCGGATCGCGGCAATCGTCCGGCGTGAGGGTGGCGCCGATCTGGAGGGCGATATCGGTCCGGCCCGCGCCGGCGAGGACCTGCGCGCGGATCCGGTCGATGGCCGGGCCCCCCGCATCGCCGAGCGACGCGATCACCGGCGCTGCCTCGTCAAGGCGACCGGCTACCGAGAGGAGGATGGCCAATCGGCGTCGCGCGAACGGGAGCGTCTCCCCGAGCCCGACCGCGCTGCGGAGGTGGCCAATGGCGGCGCTCGGATCCCCCTGGAGCTCGGCGATCGCCGCCAGCATCCGTGGCACCTCCGACCAGCGTGGCCGCTCCTCGCCCGCCTGGACGAGGAGCCCACGGGCTTCCTCCAGAATGACGCGATCCTCGGGCTTGAGTGCCACGGTGGGGGTCTCCTCGAAGCTCATCTTCTGCCGCTCAGCGCGGACGCCGACGATCCGGGAGACGGCGGTTGCCAGCCGAGCGGAGGCGGTGGTCGGCCCGGAAATACGGTTGATCTCGGCGGCCTCGCGGGCGACCTCGTCGACGGCGTCGCGCTCGGCGGCGATTTCGAGCACGACTTGGCGGATCGCGAGGTCCTTCGGTTGCCGCGCGAGGATCTTTTTGGCGAGACGCTCGGCGTCGGTGACGTTCCCCCGGCCGATATGGATGGCAATCATTTGGCGGGCACATTGGTCGGCGGCGGGGCCATTGACCCGCCCCATCCGTGCCTCGAGGTCGGTGAGCCAGCCAGCTGCGTCGGCGGCGGGGGCCGTTGCCGCCAAGCGGGCTTCTGCCTCGAGCACTTCAGCGGTGTCACGGAGCGAATCGGCGGCGCCGGCCAGCCTTGCCCGGGCTTCGTCGACCCGGCCGGCCGCGACAACGAGAAGGAGGTTTTGGGCGAAGAGCGACGAATTGTCGGGGTGTTCGGCGATCAGGGTTTCAGAGGCGGCGAGGGCCTCGTCGAGCTTCCCCTTGGCGGCGAGCACGTCGACCCTCATCCGCTCGATCTCGTTCGGATCGACGTCGGGCTTGGCGGCGATCGTATCGACGAGCGCCTCGACTTTGTCCCATTTGCGGAGCGGCTCGTCGCGCGTGACCTGGTCACGGATGCGGAGTCGGAGGAGCGGCTTCCACAGCGGCGGGTTATCGGCCAACGTCCCGGCGGGCAGTTGTGCCGCCAATTCCTCGGCGATCTGCAGTGCCTCCCGCCAGCGTTGGCTCTGCTCGAAGACGATCATTTCGGAGTATCGCGCGCCGGCCGATTCGGGTGCGTCGGCGAAGGCGCGCTTGCGGGCATCGTTGGCCTGATCGCGCTGGCCGAGCGCGCCGTAGCACGTCGCCACAAACGTCTCGACGCGCCGGGTGACCGCCGAATCGGCCGCGACCTGGGCCCTGACGCGCTCCCAGAGCTGAAGCGCCTCGAGCCAGCGCTGCTCCGCCATCGCCACCACCGCCTCGGCCCAGAGGATCGGCACCGCATCCTTGCCGAGGATCGGTAGCGATTCGGCGAGGAGCGGGCGGAGCTCGTCGATCCGCCGGAGATCGGCAAGACCGAGGAGGAGCTCGACCCGGTAGACGGCGTTGGCGGGATTCGAGGCATAGGCGTCGCGGTAGATTGCGATCACGCCTTCCCTGTCCCCTCGCTGGCCAGCGAGGAAGGCCTTCGCGGCGACGAGTGGTTCAGAATCGGGGGCATCGTGGAGCGGCCCGGCGAGGAGCTCCTCGACCCGGTCGTAACGCTTTCCGACCATCGCCACCTGAAGCTCGAAGAGGGCCACCTCCTGGTCGTCGGGGGCGAGCGCTCGGGCCTTCTCCACCGCCTTGGCGGCTGCGTCGACCTGCCCATGACCCATCTGCCAGGCGGCCATGAGCTTCCAGGTTGCCACGTCGTGGGGCGCCAGTTCGACCATCCGCTCCACGATCCGTTCAGCTGTCTTCGGATCGCGCCGATGCTTCTCGAGAATCCCTGCCAGGTTGGAGAAGGCCTCGGGATGGCCGGGGGCCGGCGTGAAGGCGGGGTCGAATTGTTTCGAGCGTTGGTCGAAGCCGGTGATTGGGGCGAGGACCGCCTCGGCCTCGTCGAACTTCCCGGTCCGCGCTGCCATCGCCGCATAAAGCAGGTCGACGCGAATGGTGTCGTCGTTGGTCTCGCCAGCGGTGCGCCGGTCACGGATCATGGCGAAGTGGTCGCGGGCGGAGTCGGCGTCTCCCGTCCGGGCGAGCAGCGTTGCCAGTTTTTCGCGGAGGTCGTCTTCCTCAGGGTTTCTCCTGACGCTCACTTCGAGGGCCGCGAGCGTCGCGCCGACGGTGCGGGGAGTGGCCTTGCCCGAATCGACCTGGCGGAGGAGGACTTGCGCGTACTCGCGCTGCCGCGGGGCGTCGTCAGGCCGGAGGGCGACGTATCGCCCCAGAAGCCGGATCGCCTCTTCGTCGTTCCCCTCGTCAATTTGGCGTTTGGCCTGACGGGCCATGTCCTCGGCGTTGCGCCGCACTTGGAAGCGATGGAGCAGATACGTTCCTGCCACGCCGCCAAGGAGGAGAAGAGCGATGCCGATCATGAGCGGCACGTTAACGCGTCGCATGGCGGGGCCTGTTGGGGCTGGGGAGTGGGGAGTGGGGAGTGGGGAGAGCCGATGGGGATGCGACCGGGGGCCGATTCGATTCTACTGGCTGCGGATGCCCGTGCACCCGTCCGCCGCCACCCCGCCGAACCATAGCCCGCGCGGGGGCTGGCGAGCCGGCGAGCTGGCGAGCTGGCGATGAGGGGACCATCCAGGCCAACGGGCCGGTCTGGAGCCAGACGAGCAGCCCGACAAGCACCGCGAGGGCGAGGCTGTGAGGGAAGACCCGCCGCAGGATCGCCCCCTCCTGGCGATCGATGCCGGTGGCGGTGGCGGCGACGACGATGCTCTGGGCGTCGATCATCTTCCCCATCACGCCACCGGTGCTGTTGGCCGTGCAAATCAGGAGCGGATCGAGGCCGAGTTGCCCGGCAGTGACGCGCTGGAGGCTGCCGAACATCGCGTTGCTCGAGGTATCAGAGCCGGTGAGGGCCACTCCAAGCCAGCCGAGGAGCGCCGCGAACAATGGGTAGGCGGGGCCGGTCCGCGTCATGGCCAGGCCGAGGATCACGTCGGTCCCCGAGTAGCGCGTGACGAAGGCCAGCGCCAGCATCGCGGCGATCGTCACCAGGGGAACGGCGAGCCGGGAGAGATTCTCCCCCCAGATCCGCCAGGCCCGCCGCGGAGCGATTCCCAGCCAGGGAATGGCGACCAGGGCCGCCAGGAGGATGCCGGTGCCGGCGGCGGAGAGCCAGTTGAGCCGGTAGACGGCACGCTCGAGCTCGCGGTCGAGGTGGGTCGCGGGCGCGACCTTCGCGACCGCCTCATGAAGGCGGGGCACGGGGAACTCCGGCGCCACGATCGCGATCGGTACGACGTCCGCCATCGCGCTTCCCGGCCGGGCCTCGAGCGCGGCTTTCACCGCCGGCAACCCCCAGGCGAACACCGAGAGCGAGAGAAACACCCACGGCATCCAAGCCCACACGATCCTGACCGGAGGATCGAGCGCCGCGGGGCCGGTTGCCGCGGAGGGCATCTCCGCCGCGCCGTAGCGCCAGCAATCCCTCGGCTGCCAGACCCGCATGAACGCCGCCAGGCAGGCGAGGCTCACGAGCCCACCGACGACGTCGACCAGCGCCGGGCCGACGAGATTCGCCACGCCCGCCTGCACCAGCGCGAACGAGGCCCCGCAGACGAGGACCGCCGGCCAGACGCCGACGAGCCCCTTCCAGCCCGCCATCGTCACCACCATCCAGGCCGGGACGATGAGGGAGAAGAAGGGGAGCTGCCGCCCCGCCATCGCCGAGATTGCCTGCTCCTCGAGGCCGGTGACCTTGGCGAGGGTGATGATCGGGGTTCCCAGGGCCCCGAACGCGACCGGTGCGGTGTTGGCGATGAGCGCCAGACAAGCCGCCTCGAAGGCGGGGAATCCGGCGCCGGTGAGGAGCGCCGCCGAGATCGCCACCGGTGCGCCGAAGCCGGCAGCTCCCTCGAGAAACGCGCCGAAGGCGAAAGCGATGAGGAGCGCTTGGATGCGGTGATCGGCGGAGAGCCGGGTCACCGAACGCTTCATGACGTCGAGGGCGCCAGCCTCGACCGACAGACTGTAGAGAAACATCGCCGTGACGATGATCCAACCGATCGGGAAGAGCCCGAAGCAGGCGCCGTAGAGCGTGGCCGCCGCCGCGGCATCCAGCGGCATGCCGACGACGCCGACGGCCACGCCGAGGGCCGTGAGAAGACCGGCCAGCGCCGCGCGCTGCGCCGACCACCCGCAGCCGGCGAGCAATCCCAGCAGCACCACCAGCGGCAGCATCGCCACGAGCGTGGAGAGGAGCGGGGAACCGAGCGGATCGTAGACATGATCCCAGACCACAGGCGGCTCCTCGGAGCTCAGAAGGCGACGAGCATCGCGGCCAGACCGGCGATCCCCACGACGACGAGCCCGGCACCGAGCCAGCGCGCAATCGGCGGGCGTTCGGAATAGCGGTAATCGTCTTGGGAGACCGCCCGAAGAACGAGCCGGTGCTCCCACATCCCGGCGAGCGTCGCCACGATCCCCAGGGCCATGAGCGTCGCCCCGTAGAACCGTGTCTTGAGAGGCGAGAATCCGCCGCCGTCGAGGCTCATCGCCGCCTGACCGAAGCGCTCGATGCCGAAGCCGAGGCTGACCATCGCCAGGCTCGTGCGGATCCAGGCGAGTAAGGTGCGATCAGCCGCCTCGCGATTGCGCTCGCGGGCCAGTTCAGCGCTCACTGCCGCGCTATTCTCGTCGCGGTGGGGCCAGTGCTGCGGTGGTGGTGGGTTGCTCATGGCCGGGAGGATACCACGCCACCGCTCACTCCACTTCCAAGCCGATAGAACCAGAGTGGGCGGAGAACTCCGGCGCATAGCGGCTGCGGATCGAAGCAAACCCGCTCGAGGCGCTGCCCCGGTGCGCCACCCGCAGCGAATACTCAAAGACGTGTGTCCCGCGAGGCAGCCGCTCGAAGAACAGCTGCGTCGAGGCGTCGCGGACGGCCAGATACCAGCCGGCCCCGTCGGCCCAGCGCCACCCCGAGAGAACGTCGACCGGCTCGGTGAGGCTCGGGCGGTGGTCGGAGAGCTCGAGAAACTCGTAATCGCGGTCGCTGGTCACGACGAGCCGCACGACGAGCTCATCCCCCACCTCCACCCGCGTCGTGCCATCCTCGGCTGCGGCCACGAGCTCCGGCCCGGCCTTCGTCTGCCGCTTCACAAACACCTGCTTGTCGATCGCCAGCTCCGCTCTGCCCACTGCCGGGACATTGGCGATGTCGTCGAGATACTGCCAGTGGACGCCACCGAAGGCGAGCCCCTTCTCCTTTCGCGCGAGCGTGATCGTCCCCATCCGCGGCTCGATCTCACGGCGCGTGAAGCGCGTCTCGATGAATCCCGTGCCCGCCTCGGCGCGGGGCGCGCCGTCTTTCCCCGGCTCGATCTTCTCGCCACCGACGTCGACGGTCACCAGCTCCGTCGAAGCGAGGAGATCCGCGCCGCGGCCGAGGAGCGCGCCGACGGCGTCGGCCGTGGCCCGGTTGCCGCGCCACCGGCTCGTGCGCTTCTGCGACAGGAGCCAGACTTTCAGCGCCTCGACGGCGTCGCGGTCGCCGGCCACCTCGTCGAAGGCCTCGATCATGACTCCTTGAGTCTCGATCGGCGCCGCGGCCCACTGCCACCAGGCCGGATGGGGATCGCGCCACCACATCCCCTGCCACGAATCCTTTTCCTCGCCAGGCTTGACGTCGGCATCGACGGCCCGCTCGCGGAGGCTGTCGATGATCGAGGCGGCCGTCTCGCGATCGCCCGATCGGAACAGCGCGATCGCCACATGCCCCTGCGAGCGGCGGGCGTCGAGCTTCACCCAGGTTTTCCGCGCGACCTCCCGCCAGAAGTCGATCGCGGCGGCAGCATCCCCCTGCGGCGGCATGTCGGCGGCGAAGAAGCTGCGGGCATAGAGGGCAAGCGCAACAGAAGAGTCGATCGTCGGCTCCCCCTTTCCTCTTTTTTTCGCTTCATTCCGCCACTCGACAAACTGACCGTCGAGCCAGGGGAGCGTGGCGAGCGCCGGCTGGATGTCGAGATCGACCCCGGCGGCCCGGAGCCGGCCGAAGCCCGCGAGGATCGAGAGCGTCACCGGCGTGCAGGTCCGTCCCCCGGGGAACCAGGGCCAGCCGCCGTCGCCAGCTCGCATTCCTTCGAGGCGCCGCAGCGTCGAAGCCTGCTCATCGGCCGCCCGATTGGGATCGAAGAGGAGTCCGATGCGGTGGCGCGCCTCGCGCTCGTCGACCGCCTCGCGGACCCACGGCGTCTCGGCGAGGAGCGTCTGCATCAGCTCCGAGTTCTTCTCGAGCGGGCTCTCGAGTGGCTTCTGCCCCGGGGGGGGATTACGCCACTGTTCGAAGACCGCCGCGATCCGCTCGTCAGAGCGGGCGATGTGGCCAGCCCAGGCGTTGGCGTAGAACCGCGTGAACAGGGTCTCGACGCTCTCGTCGGTCGGCTCGGCGATCGACGGCAGGGCGAGGACGGCATACCAGGCGGGATTGGATGCCGCCTGGACGACGAGCGACTGGCTAGCGATCGAGGGATGATCCTTGACGTTTGCGAGGCGATGAATAGTCACCGTTTTCGAGCCGGGGCCGCGGAGTGTGATCGGCACCGACTCGTCGACGAGGACGCGCCGGGAGAGGACCGGCAGGAAGGCCTCCTCGCCATCGGCGGCCCGGCCAGCCGAGCCGGTGGCGAGATAGCGCAAGGTCTCGGTGCCATCGGCGACGCGCACCCGGAAGACCACGGGCTTTGATTGACCGGCGGCAAGCTCAAAGGGCTGCTCGGCTGGTGTCTCCAGAAGGGCCTGGCGGGAGTCGCCGGTGCGGGCGTCGAAGAGCTCCAGGCGGATGTTTCCGGCGAGCGTGCCGGTCGAGCGATTGCCGACCTTCACCGGGATCTCGACGACGTCCCCTTCGCGGAGGAACCGTGGCACGACCGGCTCGACCATCAGGTCCTTGGCGGCCACGGCAGTATCGAGGAGCGTGCCGGAGCGGAGGCTCGCATCGTGGGCGAGGGATTTGAACTGCCAGGTGGTGAGCGTGTCGGGGAGGGTGAACTCGATCGTCACGCTGCCATCGTCGTTGCTTGTCAGGGCCGGCAGAAAGAAGGCCGTCTCGACGAGGTTTTTCCGCGGTGGCGGCGGCGCGGCGGCAGCCGTGTTGGCCGCTGGCGGTGGGCCTCCCCCGTCGCCCACAGCGGCGAAGTCCATCTCGAGGCCGAGGGCGACCGGCGCTCCCTTGGCCATCATCCGGGACGGGGCCGCGTCGGCCATCATCGCGTCGGCCATCATCGGCGCCGCCATCGGCATCCAGCCTCGCATCATCCCCCGGCGGTTGAAGCCGAAGAACTGCATCGACTGGGGGCCGAACGGATCGCGGAACCGGCGCCAACTGATGTCCACCGGCACCTGCGGCACCACCCAGTTTCCGACGATCTGCTGGAGGACCTCAGGCCGATTGCTGAACACGGCTACCACCGCCGGAGAAGTCTCACGGCGGAACAGCCCGGAGAGCCCGGGAGGCCAGGCGAGCGGGGCGAGAGCATCGAGCGACTGGTCGTAGAGGGTCGCCACGATCTCGGCGGGCACCCCCTTCCCTGCCCCGTCGAGGGCGTCGTCGGCCGACTTCACGCGGGCGCGCCAGATCTCCTTCGCTCCCGGCTCGACGCGGCGCGTGAATCGCTCCCAGACGATCTCGAGGGTCTTGTTTGTCCAGGGGACGTCGATCACCTGCTCTTTGAGATGGAGCCGGCCGTCGCGCACCATCCAAGCCCGCAGCGTGAAGCCGCCGCGGTGGTCGTCGCCGACCTCGACCCGCACCGGCCATTGCGTCCGCCCCGGCTCGGTCCAGTGGCGCGTGAGGAGCTTGCCGTCGCGGAGCACTTCCACGAGGACGCGGCCCTGGTCGTAGCCGGTGGCGACGATCGCCTCGAAGGTGCTGCCCGGTTTGGCGGTCATCGTCGCCGCGGTGAGCATGAGGGGGCGCTTGATCACGGAAGTCGTCGCTTCTGGGTCGACGACTTCGATCGTGTGGCGGGCCTTCACGTCGGGGGCGCCGTCGGCGCCGGCGACGACAAACTCCGCCCTATAAATGCCGGGCCCCAGCTTGACCTTCGCCACGGCCTTGCCGGTGACTCCGTCGGTGTCGTCCTCGGCTTTGAAGACCTCCTCGCCGCTCTCCCAGCCCTCGGGATCATTCGGATCGGGGTTGGGGAGCGCGGCCGGGATCCGCCCCGGCTTGGCTCCACGTTGGCCCCCCGGTGCAGCCCGCCCGGCGGCCCGCGGCCGGACCACAGCGAATGGCTGGAGGAGGTCGCCGCGGAGCGGCTGCTCGGGCTGGACGAGGCGGCGGATCGTGAGCGTGCCAGTGGCCGCGCGCGGTTCGTCGTCGAGCGACTGCGTCGCGACGGTGAGCGTCACCTCGGCTGGCGCGCCGTCTGGGCCACTGGCCTGCCAGGCATCGGCCTTCACATCGGCTTGCAGCGGCGCGTAACCGGCGCGGATGGCCCGGTCGGCGGTGCGCGTCTCGCCCGAGGGATCGGTGACGTCGGCGATCACCCGGTAGGTGAATACCGGCAGGCTGTCGACCGGCACGCCACGGTCGGGCTTCGCCGGAAACTCCACCGTGAAGTGTCCATCGGCATCGGTCGTGGCGCTGCCCCGCAGAATCCGGGCCGGGCCGCCTTCAAACGGGATCCACGGAAAGAACCAGCGGCACCAGAGAGGAAACCGCATCTGTCGCTCGACCCGGTAGCGGACCTTCGCGCCGGCCACCGGCAGGCCGGTGTAGGTCGTGGCGGTGCCGACGAGAGACACGGCCTTGTCGAGGACGACGGGATTGCGAGGGACTGCGAGCTCGACTTTGAACTTCGGCCGTTTGTACTCCTCGATGCGAAGTCCGAGGACACCGGTCGTCCCCTCCCCCTCGGCGACGATCATCCATTGGCCCGGAAGGGCGCCTGAGGGAATGGCAAACTCACCATGGAACGACCCGGTCGCGTTCGACGTCTGCATCTGCCGGGAAAGTTCGCGGCCATTTGAATCGCGGAAGGTGACGCTCACATCGCGGTCGGCCAGCGCCCGGTAAATGCGATTGGCCCGATCGGCGTGGGCGAGGATCCCCTTGTAGCGGACGATCTGCCCGGGGCGGTGGATGCCGCGGTCGGCCATGAGGATGAAGCTCGCATGCTGTTGCGGCTGCTCTTGGTGCCAAATCGAGAGCGGGTCGGAGGCGATCTCGTGAAGGGCACCGTCGAGCGTCGTCGCGAACTGGAGGAGCGTCTCACGCTGTGGCTCGATGGCAAGCTCGTAAAAACCGTCGGCATCGGTCGTCGTCTTGCCGGCCGGCTCAAACGGCGCGGGATTGCCGGCCTGGGCACGGACGAAGGCTTGCACGCTCACGTCGGCCAGCGGCCTTCCGGAGGCGCTATCGACGACATGGCCAGCCAGCGGGCCGCCGGCACCGGTGAAGACGTTCGTGCGCTGAACCACCGCCAGACGCGTCACCCACACAAGCGTCGTGGCCACGACGTTGTCGTTGGGGCCGAAGTCTGCGTCGGCGCTCGCGAGCACCCAGTACGCGCCGGGGGGGAGATCCTCGGGCGCCTTGATGTCGTGGGTCTGGTCGCGGAGGTTGTCCGTGGCGGGGAGGTCGACGGCGAAGGCCTTGAGAGGTTTCGCGGCCACGAGCTTGGCCCGATCACCATCATCGAGCCACTGCCATTGCGGCTTGCCGGCGCGGAGGCGGGCGAGCCAATCGGCCTTCACGATTCGGATATGGACCTTCGCGAGGTTTTTGGAGCGCGCCCGGATCGTCGGCCAGGGGGCGTTCCAGGTGCGCTCGGTGAACAGCTCGAGCGATTTGCCGTCGATCTCGGCAACGAGATTTTTGCAGAGCTTGCCCCCGGCGGATTCAGGGTGAGACGCAGCGCCTGCGGCGGCGATGGCGCGGGCCTTCACCACCGCGTCGTCGTCGTTCATCTGGCGCACGACGCCCGCCAGCCTATGCCGGACCATCGCCGCGACGTCGTTCTCGCCGCAGTCTTCGAGCAAGGCTTCAAGTGCCTTGGTCGTTCGGGCGTTGCGATCCTCATCGCCGCCGGGGGAGATCGCGCTGGCGCTTGCCCGCTCGATCCGGTCGAGATCGGCCGCGAGCAGCGCCGTGCGATCGGCGTCGTCGGCGTGAGCCTCGAGAAGGCGGCGGAAGAGCAGCATCTCGCCTAAGAGTGGTGAATCGGTGTCGGTCGTGGCCTCCTCCGGCCTCCAGGCGAGAAACTCTTGCCGCGTGCCGAGGGGGGGGGAATCGATCTCAAACTCAAACAGATCTTCGGGATCGGCAAGCCCCCGCACGCCCGACGCGGCGAAGGCGAGGGCGTCGTGCGCGACGACATCCCACACCGTCGGCCGCCAGGCATCGGGCATCCCGCCCTTCTCGAGGATCTGATTCCACTCGGCCACCGGCATCGCTTGGAGACGCTCGGCCGGATCGAGCGCGGCGGTGAACCGGCGGCGGACTTCGGCGACAACGCGCGGCAGATCCCAGGAGGCGATGCCCGCGAGCCCCTCGACGGCTTTCCCTTCTTCGTTCACGCCACCGGTCGCGCCGCTTGTCCGCTGCGCGAAGCGCCATTGATTGTTCTGGAAAAATCCCCAGGTCCAGTTGGCGAGGATCGCCTCGAGGACCGGCTTCACCTCGTCGGGCGCTCCTTGAAGCGCTGCTTCGAGACGGACGAGACGCTCGGGATCTTCCGGGGGGCGGTCGCCGGTGTCGGCGTGAACGCGCGTGGCGATCGCCCGTGCCGCCTCGTCCCAGGCCTTGGCAGCGATTGCCCCCTGCTCGATCCCGGCGAGGGCCTCGAGGGCCGATTTTGGTTTTCCTTCGTCGAGGGCCCGTTGCACCGTCACCCACTGCCCTTCGCGGGCCCGGTTTGGAGCGGGGGGCTCGGCGGAGCGGCCGGGGGGGTTCATGACCAGGGCCCCGCCGAGAAGGACCAAAAGCCCGGCGAGGACCGGGGCGACACGTGGCAAACGGGGCACGGCGGAAGGCTCCGAGGGGCGAGACGAGGGGAGAGGGGGGCTGCAGAACGGCGCTGCGGCGCAAAGCGGCGGCGGCAACGGCTGGCCATGGAATGCCCCGGGGGAACACGCGGCAGGGGCGAAGGCGTTTCACCCCCTCCGCCGCTGAAGAGCAAGTGTACGCGCGGTGGCCCTCCGCCGTCGCCCTTGGCGGGGGTGCGGACCCATCCCCTGGGAGGAGAAATCGAACGCATTCAGGTGCCGAACGAGGCCCCTAGCTGCCCGTGGAAAAAGTCATCCACGACCTTTTTCCACTTGGAAAACCCCCGGTTTTCTCGAGTGCTCCGCACTCGCGACCGCCTCGTGCGGTCGGGCCTGCACTTTATCCACAGCCTCCTAGCGGCCCAGGATGAGATCGATTCCGGCAAAGATCCCCTCCATCGGTCGCTTCGGGAGTCGCCCGACGCGCTCGCTGAGGTGCCGCTTGTCGATCGTCACCAATTGCGTGACATTGGCGACGGAATCGCGATCGAGTCCGGTCTGCTTCGCCGTGAGCAAGACATTGCCGGGGGCGATCGACCAGCGCAGATTGCTCGTCAAGACAACACAGACGACCGTGGCGATCTGGCTGCGGTTGAGCGCGTCAGACTGAAGGACGACCACCGGCCGACGGTATCCGGGGCTCGAGCCGATCGGCTCCGCGAGATCAGCCCACCAGACTTCGCCTTGCGCAACGACCATTGAGCGTAACTACCATTCAGCGCGATGAACCGTTTGCTGTGCGGCCGCTTGCAGGAAGGTGGCATCCTCGCTTCCGGCCTCGCGGACGGCTTGATCCATCAGCGCCGTGACCCGGTCATCGTCATGGCGGGCAACGAACTCGGCGAGCGCTCGGGCATACATTTTGCTGCGAGAGATTTGCAATCGCGACGCCAATCGTTCCGCGTCCGCGAACACGTCGTCGGGGATCGAGACGGCTGTTTTCATACCGAAAGTATAACCGCACGAGCCCCTTCGGCAAGGCCTCTGGATCGGCTCCGGTCGGCGACGTCGAGACGAGAGTCGATCGACTCGGCTGGACGCTCTGACCAGTCTGCTCCTACAAACTACGGTAGCCCGGAGGCGACGATGAGCCGTAACGCAATCTTGGAAGACCTTCACGCCGTCCGCCGGAAGATCCTCGCGGACTGCAAGGGGGACACGGCGACGTATCTCCGCGAAGCTCACGAGCGCCTCGCAGTTTCCGGGAGGCCGATCTCGCACCGTCCCCAGCGCCTGATTCGCCAACCGGAGCCGGTGATTCCTCCGGACACGGCGACGGAAGCTGTTGCGGTAGCGCCGCTCGATCAGTGACACCTCAACCTGGGCGTCGCGGTTCGCCCCAGATCGCTGCGCGGAGTACCGCTGGTCGCCTGGCCTGTCGGAACCGATCGGGAAGACCTACGGTTCCTTTCGGCCGGCTGATTCTCCGCAAGACGCATGCGTCACGCCGCGTCAAAGAGCCCCTTGAGATAGCCAGCGGCGAAGAGGCGGCCGAGCATTTCGTAGCCCGGCGTCTCGTTGCTCTCGCCCGACATGCTCGGGGCGTGGTCGGGGCGGACGGTGCCTGCGTAGCCGATAGATTTCAGCGCCCGGAACACCGCCGGCATGTCGATCTCGCCGTCGTCGTGCCAGGTCTCCACGAAGTCGGCGGCCGTGCCGCGGACATTGCGGGCGTGAACAAAGGCGATCTTGTCCCTGAGGGCCGCGATCCCGGCGATCACATCCTCGCCGGCCGGATGGAGCGAGCCGACGCAGTAACAGATGGCGTTGGCGCGCGAGGGGACGAGTTGTGTGGCCCGCAGCAGGGCGGCGTTGGTATGCATGATCCGCGGCTGGCCGGCAAACTCGTCGAGCGGCGGATCGTCGGGATGGAGTGCGAGCCGGATCCCGCAGGCCTCCGCCACCGGCACGACCTCGTCGAGGAAGCGGTGGAGATGCTCCCAGAGCTTGTCGGCGGATGTCCGGACTGATGGGAGGCCGTCGGCATCGGTGACCGTCGGCCGCGAGGAAGCGCCGATGTCGGCGAGCCGGAAGGCGGTCGCCTTGGCGCCGCCACGGGCCGGGGCGACGGCGCTCGTCCGCTGCCAGTCTTCGTCGGGCATCCAGTTGTAACAAAGCACCTCCATACCATGGTCAGCCATGTGGCGGAGGAGCGTCTTGATCCCCGCTACCTGCTCGTCGCGGTTGGGGAGTCCATGGACGAGGCCGAGGTGGGGGAGCTTTCGCTCCACATGCGTGCAACGCATCCCGAAGGAGGCGATCCGCCGGCAGGTGGCGGCAAGCGCGGCCGGTTCGAGCCCCGGATAAGGAATGACGATGTCGCTGACGCCAACCTGCGCCGCCCACTCGAGGTGCCGGTCGGTGGGAGGATTGACGACCATCGACAGTCGCATCGACGTGCCCTGCGGCATCGCTCACTCCTGAAACGCGGGATGTAGATGGCGCGCCGGTTGCGCCCGCTGCGAACCTTTCGGCTTTTTTATAGCCTTCTTCGCGGAATCGGTGGGTGACTTCTAACTCTGGTCGGCGGCCCCTTGCGTGAAACAGGGCGAACGCGATCCCTTGAGCGGCTCTGAAACCTGCCGCCGTGCTGGCGTTTTTTCGCCTGGCACAAGCAATCCGAGCCGGCAGCCGCCTAGCCCGCCCCCCGGATTCAATTCCCGCCCGGTTTTCGATTGCGCCCATTGGTCCCTGATCGCGCCCATTGGTCCTTGGGATGACCATTCGTCCCGGATTGAGCCACGTTCGTCCCTTTTTTGGGGTGACGTGGAAATCGTCTGTTAGAAACGGCGTGTCGATGAGCCGGGGGGCTCAAGGCGTTTCTGCACCCTCCCTTCTGAGGACACCTGCTCGTGAATCAATCCATGCGTTCTGGAAACTCTGCCGCTTGCGTCGTTAAGGCAAGAGGTCTCTGCAATCCAAGGCCACTGGTCAAAAGGATCGATCGTATGCCGTACTTTTCTTTGAAAGTCTCTTCCCTTTGGCTGGCTGCCTTGGCCTGCCTGATGATGGGCTCTCTCGTCAACGCCGAACCGCTCCAGTGGGTGACGGTCGGCGACCCGGGGAACACGGCTGATACCACCGGAGTCCCGAATCCCGCTGGTGCCGTGGCGACTTCATTCCAGATCATGAAGTACGAGTTTACGAACCAGCTTTACACCGACTTCCTGAACTCTGTGGCTGCGACCGACACCTACTCGCTCTACAACGCGAGCATGAGCAGCGAAGCCCGTGGCGGCATCACGCAATCCGGGTTGTCTGGTGCGTTCACCTATTTGGCCAAGACCGACATGGGCGACAAGCCGGTGAACTACGTGAGTTGGTTCGATGCGGCGCGGGTGTCTAACTGGTATCAGAACGGTGCAACGAGTTCGTCGGACACGGAGACGGGGGCGTATACTCTCGGCGGCGGCCAGACCACCGGTACGGCCCCGGCGGTGAACTCAGGGGCGACGTTCTACGTCCCGACGCAAGACCAGTGGTACAAGGCGGCGTACTACAAGGGCGGAGGCACGAGCGCCGGCTACTGGGATTACGCCACGCAGAGCAATTTGGACCCGACGGCGGTGACGGCAGGTTCGACAGGAATCGGCTCTGGTGGCAGCACTGGCAACTCCGCGAACTACAACTTGACCGCTGACTGGAATAGCCAAAATGGCAACGTGACGACGGTTGGCACCAACGGCGGGGCGAGTGCCTACGGGGCGTTTGATATGAGCGGAAACGTGGGTGAATGGAACGACCTCACGGGTGCTGCCGGCTCGTCTCGTGGGCGGCGTGGCGGCAGTTGGATCTCCGTCGCGTTCAATCTGTCGTCCTCCGGCAGCTATTCGCTCGACCCGTCGAGCGAGTTCAGCGGCATCGGTTTTCGTCTCGCAAGTCCGGTCAGCGTCCCCGAGATCGACCCGAGCGGTTTGAGTGCAGTGTTGGGGCTGCTCTTCGGCGGACTTGGGTTACTGGAACGACGACGGTACGGCTGCTGACGGTTCCCTTTGGGCTTTGTCCCTTTATCCCTTTGATCCCCCTGATCCCTTCTTCTCCTCTGCGACATCCAGCGATACTTTCCTTCGATCAGCCAGGGTGTGCTCCTGAACACGATCCGCCGGGTGATTGCCGACCCGCAATGGATCGACCTCGTGCGACTGATTCTCGAGAGCCATGCCGAGAATGAAGTGCGGGAGCATTTCAGACCGTCAGCAGTGCCTCGTGTCAGGGACTACTCCGACTCTTCCTGTGCGGCCGAACGTCTGCCTCCGGGCGGCAGTCGGCCGGACGAAGCCTGATGCCGCCACCGCGGCCCGACGGGTCGTGGCCATGACTGCCAGCCGGCCACGGCTGACTGCGGGCTGCGGTGGCGGTTCTTTTGCAGCTCCAAGCAGGACTTCTCTCGGGCCGGTCTGCGCCCACGGATTCTGCGGAGGAGGCTTTTTTTAGGGCACCCGATCGGAGCCTGGTGCGGCGTGGCTTCGTCCACGCCTTGCCCGGAGGTCCTCCCGGGCCACAAGCCTATCGCAGCCCGGCCAGACGCAATGCCCACCGAGGAATCCAGTTCGGGATCGCGGGGACGGAAAACTCTCCGATCGTGCCGATCTTCAGCCGGATCGGGACCTGCCCACGGCCGAGTGCCCCGAGCACACCCTGAAGCGCCGGCAGTTGCCTGCGCAGTCGCCACGCCGAACGAACGGAGTCCACCGTCAGGCAAATCCCTCTGGGATCGGCCGTGATCGTGATCGGACGGCCGTCACAGCTGCCCGTGAGATGGCCTTCGATCTGCAGGGCAGCCATCGGAGTCGGACCGCGATCTGCCTGGGGGGACATTTCAAGTGCCCAGGTCGCGGGTGCGGATCTTCATGGTGCCGTGAAGAATCCACTCGGCGTAGGTGGCCGAAGGACCCGTGCCGCTGGGGATTTTCACATGCATGTTGTCGAACTCATACGTGATCTCAGCCTTCCGACCGGTCAGGCGGTCGTAGAGCCCGATCGCAAGGTCGGACCAGTCGAGTTGGTTGTCATTCGCCATGGCGTACGGTTCCAAGGAGGAGAGGAAGACGAGTCCTGCTCAAACAGTACTCGACGTACCGTCACTATACGGCCTCCAGAACGCATGACCAGTGGAAAGGGACCACCAGTGTGTCTCCGATGAGCCTCTCCCGCCGGCATGAGACCGTTTTTGTCACCGGGGCGACAGGGTATGTCGGGGGGAGGCTCGTGCCCGCCCTGCTCGAGGCCGGCTACGGTGTTCGATGCCTCGTTCGGGCACCCCGGAAGCTCGATCAAAAACCGTGGCGATCGCACCCGGCGGTTGAGGTCGTCGCTGGCGACGTTTCCTCGGAGGATTCGCTCGCAGATCAAATGGCCGGAGCCTCGGTCGCCTACTACCTCGTCCATTCCATGGAGTCGACGGGCGGTGAATACGCCGCTCGCGATCGGACGCTGGCCGCTTCCTTCGCTCGCGCTGCCGCCCGGGCCGGGGTGTCGCGGATCGTCTACCTGGGCGGTCTCGGCGAAATGGGCCCCGACCTGAGCGTCCACCTTCGCTCGCGCCGCGAAGTCGAGGAGGAGCTCGCCGCCACAAACGTGCCGGTGACAACTTTTCGTGCCGCGATGATCATCGGAGCCGGCTCGGCCTCCTTCGAGATTCTCCGTTATCTCGTCGAGCGACTGCCCGTGATGGTCACTCCGCGCTGGGTGAAGACGGAATGCCAGCCGATTGCCATTGAGGACGTCCTCCACTGGCTGGTCCGCTGCCTCGAGGTGCCCCAGTCAGCCGGATGTACGCTCGAGATCGGTGGTCCGGACGTCTTTCCCTATCAGCAGTTGATGCAGATCATGGCCGAGGAGCTTCACTTACCGCGGCGGCTCATCGTGCCGGTGCCTGTGCTCACGCCGCGACTGAGCTCCCTGTGGATCAACATCGTCACGCCGGTGTCGTATCGGATCGCACGGCCCCTGGCCGAGGGCTTGAGAAACCGGGTCGTGCTCACCAATGACGATGCTCAGCGGCTCATGCCTCACGCGGCATTCGGGGCTCGGGAGGCGATTACGAGGGCGCTGCGGAAGGTCGAGGCCGGGGCGGTGGAGACGAGGTGGAGCGTGGCCGGCCCGATCCCGGGCGACCCTTCGTGGGCTGGTGGCACCGTCTTCTCCGACCGCCGGTCGGTGGAAATCGACGCCGATCCGCAGAGTGTGTTCGCCGCGGTCTGTCGAATTGGCGGGGGGAACGGCTGGTATGCCGGCGACATGCTGTGGCGACTGCGGGGCTGGATGGACACGCTTGTCGGTGGGCCGGGGCTGCGTCGTGGCCGGCGGCATCCGGAAAACGTCGAGTTTGGCGAGACGCTCGATTTCTGGAGGGTGGTCGGCATTGATCGCGACCGATCTCTCTCGCTCCGGGCGGAGATGAAATTGCCCGGGGAGGCGAAGCTGGAGTTCGAGATCCTGCCGGCCGACGGCTCGGCTGATTTCCCGACGGAGCTCAAGATGACGGCCCTCTACAGGCCGAGGGGGCTGATCGGGATTCTCTACTGGTATGCGGTCGTCCCGCTCCACGAGATCGTCTTCGGTGGCATGCTCCGCGGCATTCGGAAGACGGCCGAGGCGATGCAGCGGGCGAAGTCGGCGAAACCGCCCGAGCAGCCAATCTCCGCCGACACGCTCCCAGGGTATGGCCGGGCGCGGTTGTGGCTGGGAATCTCCGCGGTTGGCACGATGGTGGTGCTCAGTGCCGCGGGATTGGCCGTGAACGCCAGCGGGCGGGCCCTGCCTCCAGCCGACGCCCCGTTGGCGGCGCAGATCGTCGGGCTGCTGGCCTTCGTGCTTTGCTACGTTGTCATCCAATTGCCGCTGGATCTCTGTGGCGGCTTTCTGCTCCCGCGGCGTTTTTCACGCGCGCACCCGCCGCTCGGAAAGTATTTGGCCGGCTTGGTCCGCGGAATCGCGGTCCATGCCACCCTCCTGTTTACGACCGCGGTCGCGATGCTCGTGGCGGGAAGGCTCGGAGGCGTCGTTGGCGTGGTGATGGCCGGGGCTGCTCTCATGCTGCTGCTCCTGCGTGGCCGTGTGCTGCTCGCCTCGGCCGCTGCGCCGCTCGAGGTGACTCCCAGCCACGAACGCTCCACCGGCGCGGAGGAATCGGTCGCCACCTTCGTCGCCGAGAGCCAGGACGAGGGATTCACCGGCGGCATTGTCGGCGTGCTCGTGCCGCGGCTCCATCTGCTGCCCATGAAATGGCGGGAGATGCTCGAGCCCGATCAGCTTGCAGCGGCCCTGGAGCGCCGGACCATGGCAGTCGGTTCCGGAAGTTGGCTGCGGGGCCGCCTTCTGGCACTGGGCTTCACGCTCACCGGCATCACGGTAGCCGCCTGCCTGGTGGGCCGCGATCGGCTGGGTGTGGCATCCGGCACCATTGACCTCAGTCTTTGGTTCACTCTGTGGTCGTTTCTCGGGCTTCTCCTCCTGCCCACGCCGAGCCGCCGTGGCGTCACGGAAGTGGATGAGCGGGTGCTCGAAGCCGGATGTTCCCGCGGTAGCATGGAAAGGGCGATCACCGCTCTCGACGATCTGCAGGACCGCGAACGGAATCGGCCGCCGTGGGTCGAAGCGATCTTCCATCCGGTGCCGAGCGTCACCCAGCGGCTGCGCGGGCCGCACTCGCTGGGCTTGAACGGCTTCTGGGATGCAGCGCGAACGAGCGTGTTTCTCAGCGCGGCAGGGCTTGGCCTGCTGGGCCGGGCCGTGCACTGCAACTGCGGCAGACCGGCGCTGTGGGTCTTTCTTCCCGGCGACTGACTCGCAGACGCGGTCAACTGCAGCCTGCGATCGCCTCGGCAAGGCGGTGGACGCTCCACGGCGCCGAGCCCTCTGCCTTGTTGTTGATCGTCACGAGGACTGTGCGCCCCGAGCGCGCCTCGGTGCGGACGAGCCGGGCGAGGCTGTCGCGCGTCTGGAGATCCTCCTCGACGAGCCGGTCGAAGGGGAAGTATTCCTGCTTTGCCCCCTCGTAGTCCTTGCCGGCATGGAGATTCCAGCGGACGACCAGCGGGCTCGTCAGCGGGAAGCGATCGAGCCGCCAGAGGTCGGCTTGCGCCTCCAGCGGCGGCATTCGGGCGTGCGCTGCGAGACAGGGCACGGCGCCAGCATCGACAAGGCCCGCCGCGAGCGCCTCGCAGACCAGCACTGGATCGCGGATCTCGAGCGCGATCGCCGGCCCGTGCGGGAGGCCCTCGGTGCGCGGCCGTGGCAGGGCGGCCACGAAGGCCCCGAGGCGGTCGACGAGCCGCGGCACGTTGGCGAGGAGCGATCTTCCCAAAGGAGGAAACTGAAACACGATCGCGCCGAGTTTCGCCCCCAAGCCGGCGACCGCCGGGGCGACGCAGACTGCATGCGCGGTGGCGGCGTCGAGGAACGTGGGATTCTCGCCACTGACCTGCCCCGAGCCGCCGAGTCGTTTGAAGGGATCAGTGATTGCCGCCGGCGACTTGACGACAAACCGAAACGTCGCGGGCACCGCCGCGGCATAGGCAGCGTATTCGTCGGCAAGCAGCGGGGCGTAGAAGGTGCGATCGAGGCTCACGCTCCCGAAGAGGGGATGCTGCGCGTAGGCGGCGAGCCCTTCGCGTGCCAGCCGCTGCTCGCTCTCCGGCTTGCCGTGGCGCGGCGCGTAAACGAGGCCCGTCCAGCCGGGGAATGACCAGCTCGATGTGCCGAGGTGGACGTCTGCCGGAAGCCGGGCGGCGAGGGCGTGGATGTCTGCGGCGACGAGGGCCGGCGCGACCGGGTCGGCGCGCGGGGCCTTAGCCAGCGGGGATTCCGGGAGTGGGTCGTCGTCGAACAGCGTGCCTTGTGTTTCGCGCCCCATTGTCGTTCAGCCCGGTTCGGTCGGCCGGTTCGAGCCGATCGCCGTGACGAGGTCGTCGACGATGTCGAACGTCGTGTCGAGCCGGGTGACGCGGAACACTTCGCGGATCTTCGCGTCGACATGGCACAGCGTCAGCCACCCGTGGGCACGGTCGACCCGTGCGGCGAGTTCGACGAGGCGGCCGAACGAATCGCTCCCGAAATAGGTGACACGGGAGAAGTCGAGCACGAGCCCATCGCCGCCGAGGCTGTCGGCCTCCGGCAGGAGCTGGTCGTCGAACATGGCGCTGGCCCGGGCCCCGAGGACCCGCTTGTCGAGGAGCGTCGCCACGGTGACGGCGCCGAGGCGGCGGATCTCAACCGGTGGGAGTTCGGCGTGCGGGGTCGACATGATGATCCGGCGGGAGGCGGAGAGAGTGTCCGAAAAGGGCCCGAGAAAAGGCTACCATGAACAGAGCGGTTTCTCCTTTCCCGTTTTCCCTCCGTAGCCAGCCATGACCCACCGCGTGTCGAGCGAGCAGAATCCCGCCGCCAATCCTTTCCTGCAGGATGCCCGATTCCAACAGCGCCTGGCGGCGCTCGCCGCGCGGCTCGACGGCGAACTGCTCGTCGATGACACGACGCTGATGATCTACGCCACGGATGCCTCCGAATACCAGGAGCGGCCGCTGGCGGTGGCGCTGCCCAAGACCGACGCCGATGTCGGCGAACTCGTCCGCTTCGCCGCGGCCGAAGGGGTGGGGATCATTCCCCGCGGCGCCGGTACGTCGCTCGCCGGCCAGGTGGTTGGAGGGGGGATCGTCGTCGACACCGGCCGCCACCTGAACAGGATCGTGGCGATCGATGTCGAGCGGCGCACGGTGCGCGTCCAGCCGGGCGTGGTCCGCAATGCCCTCAATCAGGCCCTCGCCCCCCATGGCCTGTATTTCGGCCCCGAGACGTCGACCGCTTCGTGGGCGATGATCGGCGGGATGGTGGGGAACAACTCCTGTGGCTCAAACTCGATCGCTTGGGGGACGACACGTGACCATCTCCGCGCCGCCCGCGGCTTCCTCGCCGACGGCTCGGAGGTGACCTTCGCGGCAGAATCGGCGCCTGAGTTCGCGGCGAAGTGCGCTGGCCCCGACACGCTCGAGACCAGGATCCACCAGGGGCTCCGCGACCTGCTCGGCGATGCAGCCGTGCGGGCCGAAGTGGAGCGAAGCTTTCCGAAGGCGGCCGTCACCCGGCGCAACACCGGCTACGCCCTCGATGCCCTCATGAACGCCGACTGCTTCGATCCGGCGAGCTCCCGTCCCTTCAACGCCTGCCGACTTGTCGCCGGCTCGGAGGGAACGCTGTTTCTCGGGGTGGAGTTCGAACTCGGGCTGATCGAGTTGCCGGCGCCGGGGGGGCTGCTTGTGGCGCACTGCAGCAGCGTCGACGAAGCGCTCCGTGGGGCCGTCGTCGTCATGCACGAGGGGAAGGCCGCGGCGGTGGCGGAAGGGGGCGTGCTCTCCGGCTGCGAGCTGATCGATCGGAAGATCCTCGAGTGCACGAAGGGCAACGCCGAGCAGACGCGCAACCGGAGCTTCGTCGTCGGTGATCCCGGCGCCATTCTCGTCGTCGAGATCCGCCATGCTGATCGGGGCGCAATCGAGCGGGCGCTTGCGGCCACCGAGTGGGCGCTTGCCGCGGCGGGGATTGGCCATGCCTACCCGCGCCTCTTCGGCGACGATGCCAACAAGGTGTGGGAGCTGCGCCGAGCCGGGCAGGGGCTCGTGCAGAACATCCCCGGCGACAAAAAGCCGCGCGAGATCGTCGAGGACACCGCCGTCGCCATCGACGACCTCCCCGCCTACATCGCCGACTTCGACCGGCTCCTGGCGGAGAAGTATGCAATCGACTGCATCCACTACGCCCACGCCGGCGCCGGCGAGCTCCACCTCCGGCCGCTCTTCGACCTCCGCACGGTCGAGGGCTTGAAGATGTTCCGTGACGTCGCCACCGACGTCGCGCACCTGGTGAGAAAATACCGGGGGAGCTTGAGTGGCGAGCATGGCGACGGACGGCTCCGCGGCGAGTTCATCCGCACGATGGTCGGCGACGCCTGCTACGAGCATCTCGTCCGGGTGAAGCGGCTGTTTGATCCGCAGGGGATCCTCAATCCCGGCAAGATCGTCGACACGCTCCCGATGGACACGCAACTGCGGATCGTGCCGGGGGAGCCGGAGCCGAGCCACGAGACGGTGTTCAATTTCGACGCCGTTCAGGGGGTGTTGCGGGCGGCGGAGAAGTGTGGCGGCGTCGGCCAATGCCGTAAGTCGGCCGAGATGGGGGGGACGATGTGCCCCAGCTACATGGCGACGCGCGATGAGAAGGACACGACCCGGGCCCGGGCCAATGTTCTCCGCCAGGCGCTCGCCTCGACGGTGGGGAGCCCGGGGGCCAATCCCTGGACGACGCCCGAGCTGGCCGAGGTGATGGATCTGTGCCTCTCTTGCAAGGGCTGCAAGAGCGAGTGCCCGTCGAACGTCGACATGGCGCGGCTCAAGAGCGAATGGGAGCAGCACTGGATCGACGCCCACGGCATCCCATTGCGGACGAGACTGATCGCCGAGACGGGGCGGGCGATGCAGTGGGCGGCGCGCGTCCCCTGGCTCTACAACACCCTCGTCACCGCGCCGGGGATCTCGGGACTGCTCAAGTGGGGGATGGGGTTCGCGGCGGGCCGGTCGCTGCCGCGCGTCCATGGCACGACGCTCTCCCGCTGGATGCGGAGCCGGCCACGGCGTCCCGGAAGGCTCGGTCGTGTCCACCTTTTCTGCGATGAGTTCACCGACACCCTCGACGCGCCGCTCGGCATCCGCGCCGTCGAGCTCCTCGAACGGCTCGGCTACGAGGTGGTGATCCCCGACCATGTTGCCAGCGGCCGGCCGCAGATCTCGAAGGGGCTTCTGCGTGAGGCACGGGGCTTGGCGATCGAGAACGTCCGCCGGCTCGACGGCGTGATCACCGACGAGGCGCCGCTGGTGGGGATCGAGCCGTCGGCGATCCTCGGCTTCCGCGACGAGGTCCCCGATCTCGTGCCGCGCGACATGATTCCCGCAGCGCGGCGGCTGGCCGGGAGGGCGCTGCTGATTGACGAGCTCCTCGCCCGGGAGGCCGCAGCCGGGCGGATCGGCCCGGATTCCTTCACCGACGAGCCGCGCACGATCCGCCTCCATGGGCACTGCCATCAAAAGGCGCTCGCCTCGATCCAGCCGACGGTGGCGGCCCTGTCGATTCCGCGGCACTATGCCGTCGAGCCGATCCCCAGCGGCTGCTGCGGCATGGCCGGCTCGTTCGGCTACGAGCGCGAGCATTTCGACGTCTCGATGCGGATCGGCGAGCTCGTCCTCTTTCCGGCGGTGCGGGCCGCCGCGGCCGATGTGCTGATCGCCGCCCCGGGGACGAGCTGCCGCCACCAGATCAAAGATGGCACCGGCCGCACCGCCCTCCATCCGGTGGAGATCCTCCATGCGGCGCTGCGGCCTTCTGAGTGATCGACCGCTGCGGGGCTGCTACGATGCCGAACCGATCGGGTCCCGATCGGGACGCCACGGCTTCCTGCCGCGTCCATCGCCCCGTGAACGCCAGCTGCGACCGCCTCCGCCGCGAGACCGATCGGGACGATGAAACCGCCACCACGCCGACCGGTCGTCCTCGTCTTCGCCGGCTACTATCGGCCTGCGTTCCGCTCCGGTGGGCCGTTGCGGACGTTGCTCAACATGGTCGACCAGCTCGGCGACGAGGTCGACTTCCGGATCTTCACCCGCAACCACGACCTGGGATCGCGGGAGCCGCTCGCCGGGGTCCCGCTCGGGCGCTGGTGCGATGTCGACGGGACGCCGGTGTTTTACGGATCCTCCTCCGACCGTAGCCTGTCGGCCGTGGCCCGCCTCATCCGGGATGTCGGGCCCGACACGGTCTATCTGAACAGTTTCCTCGACCCGTCGTTCTCGATCCTGCCGCTGGTCGTGCGCCGGCTCGGCTGGACTCCCCCTCGGCTCCGCTGGGTGCTCGCGCCGCGCGGCGAGTTCGCCCCGAGCGCCCTGCGGATCAAGGCGCCGAAGAAGCGGCTGTTCCGCTTCGCCGCCGGGCTCACCGGGCTCCATTCGGGGCTCACCTGGCAGGCGTCGAGCGACTTCGAGCGGGACGACATCCGTCGCGCCATGGGGGGCATCGCCGCCGACATCCGCGTCGCCACCGATCTCACCGAACGGCTCGCCGACACGCCCCCGCCGGCGACGCCCCGGCCGGAGGGGCCGCTGCGGGTCTGCCTGCTGTCGCGGATCAGTCCGATGAAGAACGTCCGCTACGCGATCGAGGTCGTCCTGAAGCTCCGCGTTCCGGTGGAGTTTTCGATCCATGGCCCGATTGAAGACCGGGCCTATTGGGAGACCTGCCAGCCGTTGATCGCGGCGGCGCCGGCCGGTTGCCGGATCGCATGGAAGGGGGAGGTGACCCCCGATCAGGTCCGCGCGACGATCGCGCGGCACGATCTCTTCCTCCTCCCGACCCGCGGCGAGAATTTCGGGCATGTGATTTTCGAGTCGCTGGCGGCGGGGGTGCCGGTGTTGGTCAGCGACCGGACACCCTGGCGCGATCTCGACGCCCGGGGCTCGGGGTGGGTCTGCCCGCTCGAGACGCCACAGGCCTTCGTCGACGTCCTCGAGTCGGCCGCCGCCCGCGATCCGGCGGCGCGGCGGGCCGCCGCGGTGGCCGCCCATGCCCATGCGCTCGAGGTGTCGCGTTCGGCGGCCGTGCTCGGCGCTAATCGCGGGTTGTTTCTCGACGCCGCCACCGCTCCGCCGCCGGCCGGATGACGGCGCGGCGCTCGCCCGAGGAGCCCGTTTGGATGGTATGCTCCGACCCTATTGGGGGCGACCGGTTCGGATGGGGCACCCCGCCCCTGTCGACCGCCCCGCGAGTTCCATTCCCGTTCGAGGAGTCTTCTCATGCCCCGCTTCTCCGCCCTGTTGGCCATCGTCCTCGCCCTTGCCACCGGATCGCTCCGCGCTGCCGACGACTACGACTACGATCTCGTCCATTCGTCGGTCGGCTTCAAGGCCCGCTTCCTCGACATCAGCTGGATCCAGGGGCGCTTCAATGACGTCTCCGGGAAGTTCTCCCTCGACCGCCAGGATCCCTCGAAGTCGACCTTCTCCCTGACGATCAAGGCCGACAGTGTCGACACCGCCAACGCCGCGCGCGACGAGCATCTCCGTCAGCCCGACTACTTCGACACCAAGCAGTTTCCGACGATCGAGTTCCGCAGCACGGCCGTGAAGGCGATTCCGGAGGGCTACGAGGTGGCTGGCACCTTCACGATGCACGGGGTCACCAAGCCGGTGACGCTCAAGCTCGTCGGCGGCAAGGAGATCGAAGCGATGGGGAAGAAGCGCGTCGGCTTCGGCACCGAGCTCAAGCTCAAGCGGAGCGACTTCAACTTCGACAAGGGGCAGATCGGCAATATCGGCGACGAGGCGATCATCGTCATCGACTGCGCCGGTCAGCGGGACTGACGCCGTGCCCGATGTGGCGATGGTGGTCCGCGCGGTGCTGGGCGCGTTCGCGGTGGCCGCAGCGCTCGGCGCCGTCGGCGCCGGGATCTCGCGGCGCCAGCCGGCGCTGGCCGCAGTGGCGGCGATCGTGGCTTTCGTCTGGGGGGTGGTCGCGGGGCTGTGCCTGCTCCGCGCTCTCCCTTCGCTGCCGCCGACAACAGGGCTCGACCGGTACCTCGTCATCCTCCTCCCGGTGGCCCTGGCGATCGAGGTCGAGGCGGCGGCCAACTGGATCGGCGGATTCTGGTTGACCGCCGAGCGCGGGTGTGTGGCGCTGTTGGCGGTGCCTGTGCTCCTCCATGGATCGGTGTGGCTGGAGGGGGGGACGCCGGCGGTGGTGATCCTCGCCGCGGCGCTCTTTCTGTGGGCGTCGTGGGAGGGGATCACGGGGGACGTGCGCTCAAGCGGAGACCGGGTCGTGGCCGTGGTGACGGTTGGAGCACTGGTCGTCGCCGGGCTTTCGATCGCGCTGGCCGGATGGTTGAAGGGGGGGCTGGTGGCGCTGCCGCTGGCCGGAGCCCTGGCTGGCGCGCTGCTCGCCGATTGGGGGGGCGGGCCGACGAGGGGGCGCAGCGGCTGCGGGGAGGTGTGGGGCACCCCCGGGCTGCCGGGGCTGACGGCAGTGGGGCTGGTGGCGCTGTTTGGCCTTGTCGTGGTGGGGCGCTGTTTCGGTCGGCTGGGATCGGCCGCGGCGCTGCTGATCCTCCTGGCGCCGTTGTTGGCAGTGCTCCCGCTGGGGATCGGCCGAATGCTGCCCGACTCCGCCGGCCAGCGCCTCCTCCGCTCGGCGCGCTACCGGATCCTGCTGGCGCTGGTGCCGCTGGTGATCGTCGTGATCGTGGCGAAGGCAGACTTCGACACGCGGCTCGGCCGGCTCGTCGGAGAAATCCCGCCGCCGGGGCCGGTGGTGGTGGCGGTCTCCCCGAGCGCCGATCCTTTCAAGCTCTCGCGAACACCAGGCAGTGCCAGCCGTCGAGTGCGGTCATGATTGGCTCGGCGGGGAGCTGGCGATTGTAGAGAGCGGTGATCTCGGGCACGTCGGCGGCGAGCAGGCCGCAGAGCACGATCCTCCCGCCTGGTGCGAGGCGGCGGCAGAGGTCGTCGACATGGGCCCGGAGCACCGGGGCGACGATGTTGGCGAGGATCAGGTCGTGGGGTGAGTCTGCGGGAAGCTCGTCGAGGGTGGCCGACACGCGGACACGGTCGGCAACCCCGTTGAGCGCCGCGTTGTGGCCGATGGCGGCGTGGACGCGCGGGTCGATCTCGACGGCGTCGACGGCCGGGGCGCCGCGGAGAGCGGCGGCGATCGCGAGGATCCCGGAGCCGGCGCCAAAATCGAGCACGCGCTGCGGTGGCGATTGGCCGGTCCCCAGAGCAGCCAGGCAGAGCTTCGTCGTCGGGTGGAGCCCTGTCCCGAACCCGCTGCCGGGGTCGATGACGAGCGTCGTCCCGGCAGCCGGCAGTCGTTGGTCGGGGGTTTCCCACGGGGGCAGAATCGTGCCGAAGCCGGGGATGTCGATCGGGCCATGACCGGCGCGGCTCTCGGCCTCCCAGTCGTGGGGCTCCTCGTGGCGGACGCCGACCACGGCGCAGCCGGTGAGCCCGGCGAGGATCGCGGCGGCGGCCCGGGCACCACTCTCGTCGGCAAACCACAGCTCCGCGGTGATCGTGTCGCGGGCCGCTACCCAGTCACGGGCAGGATCCCCCGCCGCGGCGTCGAGCACCATGTCGCTGGTGGTGATCCCGGCCGCGAACGCCTCCAGGGCATCGAGCGAGCCTTCGTGGATGCCGGCCAGGCTGGTGCCGTCGAGGAGCTCCCAGAGGAGGGGGAGAAAGTCGTCGCGGGGAATCGGTTCGGCCGGATCGATCGCCACCCGGCGGGCGATCGTGACAGCGACGATCCAGCAGGGATCGGGGGGCGTGGGCATCGATCGATCCAGCGGTCGAAAGGTCGTGACGCCCCGTGCCGAGGAGCGTAGAATGGGGCTTCAGCCCAACGGTCTCCAGACCGCGGGCGTCGCCCGGGGGAGTGACCATGGTACGCACCTTTCTTCGTCTGCGGGGCCCGGTCATCGCGCTGCTTGCCTGGGGAGGGGTGTTGCTGGCCCGCCCGGCGCTGGCCGATCCGACAGGCCCGTCGTTCGCCGCCGACATCAAACCGCTCCTCTCCAACCGCTGCCTCCGCTGCCACGGCCCGGACGACTCGACGCGGCAAGGGGGGGGCGAGGCGGGGCTGCGGCTCGACACGTTCGCCGGGGCCACGGCCGATCTCGGCGGGCATGCGGCGATCGTGCCAGGAGATCCCGACGCGAGCGTCTTGATGGCCCGGATCACGTCGAGCGATCCCGACACCGTCATGCCCCCTCCCGACGGTGGCGAACGGCTCGCGCCCGCCCAGATCGTGGCGTTTCGGGGGTGGATCGCCGCCGGCGCGAAGTTCGAGCGGCACTGGTCGTATCTCCCGCCGGTCCGCCCGGAGGTGCCGGCCGTGGCCGGCGCGGTGCGCAACCCGATCGATGCCTTCGTCATCGCCCGGCTGGCGCGCGAGGGGCTCGCCCTCCAGCCCGAGGCCGACCGGGCGGTGCTCGCCCGCCGCCTCGCCCTCGATCTCGTCGGCCTGCCGCCGACGCCGGAGGAGGTCGATGCCTTCGTCGCCGATCCTGCCCCGGAGGCCTACGAACGCTATGTCGACCGGCTGCTGGCCCACGACGGCTACGGCGAGCACCAGGCCCGGCAGTGGCTCGATCTCGCCCGTTATGCCGACAGCGCCGGCTACGCCGACGATCCCCCGCGCTCGATCTGGGGATTCCGTGACTGGGTGATCCGGGCCTTCGACGCCAACATGCCGTTCGACCGGTTCACGACGCTCCAGTTGGCGGGCGACATGGTGCCCAACGCCAGCCCCGACGACCGGATGGCGACCGCCTTCCATCGCAACACGATGACGAACACCGAGGGGGGAACGATCGACGAGGAGTTCCGCAATGTGGCCGTCATCGACCGGGTGAACACGACCTTCGGCACCTGGATGGGAACGACGATCGGCTGTGCCCAGTGCCATAACCACAAATACGATCCGCTCTCGCAGCAGGATTTCTTCCGGCTCTACGCGGTCTTCAACAACACGGCCGATGCCGATCGCGGCGACGACACGCCGGTGCTCGAGTTCTTCACGGCCACCCAGGAGGCGGAGCGGGCGCGGATCCTGGCCTCGATGGCCGCCGCCGAGAGCGTCCTTGCCACCGACACGCCCGAGATCGCCGTTGCCCGGGCGGCCTGGGATGCTGGCTTTCCGCGCGCCATCGGCTGGACGACGCTCCGGCCGACGGCGGCCTCGGCAGCGTCTTTCCCAGCGGCAGAATCTGGGCCCGTTCCCGCCGCGGTCGACGCCGACGGGACGATCCACTTCCCCGCCGTCGGGCCGCGGGGGGTATCGCGGATCGAGCTTCCGGTGGAGGGGATGCTCGCCGCGGTGGAGTTGGCCTTTCCGGGCGACGCGACCCTGCCGGGGGGATCGTCGGGACACGCCGGCAATCTCGTCGTCACCGGCATCTCGGCCCGGCTCGAGCCGGTTGACGCGGCGGCAGCGCCGCGCGGCAGATTCGTCCGCATCGAGCTTCCCGGCAATGAAAAGATCCTTTCGCTGGCCGAGGTCGAGATTTTCCGCGGCGGCGAAAACATCGCCCGTGGCAAGCCGGCGACGCAGGCCTCGACGACCCACGACGCCCCCGCCGGCCGCGCCGTCGACGGCGTCACCGCAGGGGGATTCTTCGTCGCCAACTCCGTCACCCACACCGCCACGCAGGCCGATCCGTGGTGGGAGGTCGATCTGGGGGCTGATGAAGCGGTGGAGCAGATCGTCGTCTGGAACCGGACCGACGGCGGCGTCGGCACGCGCCTCGCCGGGGCGCGGGTGCTCCTCCTCGACACGAACCGGCAGCCGCTCTGGCAGACGGTTCTCGCCACGGCCCCGGAGTCGAGCGTGGCGCTGGTGCCGGCAGGGGGGCGCGACGTGCCGTTGGCGGTGGCATTCGCGAGCCGGTCGCAGGAGGGCTTCCCGGCGGCCGCAGTGCTCGCTCCCGCCGACGAGAAAAAGGAGCTCGATGCCGGCTGGGCGCCGGGGGGCACCGCGCCGGCGACACTCGTCGTAAGCTCGGCCGAAGCGGTGGCCGTGCAGCCGGGTGAGCGGCTCGTTCTCTCCCTCCGCCAGCGTTCCAAGCATGACAACCACACGATCGGCATCGTCCGCGTCGGGGTCTCCGCGGAGCCGCGCGTCAAGGAGTGGGCCGGCATGCCCGCCGACGTGATCGCGATCCTCGTCAAGCCGGCCGGGGAGCGGAGTGACGCCGAACAGGCCCGGCTCGCCGACCACCACCGCCGCGTCGTCGCCAGCGAGACGGCCCCGGCCCGGGAGCGGATGACGGCGCTGACTGGGGAGCTTGCCGCGCTCAAGCCGGCGAAGGTGCCGGTGATGGAGGAGCTTGCCGCGGGCCAGCGCAGGGTGACGAAGGTCCAGCACCGCGGCAACTGGCAGGATCTGGGGGCCGAGGTCGAGGAAGGGGTGCCGGAGGCGTTTGCACTCCCCGTGGCCCCGTCGCCGGCCGGCCGGATCGATCGGCTCGCGCTGGCAACGTGGCTCGTCGATCCAGCCAATCCGCTTACGGCGCGCGTCACGGTGAACCGGCTGTGGGAGCGGCTGTTCGGCATCGGGCTTGTCTCCACGAGCGAGGAGTTCGGCAGCCAGGGGGATCTGCCGAGTGACCCCCAGCTCCTCGATTGGCTCGCCGTCGAGCTCGTGGCCCGCGGCTGGGACACCAAGGCGATTCTCCGGGAGATCGTCACCAGCGCCACCTACCGGCAGACGTCGAAGGCCGATCCGGCGATCGTCGCCCGTGATCCCGACAACCAGCTCCTGGCCCGCGGCCCGCGCGTCCGCCTCTCTGCCGAGGTGATCCGCGACCAGGCCCTCGCGGCCGCGGGGCTCCTGTCGCAGAAGAAGGGGGGGCCGAGCGTCAACCCGCCGCAGCCCAACCTCGGGCTCACCGCCGCCTTCGGCAGCGGGATCGATTGGCAGACGAGCCAGGGTGAGGATCGCTGGCGCCGGGCGATCTACACGACCTGGCGGCGGAGCAATCCGTACCCATCGATGGCTGCCTTCGATGCCCCCAACCGCGAGGTCTGCACGATCCGCCGGCCGCGGACGAACACTCCGCTCCAGGCGCTGGTGACCCTCAATGATCCGGTCTATGTCGAGGCGGCCCAGAGCCTGGCTCGGCGGATGGTGACCGAGGGGGGATCGACCGATCCCGAGCGGGTGATCCGCGGCTTCCGGCTCGTCCTCGCCCGGCAGCCGTCGGCCTTCGAGATCGATCGGCTCGTCCGGCTCCATGCCGAGAGCTTGGCCGACTACCGGCAGACGCCAGAGGAGGCGCGGAAACTGGCGACCGAGCCACTGGGGCCCCCCCCTGCCGACCTCACCGACCTCGCCGATCTGGCCGCATGGACGGTGGTGGCCAACGTGATCCTGAATCTCGACGAATCATTCATGTGCCCGTGAGCGGAGGAACCTGCCCCATGGATCCGATCCTCGAACAGAAGCGCCTCGCCACCCGGCGCCACCTCCTCGGTGGCATGGGAGGGGGCATCGGTGGACTGGCGCTCGAAGCGCTCCTCGGGGGTGCGGCGCCGTTCGGCCGCGAGGCGCCGTTCGGCCGCGAGGCGCCGTTCGGCCGCGAGGCGCCGTTCGGCCGCGAGGCGCGGGGGGCGGAGAGCGAGGCGAACCATGGCCACGTCGTCCCGGCCGATCCCCTCGCCCCGCGGGTGCCGCACTTCACGCCGAAGGCGAAGCGGATGATCGTCATCCACCTCACCGGCTCGCCCCCCCATCTCGATCTCTACGACCACAAGCCGGAGCTCGTGAAGCATTCGGGGGAGGATTGCCCGGCCGAGACGATCAAGGGGAAGACGTTCGCCTTCACCAGCGGTACGCCGAAGCTCATGGGGACTCCCCGCAGCTGGCAGCGCTGCGGCGAAAGCGGCATGGAGCTTTCCGACGCGATCCCCAATCTCCAGCGCGTGGCCGATCGACTCTGCGTCGTGCGGAGCATGCACACCGACCAGTTCAACCATGCCCCGGCGGAGCTCCTCCTCTACACCGGCGCCGCGCGATCGGGCCGGCCGAGCCTGGGGAGCTGGGCGACCTACGGCTTGGGGAGCGAGAACCAGGATCTCCCCGGCTTCGTCGTTCTCATCTCCTCGGGGGTCCAGCCCAACGGCGGCACGAGCAGCTTCGGATCGGGCTTCCTACCGAGCGTCTACCAGGGCGTGCAGTGCCGTTCGCAGGGGGATCCGGTGCTGTATGTCTCCGATCCCCCTGGCATGGACAGGAAGACGCGGCGCCAGAGCCTCGACGCCCTCAAGGATCTCAACGAGCTCCAGGCTCGCGAGCTGGGGAATGCCGAGACCCTGACGCGCATCGCCCAGTACGAGCTGGCCTACCGAATGCAGACGAGCGTGCCGGAGGTGATGGACATCTCGCGCGAATCGCCGGCAGTCCTCGAGGCCTACGGCGCGAAGCCCGGGCAGGCGAGCCTTGCCAACAACTGCCTCCTCGCCCGGCGGCTTGTCGAGCAGGGGGTGCGGTTCGTCCATCTCTTCGACTGGGGCTGGGACTTCCACGGCACCGGCCCGGGGGAGGACATCCGCGACGGGCTGACAAGGAAGGCGGCGACGTTCGACAAGCCGGCCGCGGCGCTGATTGAGGATCTCGAGGCCCGCGGGCTCCTCGACGACACGCTCATCCTCTGCACTGGCGAGTTCGGGCGGACCCCGTTCCGCGAGGGGCGCACCGCCGGTGGCGACATCCTGGGGCGCGACCATTTCCCCGATTGCTACTCGATCTGGATGTGTGGAGGCGGGACGAAGCCGGGATTCGTCCATGGGGCGAGCGACGATCTCGGCTTCAAGCCGGCGGTCGATCCGGTCCACGTCCACGATCTCCAGGCGACGATCATGCATCTCCTCGGCTTCGACCACACCAAGCTGACGTGGCGCTTCCAGGGGCGCGACTACCGGCTTACCGACGTCCATGGCACGGTCATCCGGCCGCTCTTGGCATGAGCATGGTTGGCACGATCGGCATGACGATGGAGAACCGGCGACGGTGGCTGGCGCTGGTGGTGATGGCGGCTTGGATGCTCATGGGACCAGGGCCTGAGGGAGTGGCCGACGGCGCGACGGCCCGGCCGAATGTCCTGTGGTTTGTCGTCGACGACATGTCGGCCGACTTCTCCTGCTACGGCGGGAGACGCGTCGCCACGCCACACGTCGACCGGCTGGCACGCGAGGGGACGCTCTTCGAGCACGCCTTCACGACGGCGCCGGTCTGCTCGCCGAGCCGCTCGGCGCTGATCACGGGGATGTTCCAGACGGCGATCGGCGCCGAGCATCACCGCAGCGGCCGCGGCGTGCTGAAGATCGACCTTCCGCCCGGCATCAGACCGCTGCCGGCGATGCTCAAAGACGCCGGCTACCACACCTCCATCGGCGACGGACTCGGCGTTGCCGGGGACGGCCAGTTCGGCAAGACCGACTACAACTTCCAGTGGGATCGGGCGATCTACGATGCGAGCGATTGGGGGGCTCGGCAGCCGGGGCAGCCGTTCTTCATGCAGGTGATGCTCCCCGGGGGGAAGCTCCGCGGCGAATCGATCGAGTCGATCCGGGCGCTCTCGAAGCGCGCGATCGACACCTTCGGCGCCGCGGTGGGGCCCGACGACGTGGAGCTGCCGCCGTACCTGCCGCGGGATCCGGTCCTCCTCGAAGACCACGCCGCCTATCTCTCGGCGGTCCGCTTCACCGATGCCCACGTGGGGCGGGTGCTCGCGCGTCTGGAGGCCGAGGGGATCCTCGACGACACGGTCGTGATCTTCATGACCGATCACGGCATCAGTCATGCCCGCGGGAAGCAATTTCTCTACGACGAGGGGACACGAATCCCGCTGATCGTCCGCGGCCCGGGGATCCCCCGGGGTGTCCGCCGCAGCGACCTCGTCATGCAGATCGACCTGGCGGCAATCACGCTGGCGGCCGCCGGCGTGGCGCAGCCGGCATCGATGCAGGCCCGCGATCCCTTCGCGCCCATCTTCGAGCCGCGCGAGGCGGTGTTTGCCGCCCGCGACCGCTGCGATGAGACGGTCGACCGGATCCGCTCCGTCCGCACGCCAGCGTGGCTCTACGTGCGGAACTTTCACCCCCGTCGTCCGCACCTCCAGCCCAATGCCTACAAGGATGGCAAGGCGATCGTGCAGCGGCTCCGGGAGCTCCACGCCACAGGCTCGCTCGACCCGCTCCAGGAGCAGCTTCTCTTCGCGGCGCAGCGCCCGGAGGAGGAGCTCTATGCCTGGCCGGAGGACCGTCACCAGCTGCGGAATCTGGCCGCCGATCCGGCCCATGCGGCTGACCTGGCCGACCTCCGCCGCCGGCTGGAGGGCTGGATGGCGGCCTGCGGCGACTCCGGGCCGGAGCCGGAAGCGATGTACGACAGCGACATGGCGGTCTATCTGGCGCCGGGGAGGCCGGAGGTGGAGCGGAACATCGCCACGATGAAGGCCTGGTGGGCCGAGGGGAGATAATTGCCTGTTTCTCTCCCCGCCCCTTGCAAAACCCCCCGGGCGTGGGTTATTGGTAGGTCTAAAGGGTGGGTTAGCCAGGGGTCTGCCGCCGCCCGGTCTCCGGGAGACCTGTCCATGAGCACCGCATCGACCCGGGAAAAGCTGTTCGCTGCCTTCGCGCGCCGTCTGGGGTATGTCACCGACGGCCAGCTCGAGGTGGCCTGCCAGGCGCGGCACCGCGACCCGTCGAGGGGGTTGGCCGACATCCTCGTCGCCCAAGGGGCGATTGACGACAGGAATCGGGTCCTCATCGAGGAGGTCGTGGAGAGCCACCTCGCGCCGCATGCCGGGGACACGGAGGCATGCTTTGCGGGCATCCTCGACAAGGGTTGGGTCCCCGCGGCGCTCTTCGCCGACGGGTCCGACCTCCCTACGGCGGCCGGTGCGCCGATGGGGCCGGAGCCGCCGGTCGTTGCGTGGGAAGAAGGAAATGCCGACGCCCTCGCCGAGACGGTGACGCTCGGGAGCTACACCTCCGGCGGGAGCCGCTACGAGCTCCTCGAGCTGAAGGGGTGGGGGGGAATGGGGGAGGTGTGGCTGGCCCGTGATCGCGAGCTCAATCGGGAAGTCCTTCTCAAGCAGGTCCTGCCGCAGCTCGCCGAAAACGCGCAGAACCGAGAGAGATTTCTTCGTGAGACGCGCACCGGCGCGATTCTCGAGCATCCGGGGATCGTGCCGGTCTACGACATCGGCCAGCATCCCGGTGGCCAGCTCTTTCAGGTGATGCGGTATTTCAGGCCTGGTTCGCTTCACAAGAAGATCGCCGCCTACCATCTCGCCCACCCCGACGCGATCGATGAGCTGGCCTTCCGGACGCTCCTGGGGCACTTCGCTACCGCCTGCCGGGCGATCGAGTTTGTCCACACCCGCGGCATCCTCCACCTCGACATCAAGCCGCAGAACATCGTCACCGGCGAATTCGGCGAGACCCAGATCATCGACTGGGGGCTCGCGCAGATCACCGACGCCGACATGCTCGGGAAAGTCCACGAGGAGAGCGGGAATCTCGCGAGCGGATCGCCGCGCGGCGACTCGGTGCCGCCCACATCGAGGGAAAAGCGGACCGTGACCGACGTCTTGCCGCGGGGTCTGCGGGGGACCCCCGCCTATGCCGCCCCGGAGCAGTGGCAGGGGGATCCGAAGGCGCTCGGGCACCGGACCGACGTCTACGGCCTCGGGGCCACGCTCTTCGAGATCCTCGCCGGCAAGGCGCCTTTCAAGGTGCCCGCGCCGACGCTTCGAGAGGATGTCGAGATCGGAAACCTCCACCGGGAAGTGAAGCCGTGGGTGCCGGCGAACCTGCGGGCGATCTGCCGCAAGGCGATGGCGGTGACGCCGGGCGACCGCTACGCCACGGCGGCGGCCCTCGCCGACGACGTCGACCGCTTCCTCGCCGACGAGCCGGTGGCAGCCTGGCCCGATCCCTGGCGGGTGCGGCTGTGGCGATTCGTCAAGGGCCACCGGACGGCCGTGGCGGCGGCCGGCGTACTCCTGGCCACGACGACGGTGGCCCTGGCGATCGGGAACGTGCTCGTGTCGCGGGAGCGCGACGTGGCCACGCGCAACGCCGCAATGACGCGCGACGTGATCGCCGACTTCATCGAGAAGGTTGCCGACGACCAGTGGGGAAAGATCCCCGGAACGGGGACGCTCCGGCTCGACGCCGTGAAGAGCGTCGTCGACAAGTTTCCCGACTTGATCGAGCAGCAGCCCGACAATCCTGACCTGAAGTACGACGCGGCGCTGATCTACCGGCGGTGCGCGAATCTCTACCGCCTGCTCGGAAAGCTCGACGAGGCGAAGCCGCTCTACGACCAGTCGCGGGAGATCATGGAAAAGCTCGTCGCCGAGCATCCGGACGTCGCCCTCTACGGCCTGGGATGGTGCCACAATCTTCTCGAGGAGGCGGAGATCCTCGTCCGGGAATCCGGTCCCGAGCCGGCCCTGCCGACCCTGAATGAGGCGCTCGTGGCCGCCGAGCGGAGCGTGGCGCAGTTTCCGCAGCCCTCCTCCGGGGCACGACGAGTACTCGCCCAGGTGCAGATGGATCTCGCCGAAGTGCTTGTCAATACCGGTAGGGTCGATGAGAGCGTGAAACTTTCGGGAGAGGCGGTGAAGAATTTCGACAACGTCACGGCCCGGGATGCAGACGACGACGAGGAGACCCGCGTTGTGACGCGGCTCCTTGCCGCGTTGGCGGCGGTCGTCGCCACGAATGCCCGCTCGGAGGCCGATCGGCGGGACGAGGCGAGGGAAATGGCCGAGAAGGCCGACCGACAGACGGCGGAACTGTCAGCGCAGCACGGCGGCGATCCGAACGTCGACTACGTCCGGGCCCTGGCTCTCGATGAACGGGCCCGCGTCCTCGGGCTCGACGCCGCGACGGCGGCGGAGGGAGAGAAGCTCGGGAACGAGGCGATCGACAAGCTCCGGGCCCTCGTCGCGAGCGCTCCCGACGAGGCCAACTTCCGGCCGGCACTCGCCGACATCCTCGTCGATCGGGGTGAAAAACGCCTCGCTGCGGAGAACACCGCCGAGGCCGCCAAGCTCGCCGACGAAGCGCTCGTCGCCGTCGCCCCCCTCGACGAGCCGACCGGCGCCGCCGAGGCAAAGCGCTCCCTCGCCCGGGCCCACGCCCTCCGCGGCCGGGCCGCCACGGCCGCCGGCGACGCCGCCGCCGCCAAGACGCATCTTCAGTCGGCGAGGGAGTTCTACGAACCGGCCATGGCCGGAGCACCTGAAAACAAAAAACTCCGCGAAGAGGCCGCCGAGATCGGGCGGCTCCTCGCGGAGTGAAGGAATGGGCGGCTGCAGCCAAGAATTGCTCCGTATGAGACTTTGGCGTTCCCGTATGGCTCAGGAATACCAGACTTTACGGTGTTAGCAACGGTTTCATCGTTATCGTCATTTTTCGACTACCCCCAGGTTTAGGAAGAGAGGTGAATTCCTCTGCGTCAAGCTCAGCGACGAATTGATTTCCTTCAAGTTTCACACTTAAGAAGCTCGCTGGAGAATCATTGGAACCACTCTTCTTGATGTTCACGGGATTATTATTTTCATCCGCGACTGAGATGAAAAATTCTCTTACGGGATTTCCATGGCAGGTGATTACGACGTCGGTCACGTCAAAAATGAGTTTGTAGATTTGTTTCTGTGGTCTTGAAGCGGTTGGACGGTGACGCGTGGAGGGTTTTCGTGGCGTTGATTTCTTTGTAGTCCCTCGCGCTCTCGCCGCCTTTTTCTTCTTCGCCATTGCATGATCTCCTTGAAGGGCATCAATCGGGTCATGGCCGACGATCTGGCCGACGATCTGGCCGACGATCTGGCCGACGATCGGCGGGATCGTGCGGGCCCATGATAGCGGGGAGTGGTTCACTCTGCACGAGGGGGATGGTCGTAGGTGCCCATCAGCCCCGCCGGATCGAACCCCCCCGCAATCAGGCCGCCAGGAGGGTTCGCCCGTGTCCTGGGAGCCGGCGTTGCAGGCCAGCGCATCCATGGATGGCAAAGCGTAGCCGGCACCCGAGTGAAGCTTTGGCCCGGAAGGCCAAAGCGAACGTCGGTCGACAGGGCACGGGCGACCCCGACCCCCACCGGGGCCTGCAGCCCTCGGGCTTACCGACGTTTGGTGATCGAACAGCCCCCTGAGCCCGCGTCAGCGCAGCGCCTCCTCGGTCGGGATCGGCCGGCGGCCACGGAGCCGGAAACGGGCCAGGGCGATGAGGCCGGGGATCACGAGCAGCCAGCCCCCGCCGTTCAAGCAATCCTGGGCCGGAAGGGGAAGGTGGCTCGTGAGGGGATCGAGGAGATCATAGGCCGGCTGGAAGAGGTCGTTGACGCCCTTCCAGCGCAACACAAGGCGGCGGAGGACGGGGCCTTCGTCGCGCCCTAGCTTCTCGATCTTCTGCTGGAGGGCGGGGAGGCCATCGGGGGCGGCCGCGGCGGCAGCGGCCCGGCGATTGGCCGCGGCAACCCGCCGGGGCACCTTCCCGTCGGCTCCCCTCTCGACACCGACGAAGAAACTGAACACCAGCGAGAGCACCGCCATCGCGAAAATATTGAGAAACAACTGGCTCAAGAAGACGAGCATCCCGACCCGGAAGGGGATCTTCCAGAGCAGCACTTGAACGACCCCGCCGGCGCAGAGGGCGAAGAGGACGGGGAGATAGCGGATCAGCGGCACGTAGCCGAGGACAAACCACTTCAGCCCCATCGGCTCGCGGAGCCAGGTGAGATAGCTGAAGTTGGGGGGGAAGGCGATCCCGAGACGCGGATCCTGCATGAGCCGGGCGAAGCCGTAGCCGGAGAGGTCGTAGACGAAGAAGACGGTGAGCCAGACCGCGAACACGGTCTTCGCGGCGCCGAGGATCGTCGCCGGCCCTTCCTCCGTCCAGAAGGCGGTGGTGCGCATGAGGATGAAGATGGCGATCGGGAGCATGAGCAGCCAGAACAGGATCGGCAGCAGGCTCGAGTGTTCGATCGACTGGATCATGCCGCATCTTGTAGCGGGGGAGTCTGGAAGCTTCGTGGCGGTCGGTGAGGCGTCATTTGACGAGCCCGCTGCTCGTGTCGAGCGTGCTCATGCCGCGCAGCGCCAAGGCGACCGCGTCGGGGTTCGTCGAGAGGCGGCGGGCCTCGGTGCCGGTGATCTGACCGCGGTTGGAGAGCTCCGTCAGGTGCTGGTCGAAGAGCTGCATGCCATGGATCCGGTTTAATCGGGGATACTCGCGTTGGTTTTGTAAGTAGTTTCCTTTCTACGGAAGGGTGGAGTGGTCCGTCCCGCCAGGATCGTGATTTTTAGTTTACCCGTGCCACGCAATTCGATCGATCGCCGCGAAATCCCAGTCACTTTTATAACAAATTGACCGGGTGTGCTGTCCGAAAATGAAACCTTGTCATTGGGAATCGGGTGTGTGGCTTGTGTGTCATCATCTGTGAACACAAGCACGTTTGTGTCACTGTAAACGGCTGGGTTGGAGAGATTGCTACCCATTACTGTAAACCAGAAGTTGTCCTTGCTGAGGGGGATGGCCTCAGGATCAGTGCTGTAGATTACGGGCGCTAGAACTGTCGGGTTGGTCTTCGGGGCCTTCTGTTTGCCGGACCCCGAAGTTGTCTTCGGGTGAGAGCGTTTGGCAACTGCTACTTTCTTCTTCGCCATTACATGATCTCCTTGAAGGGCATCGATCGGGTCATGGCCATCGATCCGGCCGACGATCGGCGGGTCGTGCGGGGCCATCATAGCGGGGAGTCGGGCACCCGGCACGAGGGGGGCGCAAAGAAGTGTCGAACGGCGCTACCGGATCGAACTCCCCCGTAGTCAGGCCGCGAGGAGGGGTCGCCCGTGTCCTGGGAGCCGGCGTTGCAGGCCAGCGCAGCCATGGATGGCGAAGCGCCGCCGGCACCCGAGTGAAGCTTTGGCCCGGAAGGCCAAAGCGAATGTCCGGCGACAGGGCACGGGCGACCCCGACCTGCCGCTTCGGCCCGCAGCACCCGGTCCCCGACGTTGCAGGTTGCGGCGATCGGGATCGGCAGCGCCCCGGGGGAAGAGGCCGCACCGAACGGTGGATGCGGGCCATCATAAGGGGTGACGAGCGGTCCGCGCGGGGGGTAATCTTTCCGTGGCGTTGGCGGGCGGGATCCCCCCCGACGGTCGTCGATCGATCACTTCACTGAGGTGCACCCATGCCGACCGACCCGACCCGAGGCCTTCTGTGTGCGATCTTCGCAATCCACCTCAACTTCATCACCCGCAACCAACTTGCGGCCGCGATCGCCGAGTGGATCCGGGATCCGGCGCGCGCGATCGCCGAGATCCTCGTCGCGCAGAAGGCGATCGACCCACGGACGCGGGAGATCGTCGAGGACGTCGTGGCCCGGCATCTCGAGCAGCATCACGGGGATGTGGAGCAGAGCCTCGCCACTCTCGACGCCAAGGGGCTGATCCCGCCGGAGCTCGCCTCGGTGCTCGGCGACAGCCTGACCTCCGAAGCCCGCCCACCGGCATCGGCGGGGGCCGAGGCGAGCACCCCGGTCTCGCTCGACGGCTACGCCTCCGGGGGAACGCGCTACCGGGTGTTGGGGCCGCAGGAGCGGGGGGGGATGGGGGAGGTGCTCGTCGCCCGCGATCTCGAGCTCGGCCGCAAGGTGCTTCTCAAGCAGCTCCCCGATCGCAACGCCGACGACCCGGGGCACCGGGCCTCCTTTCTCAAGGAAATCCTTGCCGGCGCGGCGCTGGAGCATCCCAACATCGCGCCGGTCTACGACATCGGGCAGTATCCGGGGGGGCGATTGTTCCAGGTGATGCGGTTGATCCCCGGCGGCACGCTCGCACGGGCGATCCGCGATCATCACGCCTCCGGCGGCGCGGTGCCGGTGGCCGGGAGGATGCTCCGCTTTCGCGAGCTCCTCGGGCACTTCGTCGATGCCTGTCAGGCGATCGAGTATGCCCACAGCCGCGGGGTGCTCCACCGCGACATCAAGCCGAACAACATCATGCTCGGGTCGTTCGGCGAGACGCAGGTGATCGACTGGGGGCTGGCCCGCATCGCCGGGCACGATCTCTCCGCCGGGAAAGGATCACCGGAAGAGCTCATCTCGCCCGCCGACATCGGGGAGGATTCGCAGCCGACGAAGGAGGGGCAGTTCAAGGGGACGCCGGCCTATGCGAGCCCCGAGCAGGCGGATGGAAAGCAAGACCTGATCGATGCCCGCAGCGATGTCTACGGCCTCGGGGCGACGCTCTATTGCCTCCTCACCGGCGAGGCGCCGTTCCATGTGCGGTCGCCCCTGATCCTCGACGACGTCAAGAATGGGAGGTTTCCCCGACCGCGGCTGATGCGCGCCGACGTTCCGCCGGCGCTGGAGTCGATTTGCCTCAAGGCGATGGCCAAGGCCCAGAAGGATCGGTACCAATCGCCGCGCGACCTGGCGACGGATGTCGAGCGCTGGCTGGCCGACGAGCCGGTCCTCGCCCATCCCGATCCCTTCTCCGTTCGGCTGCGGCGCTGGGGGCTGCGGCACCGCACCGCCGTCGCCGCGGCCGCGGCGCTCCTCCTCACGAGCGTCGTCGGCCTCGGCATCGGCTATGCGGCGGTCAAGGAGCAGCGCGACGTGGCGGAGAAGAGTACCGATCTGACACTCACCGCCATCGAGGACATCGTCATCGAGATCGGAGATGATTCGTGGGTCCAGGATCCTGAATCGCTCCCGCGACGACGGCAGGCAGTGGAACGTGCCATCGAGATGTATGAGGACGTCTTGCAGTCAGACTCGAGGAATAGCCGCGCCACACAGGGGCTCAATAACGCCCGACAACGCAAGGGGTTCCTGGAGAGACTCAGCGGGGATGATTCCCTCGCGATCGAGAGCTTCAAGAAATCGATCGAGGGCTTGGAGCAGCAATTGGAATCGAGTCTGAAAAATCCCATCGACTTCCGGGACATCATCGCTACCCGTAGTGACATGGCGATGGCATTGCTCTTTTCCGAGGGTTCGGCAGCGGCGGAAAGTTTTCAGCGGCAGACGTGCGAAAGGGCCGCAGCCGTTTTGAAAAATGAACCGGAATCGCAGTTGGCGAAGGAGATGAATGCCTGTGCTGAACGAGCGCTTGCCAGCATCCTCGAAGCGGCTGGAAAGACCGAAGACGCCGTGGCCTTGATGGTGCGGAGCGCCGATACCTATTCGGAGCTCGCAGCAGATGACGAAGGACTTCATCAGCAGGCCTTCCGGGCCTGCACGTTGCGGGCGGAGTCGGCCCGTTGCTATCGACGGCTCGGCCGACTCGACGAGGCTCGGAAAGCCGCGAAGATGGCAAGGAACCTCAATGAGGGATTGATGGCTTTTGGTGTTGATTTCGTTGACTTGCGGCAGGCCAATGCCCTGACACTTCGCGAGCTGGCGATGACGGTCGATGAGCCTGCCCGAGCCGAAGCAGACGAAATGCTCCGCGATTCATTGGGGATCTATGACCAGCTGATGAAGCTGAATAGGAAGATCTGGCGATATCAACGCGATTTCTCCGAGACGTACGTTGATCGTGGTCGGATGCGACTCCAAAATGCCGACGTCGAGGGCGCCGAGCGCGATGTCGATGCCATCCTGAAAGAGTGGCAAGCGACGGATTGGCCTCCTGCGGCACGGGCCCAGACCTCGGCGCGGTTGTTTGCCTTGAGGGGCCTGATTGCCGAACAGCGGGGGGATGAACCGCGGGCGCGCGAACTGTTGAAGTCGGCACTCGAACACTGCGTTGAATCGCGTCGCTTCGGGTTCGGTGTGATCGCGGATGTCGAAGCCGAGGTCGGCCAGCATCTTGAACGGCTCGGATCGCCGTAATCCGCGTTGGCAGTCAGCGCGGAGGATTTGGATCGGGATCTCGGCCGGTGATGGGCTCGCGCCGACCGATGACCTCGCCAGCCCAAGCGTCGGCACGAGGTGAGGTCATCGGTCGGTCAGTCGAGAGCGCGCCTGGCAGGCATCGGCCACCATCCGCTCCGGACGGCTATTTGCCGATGACCTTCCGTTTGCCGCCTCCGATGGGAACTTGCTGTGGGGAGTCGACGTCCTCGCGTGGCCCCCTCGGCTTGCGGGCTACCTTCTTCACGGCCTTCTTGGTGACCTTCTTCGTCACCTTCTTCGCCGCGGCGGGCTTCTTCTTCGCGGCCTTCTTCTTCGCCATGATCCATGACTCCTGCAGAACGTTCGATGGGCGCCCGATCGCCGACGGCGATCGTGGATGATCGTTTTCGTACCACACGCACGGGGGAAGCGACAACGGCCCGGCGTGGTGCAAAGCGCGAGGCTCGCCGCCCGGAGCCCCACCCGGATCCGGTCGACGGGATACCCTGTCGGGTGCGTCCTGTCGTGCTTCGCTCCCGGCCCCCGATCGATCCCATGCCCCACCTCCACTCCTGTCTCCGTTTCGCGCCCCTTCTCCTCGCCCTCCTGTTCTGGCCCGGCCGCACGTCGGCTGCCGACGAGCGCCCGGTCGTCGTGGCTGACTTCAGCACCCCCGCGCACGGCTGGCGAGCCAACGGCTCGATCGGCGGTCTGGCGGAGGGGGCGGATGGGCTGTCGATGATCTGCCGGGGAGAGGATCCCTATCTCGTCGGGCCGGTCGTCGATCTCCCTCTGCCCCCCGGCGCCCGCAAGCTCCTGCTCGAACTCGAAGGGAGCGCGGCAGGGGATGTCCGCTGCTACGCCGCGGCCGAGGGGAAGGAGTTTGCCGAGGGGTGGGCAGTGAATCTCGTCGCCGACGGCACGGGGACATTTCGCGGGGTGCTGCCGGCGCTCGGCGAGCGCGTCCGATTCCGGCTCGATCCCCCCGACGGCGCTGTCCCCGTCCGCCTCGGACGGCTCGTCGCCACGCCTCTGATCCCGCTCGCCCCGGCCCCCCCGGCCGGCCGCCCCGCGCCGCTGATCCTCCCGGGCGACGCCCTGGTGGTGAAGCAGGGGGGGGTAAGCGTGGCTCACGATCCGCACCGCTGGAACGCCCTCTCGATCTCGATCGGCGGCCGGCGGATGGCCGACAGCAATCCAGCCGAGGTGTTTTCCTCTCGGGGGGCGGCTGGTGGAATCCCCGTCGATGCCGGCGCCGGGGGCGTCGTGTCGCGGGTGCTGGCGGAGGGATTCGAGATCGTCGCCACGGTGCCCGAAGAGGGCGACGGGGCCGCCACCTGGCGCTTCAGCCGGCGGTTCACGGCCGCCGAGCGCGGCGTGCGCATCGAGACTCTCGTTGAAGTCGACCGGCCTCGCGAGCTGATCCATCTGCCGTGGCTGACGCTCTTTGCCGGCCGGGGAACGTTCGGCACGGGCAAGTCGCAGGCGCTCCTGCCGGGGGTCGAATACCTCGACGACGAACCCTCTTCGAACGACAAGGAGATCCGCGGGCCAGCCGCGAACCGGCAGCTTGTCGATCCTGCCAAGGTTTGCTTTCCATCGATGGTCCTCGTCGCCGCTGGGCGCTGGCTGGCGGTCGACTGGGAGCCGGGGGCCGTCCCGGCCTCCCCCCTCTTCGATTCCCCCGATCGGATGTTCGCGTCCGGTGGCCATGTTCTCGGGCTCTGGTCGCCAGCGGCAGGGGCCTTCGAGCCGCTGCCGCCGCGCTTCGAGGGGGAGCGGGAGATCTACCGGGGTGTCATGCTCGAGCCTGGCAAGGCGGTGCGCCAGGCGATCACGATCCGCGGCGGCGGCGGCGATACGGTCCTCGCCGCGGTGGCCGAGTGGGTCCGCGTCGAGGGGCTGCCGCCACTCCCCGCCAGCGCCCCCGGGGCCGATGGCGGCCTCGAGGCCGCCTGTCGGCTCCTCGCCCACGGCTGGCTCGATTCCACCGCGCGCGACGGCACGACCTGGCGCCACGCCGTCTGGCAGGGGCGCTTCGCCGCACAGCCCGCCGCCGATGCGCCGGCCTGCATGCTCTGGCTGGCTGCGCATGTCGGCGATGCGCCACTTGCCGCGCGGCTCCGTGCCACGGCGCATGAAGCGCTCGCGGCGCTGCCGGCAGGGGCCACCGGGGGCATCGGTCATCTCGCGCGGCCGGCGCTGCCGCTCCTCCTGCGCCCCGCGGTGGCCGATGACGCCGCCGTCGGGCTGGCGCTCACGGCTGCGGCGGCGCAGGCCCGGGCGATCGCTGCCGAACTGACGGCAGCGGGAGGGAAGGATCGCTACGTCGCCGGCCCGACCGACTACGCGGCGACGCTCGGGGGAGACGGATGCAACGGCCACACCGCCATTCGGGCCGAGGCCCTGCTCGAGGCGGCGGTTTTGGGGGGGGACGAAGCGGCGATCGGTGCGGCCCTCGCCGCGCTCGATGGAGTCGCGGTGGCCTGGCCGGCCGGCGCCGTGCCGCGTGGCGCGCAGCCTTGGGAGATGCCGCTCCACACCCCCGACATCCTCGCCTCGGCCCGGCTCGTGCGCATCCATCTCCTCGGCCATCTCCTCGATGGCGATCCGGCCCGGCTCGAGCAGGCCCGACTGTGGGCCTGGTCGGGCGTGCCGTTTGTCTATCTGCGGGATCCGCTCCCCGGGCCGGTGGGGCGCTATGCCACGATCGGGGTTCTCGGGGCCACCGATTGGGTGGCGCCGGTGTGGATCGGGCAGCCGGTGCAGTGGTGCGGGCTGGTCTATGCCGGCGCCCTCCACGACCTCACCCGCGCCACCGACGGCGCCGCCGCAGAGCCCTGGCAGACGCTCGCCCGCGGGATCACGCGGAGCGGACTGCAGATGACGTTCCCGATCGATGACGCGGCCGGTCGCGGTGGCCTCCTCCCCGACTATTGGCTGTTCGGATCGAACTGCGGCGCCGGGCCGGCGATCAACCCGGCCACGGTCCAGGCGACGCTCGCCGAGGCCTTCGAGGCCACGCCGCTGGTGACGGCGACGCGCCTCACCGGGAGCCCGACGGATTCAGCCGGCCACGTCCTCCATCTTCCCGGTGTGGTGCGCCGCGCGACCTCCACCGCCGCCGCGACCACCGTCGAGGTCATGCTCTGGCCGGAGGAGCCGAGCCGGCTGATCCTGACGCGTGTGACGCGGCTCCCGCATGCAGTCGTCTGGAATGGACTGCCGATCGAGGCCCGCCTCCTGGCCACCGGTTGCTTGACGGTCACCGTCCCCGGTCAGGACGGGGCCCGTCGCGCCGGCACGCTCGTCATCGAGTGGTGAGCGGCGCGGGCGCAGCCCCGGGGCGACTACACCAGTTCCCGGATCAGGCCCCGCTCCGCGAGGAGGTGCCAGGGCCTGCCGGTATTGTCGTCGAGCGTGGTATCGGGATTGATGCCGAGGTGACGGTAGATCATCGCCAGGACATGCTGCGGTCGGTAGGGGGCGGCATTCGCTGCCGCCCCGTTGGCATCGGTGGCGCCGATCACCTGCCCCATCTTCAATCCCCCGCCTGCCACGAGAACGCTCATCACTCTCCCCCAGTGATCACGGCCGGCCGTCTTGTTGACCTTCGGGGTCCGTCCGAACTCCCCCATCGCCACGACGAGCACATCCCGGTCGAGGCCACGCTCGCCGAGATCACCCACCAGGGCCGCGATCGCCTGATCGTAGCGCCCGCCCTTGCCGCGCATCGATTTCTCGATGTCTTTGTGATCATCCCAGCCCGGGACTCGCACGGTGACGAACATCACCCCGTGCTCGACGAGGCGCCGCGCGAGGAGCATGCTCTGTCCGACGGGGTTCCGCCCGTAGACTTTGCGGATTCTGGCATCCTCCTGGTCGATGTCGAAGGCCCTGCGGGCACCATCGCCGGTGAGCATCTCGAAGGCTTCGTCGGCGAGCGTGTCCATCGCCAGCACTGTCCCCGCCGTGTCGCGGAGGTGTCGGGCCTGGTCGAGCTCTGCCAGGAGCGATTGCCGATCGGCGAGCCGCTCGGGGGTCAGCCCCCGTGCAAGGCTGATGTTCGGCACCGTGAAGGGGGTCTTGTTGGGATCATTGACGGTCTCGTACGGCGCGAATCCCGCGCCGAGCCAGGCAGCGCCACCGAACCGCATGCCCCTCGGGATTGCGACGAACGCCGGCAGGCCGGGCCTGTTCCTGCCACGGAGATGAGCCGCCACCGCGCCCACGCAAGGCATCTCGTTTTGCCGGCTCTGGTTGTTGCGCAGGTACCAGCCGGTCTGCGCCAGGTGGGCGCTGGTCTCGTGGCTCCCCGAGTTGTGGGTGACCGAACGGATGATGGCGAGCTTGTCGGCGATCTTGGCCTGCTCGGCCATGAGCTCGCTGAACTCGATCCCCGGGACATTCGTAGGGATGGCCCGCAGTGGCCCGCGGACTTCGGCCGTCGCACGGGGCTTGGGGTCGTAGGTCTCGTGTTGAGCGGGTCCGCCGGCCAATTCGACGTAGATCACGGCCGCTGTCTTGGAGGACGAACCGGCAGCCATGCTCTCCGCCTGAAGCCGACGGAGTGCCGGGAGGGAGAGGCCAATCATCCCCCCCAGGCCGCTGTGGAGCAGATGGCGACGATGGAATCGATCACGCGCCGCGCCGATTTCGCTGCAACCAGACATGACTCGCTCCAGACCAAGGGGAGGGGGCGACCAGGGCCTCCAAGCATAGTTGATCCCCTTCCGGTCAAGCGGACGCGCGTGGCCCCACCCGGCCGCCGCACGCGCCCTACCCTGGGCCGGCGACGGAGTTGCAACCCGCGCGGCAGCGGAGCGACAATCATGGTTTGGCGAGGTGAGGGGTTTTTTCTGAAGGAGCGTCGCGGCATGGCCATGCTCGGGCAGGGAACGGTTCAACGGGCGGGCCGGGTGGCCGCGCTGCTGATCGCGGCCGGTGTCGGCATGCTCGCCGGGAAGGGGGCGCGTGCCGCTGAAGCGCCGGCTCCCGCGGCTGTCCGCTTCGACCGCGACGTCCTTCCGGTCCTCGCCAATGCCTGCTTCGCCTGCCACGGGCCCGATGCGGCCAACCGTCAGGCCGATCTGCGGCTCGACACCCTCGAGGGGGCCACCGCGCCGCGCGACGGCAGCCCGGCGATCGTGCCAGGCAATCCACAGGCAAGCGTGCTCCTCGAGCGGCTCCGCTCCACCGATCCCGACGTCGTCATGCCCCCTCCCGGCACGAATAAGGTGGTCACGCCGCAGCAGCGCGACTCGATCGCAGCCTGGATCGCCGCCGGCGCCCCCTACGAGGGGCATTGGGCCTACCGTCCGCTCGTCCGCCCGGTGCCTCCGGCAGCCGGGCTGCCGGTCGATGCCTTCATCGGCAGGGAGCTGGCAGCTTCGGGGCTCGCGGCCGCCGGCGAGGCCGATCGGGCGACGCTTGCCCGCCGCGTCTCCCTCGATCTCACCGGCATCCCCCCGGAACCGGCCGAGATCGATGCCTTCCTGGCCGATCCCTCCCCCGAGGCTTTCGAGCGCTTCGTCGATCGGCTCCTCGCCAGCCCCGCCCATGCCGAACGGATGGCGGCGTGGTGGCTCGATCTGGTGCGCTACGCCGATTCGGTCGGCTACCACGGCGACCAGGAGGTGACGGTGTGGCCCTACCGCGATTGGGTGATCCGGGCGTTCGCGGAGAACATGCCGTTCGACCGCTTTACGCGCGAGCAACTCGGCGGCGATCTCCTCCCCGGCAATACGCTCGATCAGCGCGTCGCCGCGGCCTACAACCGGCTCGGGATGATGAGTGCCGAAGGGGGGGCGCAGGCCGAGGAATACCTCCTCAAGTATGCCTCCGACCGGGTGCGCGACGTCTCGGGGGCCTGGCTCGGCTCGACGCTCGGCTGCGCCGAATGCCACGACCACAAGTACGACCCGTTCACGATGCGCGACTTCTACTCGATGGCGGCCTACTTTGCCGACATCGAGGAGCGCGGCGTCTACGACATCGGCCAGGGGCGCGACAAGGCGTGGGGACGGATGGAGCTGTTCACGACGCCGCTCCAGGCAGCTGAGCTTGCCGCGCTCGACGAGCGTGTCGCCACGGCGAAGCGCGATCTCGACACCGACACGCCCTCCCTCGCAGCCGCGCGGGAGGCCTGGATCGAACGGGTGAAGCAGGATCCCTGGAAGACGCTCGCACCGCTGACCAGCGCCGCCAGCGGTGGCGCCACCCTCGCCCTCCAGGACGACCGCTCGGTGCTCGCCTCCGGCCCGCGCCCTGACGTTGGCGACACGACGCTCGTCTTCGAGCTTCCCCCGGGGCCTTTTGTCGGCCTCCGGCTCGAGGCCCTGACGCACGACAGCCTCCCCAACAAGGGCCCGGGGCGGGCCGACAATGGCAACTTTGTCGTCTCCGAGGTGACGCTCGCCCTCCGCAGTGCCGCCGCCGGGAAGGAGGCGAAGGGGCTCGCCGACGACAAGCCCGTGCCACTCACGCGCGCCCTGGCGAGCTTCGAGCAGTCGGTGGTGGGCGACATCACGCCGTCGGGGAAGTGGCTGGCGGCCTATACCATCGACGGCCGCCACAGCGGCGACAACGTCGGCTGGGCGATCCACGAGGAGGTGGGGCGCGACCAGTGGCTCATCGTCCGTGCCGACACACCGATCGGGATTCCCGCCGACACGCTCCTGGTGGTCACGATCGAGCAGCACCATCCGGTCGGCTACCAGGTGGGGCGGTTCCGCCTGGCGGTGGCGGCCGAGCCGACCGACGATCCCGGCCCCGGCCTCCACCCGGAGCCGGTTCGGATCGCCAGTGGCAAGCCGGCGGCCGAGCGGTCGGCCGAAGAGACGGCGCTGTTGGTCGAGCGTTTCCGGGCGAGCGCCCCGGAGCTCTCCGGCCAGCGCGAAGCGCTCGCCGCGGCGCAGCGGGCCCGCAAGGACTTCGTCGATCGCCTCCCCTACATCCCGGTGACGGTGGCAGTCGAGCCGCGCCCGGTGCGGATCCTTCCCCGCGGGAATTGGATGGATCGCTCCGGCGACGTCGTGGTGCCTTCCGCGCCGGCGTTCCTCTCCGGAGCGGCGGCCGCTGCCGCAGCCGCGCCCCCCCCGCGCCCCACCCGTCTCGATCTCGCCGCGTGGATGACCGCGCCTGCCAATCCCCTCGTCGCGCGCGTCCTCGCCAACCGGCTGTGGGCGATCTGCTTTGGCCAGGGGCTCTCCCGTCGGCTCGACGACCATGGCGCCCAGGGGGAGCCGCCGAGCCACCCCGAGCTGCTCGATTGGCTCGCCTGCGAACTGCGGGATGGCACCGCGCAGCCTCCGGGCACCCCCTGGAACCTCCGCGCGGTTCTCCGGGAGATCGTCACGAGCCGGGCCTACCGTCAAAGCAGCACCGCACCGCGCGAGGCGATCGAGCGCGATCCGGAGAATCGGCTCCTCGCTCGGCAGAACCGGCTTCGGGTCGAGGCGGAGATGGTCCGCGACACGGCACTGTCGGCGGCGGGCTTGCTCGTGCGCACGGTGGGGGGCCCGAGCGTGAAGCCCTACCAGCCGGAGGGCTACTGGGATTATCTGAACTTCCCACAGCGCACCTGGCAGGCCGATCAGGGGGAGAGCCTCTACCGGCGCGGCCTCTACACCCACTGGCAGCGGCAATACCTCCATCCGGCGCTGATGGTCTTCGATGCCCCCAGCCGGGAGGAATGCACCGCGCGGCGCCCCCGGTCAAATACGCCGCTCCAGGCCCTCGTGCTTCTGAACGATCCCGAATATGTCGAGGCAGCGCGCGCCCTGGCGACCAAATCGATGGCCGAGGCGGGGCCCGATCCTCTCGCGCGGGCACGCTTCCTTCTTCGTCGTGCCGTGGGGCGGATTCCCACGGAGCGGGAAGTGGCGGTCGTCGCGGAACTGGCGACGGCCGAACGGGCCCGGTTTGCCGCCGTTGCCGGGGCGGCTGAAAAGCTCCTCTCGATCGGTGCGCACCCGGTGCCGGCAGGTCTCGATCCGATCGAGCTTGCCGCCTGGACGACCGCCGCCCGGGCCGTGCTCAACATGCAGGAAACCTACACGAGGAACTGACACCGTGAGCCCCTTCGATCCGCGATCCGGCCCCCTCCCCGCAGGGCTCGACCCGGCCCGGCGTGCGTTCCTCGCCCGGGCTGCCGGCGGGCTCGGGCCTCTCGCCCTTGGCTCGCTCCTCGGGGGCCGGGGGGAGGCCCGGGCCGCCGCGCCGACCGGGGAGGATCTGGCCCGGTGGCCGGGGGTGATCCGGCCGTACCATGTGCCGCCGCGAGCGAAGCGGGTGATCTGGCTCTACATGGCCGGCGGCATGACCCACCTCGACACCTTCGACCACAAGCCGAAGCTCGCCGCCATGAATGGCGAGCCGATGCCGGAGAGCTTCACCAAGGGGCAGCAGATCGCCCAGCTCCAGGGGCAGGCGCTCAAGTGTCTTGGTCCCCAGCATCCGTTCCACAAGGTGGGAAACAGCGGCCAGGAGATCAGTACGATCTTCCCGGAGATCTCCGCGCGGATCGCCGACCGAATCGCGATCGTGAAGAGCCTCCACACCGAGGCGATCAACCACGATCCCGCCCACACCTTCATGAACACCGGCGCCATGGTGCCGGGGCGGCCGGCGGCGGGGAGCTGGCTGTGGTACGGCCTCGGCTGCGACGCCCACGACCTCCCCGGCTTCATCGTCATGGTGAGCACGGGCAACTACGGCCAGCGGCAGCCGATCGCCGCGCGGCAGTGGCATTCGGGCCTTCTCCCCAGCCGGTTCCAGGGGGTCGAGTTCCGTTCCAAGGGAGACGCCGTCCTGTACGTCAAGCCGCCGGTGGGGCTCGACGGCCAGCGCGCGGTCGTCGACGCGGTCACGAGGCTCGACGGCCTCCACAACGAGGTCGTCGACGATCCGGAGATCGCTGCCAGGCTCGCGCAGTACGAGCTCGCCTTCCGGATGCAGTCGAGCGTGCCGGGGCTCCTCGATCTCTCCGATGAGACGGCCGAAACGTTCGAGCTCTACGGCACGAAGGGGGGCGACGGATCGTTCGCCTCCAACTGCCTCCTCGCCCGGCGGCTCGCCGAACGGGGCGTCCGTTTCATCCAGCTCTATCACCGCGACTGGGATCATCACGGCGCCGTCCAGGAGCATGTGAAGGGGACGGCGGCGGAGGTCGATCGGGGCGCTGCGGCGCTCGTCGAGGATCTGGCGCGGCGGGGGATGCTCGACGAGACGCTCGTTGTCTTCGGGACGGAGTTCGGGCGGACGCCGATGGCCCAGGGGAACGGTCGCGACCACCACATGAAGGCGTTTTCGATGTGGCTGGCCGGCGGCGGCATCAAGGGGGGGATCAGCCACGGTGCGACCGACGACCTCGGTTACGGCGTCGTCGAGAACCCTGTCACGGTCCACGACCTCCACGCCACGCTCCTCCACCTCCTCGGCATCGACCACCTCCGGCTCACGATCCGCTCCCAGGGGCGCGATTTCCGGCTCACCGACGTCCATGGCCACGTCGTCACGGATCTCCTCGCCTGACGAAGGGGCGGCCCGGCGCGGCTCAAGGCCGGCCGGCAGCGACCGTGTCGAGAAATCGGAAGACGTCGTCGAGGGCGGCCTGGACGATCACCATGTGTTCGACATCGGGGTATTCCCGGAAGTCGACCGTGGCCCCTGCCGCTTCGAGGCGCTTGGCCAGGGCCGCCGCGCCGGGGCGGCCGAAGTCGGCGGTACCCGCCGCGACCAACCAGGGAACGCGCTGCGCCTTCTCCCCCCCCGGAGCCGCCGCGCCGCCACCGAGCGCGACCGCGGCGGCCACTGTCTCGGGATGGAGCCCCACCTGCTTCGCCACCTGCCCGGCCCCCATCGAATGGCCGACGAGAAACACGCGCGACGTGTCAATCTCGAACGAATCTCCGAGGAGCTCGAGCATCTCCTCGACGTCGAGTGCCAGGCCGAAGAGCCCCTGGCGCGGAGCGACGACGAGCCAGCCGCGCTCGATCCCGAGGGCGGCCGCGCGGCCGGCGCCGCAGGTGTCGAAAAACATGTTCTCGCTGCCGCCGGCGCCGTGGTGGAGAAAGAGCACCGGGAGGGGGCCGGCAGCGTCGGCCGGCGCGCGGAGCCGCACCGGCACCTCACCGCGGCCGGTGGAGAGCGTGAGCCACAAGTCGCCGCTCCGCGCCGCTTCCCGAATCGTGTCGGCCGGCAGGCCCGCTCCGGCCCGCAATCCTTCGGCGAAGCGGAGGAGCCGGGCGGCGGGGAAGTCGGTCTCCTGCCCGCGCCCATCGGCCAGGGCTTTGAAGAGCGGGAGGAGCGCGGCGAAGGTTGCGCGGACGGTCGGCGGCGTCGCTTCGGGCCAGGTGTTGGCCGCGGTAGCGAGGGCGTCGAGTTGTTCGCGGAGCCGCTCGACCCGCGACAGCCCGATCCGGGTGATCTCGATCGACTCCTGTTCGTCGAGCCATTCGACGACGAGCGTCAGATCCCCTGCCGGGAGCGGGCCGGTCTGCCACTGGATCATGCCGCCGGTTTCGGCCCAGTCGCCCTGCCGCTGGGCGCGCGTCTCCCCGGCGCCATCGACGATCGAGAGCCGCAGCCGGGACGGCGCTGCGGCGACGTCGCGCTCCACCTCATACAAAGGCTCGAACGCCAGCGAGAGGGTCTCTGCCGTCGTGTCGGCCAGGAGCGGCGTCGCGGTCACGGCGGTGGCGATCGCCGCGCGCTCGGCCGGATCGGGCGCATCCCCGGGGCGCACCGCGTACCAGGCCCCGTCGAGGTGCCTGGCGGCGGCCTGAAGCTGGAGCGTGAAGAAGCTCCGCACCGCCGCCGTCATTGGCGCGACGGCGGCGGCCCGCCGCTCCCCATCGGCTTTTTGCCAGGCGATCTCGAACCGCCGCAGCCGCTTCCCGAGCTCGGCGCGCGGCGTCTCGGCACGGGCCGGAGCCGAGAGGATGGGGCTGACAAGGGCTCCGGCCAGTGCCGCGGTGGTCAGCCAGATCAGCCGGTGGGTTGCGGAAGGAGATCGAATCATGTCTTCACGACGACCGTGCCGGAGATGAGATCGTGGGCGCCTTGTTTCCTAGGGAGGATCAGCACGAGGATGGCGCCGACGAAGAGGACCATCGGGACGGCTTTGCCGACGTTCCGCAGCAGCGCCTTGCCGAGGCCGATAGGCCGTCCCTCGAGGTCTGTGACGCGGATCGACATCGCTCGCTTGCCGAGCGTGGCGCCGTCGCGTCCCGCCTCCATCAGTGTCCCGTACGCCACCGTCACGATGGGCATGCACATTTGGAGGAGGATGGCGAGCTTCTGAATGTCCTGCCGATCGGTGCCGCGCACCACGAGGACGAAAACGAGGATCAGGACCGGAATCGAGAACAGCAGCGAATCGAGGAACATCGCGACGAATCGTGCGCCGAGCCCCGCGTAATTCAGCCGCTTCGCCGCCTTGATCGGCTTGTAGTTCGGTGCCGCCTCGATCGGCTTCGGCGGCGGCGGCTCCTCCGGCGTCGGCACGTAGGCCGGCATCTCGAATCCGGAGAATGCGGCGGTCGGATCGTTGCTGTCGGGGGCTGCGAGGGGATTGTCGAAGGCCGGCGGCGGCGGGGCGAGGCTGGCGGGTGCGGCGGCGACGAACAGCCCCTTCGCCGACGAACAGGGCACCCACTTCTCCATCCCCTCTTTCCAGAGCTGGTCGGTGCGGTCGATCTTCCCGGTGGCGGCGAGCTTCTTCAGTTGCTCGTTGGTGAACGGGCCATGTTTCTTTCCGCCCTTTCGGACGTACCATTGATCGGCCATCGCTCGTTCGTTCCCCCCAGAGCTGGATCGTCTCCTCCGCCGGACGCCATCGTTCGGCAATCCCCGGTCGATGTCAAGATTCTGGTTCGCGGGGGGGCTATTTTCTCCGCCGCCGTTGCCCATCTTCCCCACCCTGATGGAGGCTCGATCAAATGTCGACCCGTTTCATCCGGCTTGTCGGCACAGCCGTGCTCGGCCTCGGCTTCGCGGCAGTGGGCCCTTTGGCAAGCCAACGATCGGCCCAGGCCGACGACTTCGCGCCGCGGCAGGATCGGCTGCCGGTCGAGGCGCCGGCCGGGGCCGTCGTCGTTCTCGGGGCGGGGATCGAGCCGCGGTTGGTGGGAATGAATGGCGGGCCGACCGACTGGCAACACGACGGCGACGAGCTCGTCGTCACGCGCACCGAGGGACATGCCAATCATGTCCACTCGATCGACACCTTCGAGGATTGCGATCTCCATGCCGAGTTCGTCGTCGATCCGCAGGCCCACGGCAATAGCGGCCTCTATTTCCACGGCTGGTTCGAGATGCAGATCTACGACTCGGCTGGCATCGATCCGGTCACCGACCAGGACGAAGGAAGCCTCTACCGCTTCGCCAAGCCGCTGGTGAATGCCGCCCGACCGGCCGGCCAGTGGCAGGTGTACGACATCCGCTACACCGCCCCGCGCCGCGCCGCCGATGGAAAGGTGACGCGGCCCGGGTCGATCATCGCCTGGCTCAACGGCCAGAAGGTCCAGGATGGCGTCGAGTTTGACGAGCCGCGATCCCCCTACATCCCCTACAAATACGGCGTCACCGACCATCTGCGGGGCGTGGAGAAGACGCTCCTCGAGACCGGTCGCGGGCCGCTCTTCCTCCAGGATCACGGCAGCCCGACACGCTTTCGCAGCATCTGGTTCGTGAGACGCTAACTGCCATGCCGCACGTCACGATTGTCTGGTTTCGCAACGACCTCCGGCTCGACGACCAACCGAGCTTGCGGGCCGCGGTCGCCCGCGGGGCGATCGTGCCCCTCTTCATCCATGCCCCAGAGGAAGAAGCGCCGTGGGAGCCGGGGGCCGCGAGCCGGTGGTGGCTCCATGGCGCCCTCGAACAGTTTGCGGCGGCGCTTGCGGAGAAGGGGGCGCCGCTCCTGATCCGGCGTGGGCCGTCGCTCGCGACGCTCCTCGCCGTGGCGCGGGAGTACGGCGCCACGCATGTCGCCTGGAACCGTCGCTACGAGCCGGCCGTGATCGGCCGCGACACGGCCATCAAGGAGGCCCTGAAGCGCGAGGGGCTCGTTGCCGAGAGCTTCAATGGTGGCCAGCTCTTCGAGCCGGTCCATGTGGCGACGAAGGAGGGGAAGCCCTATCAGGTGTTCACGCCGTTCTGGCGGGCGCTGCTTGCGCGCGACGAGCCGGCTGAGCCGGAAGCCGCGCCAGCGAAAATTCTGGCGGCCAAGCCGGTCGGCAAGGCGACCAAGAGCGTGCCGATCGCCGCGTTGGACCTTCTTCCCGCGATCGACTGGGCGGCAGCGATGCGCGAGCGGTGGACGCCCGGCGAGACCGCCGCCGCCGGTCGGCTCGACCGCTTCCTCGAGCACCTCGACCGCTACGACACCGATCGCGACCGCCCCGACCACGACGGCACGAGTGCCTTGAGCCCCCATCTCCACTTCGGCGAGATCTCGCCGCGGCGCGTGTGGCATGCGGTCCGCGCCGCCGTCGGCGGCCGGCCGGCGGCAAGGATCGAGCGCGGCGGCGCCGAGACCTATCTGCGGGAGCTCGGCTGGCGCGAGTTTGCCACCCATCTCCTCTACCACTTCCCCCACACCCCCCAGGAGCCCCTGCGCTCCGACTACGCCCGCTTCCCCTGGGTCGACGATCCTGTCGGGCTACGGGCGTGGCAGCGCGGGCAGACCGGCTACCCGGTCGTCGATGCCGGGATGCGGCAGCTGTGGCAGACCGGCTGGATGCACAATCGGGTGCGGATGATCGTGGCGAGCTTCCTCGTCAAGGATCTGCGTGTCAGTTGGCTGGTCGGCGCGCGGTGGTTTTGGGACACGCTCGTCGATGCCAACCTCGCCGCCAACACCCTCGGCTGGCAGTGGGCCGGTGGATGCGGCGCCGACGCCGCCCCTTACTTCCGGATCTTCAACCCGCAGACCCAAGGGGAGCGCTTCGATCCCGAGGGGGCCTACGTACGGACGTTTGTCCCCGAGCTCGGCCGCCTGCCGGCCGCCGACATCCATGCCCCCGGGGATGCCGACGCGACGACGCTCGCCCGGGCCGGGATCACTCTCGGCAAGACCTATCCGAAGAAAATCGTCGACCACGCCGAGGCGCGCGTCCTTGCCCTAGCCGCCCTGAAAACCGTCACGGCCGCCAAGGAAAAGCCCGACAAGCCGCGCCGTGGCTGACAACTCAACAACATCTTAGGAAGCGCCTGACCATGCGCCTGCTGCACTACCTCGAGATCGAAAACTTCAAGCGATTCGGTGAAAAACAGCGTATTGAGCTCGACCACCCCGCCGTGCTGATCGGCCCGAACAACTGCGGCAAGACCAGCGCCATCCAGGCGTTAGCGCTGTGGTCGCAGGCCTTGCGCACCTGGTACGACGTTCGCAAGGATTCTTCCGCCAAGGAACGCACAGCCACCGCCCTCAACCGGCTCAACATCGTTGCCGTGCCCGTTACGCGCACCCGGTTCTTCTGGCACAACACCCGGGTACGAAAGGGCACCAAGGACATCCACATGACGATCACGGTCGGTGTGGAGTTCAATGGGGCGATCCGCGCGGTGCCGATCCGCTTTCGTAGCCAGGGAGACGAGCTCGTCTACTGCACGCCCGATGAAGTAGTGCTGAGCGACCTGCCACTGATCGCTCACGCCGCAGGCTTGGAGGTGGAATTGCTGTACCCGATGTCGGGACTGGAGACTGAGGAGAAAATCCTGAAACCTGGCGCTGTGGATGTGTTGCTCGGCCAAGGACAAACGGCGCAGGTGCTACGCAACCTCTGCCTCATGGTCCTCACTCAGTCCCGCGAAGACTGGCAACGAGTCGCCAGTCTGTTGCAGCGCCTGTTTAACGTGGAGCTGACGGAACCGCTGGAAACCACACGCGGCAGCATTGAGCTGCTGTACCGCCAGCCTGGGGTGAAAGAGCTTCTGGATGTCGCGTCGTCGGGGCGGGGTTTTCAGCAGATGCTGCTGATCTTCGCCTACCTCTACTCGCACAAGCGAAGCGTGCTGCTTGTGGACGAACCTGACGCGCACCTGGAAATCTTACGGCAGAAGCAGGTGTATGTACTTCTACGGGACATCGCCAGTGAGAACGGCTCGCAAGTTGTCATGGTGACCCACTCCGAGGTGATCCTCGATGAGGCGTTGAACACCAATCTCACGCTGCTGCTGGAAGGACGGGCCGACGATCTGGCGAGAAAGCAGGATATCCGCAACAGCCTCAAGCATTTCGGTGCTGACAATTACGTCAAGGCACGAGAGCGGGGTTACGTGTTGTACGTCGAAGGAGGAACCGACCTCGACATGCTGCGCGCACTGGCCACGCATATGAAGCACCCGGTCGCAGACGTGTGGGATGAGCAAGTGAACAGCTTCTACGTTCAGAACAATTATCCACTCCAGGACGTGGATGCCGAGCTTGAGCGCGTGGAAGGCGGCTTTGGCCTGACGCCCCAGCAGCATTTCAACGGCCTACGCCACCTGCTTCCCAGCCTCCAAGGCCTGGCGATACTCGATAACGATGGCCACAACCGCCAGGACGGCGAACAAGGCCTGTTGAAGATACGCTACTGGCGGAGGTACGAAGTGGAGAACTACTGCATCACACCGGAGGTTTTGCGCACCTACTGTTACCGACAGTACCCAGCCGACGATCTGTTCACGCAGGTGGCTCGTGTCTCGGTCGACGAAGCTCTGGCGGAAACCCTCAAGGATCTTGTTTTCGATGGTGACCAAGCAAACTACGACACATGGCGCGGATCACCCGCAGATGCGGCTAGACTCATCTGGGAGGCCCAGACTGAGCGTCGCAAGCTAAGTTCCACGGCTGAGGAATTCTTCCGCCGACTCGCGCAGAAGTTGGGCGGGGGCATGCTGCTCAAAAAGGGAGAGTTGCACCGCCTGGTTCCGTATGTCGTCCTCACGCCGGCGGCCGAGAGCGAAGTACGCACGAAGCTCGGCATGCTGCAGAAGCTATTCGAGCAGGCTCGGCGGCACGGCGAGACAGTCACTTCTGTTGGCGACCATGAGGACGGCGAGTGATGGGATGAGATTTCGAGCCGATGAGAAGCCCGGCTCAAGGCCGCCCGGCAGGCCGTCATGACTGGGGTGCCGTGGCAGCGGTACCAATCCCATACGATCTCAAGCGCAAAAGCGAGTGCCCAAGATGGCCAGACGTTCGGAAGTGGCCCGCGACCTCCGTCGCGTCTTCGACGGCGACGAGCCTGCCGAGGCCGAGCGGCGACGGAATGACGTCGTCGATCGCTACCAAAAGACCGCTCCGGCTGGAGCCGTTCGACAAGCGGAAACACGACCGGAGCCAGTTCGACTGCGGGGTTGCTGAGCTCAAGGCGGTTCTCCGCACGAGTCTTGGGCAACACGGCCGCAGGGATTTGACTCGCGGATACGTTCTCGCGACGGACAGCGGCACGGTTGCTGGCTTCTTCACACTCGCCGCAGGCAGACTGCAGGTCAGCGTGCTGCCCGAGCCGGGACGACTTCCCGCCAGGATGCCGCTGCCAACCACGCTTTTGGGACGGCTGGCAGTCGATCGCGGCTGGCAAGGGCAAGGGATCGGCGGCATCCTGCTCGTTCACGCCCTACGCATTGCCGTGACCGGAGCCGACACGATTGCTGCAGCTGTGATCGAGGTCGATGCAAAGGACGATGCGGCGAGAACGTTCTACGGGCATTTTGGCTTCCGGAGCCTCAAGGACGACCTCTTGCACATGGTTTTGCCGATGGAGACGGCTCGAAGACTCGTTCAATCGATCCGCAGCCGAACCTCATGAGGCTGACTTCTCGAGCTCGGCGATCGCCGTCCGCACCTTGTCCATCGCCGTCTTCTGCTGGGCCGGATCGGAGACCTTGTTGGCCGCCTTGTCGGCTTCCTGGAGGAGCGCGAGGGCCTGCTTTTTTTCGCCGCAGGACGCCGTGGCGTTGGCGACGGCGAGGAGCGCGTAGGCCCGCCCCTCGGGCCGCTCGATCGACTTGGCGGCAGCGGCTGCTTCCGTCAGGAGCGCGGCGGCCTCGTCCTTTTTTCCCGTCTCGGAGCGGACGCTGGCGGCGGCGGCGAGCCCCTCGGCCTTGGCCCTCGGCTCCTCGAGCGCCTTGGCACTCTCCTCGAGCCTGCCGACGAGCTCGGCGGCCGCATCGGCCTGACCGGCGCGGGTGCACCCCAGCGCCACCGCGGCGAGCGCCTCGGCGCGAAACCGCTCCTCGACCGAGTCGGCCATCGTGATCGCCTGGGTGAGGAGATCCTTGGCGAGCGCGGCATCGCCGATCCCCTTCCCCTTCTCTCCCGCCACCGCGCCGGCATCGGCGAGGATCTTCGTGCGGCGGACCGCGTCGGCGACCCCGGCGGAGAGCTCGGCCGCCCGCAGGATCGCTTCCTTCGCCGGCTTCTTGTCGCCGAGCTCGGCGAGGAACCCGCCGACGTCGACCAGCCGGGGGGCGAAGGTGTTGGCATCGCCATCCCCCTTGAGACGGTCGAAGGCGATCCGCGCCGAATCACGGGCCCCGGAGGTGTCGCCGGAGGCGAGTTGGAACCGGGCGGCGCGGAGATAGCCGACCGCCTGCTTCTCGGGGGTCGGTTCCTTCTCCGCCTTCTCGAGGCGTTGTTGGACGGTCATCCCCCCCCCCTTCTTCGCGCTTTTCGCGCCGCACCCGGTGAAGAGGGAGACGACGACGGCGATGAACAGGAGCCGGGAGAACGAGGCAGGCATGGGGTGCTCCAAAGGCTTTCCAGACCGGGACCATTCAAAACTTGAGTCGGGCACGGGTGAGGCGGGCGTGGGTTTCGGCCATCAGGTCGTCCTCGGTCTCCTCGTCGGCGGCTTCGTAGGTGACGCTGAAGCGGAGGTAGGCGCCGCAGTCGTCCCACGGCACGGTCGACATCGAGAGATCGTGGATCAGAAACTGGCTTGCCTCCTGGGCGCTCGCAAACGACCGGTCCCCCGCCCCCTGCGGCGACTTCGTGTAGAGGAAGTAGGTCCCGCCGGGGACGGCGCAGTCAAATCCCACGCTGCGGAGCACGCTGACGAGTTTCTCGAGGCGACGCCGGTATTTCTCCCGCACCTGCCGGGGGATGGCCGGATCGGCCAGCGCCGCGGCGGCGGCCTTCTGGATCGCCATGAACTGCCCCGAATCGCAGTTGTCTTTGACGTCGGCGAAGGCGCGGACGATCCGCTCGTGGCCGCACACCCAGCCGAGCCGCCAGCCGATCATGTGGAAGCCCTTCGACATCGAGTGGACCTCGACCCCCACCTCCTTCGCCCCGTCGACCGACAGGAACGACAGCGGCTCCTGATCGTAGGAGAGCATGATGTGGGCGGCGTCCTGGATGACGATCACCCGGTGCCGGTGGGCCCATTCGACGACGCGGGCATAGAAATCGCGGGTCGCGGCCTTGCCGGTGGGGCTGTTGGGGTAGCAGAGGACGAGGAGCTTCGTCCGGGCGAGGACGTCGGCCGGGATGCCGTCGAGGTCGGGGTAGAAGTCGTTCGCCGCCACCAGTGGCAGCCGGTGGACCGTGCCGCCGAACCAGCGCGTGGCCGTGCCAGCGACCGGATAGCCGGGGACGGTCATGAGCGTCACATCACCCGGGTCGATGAAGGCCGCGGGGAGCATCGAGTAGGCGGTCTTCGAGCCGATGCAATGGTTGACTTCGGTGACGGGGTCGAGCGTGACGCCAAACTCCCGCTCCATGAACGCGGCGGCGGCCTCCTTGAACTGGGCAATGCCGTTGTCGGCATAGCCCCGGTTCTCGGGGCGGTCGATCTCCTTGTGCATCACCGCTCGGACAGCTTCAGGGGCCATCTCGTCGTTCTCGCCGATCCCGAAGTCGAGCATCCGCCGCTCCGGATGGTCGGCGATGGCCTTCCGCTTGGCCCGCTTGATGAGCTCGAACTTGTAGATCTCGTTCCCTTTGCCGTACTGGGCTCCACCGATACGCTCGGCGAAGCGGTCCTGGAACCAAGGATCCTGCGGGATGGTGGGTGCGGTGGTGCTGGCCATGGATGGGGTTGGTTGGAACGGGGGTCGGAGGTTGGAAAGGAGGGTGAGTATAGGGGATCGTTGTCCGAACGAGCGGCTGCGGCCATGCCTTCCCCGGCAGGGTTCCCCGCCCCCGCCCGGCCGACAAACACCCCTTCAAAGAGGGGTGTGTTGGGGCCGGTTTCTGCGCCGGCCGGGGGCTGGAAACAGGGGTCTCGCGGCCGCGCCGGGCGTTATTTGATTCTGTCCCGTCCCCTGGGTTGATTGGAGGGGCACCCTTTTCCTCACACCCAGCGGCGATCATGCACCCCAGCACACAGGGTCCACGGGTTTTCGGACCGTTCGACGGCGATTTCGATCCCTTCGAGGACGACATCGACGCCACCGTACTGATCCCCCTCGAACGCCGTCCGCGCAAGCGTCCTTCAGCGCTCGGCCGGCGCTGAATCCCCGGCCCGGCAGAGGCTGCTTGGCGGGGTCATGGCGAGGGCTGTGGGGACGCTCCCCCACCTACCCTGGCCCGTGCCAGCTCCGCCCGGGCCTCCACGGAGGCGGGCATGTAGGCCACCGCCGATTCCAGCGCCGCCACGGCGGCGGGGGGGTCGAAGGTGGCCAGGGAGCGTCCCAGTTCGAGCCAGG